>JAOPYI010000250.1 GCA_025964675.1 Sphaerisporangium sp. | reverse complement strand
GAGTTTCGCTCGCTGTGGAGCTCCCATGAGGTGCGGGGCAAGACGCACGAGCCCAAATATCTCATCCATCCCGACGTCGGCCCGCTGACCCTGACCTACCAGGCCTTCGACATACGCAGCGCACCCGATCAGCAAATGATCATCTACCATCCGGAGCCCGCTTCTCCCAGCGCCAACGCCCTTGCGCTGCTCAGCACCCTGCACGCCACCGCGCAGCGTGCACACTTGGGGTGTGAACAAGCAGGAGTCATGGGCTCCGATCCGCCCTCGCCCGGTACCCGTCCGACCCCGCGGTGACCAAACTCGTCGACGAGCTCCGCGACGGCAGCCCCGAGTTCGCCCGGCTCTGGAGCGGCACGACGTGAACGCTGTTGTCGTGTCCACCAGCCATGACCGAACTTGACCCCGCCGAGTTCGCATCACGCCCCCGGACGTGTGCGGCTCTCCGGAATATCTCAGGATTTCCTCGGCCTTCACTCGCTCACCGTCAAGAGCGCCGACGGCGTGAGCTGGACCTGGACGGTGACCTCTGACACCAAAGTCCGGAAGAATGGCGCCAAGTCCGCTTCGTCCGCGTTGGCCACGGGCGATACCGTCTCCGTTCTGGGGCAGCCCGGCGGCGACGCGCGGACCGCGCAGGGAGTGGTGGTCCCCGAACGCACCAAGGAGTGATCACAGAACGCATGAGCGACCAGATGGAGAAGCCGCGCGTCCTCGTCGTCGACGACGAGCGCAACATCCGGGACCTGGTGAGTGTGGCGCTCAAGTTCCACGGGTTCGACGTGGTGAGCGCCTCGCGAGGGTACGAGGCGCTGGAGCTGGCGCGGTCGGGAGCGCCCGACCTCGTCGTGCTGGACGTCATGCTTCCCGATCTGGATGGGTTCGAGCTGTGCCGGCGGTTACGGGCCGAGGGAGACGACGTGCCCGTCATCTTCCTGACGGCGCGTGACGCCCCGGCGGACACCGTGCACGGGCTCACGCTCGGCGGCGACGACTATGTCACCAAGCCGTTCTCGGTGGAGGCGTTGGTCGCCCGGGCGCGTGCCGTGCTGAGGCGTGGCAGCCGGGGCGGTACGGATCCCGCCGTCGTCGTGGCGGACCAGGAGACCCTGACCGTGGCCGATCTGGAGCTGGACGAGGCCCGCTGGGAGGTGCGGCGGGGCGGAGCGCCGGTCGAGCTCTCTCCCACGGAGTTCCGGCTGCTGGCCTTCCTCATGCGGCACCCCGGGCAGGTCCTGACCAAGGCGCAGCTGCTGGAGCATGTGTGGGGGTTCGGCACCCAGTCGCAGGTCGTGGAGACCTACATCTCCTACCTCCGGCGCAAGCTCGACCCCCTCGGGCCGCCGCTGATCCACACCCAGCGCGGGGTCGGCTATGCCTTGCGTCCCTAGACGCGTGATCTCCAGCGCTCAAGCCCCTCCCCTGGGCGTTGTGGCTGTTTCATGACGCTCAGGGGACGTCTGCTCGCCGGCCTGCTTTCCGTCACCGCCGTGGGCCTCGCTGTGCTGTCGGTCGTGAGCGTCCTGGTGCTCCATGGGCACATGCTGAACCGTACGGACGCGACGCTCACCGCCACTGCCAAGGTCTCGGCCGCGCGGCTCGTACAGGCGTCGAGCATCGCGCTCGTCAACGCCAGCCCGACGTACGCGGTGGCCGTGCTCAACCTTTCCACGGGTCGCGGGAGGCTCGTCTACGGCGACGACCCCGAGGCCGCGAGCGTCCCGGCGACGCTGGAGCGCGTGGGGGCCGCCACCCTCGGATCGCTCGCGGACAGCGGCAGGCCGTTCGCCCTGACGGGCCGCCTGCGGGCGGCGGCGGCGCGGATGACCACAGGCAACCGCATCGTGGTCATCGCCGTGCCACTCGACGAGGTGAGGGACGCCATGCGGCGCCTGGTCATCGCCGAGCTGGTCACCGGGGCCGTGCTGCTGGCGCTGCTGGCCCTGCTCGGCAGGTCGCTGATCGGTACGGGCCTCGCGCCGCTGTCCAGGATGGCGAGCACGGCCCGGCTCGTCGCCGAGGGCGGCGACCTGTCCGCTCGCATGCCGGAAGGAAGGTCCGAGGCCGGACTCCTCGGCTCGACGATCAACGTCATGCTGACCCGGATCCAGGACGCGTTCGCGGCCCGCTGGGCTTCTGAGCAACGAGTGCGCCGTTTCGCGGCCGACGCCTCCCATGAGCTTCGCAGCCCGCTGACCACGATCCATGGGTACGCCGAGCTGTATCGGCAGGGGGCCATCCCAGAGGACGAGGTCCCGCAGGTCATGCGCCGGATCGAGGACGAGGCGGCACGAATGACGCGGCTCGTCTCGGAGCTGCTCGAGCTGGCCCGCCTCGACAAGGGGGCGCCGCTCACCATGGCTCCTGTGGACCTGACGGGGGTGGCGGTGGAGGTGGCCGACGACTTCTCGGCGCTCAATCCCGAGCACCCGGTGACGGTCGAGGCACCGGACAGGATCGTCGCGGTGGTGGACGAGGCCAGGATCCGGCAGGTGCTGGTCAACCTCCTGGCCAACGTGCGGGCGCACACCCCGCCGGGCACGGCGGCCAAGGTGCGGCTGGCGCCTCCGGCCGTTCTGGAGGTGAGCGACGACGGACCTGGCATGTCCCCTGAGAACGCCACTTTGGCCTTCGACCGTTTCCACCACGCTTCTCCGAGCGACGGCAGCGGCCTCGGCCTGGCGATCGTCCAGGCCATCGCCACGGCGCACGGCGGCCAGGCGACCCTCCGGTCCCTCCCCGGCCGGGGCACCGTCGTACGGGTCGAACTGCCTGACATGGCGGCCAGATAACCGATGTCGATGTGGCCGGCTGGTAAATCAGTTGTGCCGGCCGTGCCCCGGCTCGTACCTTCGGGGTATGCGCATTTTTCCTTACTGACGGCGTCGATCGGTCCTCGGTGACCGATCATCCGCTCTCACTCGGCTTTCTGGTCACGTCCATCTAGACGCGGCGGCTGAGGCTCCGACCGGCATGATTTTTCCCTGCCGCGTCGTCATCTGTAAGGGGACTTGTATGCGTGCTCGCGTAGGTAAGAACAAGGGCGGCAAGGCCGCCAAGACGACCAAGACACCACTTCCTCCGGCTCCGCGCCGGATTCCGGTGCCGCCGGCGCCCGTACGGCGCGTGACGCCGCCCCGGCGACAGCCCAAGGGGCGCTGACCGCCGAAGGCTCGCCGACGGATCACCAGTGGATCACCCGTGCGTGTCTCGCCGGGGATCTCACGGAGACGGCGGTGTCCCGCCCCTGCTTCCCAAGGGGGGACACCGCCGTCTCGCATCGACCCAGGTCAGAGGCGTTCGATGATGGTGACGTTGGCCTGGCCGCCGCCTTCGCACATGGTCTGCAGGCCGTACCTGCCGCCCGTGCGCTCCAGCTCGTGGAGCAGCTTGGTCATGAGGATGGCGCCGGTGCCGCCGAGCGGGTGGCCGAGCGCGATGGCTCCGCCGTTCGGGTTGGTCTTCGCCGGGTCGGCGCCGAGCTCCTTGAGCCAGGCCAGCGGGACCGGGGCGAACGCCTCGTTGATCTCGATCGAGTCGATGTCGCCGATCGACAGCCCGGACTTCTGCAGTGCCTTTCGCGTGGCCGGGATCGGCGCGGTCAGCATGTAGACGGGATCGTCGCCGGTCAGCGCGAGGGTGACGATGCGCGCCCTCGGGGTCAGGCCGTGGTCCTTGACCGCCTGCTCGGACGCGATCAGCAGCGCACCCGAACCATCGGAGATCTGCGAGGACGTGGCCGCGGTGATCTGGCCGCCATCGCGCAGCGTCTTGAGCCCGGCCATCTTCTCGAGCGTGGTGTCCGCCCGGGGGCCCTCGTCGTCCTCGACGCCGTTGATCGGGGCGATCTGGTCCTTGAAGTATCCGTTGGCGATGGCCTTGGCGGCGCGCTGGTGGCTCTCGTACGCGAACCGCTCGAGGTCGTCGCGCTTGAAACCCCACTTCTCGCACATCAGCTCCGCGCCGCGGAACTGCGAGATTTCCTGCTTGCCGTACCGCTCGACCCACATGTCACCGAACGGGAAGGGCATTCCCTTCTCCAGCGCCGCGGTGATGCTCGACCCCATGGGGACGATGCTCATCGATTCCACTCCGGCCGCCACGACGAGATCCTGGGTGCCGGACAGGATGCCTTGGGCGGCGAAGTGGATCGACTGCTGCGACGAGCCGCACTGCCGGTCGATGGTGACACCGGCGACGTTCTCGGGCAGGCCCGCCGACAGCCACGCGTTGCGCGCGATGTCCATGCTCTGCGGGCCGAACTGCATGACGCAGCCCATGATGACGTCCTCGACGGCCGAGGGGTCCACGCCCGTACGCTCCACCAGGGCCTTGAGGGTGTGAGCGGCCAGGTCAGTGGGGTGAACGGTGGACAGGCCGCCCTTCTTCTTGCCGACGGGGGTACGGACCGCCCCGACGATGTACGCCTCTGCCACAGTGCCTCCTGGGTTCCGTCCCACATGAACCGAGCATTGTTCGGTCTCTACGAGGTTACAACAGAATAATGCTCCACGGATGTGAGAGTTCTCGCACGCGGGGTCCGCCCGGCCGGTCAGCGGTGCGCGGAGGCCTTCCGCGTGCTGGTCATCCTCGCGTAGACGATGACATTGTCCACGTAGTGGCCGGTCAAGCGGTTGTAGGTGCCGCCGCAGGTGATCAGGCGCAGTTCCGCCGCGTCGGCGTTGCCGTACACGCGGTTGGTCGGGAACGTCTGCTTGTCCGCCTGCTCGATGCCACCGACGGTGAAGATCGCGACCGTGCCCTCCATGCGGGTGACCTCGATCGTGTCGCCGTACTGCAGCTCGTGAAGCCGCTCGAACACGGCCGTTCGCGAGGTCGTGTCCTTGTGGCCGAGCATCACGGCGGGCCCGGCCTGGCCAGGCGTCGGGCCGTACTGGTACCAGCCGACCAGGTTGGGGTTGCTGATCGGGGGTGTCTGGATCGCCCCCTTCTTGTCGGTACCGACCGGCTTGATGGGCGCGTTGATACCGAGCTTCTTGACGACGAGCCGCGTTGGCGTGGACGGCTGCAACGGGGGTGCCGGCGGGAGGGACGGGATGGGGGGCGGCGCCGTCGGATCCGCCTGCGTCAGCGGCTGCCCGGGACCACCCGGGCCGACCGATGGCGCGAATGCGCCGACGGGCGGCTGCGCCTGGAGCTTGAGCGGCGTGCGGGCGTCGGCCAGGCCGTACTCCGCCGGCGAGCTAGCCATGACCAGGACCCCGATGACCACCGTGACCACCCCCGCTACGGCGGCGAGGATGAGCACGGCGCGCATGATCTGCCCGTGACGGGCCTCCTGGCCCGGCTGCTGCCACTGTCCGCCGGGGCCGGGCTGCTGCCCGGGGTACTGGTAGTACGCCTGCGGCATGTACGGCTGGCCGTGCACAGGCTGTGGATAACCCTGCCCGGGTGGCATGTTCGGATCTCCGTACGGATATCCGTTGTGACCATCCGACGGCGGGTACTCGGGCGGCATCGTCACCCCGAACCCCCGATCAGCCCTGCGAGCGTCGGCGGCGCATCATCAGTCCGCCGGCTCCGGCCCCGACCACCAGCATCGCGCCGACCAGCACGACCGTCCGCCCGTCAGGCCCCGCGTCCCCACCACCACCGGTAGCCGCGCCACTCACGGGCTTCCTCGTCACCTGCTGGGTCGACTTGGGCTTGTTAGTCACGGTCTCGAAGACGGTGTGGGTCGGCTTGGGGGTTGTCGTGGTGGGCGTGGGCGTGGGCGATGTCGGCGTGGAGGTTGGCGTGGTCGTGTCGTCAGTTGACGCCGCCGTGGGCGACTTTACCGTGAGTGTGGCCTTAGCAGGCAGTGCACCTATCGTTGGCAACTCACAGGTGTACCAAGCAGTGCCTGCGGCTCCGCCGACGCCTACCTTCACGACGATCGTTCTTGCTTCAAGTCCAACAGTGCCGATTGCCGTAGGAATAATCGTGACGATCCCACCCTGAGCAGGCAGGGTGATCGAGCCACTCTTGGGGATACCTGGGGCGGGCGGCGTAGTGGCGGCGGTGGCAATGGGGGTAGCGGCAACCAGTGGGCTGCCCGCGCCCGGTGAGACTGCGACCTCACCTTCGACGGTCAAAACGTCGGTCGCCGCAATACTTTCAGTCGCCGTGATAAACAGGTCAGTGGCAACCTGAGCCACCTTTACCGTGGCAGGGACCGTCCCGCTGGGGGAGGGAGTGGCGTTCGAGACCGTCAGGTCGACCGATAGCTGGTGAGGTGTGCCACTACTACCGACAGGCCCCAGACCAGGCTTGCAACTGTAGGTAACAGTCTGC
>JAOPYI010000240.1 GCA_025964675.1 Sphaerisporangium sp. | reverse complement strand
TGTACTCGCCACAACCGGGGGCTGGGAGTCATGCGTGTTCTCCTCGTTGAGGATGATGAGCTCATCGCCGAGTCGCTGCAGCAAGGGCTCGCCCGGTATGGGTACCGGGTGGAATGGGTCCGCACCGGGGAGGAGGCGCTGGCCGCGGCGCCCAGCGAGATGGTCCTCCTCGATCTCGGCCTTCCCGACCGCGACGGCCTGGACGTGTGCCGGACGCTGCGTACCCGGGGCGACGTGCCGATCATCATGATCAGCGGCCGCACCGACGAGACGGAAAGGGTCGTCGGGCTTGAGGTCGGCGCGGACGACTACGTCACCAAGCCGTTCGGGATCCGCGAGGTCATCGCCAGGATGCGGGCCGTGGCCCGGAGGACCCGTCCGATCGGCGCCGACGCCGCGTGGCCGGGTCCGGCAGTGGCGACGGCGGAGGCAAGGGCCGCGGAGGATACGAGTACGGCGGGCGTTGACAGCCACGGCGAGTTCGGGGCCGGCCGTCATGATGGATTCCGTTCCGGCCGTCACGGCGGATCGTCGATTGCGCGTCCGGGCAGGCGCGGTGTCGAGCGTCATGGCGGGTTGAGCATCGACCGCCGGACCCGGCGAGTCTACGTCGACGACCGCGAGACCGCCGTCACCCCCAAGGAGTACGACCTGCTGGCGTTCCTCGCCGAGGACGCCGGGGCGCTGTTCACCAGGGAACGGATCATGCAGTCGGTCTGGGACGCCAACTGGTTCGGGCCGACCAAAACGCTAGACGCGCACGTAGGGACGCTTCGCCGCAAGCTCGGCGAGGTGGTGCGCATCGAGACCGTCCGCGGCGTGGGGTACCGGCTCGTCGTCACCTCCTAATGGGAGCTACCGGCGACGGTCCACAGGTTCCGAACCGTGCGAGGGGTCAGCTTTCGGACGGGACGAGGGACGAGTGGTGGCTGATGATCAGCCACTTACCCGCGATGCGCTCGTAGACGAAGGTGAAACGGGCAGAGACGGTCTCCCTCTCACCGTCTTCGTTCTTGAGAGAGAAGTCGTAGATTCCGCTGTCGACGGCGGCATTCTTACCGAGGAGCTCGATGACGCACTGCTTGACCGTGGCACGCGGCTCCTTGGCCAGGAAGTGCGTGAAGTAGTCGACCAGTCCCGCGCGCTCGGTCCGTATCTGGGCGGAAATGGTGGGCAGCAGCACGGCGTCGGGCGCATACAGGTCGGCGACCTTCTGCGGGTCTCCGGTCAGGAGGATGTCGCTCCACGTACGGAGGAGAGTCGAGACACCCGTTTTGGTGATCGGGTGCCCGGCCTGGCCGGTCGCCTGCACGGTCGCGGTGGACGCCACGTGCGCCGTCGCGGCGGTGCTCGGGGTGACGCCAGCCAGCGGGCCGGTGAAGGCGAGAAGCGCCGTCACACCGGCAAGGCCTGCACGGCGGGCAAGGGAGGACGTCGCCCACGTCGTCGATGGCATCGGTGTCCTTGGGGGGTCGCGGCAAGGTATGCGGTCTCCCCCAGCCTTGATCGGAATGGCCAGCACCAGCACAGAGCAGATCAAAGCGATCCGTAAATTTCCTCCAATTAGGGATTTATCCGGATGCTACCGATCGAATGATCACGGACCGTCCACGGTGGCGGCCAGGAAGTGATCCGATTCGGTGGCACGTCCTCTCATGCGGCGACTCGGCGCTGTCATCGGCCACCGGGCATGGTCAGCGACAGCAACTCCATCACCTCGGCCTGCCTCTCGGCCGGCACCAGGACAACGTCGTCCAGCGGCAGCTCACTTTCCACGCACGTGGCGGCGACCCACCGGCCGTCCCGCTGGCGCAGACAGCGATACTCCCAGTCACGCAGCAACGGTGCCGTCAGGGCCGTCGCGTCGACGCCGCGGCGCTCGTAGTAGACGCGGTTCCACTCCAGGAACGCCACCGGGCGGTCGACGCAGAAGGTGCGGTGCGCGCCGGCAAGCAAGTGATCCTCGTGCCCTTCGATGTCCGCCTTGACCACCCGCACCGCCGCTCGGCCGCAGGCGTCCAGGGTGTCGTCGAGTGTCCGCGTCGCCACCTCGACATGAGCGAATTGGTCGTCGGTCCCGTCGTCCACGGCGACGGCGGCGTTGCCCGTGCCGGCCCCGTCAGCGAAGTCCTCGCGCAACGTCATCATCACCGTTCCCGCAGCGTCGGACAGCGCGTGTTCCCACACGTCCACGTAGTCGCTGATGTCGTTGAGCTCGAGGTTCTCCCGCAGTCGCCGGGCGTTCGCCACGACCGGCTCCACGGCGACGACGCGACTGTGGCTGGCCGCGGCCTGCAGCGCCAGCGGAATGGTCCAGAATCCGATATTCGCGCCCGCATCGACCGCCACCCCGCCGGGCTGGCGACACATCAGTTCGCGAGCCGCTCGGATGCGACCGTCGTCAAAGACGCCCGTGTAGTAGGCGAACCACTCGGTTCCCGATCTCAGGTCCAGGCGCAGCTGGTGCCCGCCGCGCATCTGCGCGGTAGCGACCACGGGAGCACCGATATATAGCATGGCCCTGTTGATCGGGTCGACGTAGCGCCAGCGGCGCCGCAGCCGGCGCGGCAGCCGGCGCCACACATGCGACACACCGGCACGCAGGTACCCGGCCCCGGCACGCGGTAGGGCCGTTGCAATCGGGTCCAGTGCCACGAATCCCCCTGTCAACGCGGGCCGGCCGGCGGGGTGAACTTCAGCGGGTCGCGGATGTGCGGCCTTCCACGCCGGCCCGTGTCGGCCTGTCAGACCTGCCGTCGTCGCGTTCTGGCTGTGCCATCTGCTGCGGTTCGCCGCCGACCTCACCGCCGGGCGTGCGACACAGCCGCCGCGCTCCCCAGACACGCCCCACGCAAACCGCCCGGCAGCAACAATGGGGCCGCCCAGGTCGATGATCAGGTGTGGTCAGTAGTGGCGTGCGCCTTTCCAACCACGCTGCTTGTAGCGTACGCGACGCCGCGCGGCGTCCTGTGCGTCGCCCTGCGTTGGTATGTAGCGCATTTCCCAAGCTGACAGCGCGGGTCCGATTCCCGTCACCCGCTCCACGCCGAAGGAGCGGCGGGAGACGGGATGGTGACTGCCTGAAAGAGACGGCGAAGAGCGGACAGGTCGCCTGCGGCGACGACGCTCCCGTCGGACATGGCAGCGTCGAGAGCGGCCGGGTCGTCGAGCAGGGCGTTCAGCGTCTTGGGGTCAGCGCGGAGGCAGGCGTCTGCCCTGCTGGGTTCGCCAGGCTCGACATGCACCTGACCGGCCGCTGTTCGGATGGTCCATACGCGATCGTCGAGCTCGAGACGATAGACGGTCGCGGGCGCCTTGGGGTCAGGTTGCGCGCAGGTTCGCAGAAAGATCAGGACGGAGGTGGCGCTGAGCCTGGTCGGCGCGGGCGGGAGTGGGACGCGAACAGCCCAGCTGCCCAGGGCAAGCACTATCGGTTCCAACTCCCACCCCCATTCGGTGAGTTCGTACACCCATGAATTGGCTGGGGGTGCCAGTTTGCGGCGGCGGACCACCCCGCGGCCTTCGAGCTCGCGAAGCCGGTCGGCGACCAAGTTCGAGCTCGCGCCGGCCAGGGCGCGGCGCAGGTCGGAGAAACGTTGCGGTCCGAGTAGCAGTTCGCGCACGACGAGCAATGCCCACCGTTCTCCGACGACGTCAAGGGCCCGGGCTATTCCGCAGGCGTCCCCGTAGCTACGGCTCGTTGGCATGAGTGTCTCCCTGCTCGCATCGATACTAATGCACAACTAAGTGATTGTTTTTAACAACTAGTCTCGCTACGGTGGTGACGTCCAGCCTGATCGGACCCCGGCGAGCGGGTTCGCGACGGTCAAGCACAGTCGGCGCCGGACTACCGGCGCGGAAAGGGCTGACCATGGGACAGCCAGTTGTGCACTTCGAGATCATCGGGAACGACCCGGCGAAGCTCCGTAGCTACTACGGCGACCTGTTCGGGTGGGAGTTCGACACGAGCGGCCCGGTCTCAGAGGCGGTCTCTCAGCCAGGCGACTACGGGTTCGTGGACCGCAACACGACCGGCGACGGGGTCGGGATCCCGGGCGGCGTCGGCGGAGGCACGGGCTACGACAGTCGCGTCATCTTCTACGTCGGCGTGCCCGACGTAGAAGCCGCGCTTCAGAAGGCAGAGAGCCTAGGGGGGACGCGCCGGATGGGCCCCGACCGCGCCCCGGGGACGGA
>JAOPYI010000223.1 GCA_025964675.1 Sphaerisporangium sp. | reverse complement strand
CCTGGACGGTCAACGTGCAGGTCATGCCGTTCGAGCAGGCGGCCGACTACCGCTTCAACCCGTTCGACCTGACCAAGGTGTGGCCGCACGGCGACTACCCCGAGATCACGATCGGCAAGTTCACCCTGAACCGGAACCCGGCGAACTACTTCGCCGAGGTGGAGCAGGCCGCCTTCGAGCCCGCCAACCTGGTGCCGGGCATCGGAGCGTCCCCGGACAAGATGCTCCAGGGCCGGCTGTTCTCCTACCCCGACACCCACCGCTACCGCATCGGGGCCAACTACCTGCAGCTCCCGGTGAACCAGCCGAAGTCGCCCGTCCACAGCTACAACAAGGACGGCGCGATGCGCTACAGCAACCCCGGCGACCCGGTCTACGCGCCGAACACCGTCGGCGGCCCGGCGGCCGACCCGGCGATCTTCGCCGGCGAGAGCTACCACATCGCGGGCGAGATCATCCGTAGCGCCTACCAGAAGCACGCGGAGGACGACGACTTCAGCCAGCCGCGCGCCCTCTGGGAGAACGTCCTGTCCGCGACCGACCGCGAGCACCTCGTGAGCAACATCGTCGGCCACGCCTCCGCTCCGGAGGTCACGGGCGACATGAAGAAGCGCGTCGTGGAGTACTGGACGAACGTCCACAAGGACCTCGGCGAGGGTGTCGCCACCGGTCTGGGCGTCGCCTGATCCGGTGACGATCGCCGATCACATGCCTGAGACGTGAAACGGCCCGCCGCCACGTTCGTGGCGGCGGGCCTTTGTATGCGGGATCAGCCGGTCATCTTCCCGTCTTTGAGGCCTGCGATGAAGGCGTCCCACTGCCCTTGCGCGAGAACGAGGACCGGACCGGAGTGGTTCTTGCTGTCCCGGAGGCCGACTCGCCCTCCGGGCAGGTGCGCCAGCTCGACGCAGTTGCCCACCGAACTGTGACTGCTCTTCCTCCAGACGACGCCAGACAGATCCACCAGGGATGCCATCCGCCCTCCTTCTCAGGAATATGTAAAGGTCCTTCAAGAATGGGCGTGGTGAACCGGTCTTGCAAGGCACCGTGGATCACCGGCACGCGAAGAGCCGGGCCGAAGGCTGCCACCTCACGGCCCGGCGGGGGGTTGAGAACGACTTCTCGCAACCTTCAAAGGGCGTCTTCGATCGCGCCACCACCGTACCAAGCCGGTCCCGGATTCTCAGGGTTTGCGGCCCACAGCCCTCCGTCCTCCCCTTCCCCGCGACCCGCTTCGGCGGTAAAGATGAGTTCATCCCTTGAACTCAGGAGGCCGGCCATGCGTACGGCGCACCGAACCTGCCCGCTGTGCGAGGCCGTCTGCGGCCTCAGGATCACGCTGGACGATGACGACAGGGTGGTGGGAGTGCGAGGGGACGCCGCCGACCCCTTCAGCAAGGGTTTCATCTGCCCCAAGGGTGCGAGCCTCGGCCGCCTCGACGAGGACCCGGACCGCCTGAGCAGGCCGCTGATACGCGAGCACGGCGGGTGGCGCGAGGCGAGCTGGCAGGAGGCCTTCGAGGCCGTCGAACGAGGTCTGGCGGCCGTACCCGGCCCCGCTCGCGCGATCTATCTCGGCAACCCGAGCGCCCACACGATGGCCGGCATGCTGTACGGGGCTCCGCTGACCCGCAGCCTGGGGACCCGGCAGGTCTACTCCGCGAGCACCGCCGACCAGATGCCGAAGCACGTGGCGGCGGGCCTGATGTTCGGCCACCCCCTCGCGATCCCGGTGCCCGATCTCGATCGCACCGGTTACCTGCTCATGCTCGGCGCCAACCCCCTGGAGTCGAACGGCTCCCTCTGCACCGCCCCCGACTTCCCCGGACGCCTCAAGGCGCTGCGCGGGCGGGGCGGGCGGCTGGTCGTCGTCGACCCGCGCCGGACGCGCACGGCCGCGCTCGCGGACGAGCACGTCTTCATCCGCCCGGGCACGGACGCCTACCTCCTGATGGGCATCGTGCACACGCTCTTCGCCGAGAAGCTGACGAACGTCCGCGTGCCGGTGAGCGGGCTCGCCGAGGTCGAGGCGGCGGTCGCCGGGTTCACCCCGGAGGCCTGCGCCGCCGCCTGCGGGATGCCCGCCGGGCTGATCGTGCGGCTGGCGCGCGAGCTGGCCGCCGCCCCCACGGCCGCCGTCTACGGCCGCATCGGCACCTGCACTGTGGAGTTCGGGACGCTCGCGCAGTGGCTGGTCGAGGTGGTGAACGTGCTGACCGGCAACCTCGACCGTCCCGGGGGCGCGATGTTCTCCCGCCCGGCCACCGAGGGCCCGCGCCGGCGCAAGCCGTACGCCATGGGACGCTGGCACAGTCGCGTGCGGAACCTGCCGGAGGCGGGCGGCGAGCTGCCGGTCGCGACGCTGGCCGACGAGATCGAGACGCCCGGCGAGGGTCGGATCAGAGCCCTCATAACGGTCGCGGGCAACCCCGTGTTGTCGGCGCCGAACGGCTCGCGGCTGGACCAGGCCCTTCCCGGCCTTGAGTTCATGGTCAGCGTCGATCCCTACCTCAACGAGACGACGAAGCACGCGAACGTCATCCTCCCGCCGCCCCGGGTCATGGATGCGGGGCACTACGACTTCGCGCTCCTCGGCTTCGCCGTGCGCGACTACACGCGGTACTCGCCGCCTGTGTTCGCCCTGGAGCCGGGACGGCCCTCCGAAGCCGAGATCCTCGCGCGTCTTGCCATGATCGCCTCAGGCCAGGGGGCGAGCGCCGATCCCGCCACGCTGGACGAGCTCATCCTCGACCAGATGCTCCGCAAGGCGTCGGACACCCCGGGATCGCCGGTCGAAGGGCGCGACCCCGCGGAGCTGCGGGCGATGCTCACCGGCTCCACCGGGGCCGAGCTCCGCCTCGACGCGATGCTTCGCCTCGGCCCGTACGGCGACTGGGGCGGGCGGGAGGCGTACGGCGAGCACCGGGACGGCGGGGGCCTGTCGCTGGCACGGCTGCTGGAGAGCCCGCACGGCATCGACCTCGGGCCGCTCAGGCCCCGCATCCCTGACATCCTCAGCACGGCCTCGGGGACCGTCGAGCTGGCCCCCGAGCCGATCCTCGCCGACGTCGTACGGCTGCGCGAGGCGCTGGGGCGCCGTACGGACGGCTTCCTGCTCATCGGGCGGCGGCACCTGCGCTCGAACAACAGCTGGATGCACAACGTGGCGCCGCTGGTCGGAGGCACCAACCGATGCACGCTGCAGATCAACCCCGAGGACGCCGCCGAGCTCGGGCTGGCCGAGCAGGCGGTCATACGGTCGGCGGCCGGCGAGCTGACCGTACGGCTCGAACCGACGGACACGATCATGCGAGGGGTGGTGAGCCTGCCGCACGGCTGGGGTCACGCCGGCACCACGCAGCTGGTCGCGGCCAAGAACGCCGGGGTCAGCGCCAACACGCTGACGGACGAGTCGATCGTCGACCCGCTGTCGGGAAACGCGGTGTTCAACGGCGTCCCGGTCACGCTCACCCCCGCCTGAGAACATCTCAAGGCGCGGGCCTGGGCAAATCCGGGCGCTTCCGGTAATAGGCTGTGGCGCGTGACCACCGTGCCCGATAAGGAACGTCTGCTGGCCCAGGTCGGTTTCGCCGTGGAAATCGACAAATTGAAGCGCGTGCTCCGCCGCAACACCTTGATGGACGGCTCCCGCAGGGAGAACGACGCCGAGCACTCGTGGTACCTCGGGATGCTGGCCATGGTCCTCGGGGAGCACGCTCCACCCGGCACCGACCTCGACCGCGTTTCGGCCATGCTGCTCGTGCACGACATCGTCGAGATCGACGCGGGCGACACCTTCATCTACGACCTCGCGGCGGTAGAACTGCAGGAGAAGGCCGAGCGCGCCGCGGCCGACCGCATCTTCGGCCTGCTCCCCGAGGACCAGACCGCCACCCTGCGAGCCCTGTGGGACGAGTTCGAGGAGCGGAGAACACCCGAGGCGAGGTTCGCGAAGGCTCTGGACCGGCTCGCCCCGATGATGGCCAACCATCACAACGAGGGCGGAAGCTGGGTACGCCACCAGGTGACGGCGGACCAGGTAATGGATAAAGTCAAGATCATCCAGGAGGGCTCACCGGCCTTGGGAGACTACGCCACCGAGATCGTCGAGCTGTCGGTGGCCCGCGGCCATCTGGCCCGGCGCCGCGCGTAGCCGCCTGCGCGGTGTTCTCTCCGGCTCTTAGGGGTACGTCCCCTAGGGCGAGAGGGGGCGAAAGTGGAGGAAACTTCGAAGTCCATCAACTCGCGACGCCGCACGCTCCGGGAGTCCCTGGGTTTTGCGCGCATGTCACTGCCGGTGGGCATGACCGATCGCCTCGAGCACATGAAGGCCATCGACCGGGTGGTCCTCCCGCTGGCGAAGGAGGTCCGCCGCAGGCTGCCGTCGGGGAGCCCCCTCAGGGACATGCTCCACGGCGTGCCGACCGGACATCCTCTCCACCCTCCGCTGGCGACGATCAGCCTGGGCTGCTGGACGGCGACGGCGATCCTCGACCTCATCGACGTGGATCCCCGCGCGTCGCGCGCAGTGCTCGCCACGGGGATCGCCGGTGCCATTCCGGCCGCCGCCGCCGGGATCACGGACTGGTCGGTGCTCCACCTTGAGCAGCAGCGCGTGGGATTCGTCCACGCGCTCGTCAACCTGACCGCGCTCGGGCTCTACTCGGGGTCGCTCGTGCTGCGGCTGTCCGGGAGGCACCAGGCGGGGCGCGCGCTCGCGTTCTTGGGTCTGGGCGCAGCGGGGATCGGCGGCTACCTCGGCGGGCACCTGGCCTATCGCATGGCTGCCGGGCCCACCCACGCCGAGCCGACGACGCACCTCGTACCGCTCGGCTGGCACGACCTGTGCCGGCTGTGGGACCTGCCCGACGGGCGTCCCGTCTCGCGGCGGCTCGGCTACATCAACCTCTTCGTCCTGCGCCACGGGTCCCAGGTGAAGGTCCTCGCCGACCGCTGCTCGCATCTGGCCGGCCCCCTGCACCAGGGGCGGCTGAAGCTCGAGAACGGCGAGGCGTGCGTGGTGTGCCCATGGCACGGCAGCACGTTTCGCCTGGAGGACGGTGCGGTGGTCCACGGCCCCGCCACGGCGCCCCAGCCCGCGTTCGAGGTCAACGTGCGAGGCGACGGCATCGTGCAGGTCCGCCCCCGGCAGGCCTGACGGACGTCACTCTTCCGCCCGGTCGGCGGCCGGGTACTCGACGAGGGCGAGGATGCGGCTGGCCATGAAGCGGGCGGTGCGCACGGCGGTGCCGCTCCTGGTCACCTCGCTGACCTCGACGAGCCCTCTCCGGGTGGCGATGTCGACGCGCCGACCGGCCTTCGTCGCCACGACCTCGTACGTGCGCGGAGCATCTCCCGCGTCTATGACGATCTCGACCCGGTCACCCTTCATGTCCAGATAAATACCCACTTGTGGGGGTCGTTAGCCGTACACCAGTTTGATAATCGCGACGATTCCGACGCACACGATCAACGCACGCAGGACCCGGGCCGGCAGCCTGCGCCCGACCCTCGCCCCGAGGAACCCACCGACCATCGAGCCCAGAGCGATCAACAGCACGGCCCACCAGTCGACCGGCGCGAAGAACGCGAAGAGCACGGCCGCCGTGGAGTTGACCAGCAGCGAGAGCATGTTCTTGGTCGCGTTGACCCGTTGCAGGTGGTCGTCGAGGAAGATGCCGAGCAGCCCGATCAGCACCACACCTTGCGCGGCGCCGAAGTAACCGCCGTAGATCCCGGCGCCGAACACCCCGAGCCACAGCCACGGCCCGCCGTGCGGGTGAGGGTTGTCCTGCCGCTTGGAGAGCCAGGCGTTGAGCCGGGGCTGCGCGACGACGAGCACGCAGGCGAGGGCGATCAGCACGGGGACGATCACCTGGAAGGCCTTGGCGGGCAGGGAGAGCAGCAGCAGGCCGCCCACCAGCGAGCCGAGCACCGAGCCGGCGCCGAGCCGCAGCAGCCGCTCGCGCTGGCCCTTGAGCTCGTCGCGGTAGCCGAGCACTCCGGTCACGTTGCCGGCCACGATCCCGACGTTGTTGGACACGTTGGCGACGATCGGCGGGTACCCGAGCGCGAGCAGTGTCGGGAACGTGATCAGCGAACCCGACCCGACGACGGCGTTGATGCCCCCCGCCGCGACCCCGGCCGCGAGGACCGCGACAACCTCCCACGGCGTCAAATTGCCCACCTTTCGTACGACTTCGCCCGATAGTAGGCGGCAACCGTACCCAGCGAGTGGTGGGGTCTCACCGAACGGCTCTCAGGGGCGGGAACGGCCGGTCCACGCTACCGGGCTGGGGACGGCCGCCGGGAACAGTGGACGCCCCGCCTCAGGGGATGGGAGGGCCCTCCTTGGGCGGGGTGAAGAGGCCGCCCAGGCCCTCCAGGGCCTTGCCGAGCTCCGACGGCACGATCCAAAGCTTGTTGGAGTCGCCCTTGGCGATCTCGGGGAGCGTCTGGAGGTACTGGTAGGCGAGCAGCTGCTGGTCGGGGTTGCCCTCGTGGATGGCGCGGAACACCATCGCGATGGCGTCGGCCTGGCCCTTGGCCCGCATGGCCTGCGCCTCCGCGTCGGCCTGGGCGCGCAACACGGCCGCCTCCGCCTCGCCTCGGGCCCTGAGGACGGCCGCCTGCCGCTCGCCCTCGGCCGTGAGGATCGCCGACTGCTTCTGGCCCTCGGCCGACAGGATGGAGGCGCGCTTGTCTCGGTCGGCGCGCATCTGCTTCTCCATCGAGTCCTGGATGGAGGCGGGCGGGTCGATGGCCTTCAGCTCGACGCGGTTGACCCGGATGCCCCACTTGCCGGTGGCCTGGTCGAGCACACTGCGAAGCTCGGAGTTGATCTCTTCACGGGAGGTCAGCGTGCGCTCGAGATCCATGCCGCCGACGACGTTGCGCAGAGTGGTGACCGTCAGTTGCTCGACGCCGGTGAGAAAGTTGGCGATCTCGTAGGTGGCGGCCTTCGGGTCGGTCACCTGGAAATAGATCACCGTGTCGATCGACACGACGAGGTTGTCGGAGGTGATGACAGGCTGCGGAGGGAAGGACACGACCTGTTCGCGCAGGTCCACGGTCGTCTTCACCGCGTCGATGAAAGGCACGACGATATTGAGCCCGGGGGTCAGCGTGCGGTGGTAGCGCCCCAGCCGCTCAATGATGAACGCCTGTGCCTGCGGAACGATGCGAATGGTGCGGTATAACGCGAAACCAGCGATTGCCACCACGATCATGGCCACGACAAGCTGTGTCATGAGCACTCCGACCCGAGAATCCGATGAGCCCCGGCCGGAATGATATTTGGTTTTGGCTTTAGCCGTTCGTTAACCGCACAGGTGAATCGTCTGAATCACAAATCGCCCGATTCTCCGATCAGCCTGGAAGGGCACGGGCGTACCACCGGCCGTCGGCGCTGCGCTCGAGGCTCAGGGGGACGCCGAAGGTGCGGGAGAGGTTGTCGGCGGTCATGATGTACTCGATGGGGCCCTGGGCGACCACCGATCCGTGCCGGAGCAGCAGCACGTGAGTGAAACCGCTCGGCACCTCCTCCACGTGGTGGGTGACCAGCACCATGGTGGGCGCCTTGGCGTCGTACGCCAGCGTGGACAGGCGGCGCACGAGGTCCTCACGGCCGCCGAGGTCGAGCCCGGCCGCGGGCTCGTCGAGCAGCAGTAGCTCGGGGTCGGGCATGAGCGCCCGCGCGATCTGCACGCGCTTCCGCTCGCCCTCCGACAGTGTGCCGAACTTCCGCCTGATCAGATGAGCGCATCCCAGCTGGTCGATGAGCTCCACCGCACGGGTGACGTCACCGGAGTCGTACTCCTCGTTCCAGCGGCCCACGATGGCGTACGACGCCGTGAGCACGAGGTCGATGACCTTCTCCTCGGGCGGCACCTTCTCGGCCAGCGCCGCGCTCGCGAGGCCGATACGAGGCCGCAGGTCGAAGACGTCCGTCTGGCCGAGCCGCTCGCCGAGGATCTCCACCGAGCCCTCGCTGGGGTACAGAAGAGCCGCCGCGACCTGCAGCAGCGTCGTCTTCCCCGCGCCGTTGGGGCCGATCACGACCCAGCGCTCGTCCTCCTCGACGGTCCAGTCGATGCCCCGCAGCAGGGCCGCGCCATCTCTGCGGACGGCGACGTCCTGGAGCCGAAGCACCTGACCACCCATCCCGTATACCTCCTGACATGTTCATCCGGATCAACCCGGTTCATCCGGATCAATCCGGCGCCACCGGGCGAGTCGCCCCGCCCAGTGTCCCTCCGGACCAAACCTATTGCAGCATCAGCGCATATCGTGGATCGGTGCACCCCGATTCACCGATCTCCGCCACCTTGGTCGCATGGGGCAACGCTTGGCTTGCCGGACATGTCGGTCTTGATGAGGCTGTCGACCGGCTGGAGCGCGCGGCGGGACCACAGGTCGTCTCGAGCGAGGTGACCGAGACCCCTCTGCGCGGGTTCCTCCCCGACCTGCGGGTCGAGGGCCTGAGCGCCCTGCGCCTGGCCCTTCCCGCGGCGGGCGACCCGCTCGGCCTGACAGGCCCTCCGCCCTTCACCGTGGCCGCCGTCGACGCCGGGCAGGCGGCGACGGCGGTGCTCCCAGGCAGGTGCCTGGGTCTCCTTCCCTCCCTCGACCGCCGAGGGTCGTCCTACTCCGGCATCCGCTGGACCGTGATGGAGGCCGAGACCGCCCGGCCCGACGTCCCTGGTCTTGCCGAGGCCGAGCACGCCCTCACCGCCGCCATGCGCTCGGCCACCGACGCGCTGCTCTCGGTGGACGGTCCGGGCACGGGCCATCCCTCGTTCAGGACCACCGACGACGGTCTCGCGCCTGGGTACCCCGCCCGCGCCCATCGGGTTGCCGCCCTCACGGCGCGGCTCGCCTCGGTGCTGCGCCTCGCCGACGAGCGGGGGCTCACCTCCGAGCAGATCGCCGTGCGGAGCCAGGCGCTGCGCGACCTCGACCGCGCCGTACGGCGAGCCCGCGTGGCCGCCCACAACGCGATCATCGAGACCCGCCACTCGCCGGACGCGATCAGGACCCCTCCCGGTGGCTCCCGGCCGTAACCGCACAGGCGCTGTGTGCCGGCCCGTCCCGTCTCATGCCAGGCCGTGACGCACCGCGTACAGCGCTGCCTGGGTGCGGTCCTGGACCCCGAGCTTCATCAGCACGTTGGAGACGTGGGTCTTGACGGTCTTCTCGGCGACGACGAGCTCTCTGGCGATCTCGCGGTTCGACCGGCCGGAGGCGATCAGCGCGAGCACCTCGCGTTCCCGCTCGGTGAGCACGGCGATGGGCGCGTGCCCGGCCGCCGCCTGGTAGGGACCGGCCAGCATGGCCTCGGCCGCCTCGGGCGCCAGCAGCACCTGACCGCCGTGCACCGAGCGGATCGCCTGCACGAGCGCGGCCGGGTCCACGTCCTTGTAGAGGAAACCGGACGCCCCCGAGCGCATGGCGGGGGCCACGTCCGCCCTGTCGCTGACCGAGGTCAGCACGATCACCTGTACGCGCAGCCCTCGCCCTGACAGCTCGCGCAGGGCACCGAGACCGTCCAGCACGGGCATCTTGAGGTCGAGCAGCAGCACGTCGGGGGCCAGCGACGCGACCAGGTCCACCGCCTCGGCCCCGTCCGCCGCCTCCCCCACGATCTCCAGGTCGTCCTGCAGGTCGAGGAAGGTACGCAGCCCCTGGCGCACGACGGGGTGGTCGTCCGCGATCAGAACCCGGATCACGGCTGTGCCCCGGCGGCCGCACCGCGGCTCACGCGGGCACCTCCAGGCGGACGGTCGTCCCGGCTTCCGGCTCCGACGTCACCAGCAGCGAGCCGCCTGCCGCCTCCGCCCGATCTCTCATCGAGACGAGCCCGAGGCCCCGGGACGCGAGCGGCTCCGCGTCGAAACCGTCCCCGTCGTCCCTGACCTCCAGCCTGAGACATGATCCGGACGTCCTGAGGCATACCTCGATGGATGTCGCGTTCGCGTGCCTGAGGGCATTGTGCACGGCTTCCTGAGCCACTCGCAGCACCGTCACCTCCGTCGCGGGAGGCAGGTCGCCCAGGGAGGCGCACTCGAACGAGATCGCGGCGGGGTACAGCCGGTCGAGCACGGCGACGTGCTTGCGCAGCGTCTCGGCCAGGCCGTGCCGGTCCAGCTCGGCCGGGCGCAGCTCGACGATCACGGCTCTCAGCTCGGCGAGCGCCTCCCCCGCCAGCCGCTGGACCCGGTCGATCTCGGCCATGGCCCTCGCCGGATCCGAGGTGACCAGGGAGGCCGCCGCCTGGGCGGTGAGCCGCAGCGAGAAGAGCTTCTGGGTCACGGCGTCGTGCAACTCACGGGCCATGCGCGTCCGCTCCTCGACGACCGTCAGCTCGCGGCCCCGCTCGTACAGCCGGGCGTTGGTGAGCGCGATGGCCGCGTGCGCGGCGAAGAGGGTGAGAAGCTCCTGGTCCTCCTGCGTGAACCCGCCGGGGGCGCGCTTGTTGGAAAGGAAGATGATGCCGAGGACCTGGTCGGCGTCGCGGATCGGCACCCCGATGAAGTCCTTGAGCACCGGATGCGCGCTGGGCCACCATCCGAACCTCGGGTCCTCCCGGATGTCGGGCAGGCGTACGGGCGTGGCGTCCTGGAGCAAGGCGGCCAGCATGCCGTGCTGGCGAGGGAGAGGGCCGATGGCGTCCCACTGCTTGTCGCTGACGCCCTCGGCCACGAACTCCGCGAACGAGCCGTCGTCGTCGGGCACGCCCAGGGCGGCGTACCTGGCGTTGATCAGCGCACGCGCCGAGCGCACGATCACCTGGAGCACCTCGCGGACCGAGAGATGCCGCGTGACGGCCAGCACCGCGGAGCTGACCGCGTGCAGCACGGCGTCACGCTCGATGGCCGGTTCCGTGGTCACGCCCACACTGTAGGCGCGGCGGTGACCGGAGAGGCTCGGGCGATGGTCCTAGGTCCATGAGCCCAGACAGGAGCCGGTCGCAGGCCCGATGCCCCGCAGACGCCCGGCTCGTAGCGTCGACGCCATGGCAGAAGACATCCGATCCACGACAGAAACGCGGTCCGCCACGAGCACGGGGGCCGTGGGGGGCACAGGAGCCGGGACGGGCACGCGATCGGTGGCGGGCACGCGGCCCGTTGAGGGGTCCCGGCCCACGGCGCTCGTCACCGGGGCCTCCCGGGGCCTCGGCCTCGCCCTGGCACGGGCACTCGCCACCGACGGCTGGCAGCTGGTCATCACCGCGCGCGGCGCCGCCGACCTGGAGAAGGCCGCAGGGGAGACCGGCGCGACGGCACTGGCCGGCGACGTGGCCGATCCGGCGCACCGGGCTCGCCTGGCCGAGGCCGCGCACCGGCTCGGTGGCCTGGACCTGCTCGTCAACAACGCGAGCACGCTCGGAGCCGTCCCGCTGACCCCGCTGGGGGCGTACCCGCTGGACGCGTTCACCGGAGCCTTGGAGAGCAACGTGGTGGCCCCGCTCGCGCTGATCCAGGCGACGCTGCGGGGGCTTCGCGAGCGCAGGGGCGCCGTGATCAACATCTCGTCCGACGCGGCCGTCGAGGCGTACGAGGGCTGGGGCGGCTACGGCGCGACGAAGGCGGCGCTCGACCAGCTCTCCCACGTGCTGGCCGTCGAGGAGCCGGACATCGCCGTCTGGTGGGTCGACCCCGGGGAGATGCGCACCCGCATGCTCGTGGACGCCCTCGGCGAGGAGGAGGCCGCGAACGGGGCCGATCCGGACACGGTGGCCCCGTTCCTGGTGGACCTGGTCAAGAGGCGTCCCCACAGCGGCCGGGTGACCCGGTGATCGCCTTCGACCTTCCCCGTGTCCGCGAGGCGCACGAACCCCCCGAGGCGCGCGGGCTGGCGCGCGACGGCGTGCGTCTCATGGTGAGCGGCAAGGACTCCGGATCCGTCACCCACCACGCCTTCACCGACCTGCCCCGCCTGCTCCGCCCCGGCGACGTCCTGGTGGTCAACGACTCGGCGACCCTGCCCGCGGCCGTACCGCTGGACCGGCTCGCCGTCCACTTCTCCACCGAGCGCGAGGACGGCTCGTGGCTCGTGGAGCTGCGGCGCCGTACGGCTGGCACGACCGGGCCGTACTCAGGCGGCCGGCCCGGGGAGTGGCTGCCGCTCCCCGGGGGCGCCACGCTGCGCCTGCTGGAGCGCGAGACGTCCCGGCTGTGGCGGGCCAGCGTGGACCGGGACGTCCCGAGCTACCTGCGGAAGCACGGGAGGCCGATCAGGTACTCCTACGTGGAGCAGGACTGGCCGCTGTCGGACTACCAGACTGTCTTCGGCCTGCGTCCGGGCAGCGCCGAGATGCCGAGCGCCGGGCGGCCGTTCAGCCACGAGCTGGTGACCGCGCTCGTCAGCCGCGGCATCCTGATCGCCCCGATCACCCTGCACACCGGCGTCGCCTCGCCAGAGAAGGACGAGCCGCCCTACCCGGAGCGCTTCGCCGTGTCACCGCAGACGGCCCGTCTGGTCAACCTGGCCGAGGGCCGCGTCATCGCGGTCGGCACGACGGTCGTACGGGCGCTGGAGACGGCCGTGCCGGCCGGTACGGGCGAGGTGCGCGCGGCCGAAGGCTGGACCTCGCGCGTCATCACCCCGGCCGAAGGCGTGAGGGTGGTCGACGGGCTGATCACCGGCCTGCACGAGCCCCGCTCCAGCCACCTCATGATGCTCTCGGCCATCGCGGGCGAGGAGCTTCTCTCCCGGTCGTACGAGGAGGCGCTGCGCGAGGGCTACCTGTGGCACGAGTTCGGCGACCTGCACCTGATCATGCCGGACGGCCTCCGGATCAAGTGAGGCGCAAGCACTCCTCCAAAACCAGGACCCTCCGGTGACCGGACGCCATTCATGCCTTTTCCCAGGGCGTCGTTGCCGGGAACGCACCTTAGGAGCTCGGACGCTTCGCAAGCCAGAACGGTTGACTCACCATCAGACACGAATCGTCCGCATATAAGTAACAATGCCGACTAAAGAACAAATAAGTAGGCATGTCGCAGTCGATCATGATAGAAACGCTGGCGTTTAGTCGCGGAGTTCCTCACTCCGTGTTCCCGTACCCCGGGGAACTCCGTGTTCCCTAACTCCTGGGAGACGTGCATGCGCCACCCCCTAGCCAGAATCGCTACCACGGCCGTGGCCGCCCCACTCGCGGGCGCCCTGCTCTTCGCCGCCACCCCGGCGTCCGCGGCTCCGGCGAAAACGTCCGCGACCACCACCGTGACCGCGACCAAGGCCGCGGCCGAACCGGACTCGAGCTTCAGCGTCAAGATCACCGCACCCAAGAAGGTCAAGGCCGGAGGGACGATCACCTACCGGATCTCGGCAGTCAACACGGGCCCGTGGGAGGCCAACGCCTACTACCTCGGCGGCAAACTGCCCAAGGGCATCGTCGACAAGGTGTATTTCCGCGGTGACAAGGGAACGGAGTGCGGCTTCTTCCCCGACGGCTTCTGGTGCCTGCCGCCGTACACCGTCGAAAAGGGTGAGAAGGCCTTCCTGACCATCGAGGTCAAGCTCAAGAAGTCCACCAAGGGCTCCGCAGTGGCCAAGCTGGGCGTCGACACCTACGACTACCCGCAAGGCGCCGAGGACCTCAACAGGGATGAGTTCGAGCGCCTCGGCATCAAGGGCTGGTACTTCCTCAAGTCGGTCAAGACCAAGATCGTACGCTAGCCGTACCCATCACAGGGCCGCCCGCCGGCACGCGGGCGGCCCTGTGTGCTCAAGCGGCGGCGGGGATGTCGTGCAGCCGTAGGGCCTCCCCCGACACCGTGGCCTGGGCGAGCCCGGCGAGAGAACGTCTGCTGAGGCCGAGCCCGTACGCGTGGGTGATGACGGGGAACACCGTGACCTCGGCCACGAGGCCTCTCGCAGCGATCACCCGGCCCAAGGACGCGAGCAGCGTGTCGTCGCCGACGAAGGCGGGGCCGGTGGCCAGACCTCCCTTCCTGTCCCGGAACCGCAGGGCGACGGGCCTGACCTGGGCGCCGGCGTCGATGGCGGCCTGGAACACCGCCGGGCGGAACGGCCCGGTTCCCCGGCCGCACCACGTCGTGCCCTCCGGGAAGGCCGCCACCGACTGACCGGCGCGCAGCGCGTCCGCGATCTCCCGTACGGTCCCGGGAAGCTTCGAGAGCCGCTCCCGATCGATGAAGATCGCGCCACCGCCCACCGCGAGCGAGTGGATCATCGGCCATCCCGCGATCTCGCTCTTGGCCAGAGCCCGGCATGGCGTCGTCGCCGCGATCACCAAGGGGTCCAGCCAGGAGACGTGGTTGGCGACGAGAAGCTCACCGCCGGGCCCGGAGGGCACGACCTGTGGCATCCCCTGGCGCACCATCTGAGACATCCCCTGGGGGACCGCGGAGCCGCCCAGCACGGTGAACCCCTGCCGGACCTCCAGGCGTATCCCCAGCACCCACAGGAAGGCCCGCGCCCAGGACATCGCCATGACAGAACGCCGGGCGCCGCCGAACCGCCGCGCGACCAGTGCACACGGAAGACCCCCAAGAATCACCACGATCACTCCGAGCAGGCGGAGCACCCGCCGTGCCGGTCCGACGGTCTCGTCCGGGGCGGACACGCACTTCGCGACGGTGCACGGCGCCAGGGGTAGCCAGGCGCTCATCCCGTCACCCCGAGGAAGTGCCGCAGGTACCGGGTGTCGACGTTCGCCATCGACAGCAGGACGAAGAAGTCGGCCGTGCCGAAGTCGGGATCGTGGGCGGGCGCGCCGCAGATCCAGGAACCGAGCCGCAGGTAGCCGCGCAGCAGCGGCGGGGTCACGAAGCTCTCCGGACGCGGCACACCCTCGCCCGACCAGGGCTTGCGCGGCGTGACGCGGTACTCCGCCGGCCCGAGACCGATCTGGTCGAGCACGCCCGCGGCCGTCACCCCTCCGTCGTCCAGCGGGATGGAACAGCATCCCCCGAGCCAGCTGTAGCCACCGCTGATCATGTAGTGCGCGATCCCCGCCCACATCAGCCCGACCACCGCGCCGCCGCGATGGTCGGGGTGGACGCACGTACGCCCCACCTCGACCATGCCGCCACGGATGCCGGCCAGCGCCGACAGGTCGAACTCGCCGTCGGAGTAGAGCCGGTCGGCCCGGCCCGGGGCGAGCATCCGGTACGTGCCGACGACCGTGTCACCGGAGCGCACCAGCAGGTGGTCGCAGTAGGCGTCGAGCCGGTCCGCGTCCAGCCCGGAGATCGGCGAGTCCAGGTGGGCCCCCATCTCCTCGGCGAACACCTCGTAGCGAAGTCGCTGGGCGGCCCGCATGTCGGCGCCGTTCCTGGCCAATCCCACGGTGTAGCGGCCGCGCGCGTCGGCCAGAACCCGTTCGTCGGGACGGACACGGGCATCGGCGCCGGCGCCCGGATACGGGCCCGTTCCCGCGCTGACGCCTTGGACATCATTGGCAAAGGCCTGGGTCATGGCATGCCTCCTCATGTGGCACACCCATGAAGACATGGGCAGATGGCCATCTGCCGTCCGTATGGTGAACCGCTTGCACGCTGACTCTGAGCGGTCGGTAGCGTTGTGCGCGATGAAGCAGCGCACGCTTTTGATCACGCTGACCGGCCCCGACCGACCTGGGGTGACATCCAGGTTGTTCACAGTGCTGGCCTCCTTTCCCGTCAACGTCGCCGACGTCGAGCAGATCGTGATCCGCGGCCGTCTGATCCTCGGCGTGCTGGTCGCGTATGCCGGCGGCCCTCCGACCGGCACCGGCGGCACCCTCGGCGCCATGTGGGCCGCCGTGGAGCGCGTCGCGGAGGACCTCGGCATGGAGGTCGAGCTGGCCACCTCGACCGACCTCAAGGAGAAGCGCCGCAGAGGGCGCCTCCACGTGACCGTCCTCGGCGATCCACTACAACCCGCCGCCCTGGCCGGCATCGCGGGCCGTATCGCCGCGGCCGGGGCCAACATCGATCGCATGGAGCGGCTGGCGCACCTGCCGATCACCTGCATCGAACTCGCGATCTCCGGGGCCGACCCCGACGCTCTGCGCACCGCGCTGACCGCCGAGGCCGTGCTCCAGCAGGTCGACGTCGCTGTGCAGCGCTCCGGCCTGCACCGCAGGGCCAAACGGCTGATCGTCATGGACGTCGACTCCACGCTCATCCAGGGGGAGGTGATCGAGCTGCTGGCCCGCCACGCGGGCTGCATGGACGAGGTCGAGAAGATCACGACCGCGGCCATGCGCGGCGAGCTCGACTTCGCGGCGTCCCTGCGCGAGCGCGTCGCGCTGCTCGAAGGGCTCCCCGAGGACGTCTTCGACCGCGTGCGCAAGGAGGTCGTGCTCACCCCGGGTGCCCGCACCCTCGTACGCACGCTGAAGCGGCTCGACTACCGCTTCGCCATCGTCAGCGGCGGCTTCACGCAGATCACCGACTCACTGGTCGCCGACCTCGGCATCGACTACTCCGCCGCCAACACCCTCGAGGTGGTGAACGGCAAGCTCACCGGCCGGGTGGTCGGCGAGATCGTCGACCGGCCCGGCAAGGCGCGCGCCCTGGAGCGGTTCGCCCAGCAGGCGGGCATCCCCATCAGCCAGACCGTGGCCATCGGCGACGGCGCCAACGACCTCGACATGATCACCGCGGCGGGTCTCGGCATCGCCTTCAACGCGAAGCCGGTCCTGCGGCAGGCCGCCGACGCGGCCGTGAACGTCCCCTACCTCGACGCGATCCTCTACCTGCTCGGCATCTCACGTGACGAGGTCGAGGCCGCCGACGCCGAGGACGGCCTGACACCGCTCAGCCTCGGCTCACCGCCGGAGTGAGCTCGCCGGTCCTCGGCGCCTTCGCGTACGCCGGGGACCACCGCTCCCAGCGGTCATCGGTCCTTGGGGTTCCAGCGGCTGAGCATGCGCCCGTCGCCGGGGCCGAGGCCGGCCCAGCTCCCCGTCTCCAGCACGGCGAACGCCCCGGGCGGGAAGCCCTCGTCCTCGCGCTGGAGGGTGAGGTTCATGATCAGTTCGTGTACGCCCGGGTTGTGGCCGACCAGCAGCAGCGTCGCCACCTCGTCACCGGTCCGGCCTATGAGCTCGAGCAGCTCGTCGGCATACGCCTCGTAGATCTCTCCCTCGATGTGGAGGGCAGCGTCCGGGGCGAGGCTCTCGAGCGCCAGCTCGGCCGTCTGCCTCGTCCTGGTGGACGGCGAGCACAGCACGAGGTCGGGAGACAGGCCCATCTGTTTCAAGGTCTTTCCTGCCCGCCCGGCGTCCCGCTCACCGCGATCGGTCAGGGGGCGTTCGCGGTCGGCCAGGCCGGGGATGTGCGCGGCCTTGGCGTGTCTCAGAACGATGAGCGTGTTCACTTCCCCAACTATCGCATTACGCGCGTACGGCTACCGTCCCTGTCGGACGGTAGCCGTACATCGTTGGCAAACGGGCCTCAACGAGGCCGCTTGCCGCCTGTCGTCAGCTTGACACCTTCTCTGTCTCGATCTCCGCGCTCGCGTCGCCGTTCGCCGGGGCGATGCTCGTCGAGCGCCGCTTGGAGATGACGATGGCCGCGACGACGATCCCCACCGTGACCACCGTGACTCCCGCGCGCAGCGCGGGGTTGTCGGCGTACGTCACGACGGCGGGGGCGATGAGCAGGGCCACGAGGTTCATGACCTTGATCAGCGGGTTGATCGCCGGGCCCGCGGTGTCCTTGAAGGGGTCGCCGACGGTGTCACCGATGATCGTGGCCTCGTGGGCGGGCGAACCCTTGCCTCCGTGCTGTCCGTCCTCGACCAGCTTCTTGGCGTTGTCCCAGGCACCACCGGAGTTGGCCAGGAACACCGCCATCAGCGTGCCGCACGCGATCGCGCCCGCGAGGTAGGCCCCGAGGGGCGCGTACCCGAGGGCGAAGCCGACCGCGATCGGCGTCATGACGGCGAGCAGGCCGGGCGTGGCCAGCTCGCGCAGCGAGTCACGGGTGCAGATGTCGACCACGCGGCCGTAGTCGGGCAGCTCGGTGCCCGCCATGATGCCCGGCTTGGTGCGGAACTGCTCGCGGACCTCGAAGACCACCCGCCCGGCCGCACGGCCCACGGCGCTGATCGCCAGACCGGAGAACAGGAACACCACCGCGGCGCCGACGATCAGACCGACGAGCACGTTAGGCGAGTCGACGCTGAGGCTGAACGAGCTGAACGGGCCCAGTGCGTCCTTCACCCCCGCGCTGGCCTTGGCCAGCTCGAGCTCGACCGCCGTACGGAACGAGCCGAACAGCGCGGTCGCCGCCAGCACGGCCGTCGCGATCGCGATGCCCTTAGTGATCGCCTTGGTCGTGTTGCCCACCGCGTCGAGGGAGGTGAGGATGCGGGCACCCTCGCCCTCGACGTCACCGGACATCTCGGCGATGCCCTGAGCGTTGTCGGAGACCGGGCCGAACGTGTCCATGGACACGATCACGCCGACGGTGGTGAGGAGGCCGGTGCCGGCGAGGGCGACCGCGAACAGCGCCACGGTCACGTTGCCGAAGCCCAGCAGGAACGCGCCGTACACCGCACCACCGATGAGCAGCGCGGAGTAGACCGCCGACTCCAGTCCGACGGCGATGCCGGACAGGATGACGGTCGCCGGACCGGTCAGAGAGCTCTCCACGATGTCCTTGACCGGGCGGCGGTTGGTCTCGGTGAAGTAGCCGGTGAGCACCTGGATCGCGCTCGCCAGCACCAGGCCGATGAGCACCGCGCCGATCGCGATCAGGCGCGGGTCGGAGTCCAGCTTGGCGATGCCGGCGCTGACCCCGGTGAGCCCCGCGAAGGAGCTCGGCAGGTAGGCGAAGGCCGCCACGGCCACCAGGACGGCGGAGATCGCCGCCGAGATGAAGAACCCGCGGTTGATGGCGGCCATGCCGTTGCGGTCGCCGCTCCGGGGAGCGGTGGCGAAGATACCGACGATGGCGGTCAGCACACCGATCATGGGAACGATCAGCGGGAAGACCAGGCCCTCGGTGCCGAAGGCGGCCTTGCCCAGGATCAGGCTGGCGACCAGCATGACCGCGTACGACTCGAACAGGTCGGCCGCCATGCCGGCGCAGTCGCCGACGTTGTCGCCCACGTTGTCGGCGATGGTGGCGGCGTTGCGCGGGTCGTCCTCAGGGATGCCCTGCTCGACCTTGCCGACCAGGTCGGCGCCCACGTCGGCCGCCTTGGTGAAGATGCCGCCGCCGACTCGCATGAACATCGCGAGGAGCGCGGCACCGAAGCCGAAGCCTTCCAGGACGCTCGGAGCGTCGCCCTTGTAGACGAACACCACGATCGCGGCGCCCAGCAGGCCAAGCCCGACGGTGAACATTCCCGCCACGCCGCCGGTACGGAACGCGATCCGCATCGCGGTCTTCTCCCCCGACTCACGGGCGGCGGCTGCGACGCGGACGTTCCCGCGCACGGCCAGCCACATGCCGATGAATCCGGTCAAGGCGGAGAAGACCGCACCGACCACGAAGAAGACCGAGCGGCCGACCGCGACGCCGGTCGACTCGGCGGGAAGTAGGAACAGTAGGAACGGGATGAGCACGACAAAGACAGCAAGTGTTCGGAACTGCCGCGTGAGATACGCCGCGGCGCCTTCCTGTACGGCTCGCGAGATGTTCTGCATGCGCTCGGTGCCTTGACCGGCAGCGAGCACCTCTCGTACGAGACCACCCGCGACGGCGAGCGCGAGCAGCGCCACCGCGGCAACCACGATAACGATCGTGAGATGGGAACCACTAAGGGATACCACTGCGGCGTCGTCAGCGGCGAGATAGAGCCTAGACATCCGTCCTCCTCGGCCAGACGGGGTAGGTCCAAGCCCGGACCGCGCTGCGAACTCAGTAAGGGGGCGGCGCGCATCCGAGCTGGATTGGCGGTGCCGCTTCCGGTAACGTCCGCAGACCTTCCCGCAGGGCGACATCGATCTGCGGGGACAAAACCTTGGCCGGTGCCGGGAGTCTACGCAGGCACGCCCTAGATATGAAGCCTCTTCAGCCAGCTAATTAGGGACCCGTCCAGTAAGCCGTGCGGCTTTGCCCTGTAACAACGCGGTTTTCGCAGGCCCACCCGCGTCGACGCCCGTGTTACGGACAGATGTTTATTGCCAAATTATTATGTCCGATACCTCTGCGGCCACACCGAAACCCGCTGGACCGCCGCAGCGATCGGATGCCTCGGACGGCCCATATCCGTCGGCACCCCCCGCCCAGGAGATCACCTGACCTGTACAGGAGCATGCCGAACCGAGTCCTGGGCCGGCCCAGCACTCGATCAACGAAAACGCTCTGGGCCGTCCTCCCACCTGACCTGTACGGGCGTGACCGCCCGTACAGGAAGATGATCTGAGGTCCGGCCGCCGGCAAGCCGGCAGAGCGACACCCGCATCCACCAAGCCGTTCAGCCCGTGAGGCCGGTTCGAGCGGTTCGGGGGTCCGGGGGAAGCCTGATGCGGACGCTCCAGGCGAATCAATCCGAGGCGGTCGCCTTGGACGGTCGCTTAAGGCGGTCGCGTCAGGCGGTGGCGAGGCCGGTGGGGGCCGCGGGCCAGCTCATCCTGATCCGCAACCCTTTGGCGCTCGGATACACCTCGACGTCGTCCGCCAAGGCGGCGATGACGGCGATCCCGAACCCGGACATCAGCGTGTCAGCCGGGAGAAGGCTGGCCAGCGCGGTGCCGTTGACGGCGGTCGGCTCCCCGTCCTCGTCCTCGTACGCCTGCTCCAGATCGTCGCTTGGCGCCAAGTCCGTGACAGTGACCTCGAAGCGCCCCGATTCGTCGCACAGCTCGATGCGGATCGGCTCGCCGGGGCAGTGAACGCGATGTGCCTCCACTGCCCGCGAACAGGCCTCACCCACAGCGAGCCGTACTTCGTCCAGCAACGCCTCGGCGACTCCAGTGCGGCGGGCGATCGCCGTGGCGACCAACCGTGCCGTGCGCACGTGAGCCGGAAGTGCGCTGAACGTAAGCTCAACGGTGGCCATGACTACTTGTCTCGGCCGTGAGCTTCCTTGGCCTCTTCGACCGAGGCGTAAATCCCGAAGACCTTCGTCAGACCGGTGATCCGGAAGATCTTCAGGATGCGCTCCTGCGTACAGACGAGCTCCAGGGAGCCGTCGTGCGCCCGAACGCGCTTGAGCCCGCCGACCAGGACACCAAGTCCAGTGGAGTCCAGGAAGTCCACCTTCTCCATGTTCACGAGGAGGTGGAAGTTACCCTTGTTGACCAGGTCGATCAGCAGCTCACGCAGCCTCGGCGCGGTATAGACATCGATCTCACCCTCGACCTCCACGATGGTGAGTCGGTCTTCAGTGTGGTGGTCCAACTTCAGATCCACAGATCCTCCAGCGCCTTGCCTGCTGAGTCCACGACGAGGGGTCTGACATGCTGGGACCCCAAGTCCCAGCGCGCAATACCCTGACGCGCGGCATTCAACCACGCCCCGTCTTCGTGTCTATACGAAATCACGACTCCGGGCGACTCTCCCCCAAGATGCCAAACTGGAAACCAGTGACTCCGACTACATCACCTTCTCGGCGAGCGGGCCCGATCCTCGCGCGCCTGCTCGCCACACCCGCGCGCCGGGAGCGTGTCACTCATGTCGAGCATGTTCCTGCACGTCAAGCGGGTCAAGCGCATTGGCCGGACTGGGTCGACGAGCTTCTTGTCAGCCGTCTGCGAAATCAGGGTGTCGACGGCCTCTGGGAGCACCAGGTAACCGCGGCTGAGCTGGCTCATCGTGGCCAAAACGTGATCATTGCCACAGGGACCGCCTCGGGAAAATCTCTCGCCTACCAGGTGCCGGCCGTGTCGGAGATACTCTCCGGGGGTTCCGTCCTCTACCTCACGCCGACCAAGGCGCTCGCGGCCGACCAGTTGCGAACGGTGAGAGATCTCAAGCTCGCCCAGGTTCGGCCGGCGACCTACGACGGGGACACCCCACCGGAAGAGCGCCACTGGGTACGCCGCCATGCCAACTACGTGTTGACGAACCCGGACATGCTCCACCGGTCGATGCTGCCCCACCACGCGGCGTGGTCGTCCTTCTGGCGCCGCCTGAGGGTGGTGGTCGTGGACGAGTGCCACGGGTACCGCGGCGTCTTCGGCTCGCATGTGGCCCAGATCGTGCGCCGGCTGCGCCGGATCTGCGCCAAGTACGGCTCTCATCCTGTCTTCATCCTCGTCTCGGCTACCGTGAGCGACCCAGCGGCTGCGGCGATGCGCCTCACGGGCCTTGAGATGGCCGAGGTGACCACGGACACGTCTCCCCGGGGTTCGACCACCTTCGCGCTGTGGGAGCCGCCTCTGACGGACCTGCGGGGCGAGGGCGGCGCGCCCGTAAGGCGCACGGTGACGGCCGAGACCGCCGATCTGCTGTCCGATCTGGTGATCGACGACGTGAGGACTTTGGCCTTCGTACGGTCCCGCCGGGCCGCGGAGACGGTCTCGCTGATCGCCCGAGGCAACCTGGAGGAGATCTCCCCCGAGCTTCCGGCTCGTGTGGCCGCGTACCGGGCGGGCTACCTCGCCGAGGACAGGCGCGTGCTCGAGAAGGCGCTGCGATCCGGCGCCATCATGGGTCTGGCGACCACCAACGCCCTGGAGCTCGGCATCGACGTGTCCGGCCTGGACGCCGTGCTCATCGCGGGATGGCCCGGCACCCGGGCCTCCCTGTGGCAGCAGGCCGGGCGGGCCGGCCGCGACGGCCAGGACGCCCTCACGATCCTGATCGCGCGGGACGACCCCCTGGACACCTACATCGTCCACCATCCGGAAGCACTCTTCGGCCAGCCGGTCGAGGCGATCGTGCTCGACCCCGACAACCCCTACGTCCTCGGCCCACACCTGTGCGCGGCGGCGGCCGAGATCCCCCTGACCGAGGCCGACCTGCCTGTCTTCGGCCCCTCCTCGGAAGAGGTGCTCGACGACCTCGTACGGCGCGGCATGCTTCGCCGGCGGCCCCAGGGGTGGTTCTGGACGCGCCGGGAGCGTGCCGCGAACCTGGCCGACATCAGGGGCTCGGGCGGCCATCCCGTACATGTCGTGGAGTCCTCCACGGGACGGCTGCTCGGCACCGTCGACGAGCCCTCCTCCCACACCGCCGTCCACACCGGCGCGGTCCACCTCCACCAGGGGGACACCTACCTTGTGGAACAGCTGGACCTGGATGCCGGAGTCGCCCTGGTCTCGGCCGCCGACCCGGACTACTCCACCTTCGCCAGAGACCTGACCGACATCTCAGTGATGGAGTCGCTGCGATCCCATCCTCTGGGGCCGGGCGAGCTGCATTTCGGCACCGTGGAGGTGACCCGGCAGGTCGTCTCCTTCCTGAAACGCCGCGTCCAGACCGGCGAGGTCCTGGGAGACGAGCCCCTCGACCTGCCGCCGCGCACCCTTCGTACGCGGGCCGTCTGGTACACCTTGCCCGACACCGCCGTGGCGCCCCTCGTCGCCGAAGGCCTGGATCTCGGCGGCGCCGCACACGCCGCCGAGCACGCCTCGATCGGCCTGCTCCCGCTGTTCGCCACCTGTGACCGCTGGGACATCGGCGGCGTCTCCACGGAGAGGCACCCCGACACCGGGCTTCTCACGGTGTTCGTGTACGACGGCCACGAAGGCGGAGCGGGGTTCGCGGAACGCGGCTACGCGCGCGCCCTCGACTGGCTCACCGCCACGCGCGAGGCCATCGCCTCCTGCGAATGCGAGCGAGGCTGCCCGTCATGCATCCAGTCGCCCAAGTGCGGCAACGGAAACGAACCCCTGGACAAACAAGGCGCCCTCCACCTCCTCGCCACCCTCCTGAACCCCACCTGACCCACCACACCCGCGGTGCGGGCCGGCCGGGGCCGCCGTCTCGGTGACACGCCGGCGGCGCAGCTACTTCAGGCCGGTATCCCTGACATGCCACCGTGGAGGGGTGGACATCCGGCTACCGCGGACCCGCGCGGGAGTCGGCGACGGCGGAACGCTCGCCGAACCAAGGAAGCACAAGTCGCACGGTGACCCGCACGTCCACCACTCCCTCCCCGACCACGCACCTTGTGATCGAGGCGTGGTTGGCCGCAGCGAGGTCACGAGCGCGCCTACATGCCTTCTCCGGTGCGGCAAGAGCCTGGGCGGCCCCGGCCAGAGCGCTGAGGTCAGCCGCCGTCTGAGCGCGGTGGCGCGCTATTCGAGCCGACCCTACGAGCAGCACCACGGCCGCCAGGAACCAGATGAGCGCCATAACGGCAAGAACCCAAATCGTGCCGGCCCCCCGATCGCGCACAGCAAACCCCCAGATCCCACGCTCATCGCAGCCACTACGACCGACCCGAGCCGCACGGCAGGTGGCGGACCGACGGGAACATCGAGTTCCTCGAGCGGGCGGACCGCCAGGTGAAGATCCGCGGGCATCGCGTCGAGCCGCGCGAGATCGAGTCGGTCCGGGATCGGGGGTCCATGCCCGACGGTTCGCCCACTTCAAGATCACCGCGTAGAGGTGAGGCCGTCGAGATCGCCGGCTTGAACAGGGGAAGTGTCCGCTCCCGGCTCCGTAGCGGACGCAGCCGAGGCGCCTACCGGAACCGCTGGTCCTGCGATCACCCAGGTCGGCCGGATCGAGGCCGAGACGGTCACCCGGCTGAACTCCGAATCACGTGTCACCGAGACGGCGGCCCCGGCCGGCGCCGCACGACCGGCTGCCTGCCGCACCGCTTCGAGTGACTCCCCTCTGGCGGCCGCCCTGGCCCCCGAACGAGCGGCGTCGACGCACTCCAACTGGGCCACCACGGCCGCGACCGCCCACAAAGCCGCTCCCAGCACCAACGCCAGCGACGGAAGCGCCACCGCCATCTCGGCCGTGGCCGATCCCATGTCCCATCGCGCGTACCCGCGACGCTTGACACGCCGATGTATCGCACCCCAGAAGCCCGACCCAACAGCCGCCGAGGTGCTGAAATGAAGCCTCCAGTAGCTGCTCAGGGCTCTTCCTCCTTCCTTCAGTTCGGCAATTTCTCGCATGTATCCGAGGGTCCGCTGGGTCCGCTGGGTCCGCTGGGTCCGCTCAGTCAAGCTGGCCGGGTTCTGGACAGCAGCCCGAGGATCGGTGCCAGCCACCGGCGACCTCTGGCTACGGCGCGCCTGCGGCAGAGCACTGTCCTCCACCGTCGAACGCTTCCAGCTCCACCACAACGAGCTCGACAGCCTGGCTGCCGCCAACGGACCTCAGACCCGGCACTCACCCCCGATGGTTTGAGCTCCCGGCTCTCACCCAGCGAGCTTCAGAGCTCGGCTGATGATGTCGGAGAGCATTTTTCGCACTTCGGGGCTGCTTACGATCTTGAAAAGGAGGCCGGCGAACGCGCACGCGGCGATGGTGCCCACCGCGTACTCTGCCGTGGACATGCCCGCCTCCGATCGCGACCGCGCCACGATGGCGAGCCCGCGCGCCGAAGCGCGGACTCGGTCCTGCCAGGCCCGCAGTCGATGCTCGACCACGAGGCCCTTCCTGATCAGCCTCGCTCGCAGCGTCTGCCGACCACACTCGCCGATCCACCTGCGCATCGGACCTCCCCTTGAGTCGTCATCGTGGCCGTGTGGATGACCCGCACCGGCCTCAACAGGCAAGTTCAGAGTGGCTCAGACGGCGTTTCCAACCCGGGGCCGAACGGCGTTCTGGGGATAGTTTCTGTTCCGTCCTCTGATCCTGTGGACAACGCGGCTTGAAGCCACCGCAAGCCAACGGATCGGACGATCAGTCACCGAAGACCTGGCCCGCCAGTCCAGCGACCACCGGGATGATCCCCAGAAACACGAACGCGGGGAGAAAGCACAGCCCGAGAGGTGCGACCGCCTGCACTCCCACCCGTCGCGCGGCGGCGGTAGAGGAGGCCCGGACCTCGCGACGAGCGTCATCGGCAAGCCTTGACAGCACGTCGGCGACAGGTGCCCCGCTGAGGGCGGCACGGGTCATGCCTCGCGCCAGAGGGGCAAGCGGGCGGTCGGATTGCAGTGCCGACCAGGCCGCTTCAGGGCGTGCCCCGAGCCGCAACTGCCCGTTCACCCAAGCCAGACGGTCGCCGAGGGGGCCTCCCATCGCCTCCGCGGCCGCCTGCACCGCACCGCTGACAGGCTGACCCGCGCGGAGACAGGCCACCATGAGGTCGATCGCGAAAGGGAGATCAGCGGTGATACGCGCCTGCCTCCGGCGTACCTCGCCGGGCTCCCGGCGTCGGCCACTGACCACGAGGGCCACGCCGATGCCGGCACCGCCGATCAGGCCAGGTAGGCCACCGATGAAGAGAAAGCCGCCCAGCGCGGCCGCCAGCACGGAAACGGCCTCGCGAGGGGCATGCCCGCCCTGCCCTTCCTTTGTGGACCTCCCAGGTCGATGCGGCCGCTGCCTCTCTAGGAGCTCCGGCCGATCGGGCGTCCGGCTATCCGCTCGCAGTCGCACGAGCCGCTCGGTGGGATCCCACGGGGTCATCCAAAGCCATGTCGAGAGTGCCGCAAGGCCGGCAGCAAGAAGAACGCTCACAGGTGGCCATCCGATCGTTGAGCTGGTGGCGTCTGACCGGTCCAGCGCCCGTTGTCCTCGTGACGGTTCCTCTCATGACGGGCGTTCTTTCACCGGCGTCCTCCGGGCGAGGGTGTCGGCGACTCATGACCGTGGACGGCTTGTGGCCATCGAGTCACAGGCCTACCCGTTGTGCCCGGATCACCAGCCGGTTGGTCCACCACACACCTGCCAGGTCCAGCAGCACGCCGGCGGCGAGGCAGGCGAACCCCGCTGGGCTACCGAACAAGAACGAAAGGGGGCGCAGGCCCAGACCCGCCGCCAGCAGCAGCCCGAGCACCGGCAGGCCCGCGAGCAGCGTCGCGGTGGAGCGAGGACCGGCCAACTGGGCGGCCACCTCGGAGCGGTGAGCCTCCGCCTCCCTGAGGGAGCCACCGACCCGCTCTATCAACGCGGCCAACCCTCCACCCACGGTGAGGCTGACGCGCCAGCAGGCGGCGAGCCTCAGCAGCCCTTCCCCTCCGTGGTCAGGGGCGGCTTGTTCCAGGGCCGAGGCCACATCTCCGCCGTCGCGCGCGATGGCGACCACCGGACGAAGAACACTGGGATCGGGAGGTTCCAAGCAGGAGACTGCCCGGGCCAATGCTTCTCCAGGGGTGCGGCCGGTCGCCAGCTCAGCGACGACGCCCTGACACAACTCGATGGATGCCATGCGCCAGGCCGCGGCCTGGCGTGCCTGGTTCGGGCGACGGGCGAACGTCACGAGACGCGCCATCAACCGCCATCGCATCTCGTCGCGGGAGCCGACCAGTGAGACCAGCCTGACGGTTTCCAGATCAGGCCCCATCCACACCAGCGGCGCAGCCACGGCCAGCAACACAGCGACCACCAGCACGCGACAACTCCTTCCAGAGGGTTACTTGAGTGCTCCGGGGGCTCTCGTCAGGAGGGAGGGGAGCGCGGGGCCGGGTCGGGGATCGCCTTGGGTGGGGAATGTCAGCGCCGGGATCACCCGGACCAGGCCGGATGGCTCGCGCTCCATGAGGCAGATCTCGGCGACCCTGCGGCGTCCACCTCCGGGATCGCGGACCACGTGGATCACCGCGTCGAGCGCGGCGGCGATCTGGCTGTGGACGGCTTCCCGGGTCAGCCCGGCGGCGCAGGCCAGTGCTTCCAGCCGGGCGGGCACGTCGGCGGGATTGTTCGCGTGCAGGGTGCCGCAACCGCCTTCGTGGCCGGTGTTCAAGGCGGCCAGTAGATCGACGACCTCGGCTCCTCGCACCTCTCCCACGACCAGCCGGTCAGGCCGCATGCGCAGAGCCTGCCGAACAAGGTCACGCAGGCCCACTCCACCGGCGCCCTCAAGATTGGACGGCCTGGTCTCCAGACGGACGACGTGCGGATGGATCGGGCGGAGCTCGGAGGAATCCTCCACGAGGAGCAACCGCTCACCGGGATCTGCCAGCGAAAGCAACGCGGACAGCAAAGTGGTCTTCCCAGTGCCTGTGCCACCCGTCACCAGGAAGGCCAGACGCGCAGCGATCATCGCGCGAACCGCGACGGCGCCCTGGCCTGGAACCAGCTCCTCCAGGGTGAAGGACCTGCGTGGCGGGAGCCTCAGCGACAGACATGTGCCCTCGGGGGCGACGGGCGGCAGGACCGCGTGAAGCCGCACACCACCGGACAGCCGCGCGTCGACGTACGGGCAGGCATCGTCGAGGCGTCTCCCCGCAGCCGCGGCGAGTCTCTGGGCGAGCCTCCGAACCTCGTCGTCATCGGAGAACACCACCGAAGTGCGCCGCAGGCCCTGGCCGTCGTCGATCCACACCTCGCGAGGACCGTTGACCAGCACATCGGTGACCTCAGGCCAGGCGAGCAACGGCTCCAGCGGCCCAGCACCTATCAGGTCGGCACGCAGAGCACGGGCGACCGCGAGGATCTCTGCGTCGCCAAGGACAGCCCGCTCGGCGCGGAGTGCGGCGGCGACCTGGGAGGCCGAAGGCTCCGCCCCGGCCCGTGCGAGACGCACCCTGACGGCCTCGACGAGCTCCGGTGACACCGTCACACGGCTCACCGAACCTCCCCAAGCGTGCCGAGGAACTCGGCGCAGAAACGGCCGAGAGGCGTGCGGTCGCCGAGCGGCGGCGCGTCTCCTCGGTTCAGCGCCTCCGCGAGGCCGCGCTGATCGGCCAGAACTCCGGCGCACGGCACGCCGAGGGACGTGGCGATCACATCGGGATGCAGCGCACCGTCGCGGATCACCAGCCCAAGGGCGGAGGTGTGCCTGCGGACCTCGATCAACACCTGGGAGGCCGCGAGCACGCCCCTGACATCCGCCGGCACGAGAAGCAGGGTGGAGGCCGCCCGGGAGAGCGCCTCCGCCGCGGCCGGACCCACGTGCCGAGGGATGTCGACGACGACCAGATCGCATCCTCTGTGGGCCGCCTCGAGCACGGCCCGCATCGCTTCAGGAGGGATGGGCGGTGACTCGCCGCGGTGCCACGACAGCACAGTGAGCTCGCCGATCGTCGGCAGGGCCTCCTGAAGGGCGGCGAAGCTCACCCGGCCTTCTCTCTCGACGATGTCAGGCCATCGCGCGCCCGTGGCCTGCTCCTGGCCGAGGACGACATCGATGCCGCCGCCGAGCGGGTCGGCGTCCACGAGCAGTGTCCGCAGCCCACGGCGGGAACCCGCGAGCGCGAGGGAGGAGGCGAGCACGCTGGCGCCCGCGCCGCCTCTGCCTCCGATGACACAGACGGTGTCCCCCGCCCTGACCATGGGCTCGGATGCCTCGGCGAACTCGTCGACGAGCCGCCTCTCCGCCGCCGGCAGCTCCAGAACGGCTTGCGCGCCGACGGCCACGCATCTTCGCCAGACCACGGGATCCTCCGGGGTGCGTGTCACGAGGAGCACCCCTTGCCGTGGTGGCGGCCCGGAGGCGGCCAGCGCGTCCGCCGCGTCGGAGCCCACGACGACCAGCGGGGCCCTCTTCCAGTAGGGCCGGGCATGGGTGGGCGCATGGGCGACGTCGATCTCGACACCGGCGGCGGCCGCGACCCGGAGAAGATCATCGAGTAGATCCTGGTCTTCAGTGATCACCAAGGGGCGGTTCACGTGATGGCCTCCCTGTCCGTTGGGAGACCCACCTTGTGAGAACCCGTGCCGCATCCGCGCCGTCGAACCGCGTTCTGTGGACAAGCCCAGCAAGGACTACCGGGCTGTACGCGGAGCCGGGAAGCACCGCCCGCACAAGTTTCCGCAGGTCAGGGGGATCATCGGGCTCAGAAGAACGTCGCTGTGCAGATGAGCCGGTCCTGTGGACCGGGAACCGGAGCCGTCCTACGCGCAGGTTTCCGCGGGTCAAGGGGCGTACGGATTCGAAAAGCGGTCGGCTGGGTCTGTGGACGATCGCCGGTGCGCGCGAGGAGCGCGAAACACGGGACTTCGGGTGGCCCGGGGAAAAAGGGGCGACCCCCGCCGGGGGGGGAGAGCGGGGGTCGCCAACCGGTCCGGCTCCGGGGGGGTAGAGCCGGTCCCGTTTAGAAGAAAGCTTTCATCGTCGACCGGGGCCTCGCAAGGGAGTGACAAATGTCAACCCTTGCACGTTCGCCTCTGTCATAGGGACTCCAACGTATGGTGCCCGATGAACTCGAGTTTCGTCGAGAAGCAAACTCTGATTTTCACTAGTTTTTTTTCGCCGTAGCGGAGCGGCTACTGGAAGTATGCGAAAAACGGCCACCCGGACGCCGATCACCCACGGTGATCAGAGTCGTTTCACACTCTGATGTCAGGAACGTCGGCATGGCGACGTGCGGCAAGGTCTGAGGCTCAACATGAGGGTGGACACACCTGTCCACGTCTCAGTAAAGGTCTTGCTGCGGGGGGTTCCCATCAGGCCGGATCGGACGTAGAAAGGTGGCACGGACCTAGTGTCCGGGTACGACCGCCGGGCACCCACGCGCGACCAGCCGCGGGAGGCGCGTCGAGACGGGCTTGTCCCGCTCTGACGATTTGAGGTGCACGCTTGGTAACCCGGCGAGGCGTACTGGCGACGGCGTCCCAAGACCAGGGACGCCGTTCGCTTGCGTGCAAGAGATTTCGTCCCCCAGCCCTGAAAGCATAAATCTTCGCTTCAGCATGGCGTTCCAGCGCAGAAATCTCCGCGCCCAGCGTCAGGGTCCTCACAATTTCCAGCTTCCCACGATGCCGGTCACAGATGACCGAAACCCCCGGGCGCCGGCAAGCAGCATTGGATGGAATCCCTGCTGGAGTGCCTGTAATGGCCCCGGGAGCCGGGCTCAGCCCCGCTGGAGCGCCTCGCAGATGGCGGTGGACTCGCGGGCGCCCAGCGCCACAGCGGCCGCGCAATGCCGCACCCAGCCGGCGACACCCTCGCCGGTCCCCTTGAGGTAGCCCCGAAGGCTCTCCGCGTATCCCTCCCCCAGGTCGGCGTGGCCGACCTCGACCGCGACCAGGGACTTGGGATCCAGTCCGAACTCGACGAGCGTGAGACGTTCGGCGGCCCTCGCCACCAGGCCGTCAGCCGTTCCGAACGGGCGGAGCACGGCCAACTCGGCGTGGACCACTGCGGCGAGCACCAGCGCGGGAGCCTTCGTCGGGGTCGTGACCAGCGTGACGAGCGTGGCGATACGTGTGGCTGCCGCCTCCGCTCCGGGCGCGGGACCGAGGCCGAGCAGGTCGGACGCGGCCGGGCCGGTGCGCGGCCTTCCCAGCAGGTCATCCTCGGCCAGCCCTGCAGCGGCCAAGGCGTGCAGGCGCGCGAGGACCTGTCGCGGTGCCGTACGCCAGGTCTTGCCCAGCCTTCCCACCTCGGAAGACACGCGCAGAGCGCCTTGGGCGACGGCGGACTGCGCCTCCCCGGACCGCAGGGACTCCAGCGAGATGTGGGCGCCTTCCAGCGCCGACGAGGCCCGCGCTCCACGGAGGGCGGACTCGGCCGACACCTCCGGGCCGCGGCGGCGTAGCATACGGTGCCCGTAGAGCCGGTCGACCGCCGTACGGGCGTCCTGGACGGCCTCAGGGACGCCGGAAAACCCGGCGATGACAGCCAGTGGGTCGCTCACGCCTCCCGACCCTACCCGCGAGTACGATGCGGCCGGACGGGAGGCAGGTCAATGCCAGGTCAAGGGGAAGGCCGGAGAGTGTAAGCAAAGTCACATCGGATTCCGCGTAGAGTCAAAAGCCGGTCAAGCGGCCATTGAGGAGGACCGTTCGGCGCGCGGTTCATACCGTTGAACGAAGACCTGTGAAATCGGCCCCTCCGTGACGGTCGCATTTATTGTTGGATATCATTCCCACAACGAATCCGCAGCTTTTGTGACTGTCTGTTAAGCCGCTTGTGAACGACTTCAGACCTGATCACCGACCGGCACCGCCGGTGCGGACCCCCTTGTCCCCGCCACCCCAGCCTGGTGAAGTGGGACCCAGCCCAATCGAGCCAGGCCATGTGAAGGAGTACGTTGTGGCCCCCGAAACCCCTGGTCGCGAGACCCAGGAGACGCTGTCGAACCTGCTGCGCGAGACCCGGCGCTTCGCACCCCCGGCGGACCTCGCGGCGGCCGCGAACGTCACGGCCGACGCCTACGACGAGGCGGCGAACGATCGTCTCGGCTTCTGGGAGCGGGCGGCCGACCGGCTGAGCTGGGGGCAGCGCTGGGAGACCACTCTGGAGTGGAACCCGCCCTTCGCCAAGTGGTTCCTCGGCGGCACTCTAAACGTCGCCTACAACTGCGTAGACCGTCACGTCGAGGCGGGACGCGGTGACAAGGTGGCGTACTACTGGGAGGGCGAGCCCGACGGCGACAGCCGCACGCTCACCTACTCCGACCTGCTGCGCGAGGTCGGCAAGGCCGCCAACGCCCTGACGGAGCTGGGCGTCGGCAAGGGCGACCGTGTCGCGATCTACATGCCGATGATCCCCGAGTTGCCGATCGCCATGCTGGCGTGCGCCCGCATCGGCGCGATCCACTCGGTCGTCTTCGGCGGGTTCTCCGCCAGCGCCCTCAGCGGGCGGATCCAGGACGCCGACGCCAAGCTGGTCATCACGGCGGACGGCGGCTACCGCCGGGGCGCCCCGAGCGCGCTCAAGCCCACCGTGGACGAGGCCGTCGCCCTGTGCCCGGGCATCGAGCATGTGCTCGTCGTTCGCAGGACGGGCGAGGACGTCCAGGTGACCGACAAGGACGTCTGGTGGCACGACGTGGTCGAGCGGCAGAGCGAGCGGCACGAGGTCGTGCAGCACGACGCCGAGGACCCCCTCTACATCCTCTACACCAGTGGCACGACCGGTAAGCCCAAGGGCATCCTGCACACCACTGGCGGCTACCTCACGCAGGTGGCGTGGACCCACCACGCGGTCTTCGACCTCAAGCCGGAGTCCGACGTCTACTGGTGCACCGCGGACATCGGCTGGGTCACCGGTCACTCCTACATCGTGTACGGCCCCCTGGCCAACGGCGCGACCAGCGTGATCTACGAGGGCACGCCCGACACCCCGCACAAGGGCCGCTTCTGGGAGATCGTGCAGAAGTACGGCGTGACGATCCTCTACACCGCGCCGACCGCGATCCGCACCTTCATGAAGTGGGGCGACGACATCCCCGCGAAGTACGACATGGCGACGCTGCGCGTCCTCGGGTCCGTCGGTGAGCCGATCAACCCGGAGGCGTACGTCTGGTACCGCGAGCACATCGGCGGCAACCGCAGCCCCGTCGTGGACACCTGGTGGCAGACCGAGACGGGCGCCATCATGATCAGCCCGCTGCCCGGCGTGACGTCCGCCAAGCCCGGCGCGGCGATGCGGCCGCTGCCCGGCGTCATCGCCGACGTCGTGGACGACCAGGCGAAGTCGGTGCCCGACGGGGGCGGCGGCTTCCTGGTGATCCGCGAGCCGTGGCCGTCCATGCTTCGCGGCATCTGGGGCGACGACAAGCGTTACACCGACACCTACTGGTCGCGCTTCGACGGGATGTACTTCGCCGGGGACGGCGCCAAGCGGGACCAGGACGGAGACCTCTGGCTGCTCGGCCGGGTCGACGACGTGATGCTCGTGTCCGGCCACAACATCTCCACCACCGAGGTCGAGTCGGCGCTGGTGTCCCACCCGAAGGTCGCCGAGGCCGCGGTCGTGGGGGCCACCGACCCGATCACCGGCCAGGCCATCGTGGCTTTCGTCATCCTGCGCGGCAGCGCCGAGGAGGGCGCGGACATCGCCAAGGAACTGCGTGGGCACGTGTCCACGGCTCTCGGCCCGATCGCCAAGCCACGCCAGATCCTGGTGGTGCCCGAGCTTCCCAAGACCCGCTCCGGCAAGATCATGCGCCGACTGCTCCGTGACGTGGCCGAGAACCGCAGCATCGGCGACGTCACCACTCTGGCCGACAGTTCGGTGATGAGCCTCATCTCCGAGAAGCTGCCCTCGGCCTCCAGCGAGGACTGAGACCTCCAGGACGAGAGAACGGCCGAGATCCAACCCATCTCGGCCGGATGTCCGGCGATCAGATGGTGCCGGGGTGATAGCCCGCCTCGTGATTGGGAAGTTCCTGGGCATATTCGGTGGCGCTTGGTTGTCCGTACGGCTAGGTCTGGCCAGACTGTCGGAGGAGTCGCATTGGTGGCACCTGGCTGGGGGCTCGCCGCACGGGCGACCGGCTTCACCGTCGATCGCGTGCAGGCCGCTCGAACGGCGGCGGTTCCGACGCGGGCCGAGGCGTACGCCTCCGAACCCGCGAAGAGGCGCGACGGCAAGCAGCATCACGCAGGATGATTTGTCCGCAGTTTCCGATAGGAGAGCAGACATGGCCGCTCCGCCCGAGGAGGAATCGCTCGGCGCCCTCGTCGCCCAGGCGAGCCACCACATTTCCACCCTGGTCCGCTCGGAGCTCGAGCTGGCGAAGGCCGAGCTGAAGTTCGACGCCAAACGGGTCGGCACCGCAGCCGGGCTTTTCGGCGTGGCCGCGTTCATGCTCCACCTGTGCCTCATCCTGGCGTCCTTCGCCATCGCCTACGGCCTGATCCAGCTCGGCATGATGCCGTGGGTCGCGTTCACGATCGTGACCGCGTTCTACTTCGTCGTGGCGCTGCTGCTCGCGCTGGTCGGCTACCGCCGTCTCAAAGGCCTCGCCGGGATGAAGCGCACCACCCGGAGCCTGAAGAACCTCAAGGACGTCGCCAGGCACGACGAGGACGAGCCCACCGCCCTGGTGGCCTCGGCGAGCCCGAGGCCGTACCCCGGCCCCACGGCGGGGCAGGTGGGCGACCACCGCGTGCCGGTCAGCACCGACAAGAACCTGTCGCACGCCGGCGACCTCGACCCTGGGCACACGAGCCCTCGCCCGTGAGCTACGCCATGAGCACGCGCCCCGACGAGTCGCTGGCCCAGATCCCCGGGCCCTGGACCCATCGTTCCGTGCACGCCGGGAACAGCATGTTCCACGTCGCGGAGGCCGGCGAAGGGCCATTGGTGCTGCTGCTGCACGGTTTCCCACAGTTCTGGTGGACCTGGCGCCACCAGCTCGTGTCGCTGTCGGAGGCCGGATACCGGGCCGTCGCGGTGGACCTGCGGGGGTACGGGGCGAGCGACAAGCCGCCCCGGGGGTACGACCTTCCGGCCATCGCCGGCAACATGGCGGGGCTGATCCGCGCGCTCGGCGAGACGTGCGCGGTCGTGGTCGGCCATGACTGGGGCGGCCTGGTCGCGTGGACGATGGGGGCCTTGGACCCGAAGGCGGTGCGCCGCCTGGTCACCGTGGCGGCCCCGCACCCCCTGCGGCTCGGCCAAGCCATGCTGACCCAGCCGTTCGGGCAGCTCAAGGCCAGCGGACACTTTCTGGGCTTCCAGCTTCCCTGGCTTCCCGAGCGGCGGCTGACCAAGGACGGCGCCTCACGGGTCGGGCAGCTCCTGGACACCTGGTCGGGGCCCGAGTGGCCGGAGGAGGACGTCGCCGGCACCTACCGCGACGTCTTCCGCATCCCCACCGTCGCCCACTGCGCGCTTGAGTACCACCGCTGGTTCGTACGCTCCCAGCTCCGCCCGGACGGCATCCGGTACCGCAAGCTCATGCGCACCGAGATCGAGATGCCGACGCTGCAGATGCACGGCTCGCTCGACTCGTGCACGCTGCCGCGTACGGCGCAGGGGTCCAGCAGGTACGTCGCCGCGCCGTACCGCTGGCGGCTCATCGACGGCGCCGGGCACTTTCCGCACGAGGAGCGTCCCGAGGCGTTCGACGCGGAGCTGCTCGGCTGGCTCGACGACCCCGAACCCGACCGGTGACGGCGAAGCCGGGAAGTTCCTTGAACAAGGAGGACCAGTGACCGGGCAGCCGGTGGGCCGCGACAGGGACCCTGCCGGGCGGCCGCGCAACGCCCGGCCACGTGACGCGCTGGGCCGTCCCCTCCCCAAGGGGGCGGCGGGCGTGGAGCGCGTCCCCGACGACTACGCGCCCAGCGCCGGCCAGGCTCTGGCCGACGCCGTCCGCTACCTCGCCGAGGCACGCCCGTTCCACGCCCACGAGGTACTGGAGGGCCGCTGGAAGGCCTGCCCGCCGGAGGAGCGCGAGCTCTGGCAGGGGCTGGCGCAGATCTGCGTCGGGCTGACCCACATCCAGCGAGGCAACACCCGAGGGGCGGCCACCCTGCTCAGCCGGGGCGCGGACAGGATCGCCCAGTACGGCTCCCGCACCTCTGGGCCCCAGGGGCCACCGGAGTCCTACGAGGGGGAACCCCAAGGCACCAGCGCGGCACAGCCCATCGACCTCGACGAGACGGTACGGGTGGCACGCGACCTGGCGGAACACCCGGCCACCGACCCCGCCACCGCGATCACCCGCGTAGCCGACATCCTCAAGACGGGCTGACCAAGCGGCGGCTCAGTCGCAGTCCTGGGTGTCGACGCGGGCGATGGCACCGCTGCCTTCGTCGGCGTCGGGCTGCACCTCGGCGGCGGTGAGCGCGTAGCCGGTGTCCGGCTGGTCCGTCGCCGCGGCGAAGATCACGCCGTACACCTGGCCCGTGGGCGTGAGCAGAGGTCCGCCCGAGTTTCCGGGCTGGACGAGACCGCGAATCGCGTAGACCTCACGCGTGACGGTCTTGCGCGAGTAGATGTCGGACGCCTTGGCCGGCTGCTTGATGCGGATGCGGGCCGGCTTGGTGGTGAAGCCCTTCCCCTTGGGGAACCCCGCGATGATCGCGCTGTCCTGGCCCTCGGCGGTGTAGTCGAACTTCAGCGGCGTCACGTTGAGGTCGGGGACGTACAGGATCGCGATGTCCCTGTCGGGATTGTAGAGAACGACCTGGGCGTCGTGGCCGATCCGCTGGTCATCGGTGACCGTGAGCCCCTGGGTGACCCCGGCGACGACGTGCGCGTTGGTCATGATGCGATGCGGTGCGAACACGAACCCGGTGCCCTCGATGCGCTTGCGGCAGGCGGGCGCCGTGCCCTGCACCTTGACGATCGCCCGGCGGGCCCGCTCGAGCTGGGGCCCCTTGACCACGCTGGCGTCCGGCGGCGGGACGTCGACGAACTGCCCTCCGCCGATGGCGTTGAACACCTGCGGGAACTCCGAGGTGTCCACGAACTTCTTGAAGGTGAGCCGCCAGTCCTTGGCCTTCTCTGGCATCGCGGCGTCGACGGTCTGCAGCAGCAGCGACCCGTTGGTCTGCTGGCGCAGCCATGGAAAGGGGGCCACCGACAGCAGCGAGCCGATCAGCCAGGCGATCACGAGGACGGACAGCGCGCTGGTGAAGGTGCCGCCGACGGCGTCCACCGTGCGCGCGGGCTCCCACGTGACGTGACTGCGGACGACGGCGCCGATCGTGGAGGACGCGAACTGGCCGACGACCGCCGCGAGGAACACGATCACGATGGCCAGCAGCGCCTGCTCTGTGGAGGCGCTGACGACCGCGTGGGCGATCGGTGGAGCGATGAGAACTCCAAGGAAACCTCCCCCGACGAAGCCGAGGAAGCTGAATGCCCCGATGATGAACCCCTGCCGATAGCCGGAAACGGCAAAGGCAATCACGAGAACAATCAGGATGAAGTCTAGGAGATCGCCGCTCACGCTTCAACGGTATCCAGCGCGGCCACACGCCGTGCACCCGTTGGCTCGATATCGTTGCCTCATGGTATCGATCGGGGGGTCGAGCGACGGGCGTACGGAAGGGCACCCCGGCACGGGCACACGCGCCATCGGGCCAATGGGGCCTCGAGACGTCGGAGAGCGACAGGGGTGGGGAGACGTGCGCGAACCAACGCCGGAGACCGTGAGGAGCTTAGCGAGGGCACACGAACCCGCCTCGGAAAACGCGGGCGATCCGGCTACGGCGAACCCGCGCAGGGCGGGCGTGAACGCCGCCATGACCCACACCATGGCGACGCGCAGCGTCGGCGAGCTGATCGCGATGGCGCTGGCGGACGAAGACCCGGACGGCCCTGTCAGGTGGAAGGCCGTGGGGGTCCTTCACGCGCGGGGCGATCTGGAGAGCTTCACCGAGGCCAGGAGGCTCTGCGCGAACGACTCCCGTGCCGAGCGGGTGCTCGGGGTCGACATCCTCGGCGAGCTGGGCACGCCACAGCGGCCCTTCATCGACAAGACCCTGTCCGTGCTCCGCTACCTTGCCGCCGTCGACGACGACGTGCGGGTGCTCCACGCGGTGCTGATCGCGTTCGGGCATCTGCGTGACCAGAGGGCTCTTCCGTCGGTGATCGAGCTGGCCACGCACCAGGATCCGACGGTGCGCTACGGCGCGGCGTACGCGCTGTCGCACGTCTTGGGCCGCCCGCCGGACCCGTCCGGGCTCGCGGCCCTACGGCGGCTGGCCAAGGACCCCGACGACGACGTGGCCGACTGGGCGGCACTCGGGCTGATCCTGCCGTAAGGCGGTCCGCTCAGCGGCGGGCCAGCCTGATGACCTCGGGCGGAAGGTCCTCGACCCGATCATCGTCCCAGGGGCGTTCGAAGCCCGTGGCGGCGAGCACGCCGTCGAGCACGCCCGCGGTGAAGCCCCAGACGAGCATGCCGCGCACCCGGAAGGCGGGCCCGGCGACGCGGCCGCCGGGGAAGCGCAGCCGCAGGCGGTTGCCGGGGTCGACCAGCTCGGCGACGGGTACGCGCGCCACCGCGTCCACCTCGTCGGGCGACGCGGCGTGTACGGCGCACGGCGTGTGCCACCAGCCCAGCACGGGCGTCACCCGGTTGTCGCTGCGCGAGACGTACAGCTCCGGCATCGTGCCGACCACCTGGACCCCGCGGGGATCGAGGCCCGTCTCCTCCTCGGCCTCGCGCAGAGCCGCTCCCACGGGGCCGCCGTCGCCGGGATCCACTCCTCCGCCCGGAAAAGCGGGCTGGCCGGCGTGGTTGCGCCCTTTCGCGCTGCGCTGGATGAGCAGGATGTCGGGCCCCTCGGGGGACTCGCCGAACAGCAGCAGGACCGCCGCGCGGCGCCCGCCGTCGCCGGGGGGCCGCAGCGGGGCGGGCACAGGGTGATCGACGGCGTTCGCCGCGAGGTGGTTCAGCCAGCCGGGAACGGAAGCGGTCATGCGGTACCTCCTGCGGGGAGCAACATCAGCGGTATCCGGCTGCTTCCCGTGAAGTACCGCCCTCTCCGGCAGACGGGCAGGCGCCGGAGATCAGGCGGCCCTCGTACGCGGCTCCACGGCGAGGGGCCCGCCTGTCACGAGAACGGGCCGCTCCGGACGAGCTTCGCGGCCTGGGCGGGGTCCGTCGGGCCTTCGCCGTACGACGGGCAGAGGCTCGCGAGCGGGCACACACCGCAGGCGGGCTTGCGCGCGTGGCAGATGCGACGGCCGTGCCAGATGAGGTAGTGGGACATCTGGGTCCACTCGCTCTTGGGGATCAGGTCGCCGACCGCGTGCTCGATCTTGACGGGGTCGGTCTCGGTCGTCCATCCGAAGCGACGGGTGAGCCGCTGGAAGTGGGTGTCCACCGTGATCCCCGGAACGTCGAACGCGTTGCCGAGCACCACGTTGGCGGTCTTCCTGCCGACTCCGGGCAGGGTGACGAGCTCCTTCAGCTTGCCGGGCACCTCACCGCCGTAGCGGTCGCACAGGGCCTGGGCCATTCCCATGACGCTGTTCGCCTTCGCCCGGAAGAACCCGGTCGAACGGATGATCTCTTCGAGCTCGGCCCTGTCTGCGCCGGCATAGTCGGCAGGTGTCCGGTATTTGGCAAAAAGTACTGGAGTAACCAGATTTACCCTTTTGTCCGTACACTGCGCGGAGAGGATCGTTGCGACCAGCAGCTCAAGCGGGTTGCCGAAGTCGAGTTCGCAATGGGCGTCGGGATAGGTTTCCGCCAGGATTCTGATCATTCGTCGAGCTCGGCGCACCAAGGCGAGCCGGGACTCCCCAGCGGAGGTCACTTTGCGGGGCACCCCGACAGCCTACGCGGACGGGCTCCATGAGACCCGCTTGGTGCGGTACGTCACAATGTCTAGCAGCGAGCGCGATCCCAGGCGTGGCGCACTGTCGTGTCTTGACGCGACTACTGAACGAGGAGGCACCGTGAGTACCGACGACGTGCTGGGTAAGGCCCCTTTGTTCTCCGCGCTCGACAGGGAGAGCGCGGCCGCGCTCCGTACGGGCATCTCCGAGGTCGAGCTCCACAAGGGGCAGACCTTGTTCAGCGAGGGGGAGACCGGCGACAGGCTCTACGTCGTGCTGGACGGCAAGATCAAGTTGATCCGCACGGCGCCCGACGGCCGCGAGAACCTGCTCAGCGTGCTCGGCCCCAGCGAGATGTTCGGCGAGCTGTCCCTGTTCGACCCCCGCCCCCGTACGGCCAGCGCCATCGCTCTGACGGACGTGCGCCTCGCCGGTTTAGGCCACGACGACCTGCGTCCCTGGCTGACCGGGCGTCCCGAGGTGGCCCTCCATCTGCTCCGGGCGCTCGCGCAGCGGCTGCGCCGCACCAACGATGTGATGGCGGACCTCGTCTTCACCGACGTGCCCGGCCGGGTCGGCAAGGCGCTGCTCGACCTCGCCGAGCGTTTCGGCCAGCGGACCGAGGAAGGCATCCGGGTCCATCACGATCTCACCCAGGAGGAGCTCGCCCAGTACGTCGGCGCCTCGCGGGAGACCGTCAACAAGGCCCTCGCCGACTTCGCCCAGCGCGGCTGGCTCCGCATCGAGGCCAAGGCCGTGGTCATCATGGACTCTGACCGCCTGTACAACCGCTCGAGGTAACCCCCTGGAACGCTTCAAGAGCATCCCCCTGCCCCCCGTCACGGGCGTTCGAGATAGGCCAGCTGCGCTCGTACGGACATCTCCGCCGCGGGCCACAGCTCCTCCGCGAGCCCCGCGTAGACGACCTCCACGATCTCCCGCGGAGTCCTCGCCCCCTCCTGCTGAGCCCGCCTGATCTGGTCAAGGCGCTCTCGCCGGTGGGAGATGTACCCGTCCAGCGCCTCGATCGGCTCCAGGAGCACAGGCCCGTGTCCGGGCAGCAGAGCCTCGGCCGCCATGATCTCGGCGCTCGCCCGCAACCGGTCGAGGCTTCGCAGGTAGTCGGCCAGGTCTCCATCGGGCGCGATCACCGTCGTACCCCGGCCGAGGACCGTGTCCCCGGTCAGCATGGCCTTGTCGCTCGGCAGCCAGAAGCACAGGGAGTCGAACGAGTGCCCGGGCGTTCCGACAACCCGGAGCTCCAGATCGCCCGCCGTCACCACGTCACCGTCCGCCAGTCCCTCGTCCCCGAGCATGTGCCGCGGGTCCAGCGCCCGTACCCGGGAACCGACGATCTCGGCGAACCTCTTGGCACCGCCGCTGTGGTCGGGGTGCCCGTGCGTGAGGAGGATGGCCTCGACCCGCCGGCCGGCGAGGTGGCCGGCCACCCTTCGCAGGTGTCCCTCGTCCTCGGGGCCGGGGTCCACCACCAGTACGGCCCGAGCGCCGGGCTCGCCGATGACCCAGGTGTTCGTACCGTCCAGGGTCATGGGTGACGCGTTCGGCGCCAGCAGGCTGATCGCCCGATCCGTGCCGGATCCGTCCGGGCCCTCCAGGGGTATTCGGAGACCGCTCATGGCATTCGGTGGTCCTCGTCCGGTATGACCAGCCACATCTCGCCGTCGACCTCGGCGACGCGGGGCTGGAAGGTCACGATCTCTCGTTCGCACGCCAGCGCGGCGCCCACCTCGTCGAACGCCGACAGCTCGGTCAAGGTGCGAACCGTCGGCGGCAGGAGAAAGATGTGCCCGCCCTTCCCCCGGCCGAGCGCCTGCGCCGGACGCAGCCACGCGACCTCGTCGGCCTCGCCGCCCACGTCACGGGTGCGCTGGCCGGGCGGCATGGCTGCCACGAAAAATCTGGTGTCGAACCGCTTGCGTTCGACCGCCGGCGTGATCCAGTGGGCCCAGGGCCTGAGCAGGTCGGCCCGGAGGACCAGGCCTCGCTTGTTCAGGAACTCCGCGAGCGACAGGTGTCGGTCGATCAGCGCCTCACGGTCGGCCTCCCAGTCGTCGCCGGTGGTGTCCGCGACGACCGTGTCCGCGCTCGGCCCGGCGAGCAGGACCCCGGACTCCTCGAACGTCTCACGCACGGCCGCGCAGACGAGCCCACGGGCGATGTCCACGTCGGCGCGGAAGACCCGGCCCCATGCCTCGGGCGACGGCCCGGCCCAGGCGACCGTCTGGTCGGCGTCACGCGGATCCACCGAGCCACCCGGGAAGACGTACGCGCCCGCCGCGAACTCCATGCTCGCCGCGCGCCGGAGCATGTAGACCTCGATGCCATTGGGCAGGTGGCAGGTGTGCCGCAGCAGCACCACGGTGGCGGCGTCCCTGGTGGGGACGGGGGCGATCTCGCCCGTAAGGATGGCTCTGGCACGCTCACCCAACTCGCCAGGCAGCGGGATACCGTTCATGCCACCTCCATGATCCAACCGAACAGTGCTCGGCTGGACCATGGTGTCACGGCTCACCGCACTTCGGCGATGAGCTCGACCTCGACGGGGGCGTCCAGTGGCAGAGATGCGACGCCGACTGCGCTGCGGGCATGCCGGCCCGCGTCTCCGAGGACCTCGCCGAGCAGCTCGCTGGCACCGTTGACGACGCCCGGCTGGCCGGTGAAGCCCGGCGCGCTCGCGACGAACCCGACGACCTTGACGATCCGCACGATATGCGACAGGTCACCGGCGATCGACGCCACCGCCGCCAGCGCGTTCAGCGCGCAGACGCGGGCCTGTTCCTTGGCCTGCTCGGGGTCCACCTCGGCGCCGACCTTGCCGGTGACGCCTAGCTTGCCGTCGACCATCGGAAGCTGGCCGGAGGTGTAGACGTAGTCGCCGGTGCGCACGGCCGGCACGTACGCGGCCAGGGGCTTGACGACCTCGGGAAGGGTCAGCCCCAGCTCGGCCAGGCGCTCCTCGGGCGTGCTCACTCCTTCTCCCGCTTCATGTAGGCGACGAGCTGCTCGGGATTCGGGCCCGGGATGACCGTGACGAGCTCCCAGCCGTCCTGACCCCAGTTGTCGAGAATCTGCTTGGTTGCATGGGTGAGCAGGGGAACCGTCGAATATTCGTAGCGCTTCATGGTGGCACTTTAGACGGGAGACGGGCCCTCAGGTGGCGCGGCCACCTCTGTTCCCTGCCGTCCCATAGGTCACAGGCTTTACCGAGCAGCGTGTCTGCGCGCACCCAAACGCCGTAACAGGACATATACGTGGAAGTCAGGAAACCTGGAAAACGCAATCCCTGGGTGTGAGCTCCGTCGCAAGCGTGTGCCGAAAGGGCGGTGGCGGTGAATCGCGAAGTGACCGTTGGGTAGCCTCGGAACGTGAGCGCTCGCGACACCGATTGGGACGGCGTACGACTTCATGTCGTGACCGGCAAGGGTGGCACCGGAAAGACGACGGTGGCGGCCGCGCTGGCGCTCGCCCTGGCGGCAGGCGGCCGCAAGGTGCTGCTCGTGGAGGTGGAAGGCCGTCAGGGCATCGCCCAGGTCTTCGACATCCCGCCCCTGCCGTACGAGGAGCGGAAGATCGCCGTGGCCCCGGGCGGCGGCGACGTTTACGCGCTCGCCATCGACCCCGAACAGGCCATGCTGGAATACGTCGAGATGTTCTACGGGATGAAGCGCGCCGGCAAGGCCCTCAACAAGATCGGCCTGGTGGACTTCGCGACGACGATCGCCCCCGGGCTGCGCGACGTGCTCGTAACCGGTAAGACAAGCGAAGCCGTACGACGGCGCGACAAGTCCGGCAGGCGGGTGTACGACGCCGTCGTCATGGACGCGCCGCCCACCGGCCGGATAACCAGGTTCCTCAACGTGACGTCCGAGGTGGCCGGTCTCGCCCGGATCGGCCCGGTCAAGAACCACGCCGACCTGGTCCGCGGGGTGGTCGCCTCCCCGGAGACCGCTGTGCACTTCGTCACACTCCTGGAGGAGATGCCCGTCCAGGAGACGTTGGACGGCGTACAGAACCTCCGTGCCGCCAAGCTGCCCGTCGGCGGCATCTTCATCAACATGGTCCGCCCCGAGCTGCTGCCCGCGGCGGCCATCGACGCCGCCATGAAGGACAGCTTCGACCCCGGGGAGCTCGTGCTCGGCCTGAAGGCCGCCGGCCTCGCCGACGGCGCGGGCGACGCGTCCTTGATCGCCGAGGCACTCGCGGACGAGATCTCCGAGCACGCGCACCGCACACGGCTGGAGCAGCGCGAGAAGCAGTCGCTCAAGGAGGCGAAGGCCCAGCGCTACGAGCTGCCGTTGCTGCCCGACGGCGCCGATCTGGCCGGTCTGTACGAGTTGGCGGAAGAGATCCGTTCCCAGGGAGCAGCGTGAAGACTCATCCGGGGGGCACCCCCCACACGCGGTCGACCGCTGAGCCTGGCGACGGCGCTCGCAGGGTCTCCCCGGTCCTGGACATGGACGCCGTGCTCGACGACCCGCACACGCGCATCGTCGTGTGCTGCGGCTCGGGCGGCGTCGGCAAGACCACCACCGCGGCTGCGCTCGGGCTGCGCGCGGCCGAACGGGGCCGGCGCGTGGTCGTGCTCACGGTGGACCCCGCACGGCGCCTCGCGCAGTCGATGGGGCTCAGCGAGCTGGACAACACCCCCCGCCTGGTCGAAGGGGTCGGGGGATCCGGCGAGCTGCACGCGATGATGCTCGACATGAAGCGGACGTTCGACGAGATCATCGAGGCGCACGCCGACCCGGAGCGCGCCAAGCAGATCCTGACGAACCCGTTCTACGAGTCGCTGTCGTCCAGCTTCTCCGGCACGCAGGAGTACATGGCGATGGAGAAGCTCGGCCAGCTCCGCCGCTCGGACGAGTGGGATCTCATCATCGTCGACACACCACCGTCACGGTCGGCGCTGGACTTCCTCGACGCGCCGGAACGGCTGGGCCGCTTCCTCGACGGGCGGCTCATCAGGATCATGATGGCCCCGGCCAAGGCGGGAGGCCGCAGCGCCTTCAAGCTGCTCAACGCGGGCTTCGGCCTGGTGGCGGGCGTGCTGACGAAGATCCTGGGGGCGCAGTTCCTCAAGGACATCCAGACCTTCGTCGCCGCCCTCGACGCCGTCTTCGGCGGGTTCAGGCAGCGCGCGGACCAGACGTACAGGCTGCTCCAGGCTCCCGGCACCGCGTTCCTCGTCGTGGCCGCGCCGGAACGGGACGCGATGCGAGAGGCCTCGTACTTCGTGGAGCGACTGGCCGAAGAGAGCATGCCCCTGGCCGGTCTGGTGGTCAACCGGGTTCACAGGTCCCCGGCACCGGCGCTGTCCGCGGCCCGCAGCGCGGCCGCCGCCGAGGATCTGGAGTCGCGTGGCGAACATGAGCTGACGGCCGCCGTGTTGCGGCTTCACGCCGGACGCATGCAGCTCGCCGCGAGGGAGCATCGCGAGCAGGAGCACTTCACCTCGGCCCACCCCACAGTGCCGATCTCTCAGGTGCTCGCGATGCCGGAGGACGTCCATGATCTCGCGGGCTTGCGCAAGATCGGCGAACTCCTCGCGTCGTAGTCAACGGTAAAACCAATTCGATGACGCGATCGAGGGCCGAAGCACAGCCCCTCACGTCGTGGTGCCGGGCGGCGAGGCCCCACAGCCCCCGCCCATGAACTCAGCCGGCAATCAGCTCGTTGGTCCGCTCGTACTCTTCCTTGGCGACCTCCAGGAGGTCACGCCATGACGTGACATCCGGCCGCCGCCGGAGCAGCGCTCGCCGCTCCCGCTCGGTCATCCCGCCCCATACCCCGAACTCGATGCGATTGTCCAGTGAATCCGCGAGGCACTCGGTACGGACCGGGCATCCTCGGCAGATCAGCTTCGCCCTGTTCTGGGCGGCACCCTGGACGAACAACGCATCAGGATCCGCGCCCCGACAGGCGGCACGGGAGGTCCAATCCGTGATCCACATTTCGACCCCACTCCCCTATAGGTGGTCAGTCGTCACTTGGCGGCCGACGGGCGCGGGCGTCGAGCCTCCTTTTTTTCAGTTGCCGCAGAGGAGAACGTACGCAACCAGACGTTCGGACCGACAGACCCCGGCCGGGTCAATTTCCCACATGGTCATGTCAGGCCATGTGGCCGGGAATGACTAGTCCTCCCCGCGCGGAGTCGCGCGCGAGTCAATGCGAAATGGACTTTGAGTACCTATTGAGTCATCGGTTCGGCATACGCTTGGACTCGTGCAAGCTCAAGGCAAAGCCCACGGGTCCGTAGTCGGGAACCTCCTGCGGCTCATCGGAGCCGCTGTCGCGGCGGGAGTGCTGGCCGCGGCCATCGGCCTACCCGCAGTGGGTGGAGCGGGCATGGGGGTCAAGACCGCCTCGGACGTGCTCAACCTCAAGCCCGAGAACCTCAACGAGCCAGACCTGCCGGAGAAGACCGAGATCCGCGACGCCGGCGGCAAGCTGATCGCACAGTTCTACTACCAGAACCGCGAATCTGTGCCACTGGCGAAGGTCGCCCCCATCATGCGGGACGCGATCATCTCCATCGAGGACTTCCGCTTCTACCAGCACGGCGCCCTCGACCTTGAGGGCTCCGCCCGTGCCTTGATGAAGAACTTCCAGTCGGGCGGCGTCGCGCAGGGCGGATCCTCGATCACCCAGCAGTATGTCAAGCAGGTGCTGCTCAACAGGGCCGAGACCAACCAGGACAAGCTCGCGGCCATCGCGCCGACCGTCTCCCGCAAGCTCAACGAGCTCCGGTACGCCATGGCGATCGAGCAGAAGTACACCAAGGACCAGATCCTTGAGCGCTACCTCAACATCGCCTACTTCGGCGCCAGCGCGTACGGCATCCAAGCGGCGTCCAAGCGGTTCTTCGACAAGCCCGCCTCCAAGCTGACCCTCGAGGAGGCGGCCACGCTGGCGGGGGCCGTCCAGAACCCCAACGCGACCGACCCGAACCTCGGCAAGCAGCACAAGGCGGCCCTGCTGGCGCGGCGCAACATCGTCCTCGACCGAATGGCCGAGCTGCGCAAGATCACACCCCAGGAGGCCGCGACCGCGAAGGCCAAGAAACTGGTCTACAAGGACATCGCGATCCCGGGCGGCTGCGAGCAGAGCGACTACCCGTACTTCTGCATGTACGTCCAGCACGAGATCCTGAACGACAAGCAGTTCGGCAAGACCGAGAAGGCCCGCAAGGAGTTCCTCAACCGGGGCGGCCTGGTCATCAAGACCACCCTCGACACCAAGATGCAGAAGTCCGCCGACCAGTCGATCAAGAAGTGGGTCTACGGCTCCGACAAGCCGGTCGCAGCGGAAGCGCTGGTCGAGCCGGGCACCGGCGCCATCAAGGCCATGGCCGCCAGCCGGAAGTTCGGCAGCAGCAAGAAGAAGAACGAGTCCAACTACAACCTGGTCGCCGATGTGGCGCACGGCGGCGGCACGGGCTTCCAGGCGGGTTCGACATTCAAGGCGTTCACACTGGCCACGGCGTTGAAGGAAGGCCTGCTGTACAGCGACGGGATCTACTCCGGCATCAGCTTTCAGGCGAACGGTTACAGCGACTTCAAGAACTGCAAGGGCGAGAACGTCGGCGACCCCACCCACGTCGCGCACAACTCCGAGGGCGGTGGCGGCTTCAAGACCCTGCAGACCGGCACCTGGGGATCGGTCAACACCTTCTTCCTCGGCCTTGAGAAGAAGGTCGGGCTCTGCAACGTCGTCAAGACCGCCAAGGATCTCGGCATCAAACGCGCCGACGGCGGCAAGCTGCAGGAGGTCGAGACCTTCACCCTCGGCGTCAACGAGATGGACCCGATCACCGTGGCCAGCGCCTACGCCACCTTCGCCGCCCGCGGCAAGTACTGCGCGCCGATGGCGATCACCGCCATCACCGACCGCAACGGCAAGACGACCGACTTCACGCCCGCCTGCAAGCAGACGCTCGACGAGAAGGTCGCCGACGCGGTCAGCGGCATCCTTTCCGGAGTGTTCACCAAGGGCACGATGAGGGGGGTCGGCGGCATCGGCCGGGACGCGGCGGGCAAGACCGGAACCACCGATGGCTCCATGACCGCCTGGTTCGCCGGATACACCCCCGACCTCGCCGGCGCTGTGAGCCTCGGAGACCCGCGCGGCTCGTACACCCACCCGCTGCGCAACATCACCATCGGCGGCAACTACTACGGCGAAGTCTTCGGCGCCACCATCTCCGGCCAGATCTGGAAGGCCACGATGATCAGCGCCCTGAAGGACATCAGCCCCTCGTCCTTCACACCGCCGGACATGAGCCGCTTCGGAGGCTGTAGCGGCGGCTGCGCCCCCAAGCCCCCGCCGAAGGCGAAGAACCCGAACGGCAACGCCTACCCCGTCCCGAACGGGAACGGCAACGGGAATGGCAACGGCCACGGCAACGGCAACGGCAACGGGAATACCGGAACCGATCCCGTCCCCGTGGGTCCCACCACCGGAGCCGACCCGATCCCCGTCACCCCGAACACACCGACCCGCTGACCGATCAAAGGTGCCCTCCGCGGAACGCGGAGGGCACCTTTGAAACTCCGTGGACACGCCACAAGACCGCTCAGTCGGCGACACAGGCCTCCCAGAAGGCCTTCGGCTTAACGGGAGGGCCCGTTCAGCCGGCGAGGTGGGCGCGGACGGCCTGTGCCACCCTGCCGCCCTCCGCCCGTCCGGCCACCTTGGGGTTGAGGACCTTCATCACCTGACCCATCGCCCGAGGGCCTTCCGCACCGCTCTCCGCGACGGCCTCCTGGACGAGCCTGTTCAGCTCCTCATCGCTCAACTGCGCCGGGAGGTACTCCTCCAGCACGGCGTGCTCGTCCTGCTCCGCCTGCGCCTGCTCAGCGCGTCCCGCGCCGGCGAACGCCTCGGACGCCTCGCGGCGCTTCTTGGCCTCCCTCGCCAGCACCTTGACGATCTCGTCGTCGGAGAGCTCGCGGGCTTCCTTGCCCGCCACCTCCTCGGTGCTGACAGCGGCCAGGGCCATGCGCAGCGTCCGGGTCCGTACCTCGTCACGCGCCTTCATCGACGTCGTGAGGTCGGCCTTCAGCTTGTCCTTCAAAGCACTCATGGTCACCATCTTGCCGTGTCACCGCAGCCCGATCGCCTTCATTTGACCCAGCCACGTCGCGATCAGCTGCTTTCTCGTTTCCGTCGAACCCTCGCATCCCGGAACCTGGTCTACGGCGCCGAAGATGGACGGACCGCCCGTTTCGGCGTTGGGAGGCAGCATGCCGTGGCCTCAGGCATCATGAAGAGGTGAGGAAAGCTGCTGCGATACCCCTGTCCCTGCTGGGTCTCGGCGTTGCCGGGCTCGGCTATGCCTCGGTCATCGAGCGCAACTGGTTCCGGCTCCGCCGTTTCGACGTGCCGGTCCTTGCGCCCGGGCAGCGGCCGGTCAGGATCCTCCAGATCTCCGACCTGCACCTCACACCCGGGCGCACCCGCCTGATCAACTGGGTTCGCTCCCTCGACGCGCTCAACCCCGATCTCGTGGTCAACACCGGCGACACCCTCGCCCACCCGGACGCCGTGCCCGCCTACCTCCACGCGGTGGAGCCCCTGCTCGCACGTCCCGGGCTGTTCGTCTACGGGTCGAACGACCTGTACGCCCCCAAGCCGAAGAACCCCGCTCGTTACCTCTGGCGCTCGTCCAAGACCGACAGACGCCAGCACATGCCCAACCTCCCGTGGACCGAGCTCGGCGCGAGCATGACCGCCGCCGGCTGGCTCGACATGAACAACACCACGGCCCGGCTCAAGGTGGGAGACCTCGACGTCTTCGTGGGCGGCATTCACGACTCCCACATCAACCGCGACCGGTACGACCTCATCGCCGGCCCGGCTCCCAGCGACGCCGACCTCCGGCTGGGCGTCATGCACTCCCCCGAGCCCAGCAACATGTCCCGTTTCGCCGCCGACGGCTACCAACTGCTCCTCGCCGGCCACACCCACGGCGGCCAGCTGTGCATCCCCTTCTACGGAGCCCTGGTGACCAACTGCGGCATCGACCGCGCCCGAGTGAAGGGTCTGCACCGCCACGAGTCCGCCTGGCTCCACGTCTCCGCCGGCCTCGGCACCTCTCCGTACGCCCCGGCACGCTTCTCCTGCCCGCCCGAGGCCACCCTGCTCACCCTCGTCCCCCGCCGTCCCGTCCGCCTCTGACGTACGAGCTTCGTATCGGCGGGCACGGCAACCCCTACAGCCTCTAGCGGATGACGCGAGCACCACCAAAGTCCGCTAGACTCATGCGAGCACAAGCACGACCGGGGTGTAGCGCAGCTTGGCAGCGCGCTTCGTTCGGGACGAAGAGGCCGTGGGTTCAAATCCCGCCACCCCGACCCAGCAGTACCAGCTCAGAGGCCGGTTCCGATCTTCGGACCGGCCTTCTGCGTTCTCTGGGTGACTAACTGAGTGACTATGCCGTCCGTCTGGTTCGAAGGTCCGTTTAGACCGCTGCCGCGCACTCTACGTGGAAGACTGGTGACATGGTTGACTCCCGCGCTGCAGAAAGCGTAACGATAGAGCGACTGCCGGTCCCAGGTTACTTCCACGATCTACCCTTGGACTCACCGAACCCAGCCGATCTCTTCATTCTCCCGCAGCGGGTTCGTGATGGGCGTGCCGAATACCGGGCAGAGGATATATCAACACTGAAGGCTCTACGCCAGGCTGGAGTGAACACCGAGTGGGCACACTCTAGTTCTGAGCGCACCTATGCCAGCGAGTACAGCTCAGAGATAGCACTCGCAGTAGCCATGTTTATCGGCCAAGCCCTCGCCGAAGAAGGCGTTGTTTCAGTTACCCGAATACTACTCACTCGCATTAGAAACGCATGGGCGAGTGGCGGAAATGACGCACAGGAGCCAACCATGACTCTAAGCTTGGGACGTCTTTTAGAAGACGGCCGCACAATTGAAAATCTAAAAATAAGCGGCCCTAGCGAGCAAGTTGTAGATGCGGTTCGGGAGCTACTGCGCGGCGGCCAAGCCTAAGATTATGCAACCGACCCGGAATCCGATTTGGTTCAGGACCGGCCCTCCACGTTCTCTACTCGGCCTAAGATCAGCGGGTTACGCTGTCCGCACCGGCGTCTCGCTACCTCCGCCCAGCGGCCCGGCTCGCAACCAGATCTTGTTAGTCGTCGGCCTAGAACTTCTCTCCGACGCGCGCCGCGTGTACGGCCAGATCCTTCGGGACCTACTCTCAGTTGGCCGTTGCAAGGTCCCACCTCCCTTGGATCTTTCCGCGCCGTGGATACCGCACGAAGGCTTGGCGATCACGCGAGCTCGCCAACGCGCATGGACAGCGCTTCGTAAGTGTCTGGCAGCCGCCGGAGTCGATCTTGACAGGCTAGAGCAACGTGCCCGAGCCGCTCTCAACATTGCGGTGAACTCTTTTGATCATCTAGAGGACACCGCATACGCGTCCGAGGCCCATGACTACGTGCATAGGTTGGCCGAACTTACAGCGGGACTATTTGGGTGCGTCGCCGAACGAGATGGCACCACCTGGTTCGATGTATGCCGACAGTCCATAATGCATGTTCGAATGGGGATGTCGGTTGGCTTCACTGCTCAGCGGCACTGCTCCGTCTGTGATTCCGATCTATCTGAGTGCGAGCATCAGCCCGGCCAAGTTTACGAGAAGACAGCGGAACTTGATACGGACGATAGCTGCACGATTTGCGGAGATACGGAGTGTCAACGCCACAGCCCGGGAACTACTTACCCCATTACGGCACATGCCGTCGTGCGCAAGGTAGAAGAGCTTCATGAAATCTCGTATCTACCACGCCCTCGTGACCCGCTCGCGCGAATCTCTAAGATCGAGATCCCCAATTACACGCTCACCGAACTACCAAATCGCAACTCCCCGGACGCTGTCCTTCATTGCCACCGCTGCATAAGCTTTTGCACCGGCTTCACCTCTGCCGAAGAAGCTCTTGGTTTAATCTGAAAATTTTCCCTCTTCGCGATCGAAGATCCGGTCCATCGCCCGAGCACCTGTCTCCAGTACAGGGCGGATCTGCTTGCGGTAGACGGCTTCCGTCGTGGCTGTGCTGCTGTGACCGACAAGGCGAGAGATCTCTTCCAGCGGTATGCCGTTGTCCGAGAGCAGTGAGACGAAGCTGTGGCGGAGTTCCCTGGGCGTCCACTCCCCCGGATTCATGCCTGTGCGTGCCGAAAACTGTGTCACATCATGCGACCTGGGAATACTCGTGGATCAGCCCGCCGAGCCGGTCGCGCCGTATGACCCGCGCGGTGCCCGCCGAGTCCGTTGCCGGCGGGCGATCGGCTCGCCCGCCGGGCGGTATTTGATTCAGCGTCCGGTGCGGTCTGTGCCGGTTGTAGTGGTCGATGTAGTCGGCGAGGACGTGCTGCAGATGCCGCCGCCCGACGATCAGCATTCTGTCCAGACACTCGCGCCGTGCGCTCAAGATCCATCTTTCCGCGATCGCGTTCGCCCTCGGTGCCCGAATCGGGGTGAGGATCAGGCGTACTCCGATCGCGGTGAACACCGCATCGAACGCCGGCGTGTATTTGGCGTCGCGATCGCGTATCAGGAATCTCCACGCGTCGGCGCCGGTCCGTTCGTGCAGGTCCATGAGCAGGTTGCGGGCCTGCTGCACCGCCCAGGCGCCGGTGGGGATGTGCGGTCACGCCCGCCAGGTGGACTCTCCGGGTGCCGTGCTCGATCAGAAACAGCACGTACAGTCGGCGCAGGAACGCGGTGTCAATGTGGAAGAAATCGACCGCCACGATGGTCTTGGCCTGCGCGGTCAGGAACTGTGCCCAGCTCGGCCCCGCCCTGGTCGGTGCGGGATCGATGCCCGCGGCCTTGAGGATCGCCCATACCGTCGAGGGTGCTACCCGGTGGCCGAGCCCGGCCAACTCCCCCGCGATGCGGCGATACCCCCACAACGGATTCTCGCGGGCCATCTGCAGCACCAGGGATCGGATCGTGGCAACGGTGCGCGGCCGGCCCGGACGCCGATGCGGGAAGGTCCAACGCCGTTTGACCAGCTCGGCGTGCCAGCGCAGCAGCGTCCGGGGCGAGACGATCAGACGCAGCCTCCGGCGATGAGCGGCGGGCAGCAGCCGGATCAGCCCGGACAGCAGCGCCCGATCGGCCCAGGACAGCCGCGGCGACTTCACCTGCCGCTGCAGGACGGCGACCTGATGACGAAGCACGAGAATCTCGGCGTTCTTGGCCGCGTCGGAACGGGGCAGCAGGGCCAGCCAGCCGAACACGCGAAGCAGAACCAGGTAGACCAAACGTAAGACCACGACTACTCACGGTGCCAGACAACCAAGCGTCTCGCAGACAAATCGCTCACGAACACTCAGACAAAACCGCAGCTCAGCAACCGTGACACCTTTCTCGGCACCTACAGGCTCCCCCGAGTCTCCCCGCCGGGCGTTGGCGAGCTATCGGCAGGATCGACCCTATTCGACAAGGCCAGCATGCTCTCACAAACGCTCGATTGCCAGAGGAAGATCAACCGCTGCCCGTTCCATTTCCGGAGGGACCTGATTTCCTCGAACTCGTTCCCAGGCCACAGCCCGAGCCTGGCCAGCATCTACCGCGCCCTCGCCGAACACGACAAGGCCCAGGCCTACCCCGACGCCATCACCCAAGCCCACGCAGAGTTCGCCGAGCTCAAGGCAGACGCCTGACCGCATCACCGCAGGCCAGAGCTATATCCGTTGGTTTTTCGGCCAGGAACCTTGGGGCCACCGTCAGGCCGAGCGGCGGCTCGCGTTGTCGGGCTGGTGGTGGTCGCGGCTCTGCTGGAGTTCGGTGTTGATGCGCAGGGCTTCGGCGAGCTGGTCTTCCAGGATGATGATGCGGCAGGCGGCCTCCAGGGCGGTGCCCTGGTCGACCAGTTCGCGGGCGCGGGCGGCCAGGCGCAGCTGGTAGCGCGAGAAGCGGCGGTGGCCGCCCTCGGAGCGCTGCGGCTCGATCAGTTTGGCGGCGCCCAGGTTGCGCAGGAACGCCGGGGTGACGCCGAGGATCTCGGCGGCCCGGCCCATGCTGTAGGCGGGGTAGTCCTCATCGTCGAACCGGTGACCGGAGAGGTCACTCGGCGTGGCGGGGAGCCCATCGGCCCTTCCCGCGGTGTCGGCCTTGCCGGCCGTTTCAGCCTTATCGGCGGTGTCGCGGAGCCTGGGCTCTGAGCGGACGGCCGACGCCATCGGTGCTTGATCCATACAACCTTCCCACCATGCCAACAGGGGCCCCGGCGCCATGATGCGCCGGGGCCCACGAGGTTCAACACCATCTACCGGCCCTGGGGCCGATCTGTTTCTTCCGCATTGGCCGCCCGATGCGGGCGGGGATGCGGGGATCGCGCATGCGTGACCGTAGACCACCGTCCAATCCGTGGAGCCGCGGTACCCGTGCGGCGAACATCAGCCGACAACGGGCGATCCTGATGGCGTTCAACACTCCTTTCACTATCTCTGCTTCTTCGACCTCATGCATCACTGCAGCAGCTGCGCGTCCACGGCCGGGACCCTTCAACCGCTTCGGTCCTGGCACGTCCGACCTTCTGCCCATTCACCACTTGCCGCAGCTGCGCGTCCACGGCCGGGACCCTTCACCTGCGCTGGCCCTGGCACGTCCGACCTTGCCTCTTGTTCGCTGCTACTGCTGTGGCAGCGCGTCCACGGCCGGGACCCTTCAACTGCTTTGGTCCTGGCACGTCCGACCTTCTGCCCGTCTTTCTGCGCCCTCTTTACTACTATCCACACTCGTCCGGGCAGTTCGTCGTGATGCCTACGTCCTGCTCTGCCCTGGTGGATCCGTTCCTTGCGATGTCAGGAACACTACCCCCACCGGCCACAGATGTCTACTCCGGCCACTAAAGATTTTCGGTTCCGGGAAAGCAATGGCTGAGCCTTCACGTCACCGAGAGCAGGTCGGCGGACGGCTTGGCTGGTCGACGCTAAGATCATCGCGTCGGTAGGTCTGAGGCATGTCTCTTACTCCTGTGGGGGGTGGACCGCGGGGGCCAGCCGGGCGATCCGGTCGGCGAGGTCGTGAAAGGCGCTTACGAGGGCGTCCTCGGTGCCGGCACGGACGCGGTCGGGCACCGAGCAGTGCAGATGGTCACCGCGCCGCAGCTGCTCGTGGGCGTTGTCGCAGACCGCCACGAGCACATCGTCGGGGCGTACGACCTCGTCCAGATGGATGGGCTGAGCCTGCTCCAGGTTCAAGCCATGGCGGCGGGCGACGGCCGTGGGGTGGACCATGGTGGCCGGCTGAGTGGCGGCCGATGCCGCCGGCACCGTGCTGTTGCGGGCCCAGAGCGCGGCGGCCAACTGTTCTGACCGGTCAGGCCGAGCCGTGAGCATCCATCGGGCGGGGTCGTTCGCTGCAGAACAAGGGCACGGCGAGGATGGCGGCCGCCAGCGCGGCCAGGCCAAAAATGACCAGCGCTGTGGACAAGCCGAGCGGCAGAGCGGCTTGGAGTCATGGAGATCCGCAGGCCAAGGAGTTCCACGTGGCCATGAAGGCCTAATCGGCTGAGTTCAAAGCCGACGCCGTCGCGTTGTACCTGTCGGACCCGAACCGGACCGTGGCCTCGATGGCCCGAGACCTGGGCGAACTGGTGAGTCGCTTCCAGTTCGTCACCGACCATCGGGACGCCTTCGGGGTGAAGCGCCTGTGCCGGGTCCTTACGCATCGGCGAGCAGGACGCGGATCATCTGGCTGCTCCATCGAACGGGAGTCTGGCTCGCACGACGAACCCACCTCGGCTTCCCGGACCGGCAAAGAAGTCTCCGAGCCGTCGGGAAGGACATCCGACCTCGACGACCGTAGTAGCCCCACCGTCCCGAGGCTTCCAGTCGCGCATGCATCCAGCGTGGAAGACCGTCATGCTCGCCCTGGTCCTGTGGAAAGAGGGGCCGCAATGCGGCTTGCAATCAAATGGTCGTGATTCGCCTATATGTCCGAGTACGCCCACATACGTACTCACCCGACCGGGAAGCGCCTAAAGACGGGAAACAACCGCCAAGCCCTCAGGGGGTAGCGATGTCACTGCGCGTTCCGTTCGTGGGGATCGCAACGGCCGCCGTAGTCGTTCTGCTGCTGTTGGTGAGCGGATTGCCGGCGTCGGCGAAAATGGAGATATCGGAGCAGGACAGACACTTCCTGAGGCAGGCGCATCAAGGCAACCTTGCCGAGATCGCCGCCGGAAAGACCGCCCAGGACAAGGGTGAATCAGATACCGTCCGTTCGATCGGCGCCATACTCGTCGCCGACCACACCAAGCTCGACACCTCGCTGAAAAGGACCGCGCGCCGCCTGGGGGTATCGCTGCCCTCGGAGCCGTCAGCGGAGCAAAAGGCCGAGCACGAAAGGCTGGCCTCGCTGTCCGGTTCGGCCTTCGACCGGGCGTGGATCACCGCGATGATAGAAGGCCATCGCGGGGCCTTGGGCCTGGGCAGACAGGAGCTGCAGACCGGATCCTCACCGGACGTCAAGGGAGTCGCCGAATCCAGCGCGCCGGTCATTCAGGGGCACTTGGATCGGTTGCTCCGAGCTCAGGGGCACCTCGCGGGGCAGACAGGGTGAAGTCGAGCCACCTCACCACTACGCCACCCATGGGCTCGAGGGCGGCCGGACCGGTTACCGGCCGCCCCAGAGCGGCGCTGCAGACGCCGCGATCGGTTCACCGCCCTTGCAGGACTCACCAGCGGCAGTGACGTGCATGAGCAGCGCTCTGCCGTCGGCCTGGCGGACAGGGAAAGCGCCCGATCCATTTGGCGCCTAACAGCTCAAACCGCGCCTTGCAGTAACTCGGCGAAGGACCCGCGCCTCCGGACGGCGGCTCTCCCGGGTCTCGCGCGTCAAGACCCGTAGGTCTCCTCGCCGCTTCTCGGCGTCTTGGTGGCCAGCCTCCACCCACCGCCCTTGCACCCCTTCGGCAGAGGCGGGAAGACGTTCCCCTGGACGTCCGTCGACCACTGGTGGCCACACCCAGCGTCGCACTGGTAAATGCCGCTCTGCGTCACCTTGATCCCGGGGTGGAAAATCTCGCCCTCCTCAGCCATGCAGGACGTATACCCGGACTGATCTGCTGAGATGTCCGACATTACGCATCGTTGGACGGCCCTCTACACGGCCCCCGTGGAAGGCCACACAAGATGACGAACACCCGGTTTTCCTCGCCTGCCCCCGCAGTGCACTGCGGCTGCCGCCCCGGGAGCTCCACCTCCTGGCGCTCGCCGTACCCCTCACCCCCGCAGACCGCGTCGACCTCGGCGCGTGGCTCGCGCAGCACGGCGACGACAATGGGAGCCAGGGGGCGGAAGGGGACGAGTGAGTCGGCGACATCAGGTGCAGTAGCCCAGCGCATGGTTGCGGCTCCCCGCCGGCAAACGAGGTGCCGCTTGAAACCATCCGCCCGCCGCCATCACCAGAAGATCACGGTCTGCCCGAAATGCTACGCCGCCATCCCGGTCCAAGCGGCTGTGCAGGAGCACCGGCGCCGGGAACCCGA
>JAOPYI010000184.1 GCA_025964675.1 Sphaerisporangium sp. | reverse complement strand
ACGAGGACGGCACCGCCTGCTCCTCCGACTACTACCTGCGCCTCACCGGCGACGGCGGCCGAATGCTCAAAGGCCAGATCGCCCTCACCCCCACCCGCCCCACCCCACCCGTGGTATCCGGCGGCGGCGGGGGGGACACCAACCTGGCGCGGGGCAAGGCGACCTCCGACAGCGGCCACACGGCGAACTACCCTCCCTCCAACGCGGTGGACGGGGACGCCAACAGCTACTGGGAGGGCTCCGGCGCGTACCCCCAGTGGATCCAGGTGGACCTGGGCTCGGCGGCGACGATCGGGCGGGTGGTGCTGAAGCTGCCGCCGTCGTCGTCATGGCAGTCGCGCACGCAGACGCTGTCGGTCCTGGGCAGTGCCAACGGCTCGTCGTTCACCACGATCGCCGGCCCCTCGGGGTACACGTTCAACCCTTCGTCGGGCAACACCGTGACGATCACGTTCACGCAGACCTCCGCCAGGTACGTCAGGCTGAACTTCACCGGGAACACCGGCTGGACGGCCGGGCAGGTCTCGGAGTTCGAGGTGTACGGGACCGCGGGCGGCGGTGGCGGCGACACCCAGCCTCCCACCGCGCCGGGCAACCTCGCGGCGACGGCGAAGACGTCCACCAGCGTGTCGCTCTCCTGGTCGGCCTCCACCGACAACGTGGGAGTGACGGGCTACCAGGTGCTCCGCGGCGGCACGGTCGTCGCCCCGGTCTCCGGCACCTCGTACACGGTGACCGGGCTGAGCCCCGCGACCGCGTACACCTTCACCGTGACCGCGCAGGACGCGGCCGGGAACACCTCGCCCGCCTCGAACGCCGTGACCGTGACCACGGACGCCGCCGCGAACGCCAACCTGGCGCGGGGCAAGGCGACCTCGGAGAGCGGCCACACGCAGAGCTACGGCTCAGGCAACGCCGTGGACGGGGACGCGAGCAGCTACTGGGAAGGCGGGAACGGGTTCCCGTCGTGGATCCAGGTCGACCTGGGTTCGGCCGTGGCGATCGGGCGGTTGGTACTGAAGCTGCCGCCGTCGTCGGCCTGGCAGACGCGCACGCAGACGCTGTCGGTCCAGGGCAGCTCCAACGGGTCGTCGTTCACCACGATCGTCGGCTCGGCGGGGTACACGTTCAACCCTTCGTCGGGCAACACCGTGACGATCACGTTCGCCTCGACGACCGCCCGGTACGTCCGGCTGAACTTCACCGCCAACACCGGCTGGACGGCCGCCCAGCTCTCGGAGTTCGAGGTCTACTCGGCATAGCGCCGCGGTGAGGGCCCGGCCGCGCCAGGCGCGGCCGGGCCCCTGTCACGTGCGGGCCGAGCGCGACCCTTCTCGGGGTGCCGGTGCCCGGCGAGCCGTTCCCGAGGGTCAACGACGCCGCCGACTTCCAGAGCCACGCCCGCGCGAGGTTCGGGCCGATGCTGCTACGGCGGACGGCGTAGCCCATTGGAAGCGCGCGTGGTCACACAAGATTTCGGTGGCCCGATAGGGGTGGGTTAGGGATTGCGCTGAACCCTCGAACCTTGGCCGCCGGGCAGTCATGATCTACGTTGGTCGATGACGACTACAAATGACGTGAAGCAGGAGATGTTGCTCCCGTGACCGACGACGCTTCCGCCCCTCTCGCGCCCTCGCCCAAGATCGACACCACGGTGCCGCACTCGGCGCGGGTCTGGAACTACTGGCTGGGCGGCAAGGACAACTATCCGGTCGACCGTGAGCTGGGCGACCAGTTCCGCGAGATCTTCCCCGGCATCGTCGAGCTGGCCCGCGCCTCCCGGCACTTTCTCGCCCGCGCCGTCCGGTATCTGGCCGGCGAGGCGCAGGTCCGCCAGTTCCTGGACGTCGGCACGGGGCTGCCCACGGTCGACAACACCCACGAGGTCGCCCAGCGCGTGGCGCCGACCTCCCGCGTCGTCTACGTCGACAACGACCCCCTGGTGCTGGTGCACGCCCACGCCCTGCTCACCAGCAGTCCCGAGGGCGTGACCACCTACATCAACGCGGACATGAACGACCCGAACGCGATCGTCGCGGCCGCCGCGGAGACACTTGACTTCACCCAGCCCATCGCGCTCACGATGATGCAGATGACCGGGCACATCAGTGACACGAAGGAGGCGCACTCCATCGTCAGGCGGCTGATGGACGCCCTGCCGCCGGGCAGCTACCTGGCGTTCAACGACAGCTCCAACACCAACAAGATGAACGTCGAGGCCACGCAGAAGTACAACGACAGCGGCGCGGAGCCCTATCACCTGCGCAGCCCGGAAGAGCTCGCGGGCTTCTTCGAGGGCCTTGACCTGGTGGATCCCGGGCTGGTGTCGATCTCCCGGTGGCGGCCGGAGGCGGCCCCATTCGGCACTCCCGCCGAGGTCGACGCGCTGGGCGGTGTCGGGCGCAAGAGGTGACGCGTCCCGGGAAGTGCCCCCCAGGGCCGGCGGCGGCGGGTTAGGGTGTGGGGCTTCTGCCGTTGCCGGTGCCGGCAGGGCGGTGGCGCGGACCTGTCAGGGTCGGTGAACGCAGCCGGTCCGGTGCGTTCCGTACGCAACCGGTATATCGGGATCGACTACGGGAAAGCGAGCATGGGCGGTATCAAAGTCACAGGTGATCGCTTCGACGCCCGTGCCCTGGAAAGCGGGGAAGCCGGGCCCACGGCGTCGCGCATGCTCGTGGGCGCGTACTTGCGGCGGCTGCGCGAGGCCCGGGGGATCACGCGCGAGGACGCTGGGTACGAGATACGGGCGTCGCAGTCCAAGATGAGCCGCCTGGAGCTGGGGCGAACCGGCTTCAAGCTGCGCGACGTCGCAGACCTTCTCACGATGTACGGCGTGACCGACGAGGCGGAGCGTGCCACCGTTCTCGCCGTGGCCGAGCAGGCCAACGCGCCCGGGTGGTGGCACTCCTACAGCGACGTGTCGCCTTCCTGGTCAGAGCCCTACCTCGGGCTGGAGCAGGCCGCCAGCGTCATCCGCGTCTACGAGGGTTTGGTCGTCCCCGGACTGCTGCAGACCCCTGACTATGCCCGCGCAGCCCTCGCCGTCGCCGACGCCGCCGCTCCCAAGGAGCGCGTCGACCGTCTCGTGCGGCTCCGGACGCGGCGCCAGGAGATCCTGCGCCGGCCCGATCCGCCGCGCCTTTGGGCCGTGCTCGACGAGGCGGTGCTGCGCCGCCCCATGGGCGGCGCCGAAACGATGCGCGCCCAGCTACGTCACCTCATCGAGGCCTGCTCGCTCACGCACGTCACCGTGCAGGTGATGCCCTTCCACGCCGGTGGCTACGCCGCGGCCGGTGGGCCGTTCACGCTGCTGCGCTTTCCCGAGTACGAACTGCCCGACGTGGTCTATCTCGAACACCTCAACGGCGCCTGCTACCCCGACAGGCCCTCCGAAATCGACTACTACCGTCACCTGATGAACCGCCTGGTGACCGAGGCCGAGCAGTCGTCGGCCACCCTGCCGATCCTCCGCCGGATCCTCGAGGAGACCTGACCCCACCCCTGGCCCCGAACCGGCCGCCACAGCCCCCGGACCCGGCGGTCCTCACGGGTCCGTCTATCACCGCACCGTCTGGTCGTCTGCGCCGAGCGTCCCAAGCATCCCGAGCAGCCTGGCGGCCTCGGGGGACCTGTGGCGCGAGAGCAGGTCCACGACGGCGTCCCAGCCGGGGGAAAGCGGCCAGTCCCCGGACGGCCGGGGGTCGGCGACGCCCAGCACCGCGCAGGCGAGCCGGTGGCCGGCCGGCTCATGTTCGCCGACCAGGGTGGGGATCACCGTGCGCGGCGCCATGACGTTGGTGCCGGGCAGGGCCTGGACGAGCCGTCCGGCGCGGGCTCCGGCGAGGTCCTCGATCAGGCACGCCCCGGCGGGGGAGTCCACCCGGGCGTGGCCTTCGCCGGCGCCCGAGCGGCGGAACGGGATGTCCCGGTCCACCGCGAACCCGCCCTCCGCCGAGCTGAGCCGCCGCCCCGTGGTCAGGTGGTGCACCCGGACGTGCCAGGGAGGGTACGCGATCAGCCAGGTCTCGACCTCCACGTCCGGCCAGGGCGTCCAGCGCGAGTGGAGCAGCCCGTCATGGACCGTGGAGTCCCGCGGCACCTCGCACGGCCTCCAGTGGACGCCGTCCTCGCTGAGCGCCAGGGTGCTGTCCAGCGCCGCCTGCTCCAGCCCGTACGAACCGCTCGGCACGCTGAACCCGAAGGCGGTGGAGTAGGCGAACTTGGCGTACTTCGCGGCGCCGTTGCGCACCCAGGTGTGGTGCTGCTGGGCGCTGAGCATGACGACCTGACGGCCCTCCTCGCAGCGCATCAGCGCGACGCCCGCCTCGGGCTGGTCGCTGACCTCCGGCAGGTGCGGCGCCGCGTGCTCGTCCGACGTCCAGAAGGCATGCTCGGCGGGCACCGCAAGCGGCAGGAACGCCTTGAACGCCCAGTACGGAGAGCCCGGGCCGTTGTACTGCTCGGTGAGCGAGGGCTGGGGGTAGCCGTACCCGAGGGTGAGCAGTCCCGAGGGGTCTTGGATCGGCCGCTCCAGCCACCAGCGCAGATGCCGCATCAGATGGCCTTTCACCGTCCCCCAGGGCAGGACCTCGACGTCCGCGAACGCCAGCGCGCCCCAGAAGGCTCCCTGCGCGAAGCGATAGGTCAGGCTGCGCCCGAACGGCACGGCCGCCCCGTCCGAGGTGAACCAGTGCTCGAAGTCGAGCGCGAAGAAGGCCGCACGCTCCCGGAAGCGCCGGGCACGGCCGGGGTCGCGCTCGCCGGCGAGCGCCGCGTAGATCAGGCCGTAGTAGTGCATCGCGAAGGGGACGTAGTAGTCCCGCTGGGCGGTCGGGCCGTCGCTGTACCAGCCTCGCCCCAGGGCGAAGGACTCCAGACGGTCCAGGCGTGCGGCGTCGGGCGCCGGGTCGCGGGCGACTCCGACGCGGTCGAGGCCGAGCCCTGCCAGCACGGGGAAGAACTGCCAGTTGTTGTCGACGGCCTGGGCGGCCGTGGCGTCGAGCAGCCATGCTCGCAGGCTGTCGCGCTCCTTGCCGCTCAGCGGATCCCAGACCGTCTCGGGGGCCAGGGCGAGCGCGAGGCCGATGGCGGCGCTCTCGACCAGCCGCTGGTCGATGCCGGTCACCGGACCCCAGTACTCCTCGTGCCCGGGGTCGGTGCCGGCGGCCAGCCCCCGGCGCCACAACTCCCAGTGGTCGAACGAGCCCCCGCCGGCGGCGAGCGGCGCCAGCCCCCACAGCGGGCGGGCGAACGCCTCCAGCTCGGCGGCCTGGTCGCCGTAGTGCGTGGCGTTGCCGCCGATCCGCAGCCGGGCGCCGCCTGGGCTGAAGTGCGGGATCAACGGCTCGGTCAGCGCGCGTACGAGGTGGCGCAGGTCCTCGCGGTCGCGTGGTACGACCGGCCGGAGCCTCTCCATGCTGTTCTCCATCCCATGAACGTCGGCTTGGCGGTCCGGCTGACCGTGGCCATCGTTCTCTTGTCAATGCTTAGTCTTAAGTTTCGATAGAAGTGCGCGGGACGGCAGGCGCCCTTATCGTCCCGCCTCTTACGCGGTCCTGGAACATCCAGTAGGTCAGGCAGCGACCTCGCCGCGATGCCCATCCGGACCGACATGGCCTGACTCCGGAGACTCCGTTGTACTCTCCGTTGTCATTGCGTAACCTAGCGTGTGCTAGAGCGCTGGGAGGCCAGGGTCTGCGGTTCCTCGTGGGATTCCAGCGATTCACGCGAACAGGGACGGATGGTGTGCGTCGTGGCGGAGTCGGTCACCTCGAACGGTCAGGCGGAGCTCAGCCCTGCCACGGCGGCCGCGGCGCCCTGGTCGTCGCCGAAACCGCCGAGTCCAGGCGACGGAGACGCGAGCGACCAGCCGTTCCAGCTCCCCGACTTCTACCTGCCGTATCCCGCGAGGCTGAACCCCCACGTGGAGACCGCCCGCGCGCACACCAAGGCCTGGGCCCACGACATGGGCATCCTCGACCCCGCCCTCGGCATCTGGGACGAGGACAAGCTCGACGCGATGGACTACGGCCTGCTGTGCGCCTACACCCACCCCGACGCCCCCGCCGCCGAGCTCGACCTCATCACCGACTGGTACGTCTGGGTCTTCTTCTTCGACGACCACTTCCTGGAGGTCTTCAAGCGCAGTGGCGACATCGCCGGAGCCAAGGAATACCTCGAAAGGCTGGCGGCCTTCATGCCGGTGGACCCGGCCGGCGATCCCCCCGAGCCCGAGAACCCCGTGGAGCGCGGCCTGGCCGACCTGTGGGCCCGCACGGTCCCGGCCATGTCCGCCGGCTGGCGGCGCCGGTTCGCCGAGAGCACCAAGAACCTCCTCGACGAGTCCCTGTGGGAGCTGTCGAACATCAACGAGGGACGGGTCCCCAACCCCATCGAGTACATCGAGATGCGGCGCAAGGTCGGCGGGGCCCCCTGGTCGGCCAACCTCGTCGAGCACGCCGTGGGCGCCGAGGTCCCCGCGGTCATCGCCGGCAGCCGGCCCATGCGCGTGCTGAGGGACACCTTCTCCGACGGCGTCCACCTGCGCAACGATCTTTTCTCCTACGAGCGCGAGATCGGGCAGGAAGGCGAGCTCAGCAACGGCGTGCTGGTCTTCGAGCGATTCTTCGGCTACGACACCCAGCGCGCCGCCGACGCCGTCAACGACCTGCTGACCTCGCGGCTGCGCCAGTTCGAGAACACCTCGCTCACCGAGCTGCCCCCGATCTTCGAGGAGCACGGCCTCGACCTCCGATCCCGCGCCGACGTCCTCGCCTACGTCAAGGGGTTGCAGGACTGGCAGTCCGGCGGTCACGAGTGGCACATGCGCTCCAGCCGCTACATGAACGGCGCCTCCGACGACGCCCCGGCCCCGGGGCACCATCTCGGCGGTCCCACAGGCCTCGGCACCTCGGGAGCCCGCATCAGGCTGGCGCCCGGCGTGCTCGGCCCAGGTGGGATCCGCAACCACGCCCACGTTTCCCACCAGGCCGTGGGGCCGGTCCGGCTGCCCGAGTTCACCATGCCGTTCTCCGCGCGGATGAACCCCCACCTCGACTCCGCACGGCGGCACACCGTCGAGTGGGCGCGCGAGATGGGCATGTTCGACCCCCTGCCCAGCTTCCCCGGCGTGGCCGTCTGGAACGAACACAAGATCACTTCGTACGACTTCGCCATATGCGCCGGGGCGATCAACCCCGACGCCCCCGCGCCCGAGCTCGACCTGGCCACCGACTGGCTGAGCTGGGGCACCTACGCCGACGACTACTTCCCGCTGGTGTTCGGGCCCACCCGTGACATGGCCGGCGCGAAGGTCTTCAACGAGCGGCTGTCGGAGTTCATGCCGCTGGACCTCGCAGCCACCCCGGTGCCGGTGAACGCGGTCGAACGCGGGCTGGCCGACGTGTGGTTCCGCACGGCCTCTCCCATGTCGATGACCGCGCGAGGCCAGTTCCGCCGCGCCGTCGAGGTCATGACGGAAAGCTGGCTGTGGGAGCTCGCCAACCACATTCAGAACCGCGTCCCCGACCCTGTCGACTACGTCGAGATGCGGCGCAGGACCTTCGGCTCGGATCTCACGATGAGCCTGTGCCGCATCGACCACAGCCAGTCGGTCCCGCCCGAGATCTACGAGACCTCGCCGATGCGCGGCCTGGAGAACGCCGCGGCCGACTACGCCTGCCTCGCCAACGACATCTTCTCCTACCAGAAGGAAATCCAGTTCGAGGGCGAGCTCCACAACTGCGTGCTGGTCGTCCAGAACTTCTTCGACTGCGACCTGCCGACGGCCGTCGACATCGTCAACGACCTGATGACCTCGCGCATGCGCCAGTTCCAGCACATCGTCGCGGCCGAGCTTCCCCTCCTGTTCGACGACTTCGACCTGGACGCGAGCGCCCGCGAGACGCTGAACGGCTACGTCGAGGAGCTCCAGGACTGGATGGCCGGTGTCCTGTTGTGGCACAGGAAGACCCGGCGCTACGACGAGTCCGAGCTGAGTCACCCGCCCATGATGGTGCCGCGGGTCGGCGGCCCCACCGGCCTCGGCACCGCCGCCGCGTACGTAATGAATTACACGGTGCCCCTTGCCTGGTGAGTGACGCGGTGTCGTCGAATCACTTTCCGCCGGCTCCCCGGGCCCGCGGATGAGTAGGCCCCTACTCAATCCACGGGAAAGACACGGGCCGCCGCAGCGTGCGCCCGTGGAGATTCGAAGCTCATGCCGCAACTCAGGCCTGCGAGCCTCTGCCGTCAGAGGAGGGAGAGCTGGCCGGAGCCGGCGAGGGGGTCCCGGTGCTTTCTGAGGTGGCGCCACTGGGGCAGGTCGTCGAGGTAGGACCAGGACAGCCGGTGGTGCGCGGTGGGCCCGTACGCCGCGAGGGCCTGCTGGTGAACGGGGGAGGGGTAGCCCGCGTTGCCGGCGAAGCCGTACGCCGGGTGGCCGGGGTCGAGGGCCGCCATCAGCCGGTCGCGGTGCACCTTGGCCAGCACCGAAGCCGCGGCCACGGTCACCGAGCGCTGGTCGGCCTTGATCTCGCAGCGCACTGGCCACGGCCTCTTCAGGAAGTCGTGCCCGCCGTCGAGGATGACCACGTCGGGACGTCGCGGCAGGGCCTCCAGCGCGCGGAGCGACGCGCGGCGCAGTGCCTCGGTCATGCCGACCTCGTCGATCTCCGCGGCGCTCGACTCGCCGATCGCGTGACACGACAGCCAGCCCGGCAGCACCTTGGCGAAGGCCTCGCGGTGCGCCGGCGCGAGCAGCTTGGAGTCGGTCAGCCTGACCGGGCGCCCGCCACGGCCGGGCAGCTCGGGCGGCGGGCTCAGGTCGGTGACGGCGGCGCAGACCACGACCGGCCCTGCCCACGCACCGCGTCCGACCTCGTCCACCCCGGCGATCCGCACCGCCCCACCGGCTCGCAGCTCCTCCTCGATCTGGTAACCCGCGACACGGCTCCGTGCGACGGGGGATGTGTCCGTCAAGCCGGGAAGCGGGTCGGTCGGCACGCGCGCATTCCGCATCGGCCCATCATGGCAGCACCCGGCCCGCGGGGCACTCGATGTGGTGATCACGGCAGCCGGTCGGCCGGGTGGTGGCACATCACTTCGTGATCATGGCGTCCGGGCCGCCCGGTGTGGCTGTCCGGGTGACGGTGTTCAGGAGCCAGCGGCGGACCACGGCCCACGCGAGCGGCAGCGGAACCGTGCCGGCACCGAGCCCCACGTCGACGAGCAGGTCGAACACCTCCTTGCGCCGCGCGGCCGTGCCGATCGCGGCATCGATGAAGCCGGGCGACTGGGCGGCACGGGCGAGCACGTCGGTGGTGCGCAGGTGGCGTCCGAGCGCCCTGCCCAGCCCGGCCCGGTAGGCGGCGAGCGGGTCGGCGGCCGCCTCGACGGCGGCTTCTCCGGCGAGCCGCCCGGAGAGCAGCGCGTAGTAGATGCCCTCGCCCGTGAGCGGGTTGATGAGGCTCGCGGCGTCTCCGGCCAGCAGCACGCGTCCGGCGCCGAGCCTCGGCCTGCCCGGGGACAGGGGGAGGTGGTGGGCCCGCAGCCGGCGGGCGGGCAGGTGGGGCAGGAGCTCGGCGAGACGGCCGTGGAGCACCTCGCGACCAGGGAGCCCGGTGGCGCGCAGCCGGGGCAGGAGCATCCCGAAGCCGACGTTCGCGGTGCCGTCGCCGATCGGGAACGACCAGGCGTACGCGGGCCACCCTTCCTTCTGCATGGCGATGAGCTGCACGTCGTCGTCGGCGGGCACTTCGGCGTAGCCGCGTACGGCGATGGCGGTGTGCTTCTCCGGGGTGGCCGGGACGCCTATGAGACGTCGCACGGCCGAGTTGGCGCCGTCGGCGGCGACGACCGCGCGAGCGGTGACGGTGCCGTCCAGGACGATACGGCCATCGTGGGCGGCGAGCGCGCGTACGCGGTGACGGCGGACCTCGACGCCGCGGGCCCGGGCGGCCTCGACCAGGCGGCCGTCGAAGACCTCGCGGGGGACGACGTGGTTGGGCCGGGCGACCGTGGCGGAGACATGGGCGCCGCCGGGGGAGACGACCGACAGATGTCGCGTCGGACGGTAGTCGGCGATCAGGTCGGGGACTCCGAGCAGGGCGAGCTCGTCACGGCCGTGGGCGGCGATGCCGTCGCCGCAGGCCTTGTCACGAGGGAAGTCCGCCTTGTCCAGAAGGAGCACCCGCGCGTCCGGCCGGAGTCGCTTCGCGCCGAGGGCGGCTGCGGAGCCCGCTGGGCCGCCGCCCACGATGACCAGATCCCACACGTCGTCCACGCCCATGAGCCTCCCACGGCACGTAACGCCCAAACCCACCAACCGCAGCCCGCGCCACGCTGGGTGCCCAGTGCGCGGCGTGCGTGTCAGCCCGGCGCAGCGATCTGCAGGGCGTCGCGTGCGTCCATGAGGGCGAAGCCGAGCAGGTTCAGGCCCTGCCATGTGGCGGGGGAGGCGGCGCGCCTGTCGCCGGCCGTGAGCCCGATGCCCCAGATCCGATCGACCGGGCTGGCTTCGACCAGGACGCGGGCACGGGTGCCCAGCAGGAACCCTCTCAGCTCAGGATGCCGGTCGAACTTGGCGACGTTGCCCCGCACCACGATGTCGTAGCGGTGGTCGTTCCACACGGCCTCGTCGAAGCCGCGGACCTCCCTGCCGAGCTTCTTGGCCTCGCCGGGATGCTCGGCGGCGAGGATGCGCGCGGCGGTCTCGTCGTCGCCGAACAGCCACGCCTTGTGGGCCATCATGTAGTGCTCGGCCGAAGCGAAGACGTGCCCGTCAGCGGTGAAGGTCTCCCGCCACCACTGGCTGAGGCATCCGGCGCCCACGTCGCCGCGCGGCGACGGCTGGTGGCCCCAGAAGAACAGATGACGCGACGGCCGGCCGGCCTTCTCGGCCGCGACGGCCTCGGCCACTGAGCGGGGCAGCTTGATGAGGTCGGACACTGTCATACCGTGCCATGTACGGCCGTCGCGCGGCGAGCGCGTTTCAGCGGAAGTCGTGGGCGTGATCGGTCGCCCACTGGCGGAACGTGGTGGCAGGAGTGCCGGTGATCTCCTCGACCGTGGACGTGACGCGCTCCGGCACCGTGACCGTCGCGGCGTGCGCGCCGAGCATGCCCTCCACCAGCGAGGGCGGCCAGCCCTGGGCGAGCATCTGCCGCCGCGCGATGTCCGGCGGCAGCTCCTCCCAGCGGAGCGGGCGGCCGATCGCCTCACCGATGGTGGTCACCTGCTCGGCCTGGGTCAGCGTCTCAGGGCCGGTCAGGACGTACGCCGCCCCGTGATGGTCCTTGCCTGCCAGCGCGCTCACCCCCACGGCGGCGATGTCCCGCTCGTGGATCAGCGACCGGGCGGCGTTCCCATGGAACCAGCGGACGACGCCCGTGTCCCGGATCTGCTGTGCCCACATGAGGGTGTTGGCCGCGAACCCGCCCGCGCGCAGGAACGTCCACTCCGGCCCGGACCCTCGGATCAGGCGTTCGATGCGGGCATGGGAACCGAGGATCGACTCCGGCTCCTGTTCCAGGTCGTGGGACACGCCCCGCGCGGAAAGGTAGACGATGTGGCGCGCGCGTCCGGCGATGGCGTCGATGGTCGCGGGCGCGGCGTGGTCGGCGGAAAGCGTGGGCCAGACGAGGAACACCGACTCGACCCCCTCCAGAGCGGCGTCCAGGCCGGCGGGGTCGGCGAGGTCGCCGCGCACGACCTCGGCTCCTTCCGGCAGGCCGGCGGAGGCGGGGTCGCGGGTCAGCGCACGCACGTCGGCGCCCTTGTCCAGCAGCGCCGACACCACGTGGCGGCCGACATTGCCGGTCGCCCCGGTAACAAGGATCATGAGCAGGCCCCTCTGTTTCGTTCATCGGCGGGAACGCCACGATGAGCATGCAACCTCGACTCGGCTTGAGGTCAAGCCAGCCCAGCGCTCGCCCCTAGCGCCACGCCGGCGACCATGGCGATCGGCCCCGCCCAGGAAGCCGATCTTCCTGAGCGCGGCGTCGACCCACGCGGCCACCTTCGCCCGGTCCTCGGCGTCGCCGCCGATTCCAGATCATCGACCTGCCCGCCACCACGGCGAGGCACGTCCGCCTCGAAAAGGTGAACAGCCACGGCATCTCGAGGCTGCGCGTCGAAGAGGCCTGGATCGGCGGAAGCTACGCCGGTGGCGCCCCACGCCACAGCCGGGAACCTACGAGGCCGAGGACGCGACCATCTCCCAGGGCGTGGTGGAGTCCAATCACGCCGGCTTCTCCGGCACCGGGTTCGTCAACTACGACAACCTCACCGGCTCCTACGTGGAGTTCGCCATGAACGCCGCCACGGCAGGCCCCGCGACGGTCACCCTGCGGTACCCCAACGGCACCACCGCCAACCGGACCATGGACATCGCCGTCAACGGCACGGTCGTGTCGCCCAGCCGGTCCTACAACGGCACCGGCGCCTGGACCACCTGGGCCGACGACACGTTCACCGTCAACCTCAACGCCGGAGCCAACACCATCCGGGCCACAGCCACGACGGTCAACGGCGGCCCCAACCTCGACAAGATCAGCGTCGGCTAGCCGGCCTGAGGATGTGTACGGCTGCCGCCGACGGTGGCCGTACACACCCGTCGCGGCCGGCGCCCGCCGGTCGGCGGCCGACCGTGGAGCTCAGCTCGACTTGCCGACCTTGACGACGACCACGTTGTTCGCCGCCACGCCGTCCGGGCAGGTGACGTCGCTTACGGTGACCGCGGGGTCCGGTGCTGGTCTCCCGGAGAGTCTGACGCAGGCCGCGGCCCCCATCTGAACATAGTTGAGGCCACCACCTGCCGAGGCCCCCGACGTGAGGACCATGTCGGCATGAACGGTCCCATCCGGTTCCGGCTCCATGGCGAAGATGGCCCCGCTGTAGGGTGTGCCGTCGCGCCGCCCGAAATCGTGTTCGAGCGCCTCCATGGTCTTGTCCGGGGAGAGCCGGCCGGATTTCCAGCCCTCCCGCAGGAGACCGATCATCCGCGTCCTGGCCCCGTCGACCTCGTGTCGGGCGCCTTCGGCGGCAAGGCGGGTGACCCGTTCGCGAGGCGACTCGAAAGCGCAGGCCGGAGCTGTGACGGCGAGCAAGAGACCCACCGTCACAGCCAGGCCGGGCAGTTTGAGTCGTGTCAACTAGAATCCGGGCGCCAAGGTGACCGCGTCCATCGTCTGAGTGTACAGACGGGCGCCCATCTCCAAGTTGGGATGGAACCACTGGGCGGACTTGCCGGGCAGGTTCCACCCGCGGGGGTGAGATCGATGACCGGACTGAATTCATGCGTCCTCTCCGATGTCTTCGTTCCACAGGGCGGGATGGGCGGCGATGAACCCGGTCATCAGCTCCACGCACTCCGGGGAGTCGAGGACCACCACGTTCACGCCGTTCTCGGCGAGCCACTCGTGCTGGCCGGTGAAGGTACGGCTCTCTCCGACGATCAGTCCGGTGATGCCGAACTGGCGTATCAGGCCGCTGCAGTACCAGCAGGGCGACAGGGTCGTCACCATGGTGGTGCCGCGGTAGGTACGCTGCCGTCCCGCGTCACGGAAGGCGGCCGTCTCGCCGTGGATCGACGGATCGCCGTCCTGTACGCGGCGGTTGCGGCCCCGGCCGAGCAGCCGGCCGTCCGGCGCGAACAGCGCCGCGCCGATCGGGATGCCGCCCTCGGCGTATCCCTTCCTGGCCTCCTCGAGTGCCACGCTGAGCATCGCGGCCGGACTGACAACGTTGCTGGTCATGTGCCCACTATCCCCCCGGAGGGGGCTTCGGGAACGGACAGATCGTCCGTACTATGGCTACCTTCAACGGACAACGCGCCCGGCGTGGCCGGCGACCGGGAGGCGTGGCGGGCTGTCGAGGACGCCGTCTCCGAGGCGCCGGTCTCCCTGCACGGGCAGCCGTGGGGGCGGCTCGTCGCGGGGCCGGGCTCGGCCCTGCCCCTGCTGGCGACGACGGCCCACCGGGTCGCCGAGCGATGAGCCGTCACGTGCGGCTCCACCTCTGGTTGGCGGCGCCGGTGCAGGTCCACAGCTCCACGAGCGTGCCGTTGGCGGTCGCCTCGCCGGTGACGTCCAGGCACAGGCCTGACTGCACGCCGGTGACCGTGCCGTCGCCGTTGAGGTTCCACTGCTGGTTGGCGCCGCTGCCGCAGTCCCAGATGATCACCTTGGTGCCGGGCGCGGTCCCGCTCGCCTCGGCGTCCAGGCACTTGTTCCCGTACACCTGGAGCTGCTTGCCTGAGGTGAGGTTCCACTGCTGGTTGGTGCCGCCGTTGCAGTCCCAGATCGCCACCTGCGTGCCGTTGGCCTGGGACTGGGCGGGGACGTCGAGACAGCGGCTCGATGCCGCACTGCGCAGCACGCCGGACGAGCCGTTGCCCGGGCCAGGTGTGATGGACAGGTTGTCGAACTGCGCCGTCTCGGTCGCGCCGGTGCCGATGCCGATCTGGCCGGCGCCCCAGGTCGAGTCGGCTACCGAGCCCACCGTCGCGCCGTCCACCTTGGCGGTGATCGTGGCGCCCGAGAAGCCGAGGGAGAGAGTGTGCCACCGGCCGGTGCCGAGAGCTGCCACGGTGCCGCTGCGCAGCGTCGTCACGGCGTTGTCGACGTTGTTGCGAAGGATCGACCAGGCGCCGGTGTCGCTGACCCGCAGGTAGTACGCGTTCTGCCCGGCCGGCCCGTAGTGCTGCGTACCCGCGCGGCCGATGAGCTGGACGTAGCCGGCCTGCTCCAGCAGGACGTCGGAGGAGACGGTGTAGTTGTTCCAGTTCACGTCGCCGAGCAGCGCGTACGGATCGTAGGCCCCGTCCCACACGATCGGCATGCGCGGGGCCATCTGGCGCACGCACCGGCCCGCACGGCCCGCGCCGCACGCGGTCACCTCGAAGGCCCCCTGCTGGTCCATCAGGTATCTGGCCTCCTTCCCGGTCGTGTAGCCGTCGTAGTTGTCGGAGTACGGCAGCGCCAGCGACCTGCGCGCCGGGCTCGTGGCGGTGCCCTTGCCCTGGCCCGTGGTGGTCGTGACGGTGTAGACGCGGCCGGGCTGGACGGTCACCGAGTACGCGCCGCCCGAGGGCGTGATGTCGCTCGCGTGCAGCAGGTAGTCGCCGGAGCTCGCGGAGTTGAGGTCGGTGGACCACACGTGGACGGTGCCGGTGGACAGGCCGCCGGTGACGGTGAAGTCGAGCGTCTGCGCCGCGCTCGCGTCCACGGTCTCGATGATGGTGCTGTAGCCGGAGTTGTCGGGCGACTTCAGCGAGACGTAGCTGCCGTTGTTGCGGACGCCGCCTATGTAACCGCTGGAGGAGTCCAGGTAGCGCCAGCCGGGTGCCGTGAACTGGGTCGTCTGCGCCATCGTCCAGGCGTTCTTGCCGATCGAGTAGTACCCCGACCACGGCTCGGGTGCCACGGCGACGCCCATCGTGGGCCAGGGGAGGTTCGGGGTGATGGCGGCGATGATCGGCCAGTTGAGGTAGGCGGTCATCTTGCCGTCGATGTAGTCGCGGTTGATACCGCGCGCGAGGGCCTTGGCCCCGTCGTTGTAGTCATCGGAGCCGTTCTCGCTGGCCCACAGCGTCTTGCCGGAGTTGAGGGCGTTCGTGGAGCTGGGACACTGGGTCTGGCCGCTGCGGTAGCCGCACACATAGTGCGAGCCCAGGATGTCCACGGCGTTGCGGAACGCGGTGTTGTTCACCACGTCGTCGGCCACGGACCAACCGGCGTCGTCCGAGGACACGATCTTGACGTTGCCGAAGCCGCCTGCGTCCAGCGCTGTGTTGAGGTTGACGTACCAGTTCAGGTCACGGCCGCGCTCGTTCCAGCCGCCAAGGTAGTCGATGGTGAGCCCGTGGCTGTTCTTGGCGCACCTCAGCCAGTCGACCAGGTAGCTGATCATGTCCTGTGACCAGAAGTTGCCGTTGCCGATCCATCCCGGAGCACCCCAGGACAGACCCGCCAGCTTGATGTTCGGGTTGCGCGCCTTGGCCTGCTCCATCAGCCACCACTCATAGCCCCGGTTGCAGTCGAGGTCCGCGGCGGTGTGACGGTGGCTCGGCTCGGCGCCGCTGGTGGAGTTGGTGTCCCCGCCGATCTCCACCTTGAGGATCTGTACGGCCGCGCCGTAGCCCGGCTTGAAGAGATAGTCGAGGATCTGCCCGCGCTGCGGCTCGGGATAGTCGATGAGCTGGCGGCTGTTGCCGCCTCCGCCGCTGATCGCGCCCACGCCGTCGAGCGTGCGGCCGCCCGAGCCGCCGTTGATCGTGATCGACGTGGCCGCCTGCGCGGGCGACTCGACGACGACCGTCACGACGGCCACCATGGCGAGCACGGCGAGCACCACGTACCGGAGCCTGCTGAGGGCCGGTCGGAGGTCTGATCCTTGAGCCATTGGGGGGTCCCTTCAGGGGGGCTGCTTCACGCGGTGACATCCCATTCGGGGTCACATAAAACGCCACATTCCCACTTGATTGAACACTCGTAAACAGCGCTGTCAAGCCTCGAGCGGGCACACACCCTCACGTCGAACCAGCCCTATCAGGACGCAAAGTGGCAGTTCCCACGCCCACAATCACCGATGGTGGTCTCTGTCGGAAACCGCTGGTTCATGTTGAGGTCAGGACCAGGTCAGGCTGGTCCACCGGCCGGGTCGCGGCCGGTGACCGGCGCATCACCCCGACGAGCCGGTGCCCGCCGCAGGTGCGGTCGGTGGGTACCGCTCGTCGGCTCCGCCTCTGGCCGCGAACGAGAGGCTCGCGGGCCCCGGGGCACCGGCCTTAGTGGACGAGAAGCGTACCGATAACGACCAGATAGCGACCCCTAATACCTTCGCTATTGCGACAGGGAAAACAGGGCGGATGTGAGCCACCGCCACAAACGAGGGGTCAGCTGAAAATGAGCAAGAACGTCAGGAACATCGCCGCCCGGGTCATCGTCTTCACAATCATCGGCGCGGGTGGCGTCACCGCCCTCGGGACCATGGCGATGGCGGAGACCGCCACTACGACCGAGGTTTCCACTGCGACCGTCACGCCCTCGCCCACTCCCACGCCGACCCCCTCCGTGCCGAGCGGCAACACTCCTTGGGGCTGATCATTCCTCGCGACTCGCAGGATTTCAAATGGCCGGAGCCAATGGCTCCGGCCGTTTTCGCGTTGCTCATCGAATACAGACGGCGGGCGATTGTGGACTGCCGGCGGCGGAGGTCTTCGGTGCGAGGCTGGAATTCCCCGGGAAGGCATTCGGGTTCCTCACTTCGCTCCCCGTCCGGTTCCATGAATCCCCGCCGCGCGAACACAGCAATCCAGAGCGCTATCGATTCGGGAGACCCCTCTACGGGGCCCTGTGGCCGCTCGAAGCGGTCAGCCCCTGCTCTTCTCCTCCGAGGGCCTTGGGAGCGGTCTGGTCCCTCCTCGAGATGGTCAGGTAGGCGACGAAGCCGAGGATCGTGACGAGGAACAGCGCGCTCGTCGCGATCGTCCCGAGGCCGAGGCCGCCGTCGCCGGGAGCCTGCGAGAGATAGTCGCCGAGGGAGGCCCCGAGGGGACGGGTCAGGATGTAGGCGATCCAGAAGGCCAGGACAGCGTTGAGCTTCACGCCGTAGTGGGCGACGGTCACGATCGCGATCAGCGCGCCGAAGATGAGCGCCGACACCAGGTAGCCGAGGTTCATCTTCTCGGCCGCCAGGTCACCCGCCGCCGTGCCCAGGGCGAAGGTGAACAGGATGGCGAGCCAGTAGAAGGCTTCGCGCCGGACCGTGTAGATGGTGTGGATGGACAGGGTCTTCTCGCTCGCGTACCACGCCCCGAAGGTCGCGGCCAGCGCGACGCCGAAGACGACGGTGGTCGTCTCCAGGGAGACGCCGAAGTTGTCCGTCAGGTTGTCGGTGATCAGCGTGCCGACGACGCTGATCAGGACGACCGCGACCCAGTAGATCCCCGGGACGTACTTCCTCGCCCTGAACTGGAAGAACAGCGTGATGACCAGCAGGACGGCCATGACGTACGTCGTGTTGGTCAGGCCGAGGTTCAGATTCGTGTTCAGGAAGTCCGCGGCGGTCTCGCCGACCGTTGTGCACAGGATCTTGATGATCCAGAAGAAGATGGTGACCTCGGGCACCTTGTTCAACATCTGGCGGCCCTGTGGCGTGGCCGTGAGCCGTCGAGTAGTCGTCATGACGGCCAGGCTTGCGCAAACCGCCTGAACGCAACCTGACTACGTCCGCGCCACTGGTTTCACCAGCGTCCCTCCGAACGCCGAGCCACGCACACCGGCGGGCACCTGCTGGGCCAGCAGCGGGCCCGCCCCGCGCTCGGTGGTCGCGTAGTCGACGATCCACAGGGTCATGAACCCCACGACCACGGCGAGGTCGGCGCGTGCCACGAACGACGCGGCGTACGACAGCGCGACATGCCGGTCCTCGCCCCAACGCTGGAGACGGTTGAATCCTATTTCCTCTGCGGAGTGGGACGCGTCCTGTAGGGCGCTCCGCCGTGATGCGGCCTCGCCTTCCGGGGGCGTCCCCCGGGAGGCGGAGCGCTGTTTCTGTGAACCCTCTTTTCCTGGTGGCGGCTCCCGGGCATGGGCCCGCGGCTGATTACGGCCACAGGTTTCCGTATGATTTCGCCTCAGCGCGTGCGAACGGCGAGCCGGGCCACCCGGCCCTGCTCGCCCGACGCCCAGCAGCTCAGGTCGGGCGTGCAGGTCACGGTGTCGAATGAGCCGCCGTCGAACTTCTGCCAGCGGTCGCCGGACGAGAACGTCACGTCGCTGCCCGCCGGTCCCACCGCGATGGCGGCGAACGGCAGGCCGGGCAGCCAGGTGACGCCCGAGCGGTAGGCCTCGGGCGGCGTGGACGCTGCCTGCCACGTGGCGCCGCCGTCCCCGGTCAGCGCGGCGGCGTGGGGAGACGGCAGGCCCGGCTGGAAGTCACCGCCCACGGCGATGCCGTGCCGAGCGTCGCGGAACGCCAGAGCGAAGACGCCCCGCGCCGGATCGCCGGCGGGTACGGGCGTGTCGGCCACCGTCCAGGTGAGCCCCCGGTCGCGGGAGTGGAACACGCGCGACCGCGCGCCGCCGCCGCTGGCGAGCCACACGTCGCGACCTCCTGCGGTGACGAGGCACTGGCCGCCGGCGGCGAAACCGGCCTCACCGGGGAGAGCGTCCGGCATCCCGGTGGAGGGAAGGACGCGCCAGGTGCGGCCCCCGTCGTCGGTGGAGATGACGCGGAACCTCCCGTCGACGGGATCGCTCATCGCCAGGCCGTGCCTGCGGTCGAAGAACGCCATGCAGTCGTAGAAGGCGCTCGGCTCGCTGTTGCGGAAGGTCTCCGTCCAGGAACTCCCCCCGTCTTCGGTGCGGTAGACGCGCGAGGCGTCCCCCTCGCCGATAGAGAGGATCAGGGCGGTGCGGGCGTCGAACGCCTCGATGTCCCGGAACTGCAGGCCGGCCGTGCCTGGTGGAGGCACGTTGCTCCAGCTGCGCCCGCCGTCGCCGGTGCGGAGCACGGTGCCGAGGCTGCCGGACGCCCACGCGACGCTGTCGCTCACCGGCGACAGCCCGCGAAGACGCGCCGTGACCCCGGTCGGCTTCAGCTCCCACGCCAGGGCGGGAACGGAGAGCGCCGCCTCCGCGGAGGGTGTGACCTCAGCGGAGGCGGGAGCCGGGTCGGAGGGTGCCGCCTCCGCGGAGGCGGGAGTCACGGTGACGAGCGCGGTGACTACCGAGACCATCCCTAGTACGGATCGAAGCGTCATGTCCGGCAAGTTAGCCCAAAACGATCAATTTCGTCCATGGCGGTGATCGGCGGACAGGACGCGGGGGCTGCTACCTCTGCAGGTCGACGCAGGAGTAGAAGGCGTTGGCCGTGTCGGCGATGTTCCAGATGGCGAGCACCTTCTGGCGGCCGGTCCTGCTGCCAAGGCTGACGGTGTGGCTGACGGTCGAGCCGGGCTGCCGCCCCTGGTCGTTGAACACCGCGATCCGGGTGCTGCCGATGTAGTACTCCCACGTGCTGGTGGCGTGGCGGGCGGTCAGCACCCAGTTGAAGGTGACGGTGCTTCCCACACTCGTGGCCGGCCAGCCCTTGCTCTCGTCGTTGAGCTGGGCGAACCGGGCGTTGCCGCCGTTGCAGCTTCGCAGTCCCTTTGGTCCTTCCACGCTCTGCGGCTCGTAGATGATGTCGCCGCAGTTGGCGACGCGGCCCTGGGCGCACATGGCCTGCCGGCTCGGGGGTGAGGAGATGTAGCCGTGCGCCTGAGCCGGTGAGGCGATGAACAGCGTGGCCCCGATCGCGATGATGGCCGTGGTCAGGAAGGTGATCGTTCTTCGCATGCCCTGCTCCTCTGCTTGGGGGGGTAGGACAATTATGAAAGAAACTTTCCTAACAGTAAATGCCGATATGACACCAGTTTCATGGTCATGTCAGGAATCCGGCGCCCAGCGGATCGAGCGGTGTCGGCGTCGCCGTGGCGGGCTTCCGCGATGATCAGTCAGGGAGTGGCGTCAGTGCGACTCCCGGGCCACCTGGTCTCCGCTCCCCCCGAGCAGGAAGTCCATGTCGGCCCCGGTGTCGGCCTGCATGACGTGGTCGACGTACAGCCGCTCCCAGCCGCGCGACGGGTTCGCGAAGGCCTTCACGGCGGCGGGCGCGGGGCCGCGCGCCGCGAGCTCCCCGGCCGGCAGATCGACGTCCAGTCGCCTGGCCTCGACGTCCAGCACGATGGGGTCCCCGGTGCGGACCAGCCCGAGCGGCCCGCCGGCCGCCGCCTCCGGGGCGACGTGCAGGACGACGGTGCCGTACGCCGTGCCGCTCATCCGCCCGTCACAGACGCGGACCATGTCCCTGACGCCGCGCGCGAGGAGCTTCGGAGGCAGGGGGAGGTTGGCGACCTCCGGCATCCCGGGGTAGCCCCGGGGCCCGCACCCGCGCAGCACCAGCACGGACGTCTCGTCGACGTCGAGGCCGGGGTCGTTCAGCCTGGCGCGGGCGTCCTCGACGCTGTCGAAGACGATGGCGCGCCCTCGGTGCCGGAGCAGTTCGGGCGAGGCCGCGGCCGGCTTGATCACCGCGCCGTCGGGCGCGAGGTTGCCCCGGAGCACGGCGATGCCGGCATCCGCGAGCAGCGGCCGTTCGCGGGGCCGGATGACGTCCTCGTCGAAGATGCGCGCGTCACCGAGATGGTCGACCAGGGGAGTGCCGTCCACCGTGATCGCCTCCGGGTCGAGCAGATCCCGGATCTCGCGGAGCACCGCGAGCAGGCCTCCCGCCCGGTACAGGTCGTCCATCAGGTGGCGCCCGGCGGGCAGGAGATCCACCAGCAACGGCACCCCGGCCCCTGTCCGGTCGAAGTCGTCAAGGTCGAGGTCGACGCCGAGGCGGCCCGCGATAGCGAGGAGGTGCACGACTGCGTTGGTCGAGCCCCCGATCGCGGCCAGCGTGACGATCGCGTTGAGGAACGAGCCGCGCGTGATCACCTGGCTCGGGCGGCGTCCCTCGGAGATCATGCCGACCACCAGGCGTCCTGTCGCGTGGGACAGCTCGAGCAGCCTGCTGTCGGGGGCGGGGGTTCCGGCGATGCCCGGAAGCGACATGCCGAGCGCCTCGGTGACCAGAGCCATGGTCGAGGCGGTTCCCATGGTGTTGCAGTGTCCCCTGCTCCGGATCATCGACGACTCCGACGCCGTGAACTCCCTCTGGGTGAGCGTGCCGGCCCGCACCTCCTCGCTGAGGCGCCACACATCGGTCCCGCACCCGAGCGGGTGGCCCCCGAACGTCCCGGTGAGCATGGGGCCGCCGGGCACGACGACGGCCGGCAGGTCCACGGACGCGGCGGCCATCAGCAGGGACGGGATCGTCTTGTCGCAGCCGCCCAGCAGCACGACGCCGTCGATCGGGTTGGCCCGCAGCATCTCCTCGGTGGCCATGGCGGCCATGTTCCGCCACAGCATCGCGGTCGGGCGTACCTGGGTCTCGCCGAGCGACACCACGGGCAGGTTCAGCGGCACGCCTCCCGCCTCCCAGATGCCGTTCTCCACGCTGCGCGCGACCTCGTCCAGGTGGGCGTTGCAGGGGGTCAGCGCGGAAGCGGTGTTGGCTATCGCGACATGCGGGCGCCCGTCGAACGCGTGGCCGGGGAGCCCCCGACGCATCCAGGCGCGGTGGATGTAGGCGTTGCGATCACCGCCCGCGTACCACTGCTGACTTCGCTGTCCACTCATGGGGTGATCTTCCCCTAGTTAGGGCGTATGTCTACATTGTGAATATCGCGACTGTACAGCGGCATGTGTCATCACCTGGTGGAGGTGGCTCACGCCAGGGAAGGGGTCCCCATGCGCCTTGTCCCGGCCCGAGGCTCCAAAGGGGCCGCGGCCTCCGTGGTGTCGGCGACATGAGGGCGCTCGTGCTGCGCGGGCCTCGCGTGGCGGGGGTCGAGGACGTGGAGGTTCCCGTTCCCGGCGTGGGACAGGTCGTCGTGGACGTCCACCGCGTCGGAGTGTGCGGCACCGACGTCGAGCTCTTCACCGGGAAGATGGCCTACTACGCACAGGGCAAGGCGGCATTTCCCCTGCGCCCCGGCCACGAGTGGTCCGGCGTCGTCTCGTCGTTGGGCCCCGGCGCCGATGAGAGCTGGCTGGGAGCCCGCGTCACCGGGGAGACCATGCTCGGGTGCGGTGAGTGCCAACGCTGCCGTACCGGGCGCGGGCACGTGTGCTCGTCCCGCTTCGAGATCGGCATCCTCGGCGGCTGGCCGGGCGCGCTGGCGGAGAAGGTACGCGTACCCGCCACGAGCCTTCACCGACTCCCGGACGAGGTGGACGACCAGACGGGCGCGCTCGTGGAGCCGGGGGGCAACGCCTGGCGCGCCGCCACGGCGGCGAACGCCGGACCCGGGTCACGGGTGCTGGTATGGGGGCCCGGGACCATCGGGCTGCTGACGGTCGCCTTCGCGCGGGCCGCGGGCGCCGAGGTGCACGTCCTCGGGCTCGACCGCCGCAACGAGGAACTCGCCCGCAAGCTCGGTGCCGACCGGTTCTGGACTCGCGAGGTGCCGCCCGACGTCACCTACGACGCGATCGTGGACTGCACCGACGACCAAGGCACCCCGCCCGCCGCCGTTGATCTCGTCGAGCCCGGCGGACGCGTCGTCTACATCGGCCTGTCCAGCTCGCCGAGCATGGTGGACTCCCGTGACCTCGTACTCAAGGACGTGACAGCCGTCGGCATTCTCGGAGGGTCTGCGGGGCTGGCCCCCGCCATCGAGCACTACGCGGACGGCCGGGTGACGCCGGGCGTCCTGGTCGCGGCCACCGTCGGGCTGGAGCGGGCGGCCGGGGTGCTGGCAGGTTGCCACCCGGACGGCCCCGGCACCAAAATCCACATCGACCCTCGCCTTTAGATGACTGACCGCTCAATTCATCTTCCCTACCACTCCGTATGCCCTCTTGGAGGGATGAGCGGCTACAAGAGATGACTTTCCCGGTCGTGCGCCGTTACATAAGGTGAGCAGGTCGTAACGTTCAGGAGTATTGACCGGACGGTCAATCAGGATCACGGTCGAAGTCACGACATCTCTCTCAATGGCCGGAGGCATGAATGGACCTCACGAAATCCTGGGCATACGTCGTCGCGTTCCTCGCGGGTGCGGCGGCGGTGCTCGCACCGTTCATCTGGGCGAGCGGCACCACGGCCGCCGCCCAGCCCCTGCTGCTGCTCGGCGCTCTCCTGCTGGTCTCCGCGCTCTGGTCGCTGCTCGGAGCCGGTGGCGCCAGCTCCTGGGTCACCGCGGCCTTCGGGGCCCTGCTGTTCCTGTCGCCCTGGGCCTACGGCTTCGACGGCGCCGGAGCGGCGGCCTGGACGGCATGGATCGCCGGAGCCGTGACGGTTATCGTCGGGCTGTGGACGGCCCTCCAGACCCGCAGCGGCGTTCTGACGAACGCGTGATCAAGTCTCCCGTGTGGTCCCTGGCCGCCCGCCGGCGGTCCGGGGCCGACGGGAGCGAGCCGGACGCCCGCACCCGGATCCTGGACGCGGCGGAGAAGCTGTTCGCCGTGAGCGGTTACGACGCCACGGCCACCGCCGAGATCGCCAAGCACGCCGAGGTGCCCAAAGGACTGGTCTTCCACTACTTCCCCCGAAAGATCGACGTGCTCGTCACGCTGGTCCACGAGCGCACCGGCATCGAGGTACTGGATGAGGGGGTTCCGGGCGATCCCGCTCTCACCCTGGCAGGGCTGGCGCGCCGCGTCCCGCTGCGCGCGTCTCCGGCGATGCGGCGGATCCTGTTCCGGGAGGCCGACACCCACGGCTCGGTTCGCGACCGGCTGCGAAACCTCAACGCCGAGATCATCCGCCGCGCGAGCTTCGCCCTCGAACTGGCCTTGCCTGGAAGCCGCGGCGACGCCGCCCGCCTGGAAGCCGCGGCTGCGACCTTCGCCGCCGTCCTGCTCTACCAGGAGAACCTCTGCCTTCTGACCGGCCACCACATCGACCCGGACATGGTCGCCGACCTCATCGTCCGAGCCCTCACCTGACAGCCGCGTCGTTCAGGACCTGAACGACGAGCGGTGGCCGCCGGTCGGGAAACCGGCGGCCACCTGGGCGCTCTCAATGCGTGTTCCCTCGCGCCGACGTCAGTCAGGCCCGGGGAAGCGGTCTCCCGGCTACAGGGTCCCGCCGATTTCCACCTTCTGCTTCCTGAAGTCGCCGCGGCCGGTGTCCGGGCGGTAGTTCTTCTCGACGTTGCCCGCGATGTCCATCGCGAACCAGTGCACCTCGGTGGTCTCGTTGACCGTGATCTGCTGCGTTCCCTCACGCATCCCCGACGACGTGAGCTTCGGCGAGCTCAGCGTCGGGCGGCTGCCGTCCAGCGTGTAGTAGATGTTCGCCGGTTCGTCGATCGTGAAGGTGAACGTGGCCGAGGTGCCGGTACGGGCGGTGACCTGGAGCTTGGACTCAGGGTCCTGCTTGTCGGCGGCGAAGGCGCGGGCGACCTCGAGGATGGCGATCTGGCCTCCGGCGAACTCCATCGCCTCCTCGTGCCCCTCGGTGAACTGCGGCTGGAAGCCGACCGCCTGGAACCCCTTGGTCGTCTGGTTGTAGACGTCCGCGCCGACCTCGAAGTCCCAGCCGATGATGCCGCGGTTGAACCAGTGCTCGTCGGCGCTGTTGCCGGCCGCCGAGTACAGGACGTCCGGCACCGGTCCGGTGCGACCCGGCCAGATCGCCGTCCCACGCCAGGCCTGCACCGAGGACAGGATGTGGCCGGAGGCGTCCCAGAAGAAGTTCTCCGTGCCGAAGTCGGAGCGGGGGAGCAGGTCGCGGTCAGGGAGCTTGTACGCACCAGGAGGCCACATGAAGTAGCCGCCGTACGAGTGCGTGTTCATCGCAAACTTGATGTTCGGGTACTGGTGCGTCAGCCACACCTCGTTGCGGGTCTCCGGCTCCGACAGCTCGGCGGGACCGGCGAACGTGCTACCGGTGCAGCTCGCCGAGGCACCGCTGTATCCGTCGAACAGAGAGCCGACCGAGAAGTTGCGGTTCAGGTCCACGCCCCAGGAGTTGCGCGAGGCCGGGTCCCCCGCGTTCGCCGCGCAGTGGTTCGTCATGTTCTTGCGCTGCATGTTGTAGTCGTACATCGAGTAGTGCGCCCCGTCGGGGTTGACCGTCGGAAGCACGAAGATGTCGAGGTCGTCGACCAGCTTCTTCGTCCGGGGGTCGTTGGCGTAGTTGCGCAGGAGACGCTCGGCGGCCTCCACGCAGACCAGCGGAGTGACCCACTCGCGGGCGTGCTCCTGGCAGTACAGGAACACGCCGACCTTCGAGCCGTCCCGCTTCTTCCCGATCCGCAGCGCCTTCATCTGGAACGGCTCACGGGAGATGGTCGACGGCGCCTTGAGGTTGTCGGTCAGCTTCGCCGCGGGCGCGGCCGCCACCTTGCCCGCGCCGGGGTTGCCCCGGTAGGTGCTGGCGCTGAGCAGCGCGGAGGCCCCCGCGTCGGCGTTCAGCGCGTCCACCACCTGTCGGGCGGTGCTGCTGATCGCGGCGGACCCGTCCGTGGCGAGGCTGACCACGACGTCCTTGCCGGTGACCGACACGCTCAGCGGGCTGGAGGCGGCGTCAGGCTTCACAAGGGCCACGCTGATGTCGTTGCCGCCGTCCGACCCGTAGGCCTTGGAGGTCACGTACAGCGTGCTCGTCGCGACGGTGCCGAACTGCGCCTGCGCGGCCCGGCGGTAGCCGTTGGTCTTGTACGGCAGGTCGACGATCTGCGTGAGCTTCGGGAACTCCTTGGCCAAGGAGGTGATGCGCCCGTTGACCTCGGTGGGGTCCATGTAGTGGTCGACGAAGTCCGCCACGTAGTGCTTGCTGGGCGTCTTACGCGGTTCGCCCAGCCACTTGGTCACCGGAACCGTGACGGTACCGCCGCGACTGCTCGTGATGGTGACCTTGGCCGGTGTCGCGGCCAAGGTCACAGGGGTGTTGAACCGGTGGTACATGTACTGCCCGGCGTCGGTGAACCGCGACATCGTCGCCGTGCCGCCGGAGCCGGGGGCGGTCCCCGGGCCGCTGTCCCAGGTGGCGGTGAGCACCGTCTCCGCGTCGGTGGCGCTCGACTTCACCTCGACCGAGAGGAAACGCTGGTCCTCGACGCTGGTGAACCACTCGGCGCGCAGCGGGGTCAGCGTGTCGGTCTGCGCCTCCGCCGCGTCCGCGGATCTGATCGCGGACTGCCGCTCGGCCTGGTTCGCGGCGACGTCCGACGGGTCGGAGATGGGGCCCCGTACGTCGAATCCCTGCTCGCGGAGATCATTGGCCTCCTTCGGACTCAGTACGGCATGCACCTCGATGCCGTTGCCGAGAGGCTTCTTGTATTCGGCCAGGTCGATGCCCATGGAGTTGAGCTGGTCGACGCCGGCCTCGTCGGGTACGACGACGCGTAGCAGCGCGACGCCGTCCTTCGCGGTGCTGGACTGGTGGTCGGGCACGACCGAGCTGGGGGAGGGAGTCGGTGCGGCCAGGACGGGGAGCGCGCTGAAGGTGAGGGCGAGGGGTAGTGCGAGCCCGGCCGCCAGGCGACCTGCTCGTATGCCGGTGAGAGAACTCCTCATTCGAGATGCCTCCAGTTGGCGTGCCTGCCCGGGTAGGGAGTCGTCCCGGGTGAAAGCACGCAAGTGGAGAGGAGTCTCTGGCAAGTAACGATCTTCGTCAAGGCCTAAGGTCGCCGTGTCTCATGATCAAGCATGTCAGACATTTCGGTACGAAATTTCTGGCTATAGCGGTCACTGCGGCTTTAAGCTCGACATCTGGCTCGCCGTGTCGTCCCTAACTGTTGACCGGAAGCTCCTGGGGTTCCAGTGTGGCGGTGTCAGGGGGACGGACATCGACGGGGTGACGCATGGACCCGTACCACGAGAGGCTTTCAGTACGCGACCCCTACCGGGTGGCGGGGTTGTGGGCACGGGTGGCACTTCTGGTGGTGCTGCTCTGGGGCGGTCTCGTCACCGCCCTCAGCATGAATCCACCGAACCACCCCGTCGAGGACTTCCGGGCGGCGCTGCGGGCGGGTGAGGTCACCTATGTCCTCGAATCCGGCACCGGCCGCCTGGACGATCTCCGCTGGTCCTCAGGGCCGCTGCTCTGGTATCGGGCGGAGGTGCTGACCTACCACACCGGGAAGTCGTACAAGGACTACGACAGGAACACGTTCGGTCGTGACCTGGACGCCGCGAGGCGGTATCCCATCGTCCGGCCGGCTCCGAGCCGCCACGGCGGCAACGGGCTGTTCCCCGACTGGCCCTTCCGGGTTCCCGTTCCGCACGCGGACTGGCTGGTCCCGGCCGCCTGGATCGCCACGTTGCTGATCATGCTTAGTACGGCGCGGCCTCGTCTCGGCAACCGCTGGGCATGGTTCTGGCTGTTCACGGTCGGTCAGGTCGGAGCGATCCTCTACCTCATGCTGGAGCCGCGCCCCGTCTGGCGAGGGCTCGATCCCCAGGTCTCCGGCTCATCCTGGATGGGTGGCGGCCAGGGCTGTCTCGCCTCCATCGCGCTCGGCGTCCTGTCCCCCTTCGCCGCCTTGGCCGTCTCATCGGCGGTGAACGGGCTCATCCTGGTGACGACCGGCCACTGAGGGCTGCCGGCACGAAGCGCTCCCGTTCCGCGCCGGAATGTCGGTGGGGGACGCTATCAATGGCAGTGAGATGCGGGGACCTGTGGAGCACGTGCGTTTGTCCACAGGTTCGCGCCGTGCCGGCCCCGCGGGCCGGATCTTCGTGTATCCATGTGGGTGATCGACCCCGTGTTCGCACGGGGGGCTCGCCGCGCGGGTGGCGAGGTTTCGGGGAGACGGCGGTCACGCCGCGTTCTCCCCGCGATGGGGCGCTGATCGCCGCCAGAGGCCGTTTCTCCGAGCGGCCTGACGGGCGGCCGGGGGAGTGGGGATGACGGAGAGAGCTGTCACGGGTGGGTCGCGCGCGTTCGACCTGCACGCGTTCGCGGTGAGCGACCGGTTCCGGTTGTTCAACTTCACGCGGCGCGACGACCACCTCGTCTACCTCTGGGTGCTGCGGGCCATGGATCGGCTGCGGGCCGTACACCAGCTCCAGGCGCATCCCGACGACGTCGCCCGCGTGCTGGCCGAGCTGGGCTCGTCCTACGGTGACGCTCCCTCGGCGGACGACAACCTCCGGTCGAGGCTCGACGCGCTCGCCGAGGACGGAGTCGTCCACCGGCTCGAAGACGCGTCCCGGGCCGGCAGCCTGGTCCGATATCGCAACCGCCAGTCGGTCTACCAGTTCAGCGAGCTGGGCTACCAGGCCTTCGCGGCGGTCGAGGAGGTCCTGGCCGCGCGGCTTCAGGACGCCAACCTGTCGCGGCTGGTGTTCTCCGACATCTTGGAAGACCTCAAGGCGCTGGCGGCGGCCAACCGGTCGGGCCACGGCGAGCAGGTGTGGCGCAGGCTGTCCCGCCTCGACACGGTCATGGAGGACATGGCACGCCGCTCCGCCCGGTTCCACCTCACCCTTGGTGAGATCACCCGGTCCACCGACGCGTCTCCCGAGACCTTCCTCCGCTACAAGAACACCCTGCTGACCCATATGACCGACTTCATGGCGGAGCTCGATCGCTACCTGCCACGCCTCGACACGGCGGTGCGCGACGTCGAGCGGACGGGCGTCGCCACCATGCTCGGCCGGGCCGCCGCGGCCGACGAGCGGCTCTTCATGGACCACGGCGAGCGGCTGGAAGACTGGCGCCGCCGCTGGGCGGTGCTGCGGGCCTGGTTCGCCGGCGATGGCGCCGAGTCCTCGCGGGCGGCCGAGTTGCGAGCCGCCACCAGGACCGGCGTGTCGGGCGTCATCGCGCTGCTCCGGCAGATCGCCGAGGCGCAGCGCGGAGGCGTCAACAGGTCGACCCAGCTCCGGCACCTCGCCGAGTGGGTCTTCAACGTGCCCGACGAGGGCGCGGCCCACGCCCTGATGACGGCCGCCTTCAACTCGCGCACGGCACGGCATCTCGGAGGGGCCCACGACGACGCCGAGGTCATCTCCGCCCGCTCCACCTGGTGGGACGCGCCCGGCGTGGACATCTCCGTGCCGCTGTTCCGCCGGGGCAAGGCCCCGACTCCGGGAGTTCCGCAGCCGGTCAAGGGGCGCGCCGGCATCCGGGGGGAGCTCCGCCGCCGCCAGGCGTCCCGGCGCGCCGCCGAGCGGCAGGCCGCCGGCGATCTCGTGGAGGCCGGGGTCCACGGACGGGTCCTCGACGAGGCGGAGACGCGCGTGGTGCTGAGGCTCCTGACCCGGGCGCTTGAGGCCCGCACGGTCGTCGCGGGCAGGCTGCGCTCCGCCTCCGGGGGGAACGAGCTCATGACCGTTCGCCTCGTCCCCGCGCCCGGCGGGAGCTCGGTGCGCACCGTCCACGGGGTCCTTCACCTGCCGGGCCTCAGGCTCGACCTCGAGCCCGCCACCCATGCCGGAGGAACACTCCGGCGACGACCCCACGCCACCGGCGCGCCCGACGACCCGGCACAGGGCACCGGCGAGCTGCACGGACCGGCGGGCGCAGGTGTGGGCGCCCGAGGGGCGGCGCGCCAGGGGGAGGCGGTTCGATGAAAGGGCGTGGTGTGGCGGCCGGCGTGCCGCCGAGTGAGCTGGGGTCCTACCAGCAGGCCGTGCGGCTGGCCCTGACCAATGACCTGGTCACCGCGACCCGTCCGCGTCCCGGCGCCCTCGAACACGTCCTTCAATGGGCGGATCAGCTCACCCGCGACTTCCGCGAGCTGTTCGGCTACGCCGTGATCGCGACGACCCGGCAGGTCCGGGTGGTGCGCCGCCTCGACGTGTTCGACGAGACCCAGCGGCTTCTGTTCGCGAAGAAGGGCAAGCCGTTCGACCGGCGCCGCCTGGCGTATCTCTGCCTGGTGCTGGCATTGTTCCAGCGGTCCCGGGTCGAGATCAGCCTGGCCGACCTGGTGGGGGCCTTCGCCCCGGCGGCCAACACGATCGAAGGCCTCGGGTTCGACCCGACCGTCGGCGCGCACAAGGCCGCGGTCGTCGACTGCCTCGATTGGCTCGTCGAGCGCGGCGCCCTGCGGCTCTCGGACGGGTCCCTCGACTCCTGGGCGCACGACACCGAACGCGGCGACGCCCTGTTCGACATCGACCATGACATCTGCGCGATCTTGTTCAAGCCCGCGCGCCCGGTCCAGCACCTGACCAGCGCGGCCGGCCTGCTGGAAGGTAAAGGCGGCGCGGGCCGCGCACGTCCTGACGACGCGGCACGCCGTGCGCGGCGAGCCCTCGTCGAGCACCCGGTCGTCTACTTCGCCCAGGTGGACAGCGAGGTCGCCGCCGTCCTGCGGCATCCCGACCTCGCGGCCGACCTGGCACGGCTGACCGGGCTGGCGGTGGAATGCCGGGCGGAGGGAGTCCTGCTCGCGGATCCCGACGGGCGTTTCACCGACAAGCCGTTCCCCGGCAGAGGCGGGGCGGTGAGCCGCGCGGCCGGCCTCCTGCTGGCGAAGATGGCCGACCTGCTCGAAGACCCGGTCGAACGCCTGTCCGTGACCTTCCTTGAGCCGCCGGCCGACGCCGACGACCAGCGCGACCTCCTGGCTCGGATCGACTCCGCTCTCCCGCAGGCCGGGGTCGTCCGCGAGCTCGCGTGGGCCCCGTCGCCGATGAGGGAGACGGGCGCCGCTGACCCGCCACCCCTGGAGGCGCCGCTGATGGAGCGGGCGCGGCTGACGGCCATGGTCCGCGAGCTGTACGAAGAGCTGGGCGCGGCCTCGTTCTCCAGCGCCTGGCAGCACGACCCTGATGGCCTGCTCGACGCGGCGGTGACGCTCCTCGCCGAGCTTCGCCTGCTGCGACGGCATCCCGGCGGCGTGCTGCTGCTCCCGGCCTTCGCCCGGTACCGCAACATCACGCTGGCGCTGCCCGACAGGCGCAACAGACAGGGCCAGCTCGGCCTGCACCTCTCATCGTCTCTTCCGGAGGGCTCCTCTTCATGACACCCGCTCCCGGCCGCTTCAAACCGTCCCGCGCAGGTGTGATCAATATCTGGGACTACATCGACGAGGAGTTCGTCTTCGCCGACGGGCGCCTGGTGCTGCGCGGGCACAACGGTTCGGGCAAGACCAAGGCCCTGGAGGTGCTGTTCCCTTTCGTGCTCGACGGGGTGAGCGACGCGCGGCGCCTCGACCCCTTCAGCGGCGAGAACCGCACCATGAAGTCCAACCTGCTCTACCGGGGCCAGGAGGCCGAGTACGGCTACGTATGGATGGAGTTCGTCCGCGACACCGAGAGCGACGAGGAGCCCGGCCCTGGTCGTACGGAGGCGGTCACGCTGGTCATCGGGCTGCGCGCCCACCGGCATCGTGACGGCGTCACGCCGTCGTTCTTCGTGACCGGCAGGCGCGTCGGCGTGGACTTCGGCCTGCTCTCCGCCGACTCCCGGCCCCTCACCGAGAAACAGCTCAAGGTGGCCCTCGAGCCCGGAGCCCGCTACAGGACCGCGACCGACTACCGCGCGGCGGTGGACGCACGCCTGTTCGGGCTCGGCAAGGAGCGCTACTCCCAGCTTCTCGACCTGCTCCTGGCGCTGCGCCGCCCGCTGCTGGCCAAGGACCTCGACCCGGTGAAGGTGTCCGACACCCTCAGCGCCGGGCTCAGCCCCGTCGACCAGGTCCTCGTCGAGCAGGCCGCGCGCGACTTCGAGAACCTCGCCGCGGTGCAGCGGCTCTTCGACGACCTCGCCCTCGCCGACGGGGCGGTCAGGGAGTTCCTCGTCCACTACACCGCATACCTGCGAGCCCATGTCCGCCACCACCTCGACCGCGTCGGGGAGCGGCTGGACGCTTCGGCCGGCTGCGCCGTCCGGGTCGCGCAGGCGGCGTCCGAGCTTCGCCGCGCCCGTTCGTCTCGCGGCGCCGCCACGGCACGGCGCGACACCGCTAACGCGGAGCTGGCGAGATACGACGGCAGGCTCGCCGTGCTGAAGCGGCACGAGGCGTACGAGGCAAGGGGCGAGCTCGACGGGCTGCGCCACCAGATCGCCGACGACAGCGCGTCGATCGCGAGAGAGCGTGGGCGGCTCGATCAGGTGCGCGGGCACATCGCCAAGCTCGGCTCCGAGGCGGGCAAGGTCGCCGAGCGGTTGGAAGACGCTCGCGAGAACGCCGACCGGCACCTCAACGAGCTGGTGGACGCCGCGCAACGCTCCGGCGTCGCCGATGCCGGTCAGATCGCCGTGGCTCCTCCGCGCGAGAGCCTCTCCCTGACCAGGGCCCGAGCGACCGCCCGGCGCGGCGACGTGGAGACCGTACGCGGCCACCTGGCCGTGCTGGAGGCGGCCGAAGCGAAGCGGAAGCGTGGTGAGACGGCCGTCGACGAGGCCGGCCGGGCCGTCACCGCGAGTGAGGACGAGCTCTCCACGTTCCAGGACAAGCTCGACCAGGCACGCCGCACCGCACTGGACTCCCTCGGACACTGGGGGGAGCGATGGGCCCTCGCCGTACACCCGGCCACGGTCACCGACGGGGGTTCCGCGGTGGTCACGGGCGCGGATCTGGCCGTGGTCACGGGTGGGGATCTGGTGGTGATCAGGGAGACGCTCGACTCGATCGCCGAGGCCGGAGGGCGACGGCTGCCGGAGGTGTTCGGGGAGCTTACCGAGGAACGCCGGGCCGAGGTGATCGAGGCCAGGGCTCGCGTGAGGGCCGAGGAGACGCGTCTGTCCGCCCTCCTGCGCGATCTGCGTGCCCAAAGAGACGCGGTCGCCGCCGAGCGCGACGACGCGCCTCCTGGTGACGACCTGCGACCGGCCGAGCGCGACGGACGCCTCGGGGCCCCGCTCTGGCGGCTGGTCCACTTCGCCGAAGGGGTCGACGACCGCGCCGCCGCGGGCATCGAGGGCGCATTGGATGCGGCGGGGCTGCTGACCGCCTGGGTCCACCCCGATCCCGGGCTCACCATGGCAGCGGTAGCGGCGGGCGAGGCGGACGGATACCTGGTCGCGCTGCCCGAGGAGCGGCGACCACATGGACCGACCCTCGCCGATGTGCTCGTCACCGAGGAGCAGGAGATGGTGACCACCGGCGTCGTCGAGGCCATCCTGCGCTCGATCGCCCTCGACGACGGTCTCACGCCGGCGCTTCACACGACCCTCACGGTGAGCAGGGAGGCTCGGTTCGGCTCAGGTCCTCACCTCGGCGGGCGTCCCAAGGCGGCGGCGGAGTACATCGGAGCCACCAACCGGGCCGCGCGCCGCCTGGTCAGGATCGCCGAGTACGACCGGCTCATCGCCTCGCATGTCGCGACCGGCGACGGCCTGGCCGAGGAGTCGGAACGCCTCGACGGGCTGGTGGCCGACTTCGGCCGGGCGAGGAGCGAGCTGCCCGAGACAGGGCCGATCGTCACGGCGTCACGTGGCGTCGCCGATCGCGCCACCCGGCTCACGGTGGCGCGAGGCACCCTCGACCAGGCCAGAAAGCATCACGACGGCGTGATCGCCGAGGTCGGCGCCGCGAGCCGCCGGCTCCGCCAGGCCGCCGCCGAGCTCGCCATGCCACGTGACCCCCACGAGGTGAACGCCGTCGCCCAGGCGCTCGACGACCTGACGCGGGCGGCGGAGGGGCTGTGCGCCGAGCGGGACAGGGCCGCCACGGCGCAGGGCGACCTCGCCGAGCGACAGGAGACCATCGAGCGGCTGGGCGAGGAGCAGGCCGACGCCGCCATGGCGCTCGGCACGCGCCAGGCGGCTCACGCGGTGCTGGTCGAGCGCCTTGAGACGCTGGAGCGCACCTTCGACGCCGACCTGAGGGAAGTGCTCAGGCAGATCGCGCAGACCGAGGAGCTGATCGCCCAGGCGCGTACGACGCGCGACGAGCAGGAGCTGATCGCGACCAGGGAACGGGAGGCCGAGGTGCTCGCCGGGGCCGACCTCGAGCACGGTCGCGAGGCCCTCAGCGGTGCCTTCCTACGCCTCGCCGAGCAGATCGCCGGATTCGTGCCGTTCACCCAGACCGACCTCCGCCCGCTGGTCGGCGTCACGGACACCACCCCTTGGCCTCTGGAGAACCACCCTCAGGGGCCGGAGCAGGCCGGAAAGAGCGTCGCCGATCTCATGCTCGCCGACGTGCCGCCCGATCCGCTGGAGGCGGTCCGCGCGACCCTGCCGCGGGACGCGCTCGCGGTCATCGACGCCTATGACATGGCGACCCGGGGAGGGCGCGCCGTCACCGAGGCCACGCTGAAGCACACCCTCGACCGGATCTCCAACGCGCTGCGCGACTTCCAGGCGGCGCTGGAGAAGTGCCAGGAGGACTACCGGCTCGACTGGGAGCCCGGCGCGGTGCTGGCCGTTCATGTCATCGACGCCGACGGGCGCGGCCCGGTGTCCGCGTTCGCCAGAGGCGTCGCCGAACGCGCACAGGAGCAGGGCGTGCTCCTGGAGGACCGCGAGCGCACCGTCCTGGAGGACGAGCTGCTGACCAGCCTGGCCCGGCAGATCCACTCGCGCGTCGCCGCCGCGAAGCACCTGGTGCGCGGCATGAACGCCGACACACGCTCCAAGCCCATGTCCTCGGGCACCACGATCGGCATCCGATGGGTCCAGTCCGACAAGATCGACGACAGGCAGCGGGCCGTGGCGGCGCTGCTGGCGCGCGACGCCGCGGCGCTCGGGCATCAAGGCGTCGCCACGCTTCGCGGGCACCTCCGGCAGATGATCAGGGACTACCGGGGAAGGAACTCCCGCGCGACCTACAAGGAGGCGCTCGCCGGGGTGCTCGACTACCGCTCCTGGTACACCTTCGAGCTGCTGATGGCCCGGCATGGAGAGCAGGAGGTCCGGCTGACCCGGGCGAAGCACTCGCAGATGTCGGGCGGTGAGAAGTCCGCCTCCATCCACCTGCCGCTGTTCGCCGCGGCCAACGCGCTCTACTCCTCGGGACGGGCGTCCTGCCCCCGGGTGATCGCGCTCGATGAGGCGTTCGCCGGGATCGACGACAACTACAAGCCCGAGCTTCTCGGGCTCACCGCGCAGTTCGACCTCGACCTGTTCATGACAGGCCATGACCTGTGGTGCACGTACCCTACGGTCCCCATGATCGCGCACTACGACCTGCTCCACGACAGCGAGCTTAGGACGGTGTCCACGATCCTCGCGCTCTGGGACGGAGCCCAGGTCTTCGACGCCGACGCCGGATACTCCGGCAACGACGAGCTGGTGAAGGAACTGCTCGGCTTCACGCCCCGCCGCCACGCGCCGCCCGGCTCGCCAGAACACACCCTCTACACCGGTGGCGAAGACGAGGACGATCCCGATGACCATGAAACCGGCCCGGCAGACTACGGAAGTCGTATGGATGGCTGAAGGCGTGGGACCCCCTGCCGGTAAGGAGTTCGGGATCCGGATAGGACATCGGGTGTCGAAGTCGGGACCAAAACCACCAAAACGACTCGGCAAACTTATCCCTTAAAGACGTGTCAACCCATTCAGGGCGGGCACGCGACTCCTCGGCGGAGAGCGCAAGCCATCACCATCCACTCACTCTCATGGGATCGCTATGGTCATCCAGGACACCGTCATACCTGCTGTTTCGTGGCTGCGTCGTGCCGCCTGCCGCGGTGAGGATCCGGAGCTGTTCTTCCCGATCTCCGCGAAGGGCCCGGGCCACGCTCAGCACGAGCGTGCCAAAACCGTCTGCCGCCGCTGCCCGGTACGGATGCCATGCCTGGACTACGCGGTGACCACCGGTCAGGAGCACGGCATCTGGGGAGGCGCCGACCCCGACGAGCGCAGGGTCAGCACCCTGCGGCAGCGGGATTGGCACTTCAGCACGGGGTAGTGATCCTCATATGACAGACGATCACCGCTATCCGGAGCACCGGCGGCCCGCCGGGATGGATGACACCACCGTCCAGGCGCTCGGAAAGCTGTCGGAGGCTCTGGAGACCGCCGAGCGGGCACGGGGCCAGCTCTACGGGTTCCACCAGCTCACCGGCCGTGCCCACCTGATGCTCCAGGAAGCGGTGAGGCTGTTTCGTGACGCGGGGCACGCCGGGCACGCGGACGCGGTGTGCGCCGAGGTGCTCGGTCGTGACGTGTTCGCCGGCAGGTGGACCTTCCAGGTCGTCGAGGAGTACGAGGACGGGTACCACCGTTGCTTCGTCGACCTGGAGGAGCGGATCAGGAACCAGCTCGCGCAGGGGAGGCGCCACATCTACGAGGCGGAGATGAGACAGCGCCTGCACGGTTGAGGCTACTTGAGCGCCCCGGCGGTGAGACCCGCCTGGATCTGCCGCTGGAAGATCGTGTAGACGACCAGCATGGGCAGGATCGCCATGCTCAGCGCGGCGAACAGGGCCGACCAGTCGGCGTCGTAGCCCGCCGCCGTGGAGATGTCCGCGATGCCCTGGGTGAGTACCCACTTGTCCTTCGACTGGCCGCTGAGCAGGACCAGCGGGATCTGGTACTGGTTCCACTGGCCCAGGACGTTGAAGATCGTGATGCTCACGATGCCGGGCCGCGCCATGGGCAGCATGATCTGGAAGAACACCCGGCTGTGGGACGCGCCGTCCACGAACGCCGCCTCAGCCACCGCCCCGGGAAGCGTCCGGAAGAACGCCGAGAGGAAGAACACGGTGAACGGCAGCGAGTAGGCGATGTACACGAGGACCAGGCCGCCCCGCGTGTCGAGGCCGATGAACTGGCCGATCAGCGGGACGTTCCCCATGTTGCGCACCACGAAGAACAGCGGGGTGAGCGCCAGGTACACCGGGAAGGCCAGCCCGGAGACGAACAGCACGTAGATCGCCCGGTTGCCCCGGAACCGGTAGCGCGCGAGCACGTACGCCGCCATCGAGCCGAAGAGCATGGTGCCGAACGTGCCGAGCACCACCACGAGGACGCTGTTGACCATGTACTGGCCGACGTGGGCGTGATCCCAGGCACGCGCCCAGTTGTCCCAGCGCAGCTTGGCCGGCAGCGACCAGGCGCTGCCGAAGATCTCGTCCTCGCTCTTCACCGAGGCGAGGAACGTCCACAGGATCGGCACCGCCACAAGGACGGTCCACACGGCCAGCGCCAGGTGGGACAGCCCTGAAAGCGGGCCGAGCCGGACCCTGCGCCGACGGCGCGCCGCACTGCGGCTCAGCGTCACCTTCTCCGCCTGCGAAACCATCGTCAGGCCCCCTCAGAACTCGATCCGCTCGCGGCGCGACAGCCGCATGGCCACCACCGCGAACGCGACCGTGAAGAAGAACAGCACCACGCCCATTGCCGAGGCGTAGCCGAACTTGAAGTACTGGAACGCGTTGCGGTAGATCTCGGCGGCCATCACGGTAGTGGAGTGGTCGGGCCCGCCGTGCTCGGCGGTCATCACCCACACGATGGCGAAGACGTCCAGCGCGGCGATGCCGAGGTAGATCCATCCGACCTGCACGGTGTCCCAGAGCAGGGGCAGCGTGACCCCGAAGAAGAGCTGGCCGCGCCCGGCCCCGTCGATCTGGGCGGCCTCGTACATCTCGCGGGGAATGGAGGCCATGCCGGCGGAGAAGAGCACCACGTAGAAGCCCACGGCCTGCCAGACCAGGACGCCCAGGATCGACCAGAAGGCGACGCCCGGGTCGGACAGGAAGCCGATCGGCTCCAGCCCGAGCGCCATCAGCGGCGCGTTCAGCATGCCGCTCCTGTCAGGCCTGAAGACCTGCTGGAACAGCACCGCGACGATCGCCACGGCCAGCACCTGGGGGAAGAAGAACACCACGCGGTAGAACCTCGACCCCCAGACGCCCGACACGCCTCCCGAAGCGCCGCCCGCGTTCAGCAGGAAGGCGAAGAACAGGGCGATCACGATGGTGAGCAGGGGCATCAGGACGAGCAGCAGCCCGTTGTGGCCGATCGCGGTCCAGAAGACGTCATCGCTCAGGAGCCTTTTGAAGTTCTCCAGCGCGACGAACCGGGGACTGGCGCTCACGCCGCGCCAGTCGGTCGTCGCGATATAGAACGCCTGGGCGTAGGGCGCGATCACGTAGATCAGGTAGAGCAGCACCGGGACCGAGAGGAACCCCGCGATGAACCGCCCCCTGGTGAGGCTGGTCCGGTTCACCAAGGGGGGCCGCGTCCTGACCTTCGTCATCGCGCTCACCGCCTTTCGTCTCGGTCCCGGCCGTCCGCGGCTGGGCGGTCACGGAGACCTGGGTCAGCGGGTGAACTTCTTGACCGAGGAGTCGTTCCTGATCTCGTCGGACTTCTTCTGGATCCGGTCGGCCCACTCGCCGACCTTCAGCCGGCCCGCCATGAGCTGGCCGGTGGCGGCGGCGACCTCGTCGTGCAGTTCCTTGTACCACTGGCGGAACCGGAAGTAGGTGACGTTGGCGCCCGCCTCCTTCAGGGCCGCCGCGGCGCTCTGCAGGCCCGGCTTCAGCGCGCGCCCCTCCGCCGCCCCCTTCACCACGGTCAGCGTGCTGACCAGCTCGGTGAACTTGCCGGCTCCCTCCTTGGAGAGCATGGCGCGCATGTACTCCATACCGGCGCGCGGGTTGGCCGACCTGGCCGCGACGAAGAACTCCTCGCCCGGCCGGGAGTGCAGCGTGCCGTACGGCAGGGCGTCGGAGCCGGTGAACGACGGAAGCGGGAACATGGCGTAGCCGAAGTCGGCCGGGGTGGTGTCCTTCTGCTCGTTCTCCAGCCACGACCCGCAGGGCAGCATGGCGACCTCGTACTTGTTGTGCGCGGTCTGGGTCTGGATGTGGTCGAGGCCCTCTGTGCCCTGGAGCAGGTACTTGGCGCCGATGTCGGCGAACGCGCCGGCGGCCTTCGCGACCGGTTCGGCCTTCCAGGCGCCGTCCGCCAGGTTGTCGATGTTCTTCAGGACATCGGCGCCCCCGATCTTGGCGGACAGGGTGAGGATCGTCTCGTAGATGTAGAACGGGTGCTTGCCGGCGTAGGTGAACGGCGCGCACCTGCCGGACTTCTTGATCTTTTCGCAGAGGGTGGTGAACTCGTCCCAGGTCCTCGGGACCTGCCAGCCGTTGTCGGCGAACAGCTTCTTGGAGTACCAGATGCCCCACACCGTGTTGGCGTAGTTCAGCACGCAGTACTTGCCGTCGTAGGTCCCCAGTTCGACGGCGGACGCCAGGATGGTGTCCCGCACCTTGACGCCGGGGTCGTCCCAGCTCGGGGCGTCGAGCAGCTCGCCGAGGTCCTGCAGCTGGCCGTCCTGGGCGAGGGCGCCGAAGTCCATAGCGTTGTCGCCTGAGTTGTTGACGAACTCGGGCGGGTCGCCGCCCGCGAACCGGGGTTGCAGCGTCTTGGCGATCTCCTTGGTGGCCGAGTGCTTGATCTGGACCTTCGGATGCCTGCTCACGAACAGCGGCTCGTGGACGTCCCTGGCGTAGGCGTCGCCGAACCCGCCGTCGAAGACCACCACCTCGAAGGGCCTGTCCTCCGGGATGCCGAGGGGGTTGGCCGCGGTCTTGGGTCCGGTCGCCGCGGGCTTGGGACCGCCTGAGTCGCCGCCGCCCGGGGACGCGCACGCCGACAGCGCGCCGGCCGAGGGCAGGAGCAGGCCCGCGAGCGCGGCGCTTCGCAGCAGCTCGCGCCGGGAAAAGGGGTTGTCCGCCATGAGTCCTCCTGGGGGGCTGGAGCGTCCGCCGCGCCTCGACGGTCCATACGTGCGCGGGGAGTACCTGGTCAAACCTGTTGTCAACTCGTCGGATTCGCAGAAGCGGTGGAGTCGGGGGACACGGGCCGGTCAGCCGCCTCGGCGGATGCGCCCCGCGTAGCGGCTCTCGAGCGCACGGTTGTGCTCGTCACCGCCGACGACGTTGGACGAGCGGTAGATCGGCGGCACCTCGCCCGCCTCCAGCAGCTCCCTGACCACCTCCGCGACGACCATCTGCGCGAGCAAGGCGGAAGTGATCGTCGACACCGCTCCGAAGGTCGCGCCCCCCGGAAGTGGCATCACGGCGTCGCCGTACGGGGCGCCGTTGTCGAGCACCACGTCGGCGAGGTCGAGGAGCTTGAGCCCGGAGGGATGGCGGGACTTCATCTCGGTGCTGTGCTGGACCGATGTCAGGGCCACCAGCCCGTGGCCGCGCTCCTTGACGATCGAGGCGAGCTCCACCACCGAGCCGTTGACCCCGGAGCTGGAGATCATGACGAAGGCGTCCTGCGGCTCGACGGGGGCGAGGTCGTAGACGCGGTGGGCGATCGAGGGGTCCCGCTCCAGTTCCGCGGATCCGAGCATGCCGGGGGACTCCCCGCCGTACAGCACCAGGTCACGCAGGGCCAGCCGGTTGGTGGGCACAAGCCCACCGGCGCGGCCCGCGATCTCCATCGCGATGGCCTCGGAGTGCCCGGAGCCGAACGCCTGGATCACCCCGCCGCCGCGCAGGCAGGCGCAGAGCAGGGCTGCGGCGTCTCGCACGGCCCGCGACTGACTCGCGGCGACGTCGTGCACCAGCCCCTCGACCTTCTGGACGTAGGCGGCGGCACTGATGTCCACTCGTTCAGCTCCTCTCAACGCGGTGCCTTGTACGGGCCCCGCGTGCCTGCGGGCACAATCATTCCTTTCACGCTTGGGCGGTTGGATGAAAATAATTGTCTACGACGGCGCGCTTAGCAAGGGCGACTCGATCACATTCGGGACAGGACGCGGCTGTCAGCGTTTGACTCCGACGCCGACCAGGCCGGCGAACTTCTCCGAGGATTGCGCCCCGCTGCCGGGATGCCATTCGGTGGGACCGACCAGCCCGGGTTCGAGCAATTCGAAGCCGTCGAAGAGCTCGAGGATCTCCGCGCGCGTGCGCGCCCCGAGCCGGGCGCTGGCGCCCTCGTAGACCCGCTCTGTCTCGGCCATCTTGTCCGGGAAGTTCTCCTTGGCCAGGTGGGAGAGGATCAGATGGCTCCCCGGCGCCATGGCGTCGCGGAACTCGCCGACGATGCCCCGCGGGCCGGCCGAGTCTTCACGGTCGCCCCTTCGGGGTGCCTACGGCATTCCGCCGGCCGCACCGCTCCGTAGGGGTACGACCAGGGTCACCAACTGCCGGTACCGGTGCACAATCGCGAGCGGGACATCCGGTGGAGGGCAACGCGCCTAATCTCTGGACAAGCGAAAGCGCCTCCACCCCGTGATGGGGCGCAGGCGCTTTGCTGGTCAGTTATCTAGGTAGACGAGAAAACGGCCGTCGGCGGAAATCTCTGGGTTGCTCTCCGCTGAAAGGTCGACCGGCAGGGTATGCATGATCGGGTCCACGAGATCGTATAGCAATATGCGTTCGGTGTTCGGTGTGCGCTGTACGTTTGGCGATGAGGGGTAGTAGGGACCTGGTTCCTCTTCGTCGGAAATGAGTGTCGGAGGCTCGGGAGCCGTGTCCTCCTCAGGATCAGTCGTGTCCTGCGGGGCCGTGTCAGCCTGGGACTGAGTCGTGTCTTGCGGGGCCGTGTCAGCCTGAGATTCAGTCGTGTCTTGCGGGGCCGTGTCAGTCCGGGACTCAGCGGACGCGCCAAACGGCGCCGCAATTGATAGAAACGCCGCCGAAACAGCTATGAGTCCTAGACGCTTTAAATTCCCCATCGCTCACCTTCCTTGAAGTAGCCGATCACCTCCTCGGGCGTACCCCGTCGTTTTGTGATGACGACACCGACACGCCCACTTATAGCCGCCTTATGCCGAAAGAAGGCTCTTAGTTGGGAATGCGCAGATTCTGTGCAGTTGAGACAGTGGCCCACGATCCCCTCATGCCCCCACTGGTCGACGACACGGCAAGGCTGGGCCGCCACCGACGCGAAGATGCGTGCGCCGAGCTGCGCAAGCACCTCGACCTGGCGGATCTGGTGGTCGTCGATGGTCGTAGAGAAGCAGGTAGATGCCCGCATGCGGCGAACGACCATCCTGGAAGGGAGCGACCCACCCGCACTCTGGGTACTGTTAGATGAGATCGTGGTCCAACGTCCCATAGGTGGACCTGAGGTCATGAGTGGGCAACTCACTCACTTTGCGACCGTCGCGAACTTGCGTCACATCACGGTGCAACTTGTCCCGTTCGACACCCCCTGCACAGACGGCCTGATGTCCGGGTTCGTGATTGCAGAACTTGAGAACGCGCCAACCACCGTATCCGTCGAATCCGCAGGTCACGGCGAAGTGTCAGCGGAACCAGAACTAGTTTCGCTGAGCTGCCCGGAGTCGTCGCCGTCCGCGACAGCAAGAACCCGCATGGTCCGGTGCTCGCCTTTAGCCCGACCGCATGGGCGTCATTCACGGGAAGCGTCAAGCATGGTGCGTTTGGCGAACTGACCTGACACTCTCAAACAGGTGTGCAGCCTCTCACCATTTGTGATCACATACGCCCGATCGCCGTAGCGGTCGGGCGTTGGCATTGGTTCACGTACCGTCATCGAGACCCGATTCACACTGTGGGATATACCAGCCAGCAAGGTGACCGAGGAACTGAACCAACACGGTGTCTTATGTATCACCGTGCTCCTGATGACGTGCCTACTCCTGGTCATAATCGCGTTCAGCGCCACCAAGGTTCCCGTCATTTTGGCCGCCATGTCCGCGGGCGCGTACCTGCTAGCAATCCAGGGGCCGCGGGCTATGTTCGGGTGTTCGTCCCCACACCTTGCGGGGCCATGTCCTGAGGGGGCACAGTCCTCCCTGAGTTCGATACGAAGATCGGCTCTACGGGCAGGACCGGGGTGAAGGCCAGCCGAGGACATCTCTTCGCGTTCGGACCGGCGAAGATAGGGGAGACGAGAATGACCGCTCGCCGGTCCGGTTCGTCTGCCGCGTGCTTGCAGGGTGGCCAAATCTTCCAGGTAGATGCAGGTGGCGCCCAGGGCGAGGGCGTGGTCTGCGTCCAGCGGGCCGCCGACCAGGCCAGTGTCTTATTCAACTGGCGGATGCGGGAGCAGATCCGCTGGTGCTCGGTGGTGAGACGTTGGTGTTTGGCCCACAGGGCGGTTCGCTGGACATCATCGGGGCAGAGTCCGGCCGCCAGCGCGGCGTACCGGTCGCGGCGGGCCGCGGTGTGTTCCCGCAGGCCGCGTAGCCGGTGGAGTTTGGCCGAGATGGGTGTGGTCCTGTCCGCCCTGGTGATGCACGGCAAGACGGACGACTCCGGGCTCGACCCGGACGCCGTACGCCGCGCGCTTGACCAGCTGGAGCGCGGCGGCCTCGCCGTACAGGCCGGGGACGGGTGGCAGGTGCGGCGGGAGAGGTTCCGCGAGCTGCTGCACGCCACCGCCAAGCCCGTCGTTCCGGTCTGGGCCGAGGACAGGGTCGAGTCGGCCGTGGTTCCGGCGACGATGGGTCCCTGGCCGGTCATGCGCCGCTTTCACTGAAGTCGA
>JAOPYI010000175.1 GCA_025964675.1 Sphaerisporangium sp. | reverse complement strand
GTGCTCGTCATCGAAGATCGCATGGGTCCTGGCGGGAGCATGAGAGAATCGCATTTACGACGTGCCCTCTTGGTTTGGCGGACGGAAGCGTAGAGAACTCCCATCCTCCCAGCTCGGAGGGCATCGTGATGTCCGGGCAGCGTTCAACTCCGAATACCGGCCGGTGGATCCAGGCTCAGACACCTTCGCCCACGAGATCGACGGGAAAATGATCACGCAGTTCAACCCACTGGACTGGGCGTCGCGGTCGGGCAGCGATCCTGATCGCCTCGTCGACGCGATGCGACGTCGGGTAGACCCGATCACACCTTCGAAGGCCCGAGCATCGATTGCCCATCCCCAATTCGTTCGCCCTGGCGCAGAATCACCGGCCTTCCCTTCTCCCCGGACGTGCTAAACCTGCGATTCCTCGGCGCAGAGCCCAGCGAGGAATGATCCACTCTCGTCCTACGTGGGCGAAACGGTCCGCCTGCGGCCGACTCCAGGCGCGCAAGCTCCTGCCGGGCGTACGGCTCGGCGGCTGGGTCTCCTAGCCATGACGCCGCTGCACCCCATCCGGTGTGATCTCCCCGGCGTATTCGGCCACCGACCAACTGGTCTTCGCTCCACCCCGGGACAGCACCCCCTGGATGCGCCAGCGGGGTGACACATCACCTTGATCAACGTATGGCAGGCTGCTACCTTTTTAGTCGCTCCGATGCCTTTTAAGACACTTTGGAGAAGACTTTGAGGTCGACCAGATCCCGCCTGCTCACCGGTGTCGCCGCCGTGACCATCGGTCTCGGCTCCCTTCTTCTCACCGCGCCCGCGGCGTCAGCCGACGCCAGCGGCTGCACGGCAGAATCGAAATACCCCAGCTGCATTCAGGTGAAGGGCTCCAGTACCCGCGTGAACTGGATCAGAGGCGGAGCCGCGCTCCGCCCCTACGACAGCGCCCGCGGCTACTTCAAGATCTGGGACTCCAAGGGCAGGGTGAACCGCACCACCGGCGCCGTGACCCTGAAGAATGACAGCTTCATGTCCCACACCAAGTGGGGCCCCACCATCACCTTGAACACCAACCTTCCCAACGGGGACCAGGTATGCGCCGCCTTCTACCAGAAGCTGTCCAGCGGCAGCTACAAGAAGCACTCCCCCGCCTGTAAGACCATCAAGAAGTAGCCAGACTGTACGCGTCTCCGGTCATACGGCTCGCCGTGGTGACGAACACGGGGACATGGTCGTGTTGCAGTGCGTCCCAGTACCAGGTACGGCGAACTCTTCGGCTGCGAGTGATCGCACTTCGTCAGTGGTGATCCAGCGGAAGGATCATGCTTCGTTGGTCCAAAGCGACGGACTCCATTTTCGGGAGCGCCGGAGGCTTAGTCACTCACATAGTCACTCACACCCCGTTCCATGATCGGAGACGGGGTGTTTTGGCTGGTGGAGCCTAGGGGATTCGAACCCCTGACTTCCTGCTTGCAAACGGGAGCCAGTCACGACGTAGAGGGCTCCTGACCCTGGTCAGATGGTGAATACCGACCGGTGGCGTGTGATCGTGTAAGGCGGCGTTGCTGTACGGACTGCTGTACAGCAGCCTGCCCGGGTCTCTCACCTGCGCGTCACCGTCGACTACTTCATTACGAGCGCTGGATCGGTCATGCAGCTGGTGAGCGGGCGACGTCGTAGATGTCCCAGTCCAGATCCCAGAACGCGTTGAGTCCCTCTTCTTCGTTGAGTCCCGTTCGCTGGCGTGGATGGGGTGTGACAGCGACAGGGAGGTCATCCCCGACGTCGAGCGTCAGCAGGTCGTCCTCAGCTTGTATCGTTGGACGCGAATGTGTGATCATCCTACAATCGGGTGATGATGGAACATCGCATGACCGTCGGCTGCGCTCACGTGACGGGCTGATGGTCCACTTTCGGCTCGATGGCCGCAGACAGATCCGTACGGAGCGCGTACGGCACGAAGGCGCCCAGCACGACGACGGCGAGCCCCGTGGCCAGGACGAACACCGCCCGTACGCCCCATAGCTCCGCCGCGACTCCGGCCAACGCCGCGCTGGCAGGAATCACGCCCCAACTGAGCACTCGAGACGCGGCGTAGATACGCCCCAGCAACTCCGGCGGCGATAGGTTCTGCCGGATCGTGGCCACCAGGATGCGCCAGATGCTCGACCCGGCCCCAGCGATCACTGCCCCTGCGGCCACAGTCCACACCGGCCCGTCCAGCGCCACAGGGGCCACCAACAGAACGGTCCCGGCGGCGTCGGCGATCAGCAGCCTGGTCACCCCGAACCGGCGCCGCAACGGCTCCACCATCGCCGCCGCGAGCAGCCCGCCTACGGCCATCGCCGTCAGCACCAGGCCGTACTGGGCTGTGGTGAGATCGAGCGGGCCGGGGCTGACGGCGTACACGACGAGCAGGGCCGTCGCGACTGCCCAGGGGATGTTCATCACGGCGGTGAAGAGGGTCAGCGTTCGCACCACCGGCTGCCGCCACAAGTGCCGGAAGCCGGCGACCACGCCGCCGCCCCCTGCGGTTCGGGCCTCGGCGGGCGCCCGGCGCAGGGCCATCATGGCGATCCCGGCGACGGCCAGGGCGTAGAGGGCCGCGCTCGCGCCGGTGGCCACGGCGAGAGTGAGGCTTGCCAGCAGGCCCGCGAGCGGTGGGCCGGCGAGTTGGTTGGTGACGTTGATGGTCGCCTCGATGCGTGCGTTGGCTCTGTTGCGACCGGCGGGCTCGACGACCAGGGGGATGGTCGAGGTCAGCGCGGTGTCGACCAACGTCTCGGCCGCGCCGAGCAGCGCCGCCACGGCGAGGAGCAACGGCAGCGACAGGGTGCCGGTGAAGTGGCTGATGGTGAGGCCGGTCAGCACCAGCGCGCGGACCAGGTTGACGCCGCTCAGCAGCATCCGGCGGTCGACCCGGTCGACGATCCAGCCGGCGTGCAGGCCGAAGACCGGCCATGCCAGGGTGAGCGCGGCCGTCACGGCCGCCACCCCGCCGGGTGAGGCGTCGGCGGCGATGGCGAGTAGTGGCAAGACGAACAGCGCCATGCCGTCGCCGAGGTTCGCGGCGCCGGTGCCGAACCACAGTGCGTTGAACGGCCGGCCCAGCGACAAGGGGAGGAGGCGCATTCGTTTCTTACCTTTCAAATGTGTTTGATCGGTCATAGCGTGGCTCGTGCCGTCTGACCTGTCAACGGAATTTGATCGGTGAGATACTCGATGCCGTGATTGCCGTCGAGCTGGTTGGGAACGCGCTGTGCCTGGACTTCGCTAACACGGTCAACGCCCGTCCGGTGGCTCGGCGAGACTGGCTGGGTACGCCGGAGGAGGCTGTGACCTGGGCCGCGGCGACGGGGAATCCGATCGAGGAGCCGGATGGGCTCGCAGCGGCCCTGCCGGATGCCCGCGAGCTGCGTGAGGCGGTGTTCCGGGTGTTTCAGCCGCTTACGCAGGGGGGTCGGGCGCCGCAGCCGGATCTTGATGTCGTCGTCGCGCTGCACGGTGACGGCATTGCTCATGGCCGGCTGGAGGACGCCGGCGGGAACTTCCGGTTCTCGTGGGGGGTGCCGCGTACGGTGCGAATCCTGCTCTGGCAGGTCGCGGCTTCGGCGGTCGAGCTGCTCACACACGGGCCACTGGATCGGCTCGGTGAGTGTCCGTCGTGCTGCTGGTTGTTCCTGGACGTCAGCAAGAATCGTCGCCGCCGTTGGTGCAGCATGACCACCTGCGGCAGCCGCGACAAGTCGCGGCGCTACTACGCGGGGCACTCCTCCTGAGGGCCTAACCATCGGGCACGCAACAGGCACGACCCCGGAACAGCCCCGACAAAGATTAAAAGCCCAGGCGGATGACCTGGGCTTTCTGTGGGTGGAGCCTAGGAGATTCGAAGTCCTGACATCCTGCTTGTAAACCGGAGCCAGTCACCACATCGGCAACTTCCCGGCCTGCTGTGGCATGTGGTGGTGCCTGTCAATGTGGCCGCGTTGTATTTGGGCAGGTCTTGGTCGTGGTCTGGTCAGGCGGCCAGGCCGGCGGTGTGGATGAGGTCGTCGAGGGCCGCTTCGTAGGCGCGGGCGGCTTGACGTAGCGCTGTGGTGGTGGGTGGTCGTGGGTCGGTGAGTTCGGCCAGGCCGGTGCGCAGGATGCGGTCGTGGACGCGGGCGAGGAAGAGTGCCTGGCGTAGCCCGGTGTGTGTCACCTGGTAGCGGAAGGTCTTGGGGATCCGTTCGATGAGGGCGTGAGCGCGCAGGCGCCGTAGGTCGTAGGTGGTCTGCCCGCTGGTCATGGCCTGGATGGGTTTACCCAGGAGGGGTGCCAGGTGGTTGCGAAGGTCGCGGTTGGTGAAACCGTTGGGCAGCAGCCGGAAGACGCAAAGAGCGGTGAGCAGAGCCTGGGCTCGGGGTCGGTGAAACGCAGGCCCGGGATGCGCTGGCCGGTGGGGGTGAGAACGGGTTCGGTGATGGCGGCCAAGGCTGCTTGGCCGTCGGTAGCATCGGCCGCGTGTCATTAGCGTGCCCAAAGGCCAAGACAGCAAGGGCCAGCGCGATAGATGTAGATACGGTGGAGGTTTGTGATCTTGCTCATCCAAAAGCGCGCCCCGGTTCAAGAGCACTTGCCTGCGTTCGCCGAGACCGACGACATCGTGGTCGGCGCCGCTCTGACCGACTCACACGCCGTCGGCGGCTACGGCTGCCGGTCAGACATCGACAGGCGGCCATCGCAGACAGCGGCCACATGACGGGCGCCCAAACCGTCCTGCTGCTAAGCACCGGCGCAGCGGCCGCAATCGTGGGATCCGCCGGCGGTACCGCCTCACTGATCTCCTACCCGGCACTGCTGGCAGTGGGGATCCCGCCACTGGCCGCCAACGTGACGAACTCCATCGCCTTCGTGGCAGCTTGGCCGGGCTCCGCCCTCGGCTCCCGGCCCGAACTGTCCGGACAGGCACCATGGCTGCGGCGCTGGGCACCGCTCACCGCGGCGGGCAGCGCCGTCGGCGCCACGCTGCTGATCTTCACTCCCGCCACAACCTTCGAGCGGATCGTGCCATTCCTGCTCGCCCTCGCCGCGCTCGCCCTGCTGCTCCAGCCAAAGATCTCCGCATGGGTGGCGGGCCATCCCGCCAGCAGCAGCCGACTCCTCCTGCCCAGCGGACTTGCCATAGCATCGGCCTACAACGGTTACTGGGGCGCAGGCTCGGGCATCGCAATCCTCGCCGTCCTCATGATTACCACCGGTCAGCACATCACGCGATCCAACGCGCTCAAGAACATGCTCCTCGGAATCGCCGACGTGACCTGTTGTGTCGTTTACATCCTGTTCTGGCCCGTCGACTGGGCAGCCGCAGCGCCGATGGCCGCCGGCGTTCTGGCCGGAAGCGTGATCGGGCCGTCCCTCGCCAGGCACATACCCGGACACATACTTCGCATCATCGTCGCACTCGCCGGACTAGGGCTCGCCATCCGCCTATGGGCGGAAAGCTAGCGACTGCAACCAGCCATGCGTCAGCTCAGGGTCTGTCATCCTCACATGGTGGCGAGCCAGGCACTGTGCCTGTGGCTGAGTTCCCGCCGCCGATAGCAACCGCTACATGCGCGCCATCAACGACACGTTGGGCTACGCGCCGACTCACCGAGATCGGCGCTTCCTGGAGACGTCCGGAGTGCTCGGAGCATGGGCGATCTTCGGGTTCGTGGTTGCCCCCGCATTACTGCGTCGCATGGCCCGGCGTGAGTCCGGATCCAGCGTGACTCCTCGACGCGAAGAGGCGGCAACCATCCGCATAAGCGCAACTGACGTCACTGCGGCTTGACGGTGAGAATCCTCGTTGCTTTCCCGGGGCGCAGAGCCTTGTCATAAACGATTCGGAGGTGTTTCGATGACGCGCCGGCGCTGGGTGCTTGCCTATAACGCCGATTGCAGCCGATGCCGGGCAGTTGCCTCGGTGGTCGCTGATACGTGTCAGGGAGTCGCATAGCTCCTGCCACTGTCCGACCCCGAGGTCGCGTCATGGCGTCAACGGACACGCCTTTCAAAGACCGAGTGGGTGCCGACCCTGTTCACGGTCTCCGAGACGCGAGTGCGCGCGTGGACCAGATCTTCGCTGGCGATAGCCCTGGTTGTACGGCTCGGCCCCCGACACGTGGCACGACTGCTCAACGCGTAAAGCGAGGTTCAGGTGAGCGGCACGACCGGCGGGAGCCGGCTCGTGGTCGGCCTGCGTGAGGCATTCCGGTTGGGCAGGGCGCCGGCCGTGCCAGGAGACGACTCAGCCACCGCGCAAGCTCGGGCATGGATAGCGGCGAACAGGGGACATCTGCCACAGGCGTACGCCGACATCATCGCATTCTCTGTTGTCTATCGACGGCTACTCTTCGCCGAACTGTCGCGTATCACCAAGGGGGCTTTCTGGCGAGACCACCTGGACGCCTACGCAGAGGGACGGGCGGGCGAGTTGTCTCCGCAGCAAACGACGGCACTTAAACGAGCAAGGGCCGTTCTTGGTGACCCCTCCGCGTTCGCAGAACCTCGATCGGAGGCCAGGAAACGTCGGATGGAAACCACGCATGCAGAGCTCCGAACATCGTTCGGCGATGACGAAATGCGCGACATCTTCGGAATATTTCGGTCGCCTGAGGCAGAGAGTTCATCACCTTGAATACCCCGCAGTGAACCTTTTTCGTCCTCTGGACGGGGTTCCGCAGGTCATTGCATGATCCCGCGGCTACCCGGCGAGTGGAGGGTCGGATCAGGCCGCCTCGTCCTTGGGCTTGGGAGCTGGAGCCAGCCGCACGCGGCCGGGGTGAGCCTCCTCGTCGGGGAAGACCCACTTCCGGAACGCCCAGAAACGGAAGACCATGGCGATCAGCGTGCCAATGACCTGCGCGCTCATGAAGTCGGCGATCTCCTGGGTGACCAGGCTCACGTCCGGGGTCTCCAGTAGGAACACGTACCGGGAGATCCATAGCGGCACGGAGCTGAGCACCAGACCGACGCCACTGACCAGGAGGAACAGCGCCGCCTCGTGATGGCGCTCGCGACCGCCCCTGGTCCGGAACGACCATTCACGGTTCAGCATGTAGGACACGATTGTCGCCACGAGCACCGCGATGACCTTCGCGGTCACCGGCTTCGGTTCCAGAATGGTCAGCTTCAGCCCATAGAACACAGTGTTGTCCACCAGGAACGCTGTTCCACCTACCACCGTGAACTTCAGCAGCTCACGGTGCTTCAGCGCCAGGGCGTGCAGCGGTTCCGGCAATCTTGCGGGTACTGCGTTTGCTATTTCGAAGCATCCCAATCTTCTCACCAGCCGGACACTCTGGTCTCAAGACTCACTGACACGACCTTTCCGGCTCGGGCGGCTGGAGCCGCATCTGGCGACACCTGGTATCAATCCTCACTCACACCACAGTCGAGTAGTTCGCGGTGGAGCGCCCGTCAGGGGCCGGACCGTCTCGGTGACCGGATGAGCCACCCAGCAAACTCTAGCCCGGACACGACTACCGCCAGGTGCAGCTTGGTGGTCAGCCCACCACGCGAGCGTCCGAGGCCGTGGTCGTCAGGCTCGGTGTCGACACCGTCCATTTCCAAGTGCCGTCGCGCTGCCAGCGCCGGAACAGGTCGTAGGCCCTGTCCCAAGGCCCGTACCGCTCCAGGACGTCCCGCCACGGCGCACCAGTCCTGGTCCGCCACCGTATGCCGTTGATCAACTGCCGACGCGTCCACGTCGGCGGACGGCCCGGCTCGAGCAGGGACAGAAACCGCTATCCCTGCTCGTCACCGCCGGCCAGCGGCACGACAGCCCGCAGTTCCAACCGGTCCTGGAGGGCATCCGGGTGCCCCGGCTGGGGTGCGGCCGCCCGCGCTCCCGTCCGGGCAGGGTTCGCGCGGACAAGGCGTACGGCTCTCGGGCGAACCGCGCTTACCTGCGCAGACGCGGTATCCGCTGCACCATCCCGGAGAAAGCCGACCAGGTCCGCAACCGTAAGAAACTCGGCTCACGCGGTGGCCGTCCACTCAAGTTCGACAAGGATGACTACCGCAAGCGCCATGCCGTGGAGTGCGGGATCAACAGGCTCAAGCGCCATCGAGCTGTGGCCACCCGGTATGACAAGCTCGCCGTCCGCTACGAGGCGACCGTGCTGGTCGCCGCCATCAACGAGTGGCTTTGACCAGACGGGATCTCCGCTGCTTTTGCGTGAGTGCGTTCATAACACTTCATCTCCCGTGACTGCGCGCGCCGAACTCCACATTGCGACTCGATCGGCCTGCCCGGCCAGCAGATGAAAACCACTGGTGCTCTGCGCCCCGGGCCGCCACGCTGGGCGGGCACAACCGTCTTCAGGAGGATGCGATGGGCGGCCCCGCAGCAGGGCTGTGGTTGCCAAAGAAGCGAAGTGCACTCGACGCTAAACCGTGGCTGCAGAGCTTCTGCGAGGTACGGATCAAAAGCGACGACTCGCTTGAGTTCTACATCAACCAGCCGTCGACACTCGGCCTCCACGGTCTCGAAAGGCCCTCGCCAGGCCCATTCCATCTCGGACCGGAGTCCCTGGAGGACTACCAAGAGCTGGGTTTCCCTGGACTCGACCAGCCACCCGCCGCCGAACTGGCCCTGCTCGCCTACTGTTCAGGACCGGATAACCACCTGCTCCTGGGGCATCTCACCCAGTTCCTCGCCGAACGCTTCGACGCGCTGATCGACTTCGGTGGCCTGCTTGGCTACCGCTACTCCTTTCACGACATCTCCGATCAGGAGAAGGCAGCCCGCCAGGCTGAGGCCCGCGCTCTGGTGTCGTCGCTCCCGGGCCGTGTCTGGGAGATGCCCTACGCCGCGTACGGCGGCGGCTGCGGATACAGCCACGTCGGCGACCGCAAATTCCTGGCGTCCTGGCTGGGCCACCCCGACTTCCACATAATCAAGTAGCAGAGGGAAGGACGTGCCTCGCCCGATACGGCCACTTCACCGTCCGCGAGAAAGAGATGGTGCTGATCCCGGCCCTTATGAATCGCCGTGACCAGCACTTTCGCAACAGGCCCTAGAGTCAGCTGGGCTCGCCTGGCATGTCACCGGATTGCCCGTCCCCGGCGTCGGCCCTACCGGGCGGGTCGCTCGAAGAGCGTCGACTCGACCCGGGCGAGACGTTCCGACGGGGCCCTGCACGGCGTCGCGTAGCTCGATGACCTCGCCGAGCAGATCCACCGCTGGCGCTTGGCCGGTCTCCCCAGAGTCGTCGGTGTCGTCGCGGACGACACCCTCCTGCCCTGCTGGCCGATGGCCAGACTCTCGTTGCGCAAGATCCCGACGGCGATCTTCACCACGGCTCAGCGCCCCGTCGTTCTGCTCGGCAAGCTGCGCGGTCGACGGCAACGGCGCCCCGGCGGAGAGACTCGCCGCGGACCTGCTTGCGCAGGTGTCGGCGATCTGGAGATAGGCGGACCGCCCCCTCTTCTGGGATCCCCTCGGCCACGTCACCTATCTGGAGCTGCGCTCTTGCGATGTTGGCATAGATGACGGACACGCCTAGTGGCCATCGTCGCGATATCAATCGAGGAACTCTGGGCGGCGGGTCGACAGCGCCCGCCGGGCCGTGATGAACCGTTCGTGGAACTCCTCGGCCACAGCTTCATGGCGATAGCTCTGGCGTAGGACGCGATCCAAGTCTCCTGCGCGGTTGACGAGATCGATTAGGGATTTGCGTTCAATGTCGAATGCGGTGAGGCCTTGGTGTACGGCTGCGTCGAGGTCACCGCGTCGAGCGTCGATGATGCCGAGGTCGATGTGTGCGTCGGCTACGCGCATGGGAGCGTTGGAGGTGCCGTCGGGGCGGGTGTGCATCTGGATGGTTTCGAGGGCGTGTTCTTCGGCGCGGTCGTTGTCTTCGAGCCAGGTGTATGCGGTGGCGGCGTAGAGGAGCCATTTGGCGTGGTCGAACACGAAGTGGTGGTCGGGGTTTCCGGGGATGGGGAGTTTGGCGAGGGTGTCGGCTCCGCGGGTAAGAGGGCGGTGTTCCATCACGCGCTGGAGTACGCCGTCGAGCTGGGGGAGCTTTCGGCAAACTCGCTGGACCGGGTCAACTGGAAGCCCGCCAAGGTGTCGGGGGAAGTGGACCGGCGGGTCGTGGTCAACCCGGTGCAGGCTCGGGAGCTCCTCGTCGCGGTGACGTACGTGGGTCGATCGCGAGGGGCGATGCTGGCGTGGGATGTTCGCCTGTATGTACTTCGCCGGCCTTCGGCCTGCTGAGGCGCCTGGGCTTCGGGAGAAGGACTGTCATCTTCCGGCAACTGGGTGGGGCCTGCTGACCTTGGAGGAGACACGGCCGGAGAGCGGGCGGCGGTTCTCCGACTCGGGGAGCACTCATGATGTTCGCGGGCTGAAGCAGCGTCGGCGCAAGGCGATCCGGGACGTGCCGATCCCGCCCGAGCTGGTGGTGATCCTCCGTGAGCACATCGAACGGCATGGCACCGCGGCCGATGGGCGGCTGTTCCGGACCGCGACCGGCGGTGTCTTCTCCACGACGGCGTACGCCAAGGTCTGGAAGGAGGCACGGAGGTACGCGTTGACTCCTGATCAGGTTGCCTCGCCGATGGCCGGCAGACCGTATGACCTGAGGCACGCGGCCGTTTCGCTCTGGCTTAACTCCGGCGTCCCCGCGCCCGACGTAGCCGAACGGGCCGGGCACAGCGTCGACGTGCTGCTTAGGGTCTACGCGAAGTGCATCGATGGCCAACGCGAGATGGCAAATCAGCGGATCATGGACGCGCTAGCTGTATGAGGCCAGACGGAGCATTGTCCATTGTCGAGTCGACCCCTACGATCCGGGCATGTCGATCACCCACGAGTATGCATATGCCTCTCCCTCACGTCCTCCGGAGAGCGTGTGTGTCTGGTATCGCTCGGCTGACGAGGCGTATGACCTTGTCAGGGCCGGGAGGCAACGCCCCTTCCGGTGGCACGTCTTCGATGCGCAGGGACAGCACCTGCAAGAGTTCAGTACCTACGAGGACGGACTCAACTGGGTCAAGACGCAAGTTGGTGGGAACTGAACGCAACGTCAGAGGGTCTCGGATCAGTCCGAGACCCTTCGGTGTTCTCCGGGTGGGTTTCATCCCGCAGAGGCCCGAAAACTGGCCTCTGACCTGGGCAAACGTCGCTACTTTCATCCCGCGTATATCCCGTGGGCACCCGCTCAGGGCTGCTTTTGGTGGCATCGGGCTGCAGGTGGCGTCACAGGCCGATCAACGTAAAAGACCAGGTCAGAGGGTGTGTGACCTGGTCTGGAGGGTGCGCCCTGCAGGATTCGAACCTGCGACCGTCGGATTAGAAGTGGATCGCCGTTTCTTGCCTCAATAACGCACTGACCAGCGACTGATCGCTCGGTATGTATCGGCTGGAGCAAGGTCATTCCGAGCATGTTCCGGATCTTGCAAACGCGGATCATCGCGGCCACCTGTGGCGGGACCAATCCGCATTAGCAGCTCGGATCTTGGCCATCCCGATCGGTTCAACCTGGACCAACGCGCTCGGCCGGTCCACCACGAACAGCATTGATCGGAGCTGGATTGCAACTAGAACTGCAAC
>JAOPYI010000158.1 GCA_025964675.1 Sphaerisporangium sp. | reverse complement strand
TCGCGACGAGCTCTGGCAAGGGATCCGCGACGGGCTGCACGCTAACGCCGAGGGCTTCGAGCACGCCGTGACGCAGGCCGACAGTGTCGCCGACCAGATGCGCCGGGACGCGAAGCGGGTCAGCGATCGTTTCCGGCTGGAGCTTGAGATCCTCAACGGACAGCAGGGACTGACAGAGCTGGGCGAGGAGGAGCTTCGTCTCGATGGACGGGCTGAGGATCTGAATCTCGACTGGGGTCACCTCTGGACCGGCTTCGCCGGATCCCCTCCACGGCCGGACGCCGCCACCACGACCTTGGACCACGCGAAGAGGCTTCGCGACAGCCTCGGCGACCTGCGTGACGCGCACGCCGGGCTGGCCGCCCTGCGAGAGCAGGCAGCCCTCCACATCGCACGACTGCGGACGGAGCTGCGCGAACCCGAAGGGCTGAGTCTTGGCACGCTTGGCGACGAGAAGGGCTTGGCGGAGCTGCCGGAGCTCCGGGAGATCGCCGAGACCCGGCTCGCCCATCAAGCTCAGGCGGCCCAGGAACGGATGAAGCTGGAGGATGAGGTCGCCAGGGCACGTGAGGAACAGGAAACCGCCGCTACGCAGGTCTCCGGCCACGAACTCGACCTCACCGCGTGGGAGTCCGACTGGCGTAAGCTGCTCGACCAGGCCGCCCTGCCCGTCGACCGCGACACTGTCAGCGCACTGGCCGACCTTGACCGGCTCGACCAGGTGGCGGCCAAGGTCGCCGAAGCCATCAAGATCGACCGTGAGGCGGATCGGGCCACGGCCACCATCGAACAGTTCCAGGCGCTTCTCCGTACGACCGCTTCCGCTTGCGGCCGGGCGGTTCCCGACGACGAGACCGAGCACAACCAGTTCGTCGGCAACCTTTACTCGGCGGTGAAGCTGAACCGCTCGATCGCTGAAAGGCAGAATTCCCTCCGGATGGTGGAGGGCGAGCTGGAAGCGGACGCGGGCCGGCTTCGAGCGTCGGCCGACCAAGCGGGGAACGAGTTCGCCGCGCTGCGGGAGACAGCCGGCGTCGGCAGCGACGACGCCCTCCGCGATGCGGTACAGCGGCGTGAGCGGCACGCCAAGCTGGACACCAGCCTGGCTGAGGTAACTGAGACGTTCTCCGCCGACACGGACACATTGCACGCCCTCATGGTGGAGGCCGAACACACCGACCCAGATCTGCTCGAAGCCGAGCTGGGCACGCTCGCGGACCAGGTCAACGATCTGGAGACACAGCGGACCGCGCAGTCCGAACTCTTCGGCAAGCATAAGACCGAGCTCGGGATGCTGGACGGATCAGCTGCGGCTGCAAAGGCGGCGGCCGGTGCCGAGGTCACGGCCGCCGCGCTGGTGGAGGAGAGCGAGGAGTATCTCCGGCTGTGGATCGCCAGGAACATCCTCGTCGAGTGCATGGAGGACTACCGGCAGACGCATCAAGACCCGATCCTTGCCCGGGCGAGCGACCTGTTCCGGCGGCTGACCCTCGACCGCTTCAGCAGACTGGAGATCGACCAGGAAGGAGACTCGACGGTCGTACTGGCGCGGCGCGGAGCCGACCTCCTCGGGGTCAAGCAGCTCAGCGAAGGCACAGCCGACCAGCTCTATCTCGCGCTGCGACTCGCGTCCCTGGAGCGGTACGCCGAGGAAGGCCGCTCGCTGCCCTTCACTGTCGACGACATTTTCATGACCTTCGACAACGATCGGACACGGGCGGCCCTAGGGGTGCTCGACGAGATGGCCGACCGATTCCAGATGATCGTGTTCACCCACCACGAGCACCTCACCGACCTCGCCAGGGAAGTCCTCCCTGATGGCCGGGTGCATGTCCACCGGCTGCCCGGATCGGCCGCCGCCCCAGGTGGATCCGACTGATCCGTTTCACTGCGAGCACCGAGCGCGCCCGCCGTACCGCAGCGGACGCGCTCGCTCGCTGAACGGCGCCGACGACGCCCGATGCGGGGCTGCCTACCTGGTGACGATGCGCGCAAGCTATGGCGATGATCCCGCGGCCGCTGCTCATGCGGAAAGAGGTGACTATAAAAGCGCCAGCCGTGAGTGCCCGGCGCCAGCCCCGATGCCGGAGGCAAAAGTCCGGGGCCCGCGAAGGCCATCGCGAACGCGAAAGACCACACATCGACCAGTGTCAATAACAAAATAGAGGCGATACACTGCTCCCCCTCCCGATACGAAGGAGAAACGTCTAGCGTTACGGAAGGTCTCTGATTCAGTGAGCCGCTGTTTCCATGTTGCGAGGCATAGAGGTAGCGGACATCAAGCGTTTTGACCACGGAGCAGGGTACGACCTGCCCGGACCACCTGTCGCTTTGACCGACATCGACCCACCTGATACAGGAAGTGGCCAGAATGGCGAAGTGGAAGAGGACCTTAGCCGTCACCGCAGCAGGGATCATGCTTACGGCACTGGTCCCAGCAGAGGCGGCGCTCGCGGTGCCCCTGCCTGCGATGGGGTGGAAGGCGCCGGGAAAGGCCATCAACCTCAAGCTCACAGAGATGATCCGCCACAAGCTGGCCGACGCGTTCTGGAATCAGTACTACGCGAAAGTAAATTCAGATGCCACCCGGGACAAGGTGGACGGGCCGAAAGACGTCTACTACGGGAAGATAAAGGGGACGACAGCTGCGAAGGACGTTTACTGGGCTGTAGGTTTCATTGGAATCAAGGGGAACCCGGTCAGCTATCAGGACGGCCCGCACGTGTGGCGTAAGCGTTACCACGGCGCGTGGGCGTATCTCGGTGACACGGGTGGCTGCCTGGCCAAGGTGCCGAAAACGCTCCTGAGGATATGGCACCTGCCCGGGTGTGACTAAAGCTCGGTACCGGAAAATGGCTGCTTCGGGAACTGCGCCACATGGACTCCTATCGCCATTCGCCGGCGAAGAGGGGTTCGACCGGGCGGTCTTCGCGCCGGAGGCGCAGGTCGTCGAAGATGGTGCTCCGGGCGGCACGTTCGACCTCGGCGTCCAGGTCGAGGCCCAGCTCCGTACCGGGGTCGTCCGCCGCGCCGATCAGCACGAGCTCGATGCCGGGATAGTTCAAGAAATCGGGCGGGTCGAGGGGGATGAACCGGCGGCCGTCGAACCTGTCCAGCAGGTCGCGGGGAAGGTCGGGCCTGCCGGTTCCGGGGCGTCCTATGCCCGGGGGTGACGGCACCTCGGGATTCTTCACGTTGATCACGTAGCTGGCCTCGGGCTCGATGTTCAGCTCGCGCTGGACCTGTCCCAGCTCGCGAGGCAGCTCGAGCTTGTACGCCAGATGGGTGTGATCGTCATGGCGGGCGATGACGTAGGCCCCTTCCCCTGCCGGGCGTGCCGGGGGCTGGACGCGTTCGCCGCGTGTCCTGGTCTGGTACGTCCGCCGGTCCAGCGCCTCACGAAGCTCCTCCGGACGGCTCGCCACCTTGAAGACGAACCACCAGGAACGCTCGTGATCGGCCATCTTGGGCAGGCGCTTGCGCCCCGCGATCAGCAGCCGCAGCCGCTTCCCCGGCCAAGAGTGAAGCACTATGAGCAGGCGCTGCACTTCATCGGGCGACTCGACCTCCTCGTCGTCCACCCGTGGGCGGTAAAGGAAATAGATGTCCCCGTCTTCCAGGATCTCCCCCATCGGATGGACGTACCCACGGGAGTGACGTACGAAGACCTCAGTCCGGGCCTCTGGCGCACGTGCGGTCGACGTGAGTGACGCGACTTCGTCAGGCCGTTGCTTGCGTAGGGACGCTATAGAAGGCCGTTGTCTGCGGTGTTACACTCATGAACGCGCGTTCATGAACGACTGTTCATAAGTATCGCGACTCGGAGAGGCGTCTCCAGGTCAGGGCACATCACAAAGGAGCGGTTTCATGGGGCCGATCGTCAACACTCAGCAGGCCGAGGCGTGGAACGGGTACGAAGGGAACCACTGGGCCGACAACCACGATCGCTATGACGCCGTGAACAGCGGGTTCAACGACTACTTGCTGGAAGCCGCCCGCATCGGCGAGCGTGATCGGGTGCTCGACATCGGGTGCGGCAACGGACAGGTGACCCGGCTGGCGGCGCGGCGGGCATCCCAGGGGCACGCCACCGGGATCGACCTGTCCGCACCGATGCTCGGGCGGGCACGTGCCGTCACGGCCCGCGAGGGTGTCTCCAACGTGACGTTCGACCAGGGGGACGCCCAGGTCCACGCGTTCCCGGCCGGGGCTTTCGACGTGGCCGTCAGCCGGTTCGCGATCATGTTCTTCACCGATCCGGTGGTCGCGTTCGCCAACATCGGCCGCGCCCTGCGCCCGGGGGGCCGTGTCGCCTTCCTCAGCTTGCAGAGCATGGACCGCAACGACCTCGGGCCTGTTTTCGCGGCGATGGGAAGGCATCTCCCGGCGCTCGGCCTCGCCGACGGGGGTTCTCGCGAACCGGACGCTCCAGGGCCGGAGTCGATGGCCGATCCGGCCCGCGTCCACAAGCTCCTCGGCGACGCCGGCTTCGAGGAGGTGACCACGGCCCCTGTCGAGGCGCCGCAAGTGTGGGGCCGGGACGCGGCTGACGCGGCCGGGTTCCTGGGCGCGTGGGGCCCGGTCCGCCACATGCTCGGCCAGGTCGACGCGGCCTCGGCCGGCCGGGCCCGTGAGGCGCTCACGGACGCGCTGCGGCCCTTCGAGGAACCCGACGCCGTACGGCTGCGCGGCGCCGCCTGGCTGATCACGGCCACCCGCCCGTAGACATGGGGGGACCACTGAGGATGTAGCCCACACTGGGACGACGGCTGACGCCGCGTGGGGGGGTCGGGTTCCGCGATCACTACCATGTGTCGTGATGTCTCCGAGAAGAGCGGCCGTGCTTCGAGGCGGTGGCGACCAGAGCCTGCGCGAGCACCTGATCGCCACCGCCGAACGCCTCATCGCCGAACGCGGCACGGCAGGGCTCACCGTGCGTGCCATAGCCCGCGAGGCCCAGGTGGCCGACGGCGTGCTCTACAACCACTTCGCCGACAAGGAAGCCCTGCTGGCGCTCGCCCTGCACGCGCACGTACGTACCGTCGAACGCAGGCTGGGCGCGCCGCCCCAGGTGGCCGGTGAAGGCACCGTCGAGGCGAACCTCCGCGCCTACATCGCGCACGGCCTGGAGCTGCACATCGCGATCCTTCCCGCGTTCGCGGGGCTGCTCCTCCAGCCGAAGGTCCTCACCCGATTCAACGAGCTGCCGAACCCGGCGGCCGGCGGGCGCGGGCTACGTGCCGACCTTGCCGCTTACCTGCTCGCCGAACGCGAACTGGGCCGGCTGGCCCCGGACGCCGACCCCGAGGCCGCCGCGACGATGATCATCGGCGCGTGCCACGAGCTGGTCCTGCCGCGCATGTTCAGCGGAACGCCTCTGACCGCCTGGCACGTCCCGGACGGTTTGGTCGAGGCCCTGGTCACCACCGTCGTCCATGGCATCGGCCCGGCCCGCCGCTCCTGAGCGACGGGCCGCGTCGTCCTCCCGCGGATCCCGGTGAGCGAGCGGCGGTCAACCCTGGCAGTCGAGCAGTTGGGGGGTCGCGGAGCGGGAGGCGGCGTACTCGGGGATCCTCAGCATTGGGGGGCGTTCGTCCACGGTGATGTCCCTGTCGACCGGGACGTGGCCGGCTTCGCCGCGGCGGAACTGCGTCAGGCCGGCCGAGGGAGTGTGCAAGGGGACGATCTTCCGCTGGCGCTCCAGGCGCGACCAGGCGGTGTGCATGATCTGCCCGGCCATGACGCCGAGCGCCTCGGTCGACTGGTGGGAGTGCACCCGCCGCCCGAGGTCTACCTGCGCGAGCGCGTCCAGCCCGGCGTGCTGCAGCAGGTCGATCAGCAGGCCGAGCTCGACTCCGTACCCGGTGGCGAAGGGCACCCGCTCGAGCACCTCGCGGCGCCCCGCGTACTCCCCCGCGAGCGGCTGGACGAAGCCGGCCAGGAGCGGCCAGTGCCGGTTGAGCATCGGCCGGGCGACGAGCTCGGTGACGCGCCCGCCACCGCCCTGTACCTCACGCAGGGGCCGGTCGTAGCAGCCCTTGACGTACATGACCGAGCGGTCGGCGAGCAGCGGGCCGAGGAGGCCGGTGACGAACGACGTGCGAAATTCCCGCAGGTCGGCGTCGACGAAGACGAGCAGATCGCCTGACGTGACCGCGAGCGACTTCCACAGCACGTCGCCCTTGCCGTCCATGGAGGGAAGGGCGGGCAGGATCTCGTCCTGGGTGAAGACCTTCGCCCCGGCCTGCACGGCTCGTGCGGCGGTGTCGTCGGTGGATCGGGAGTCGACGACGATGAGCTCGTCGACGAGCGGGACGGCCTCGACGAGGTCGCGGCGGATCGCTGAGACGATCTCTCCGACGGTCTCGGCCTCGTTCCTCGCGGGGAGCACCACGCTGACCTTCGTCACGCCCTTGGCCGCGATCAGGTCCTCGATCGGCCAGTCGGCCGAGGCCGTCGTACGGTCGCGCAGCCACACCTTCACCTCAGGCAGCACGCAGGATCCCCCCGTCGCCTCCTATCGCATGCCGTCTCACTCTATGCGCAGCGATCGGCTCTGGTGGCGGCCAAGCTGTGACGTAGAGCACCTGGCTGTTGACCCAGCGGGCGGGCCCGGCGATCAGGCCGACGTCAACAACGCTACGCGGAGGTCAGACGCCCGTGTGGCGTTCGAGGAACGAGTAGACGTCGGCCTCGTCGACGCCCGGGAACGATCCGGGAGGCAGGGCTGCGAGCACGTGGGAGTTGGCCCGGGCCGACGGCCAGGCGTACCCGTCCCAGCGCTGCGTCAGCTCGACCGGCGGGCGGCGGCAGCAGTCCCCCGACGGGCAGTTCGACTTGGTCCTGATGGTGGTCTCCCGGCCGCGGAACCAGCGTGACTCGCGGTACGGCACGCCGAGCGTGATCGCGAAGTCGCGCTCACGCGAGGGGTCCACATGGGCGACGCAGAAGTACGTGCCGGTGGGCGAGTCGGAGTACTGGTAGTAGACGGAGAAGCGGTCAGGTGACAGGAACACCTGGCGCCCCGACCACTGCAGGCACATGCGCTGCCCCTCGATGGCCCCCTGCTCGTCGGCGGGGAACACGACGCCGTCGTTCTCGTAGGCCTTGTAGATGATGCCGCCGGCGTTGTTGCGCACGAAGTGGCAGACCAGGTCGAGATGGTGGGTGGCCAGGTTGGTGAAGCGGTGCGCGGCCATCTCGTACGAGACCGCGAACACGTCCCGCAGGTCCTCGACCGACAGCACCCGGTCCTGCTTGGCCTCCTTGAGGTACGGCACGGCGGCGGCCTCGGGGACGAGGACGGCGGCGGCGAAGTAGTTGGCCTCGGTGCGCTGGCGCAGGAAGTCGGCGAAGTCACGCGGCTTGTGGTGGCCGAGCGCGAGGTGGCCGAGGGTCTGCAGAAGGATCGTGCGCGGCGTGTGCATGCCGAGCTGCTCGTGCTTGACGTAGATGCGCCGGTTGCGGAGGTCGGTGATCGACCGCACCGAGCGGGGCAGGTCCTGCGCGGTCCGCACGGCGTAGCCGAAGTGGGTGACGAGCGCCTGCACGGTGCCCGCCGACAGCGCGCCCGTGCGATAGCCCACGGCGGCCAGCGCCTCGGCGGCGGCGGCCTCGATCTCGGCGAAGTAGTTGCCCTGCTCGCGCTGCTTGCGCCGCAGCTCCGCGTTGGCCGCCCTGGCCTCCTCCGGCGTGGCCGTGCCCTTGGCCTGCCGGGAGCGGAGCTCCTCGTACAGCCCGAGGATGTGCTCGAGCACGTCGTTGGGGACGCGGGCGGAGACCTTCAGCCGGGGCAGGCCGAGCGAGGCGTAGATGGGGTCGCGCTGCGCCTCCTCAAGGCCGATCTCAAGCTGGGCACGGCGGTTGGGGGCCTGGCGGCGCAGTAGCTCCTCGACCGGCACGGTCAGCGCGGCGGCGAGCGACTTCAGGAGCGAGAGCTTGGGTTCGCGCTTGCCGTTCTCGAGCAGGGAGAGCTGGCTCGGGGCACGGCCGACGCGCTCGCCGAGCTCGGACAGGGTCAGCCCGCGCTGCTTGCGCAGGTGCTTCAGACGCTGGCCGAACGCGAGGAGGTCGAGCTCCTGCGTCAAAGACAGCGGTTCTTCTCCCACCAAGGACGCCATACCACGATCCTAAGCGCAATTTCAACATATTTTCCACTGTCGTACGCCATACCTGGCTGTCCAGGCACAGCCGGGCCTGTCGGGCTCGGGTCATGCGCCTGTTGGCACACCACCGGAGCTCACCGTTTGGGCGAAACATCCTGATATATGGCCATAAGTCATGGCTTGGGGTACTGCTATGAAGTGACCTGGATCGCAGGAATTGGTCTAGTCCATAGTGAAAACTTTGCGTTTCTTGCTATCAGAATACCGGCCAGTATTCACCTGGAACGAAACTTCTGGCATTTTTCTCTCGATCAACCTTGCTGGCGAAGCACAAACAGTCGCAGACTCGAAGCAAGCGCCCAGAGGACGCCAAAGGAGTCAAAATGAAAGATCGCCTCAAGGGAGCTGCAGACGAGCTGCGGCGAGAGTGGGAGAACAACCCGCGCTGGAAGAACGTCGAGAGGACCTACACGGCCGAAGACGTCGTTCGACTGCGCGGCTCCGTACAGGAGGAACACACTCTCGCCCGGCTTGGCGCGGAGCGGCTGTGGTCCCTGCTGGAGACCGAAGAGTACGTGCACGCGCTGGGCGCCCTGACCGGCAACCAGGCAGTGCAGCAGGTCAAGGCGGGCCTGAAGGCAATCTACCTGTCCGGCTGGCAGGTGGCGGCGGATGCCAACCTCGGCGGCCAGACCTACCCCGACCAGAGCCTCTACCCGGCCAACTCGGTCCCCGCCGTGGTGCGCCGCATCAACAACGCGCTGCTCCGGGCCGACCAGATCACATGGTCGGAGGGCGTCGCCAAGGCACCGCACTGGCTGGCGCCCATCGTGGCCGACGCCGAGGCGGGCTTCGGCGGAGTGCTTAACGCCTTCGAGCTCATGAAAGGCATGATCGCCGCCGGTGCGGCGGGCGTGCACTGGGAGGACCAGCTGGCCTCGGAGAAGAAGTGCGGCCACCTCGGCGGCAAGGTGCTGATCCCGACCGGCCAGCACATCAAGACCCTCAACGCGGCCCGCCTCGCGGCGGACGTGTGCGACGTGCCGACCCTGATCATCGCGCGGACCGACGCCCAGGCCGCGACGCTCCTGACCAGCGACGTGGACCCCCGCGACCAGGTCTTCGCCACGGGCGACCGTACGGCCGAGGGCTTCTACCGCGTGCGCAACGGCGTGGACGCCTGCATCGCGCGCGGCCTGGCCTACACGCCCTACTCCGACCTGCTGTGGATGGAGACCTCCACGCCCGACCTCGACGTGGCCCGGCGGTTCGCCGAGGCGATCAAGGCGGAGTACCCCGACCAGATGCTCGCCTACAACTGCTCGCCGTCGTTCAACTGGAAGCAGCATCTGGACGACTCCACCATCGCCAAGTTCCAGCGCGAGCTGGGCCACATGGGCTACACCTTCCAGTTCATCACCCTGGCGGGCTTCCACTCGCTGAACCACTCGATGTTCAACCTGGCGCGCGGTTACGCCGAGGAGGGCATGACGGCGTACGTCGAGCTGCAGGAGGCCGAGTTCGGCTCCGAGGCGCAGGGCTACACGGCCACCCGCCACCAGCGTGAGGTCGGCACCGGCTACTTCGACCTGATCAGCACGGCCGTCTCGCCGGACTCGTCCACGGTGGCGCTCAAGGGCTCAACCGAGGCCGAGCAGTTCGCCGACCAGCACTGACACGGGCGCGTGATCAGGCGGACGGGGAGTCGCTGAGGGTGACGGTGGGCAGAGGCGGCGTCGGCTGCGCCGACTCGCCGTCACCCCACTCGGGGATCTGGCTGATGCTCACCGACGGCTTCGGCGTCTTGGTGGGCGAGGGCTCCGCCGTCGGCTCCGGAGCCTTGGTCGGCTTGCACGGCTTCTCCTTGCCGCGCTTGTCAGTACACGTCGGGGGGTCGTCGGGAACGGGGGGCGCCGTGGTGCTGCGCACCGGCGTGGGCGACGGCATCGGGGTCTGCCACGGGTCCTCCGGAATAGGGGCGTCGACGCTCGGCCCGCCCGACCGCGTCGCCGCCACGGGCGGCGTGGACGTGAGGCCCGGGGGCACGCCCAGCGCGGTGGCGTGCGGCCCGCTGGACACGGCTCCGGGCCCGGAGGTCGCCAGCACCTCGACGGGAACGCGGGACCCTTGGATCGGCAGGACCACGGGGACCCGGTCCGGCCGGCTCACGGTCGGGTCGATCCTGCTGCCTCCGGTTCCTGCCGCCACGACGGTCACCGCGGCGATCGACACCGTGGCGAGGGCCGCGAAGCCGGCGTGCGAGGCGTGACCGCGCCGCGCCGCCGACCGGCGTGCCGACCGCGCCCCGGTCGTGGCCGCGCCGTCCAGGACCGATCGCTCACCCGAGGGGTTCGCGAGCGCGAGGCGGCCCGCGCCCGTCGGATACGGGACGGGGACCCAGATCTCATCCAGCACCGCGGCGACGGCCTCATGCCGGTCCCAGGACGCCTCCACTCCCCCGGCGCGCAGCAGCGACGCCAGCAGAGCCGAGGCACCCGGACGCTCGCCCGGCTCCTTCGCCAGCGCGGCGGAGACGGGGCCCCACAGCAGCTTGGGCACGGAGGACAGGCGTGGCTGCTCCACCAGGATGCGCCGGGTGAGCACGTCGGCCTCTCCGGTGCCGAACGGGTGGTGGCCGGTCGCGGCGTAGGCGACGAGGCATCCCCAGGCGAAGACGTCGGAGGCCGGGATGGCCGGCCCGCCGGTGAGCCGTTCGGGCGCCACCCAGCCGGGGCTCCCCATGATCTGGCCGGCCTGCGTGTGGACGACGGCGGCGTCGACGTCCCTGGCGATGCCGAAGTCGATGATCCGGGGGCCCTTGGGGGACAGCAGCACGTTGCCGGGCTTCAGGTCACGGTGGACGAAGCCCGCCTCGTGGATCGCCACCAGGGCCGCCGCGGCTCCCAGAGCCACGCCGTAGGCCAGATCAGGGGTGAGCGGACCCCGCGCGGCGACGATCTGGGACAGGGACGGGCCGGGGATGTGCTCGGTGACGAGGTACGGCCGGTCGCGGTCCGTGCCGTCCTCCAGGACCGCGGCGGTGCAGAACGGCACCACACGGCGGGAGAACGCGACCTCCTCGGCGAACCGTGCCCGGAGCGTCGGATCGCTGAGATGCACGGCATGCGGGGTCTTGAGCGCGACCAGGCCGCCCTCGGGACGCTCAGCGAGGTACACCACGCCCATACCGCCGGCACCGAGGCGGCCGAGCAGGAGGTAGCGCCCGATGATCACCGGGTCGCCCACCGTCAGCGGCCGAACGCCTGGAGGCATCCCGCTGGGGACGCCAGTTCCGCCACGTGCCATCCCGAGGTGACCTCTCTACGAAGAGTGCAGCACAGGCCACTGTGGCTCTCCCGAAGGTGATTCGGTGTCAACTAGTTGGAAGCGGCATGAGAGGTAAGGCGAATCATCCCTCAAGGTAAGGAACGACAGGGTCTTATGTGACTCCACGGGCGGATGTGACCGGCGAGCCCCGGCCCGACCACAGCCTGAACCGGGTGGTCAGCGGGGCCGTCAGGCCGCCGCCGAATCAGATCCCTGGCCGGCCGGCGCCGGCCCGCGGTCACCCGCCGGGACCGATCCAGGATCGGGCTCCGAGGCCGCCACGGCGTCGAGGAACCGCTGGATGTGCCCGAAGACCAGGCGTGCCTCCGGCACGACGTCCGCCAGGATGGCGAACACATGCGGCATGCGGTTCCACTCCTCGTAGGTGACCTTCACCCCGGCGTCACGGGCCCGGAGGGCGACGCGGCGGCCCTCGTCGCGCAGCACCTCGGTGGAGCCGGTGACGACCATGAGCGGCGGCAGGCCCGTGTAGTCGCCGAACACCGGCGAGACGAGCGGGTCACGGCAGTCGAGCCCGGAGGTCCACCGGCGGGCGAGCCAGTCGACCCGGCTCGCGGGCAGCATCGGGTCGAGCCAGCGGTTGACGCTCCGCCGTACGTCGGAAAGGTCCGCCCACGGCGAGAGGCAGATCGCGGCGGACGGCAGGGGCAGCCCCCGGTCGCGTAGCGACAGCAGCGTGGCCAGGGTCAGGTGGCCACCCGCCGAGTCGCCGGCGAGCAGGATGTCGGAGGGCGCGTACCCCCGGTCCAGCAGGCCGAGGTAGGCGTCGAGGGCGTCCGCCAGCGACTCGCTCAGCGAGTGGACGGGGCCCTGGCGGTAGTCGACGGCGAGCACGGGACGCCGGGCGGCCGCCGACAGGCGCCAGGTGATCGGCCGGTGCGTCGCCGGGGAACAGAAGAAGTAGGCCCCGCCGTGGAAGTAGAGCAGCACCTTGCTCTCGTCCAGGTCGTCTCCAGCGCGCACCCACTCCGAGGAGCACCGGCCGGCGTCCTCTTTGACGATGGAGACGTGGGACGGAGCCGGGATGGGGATGCGCTCGCCGAGCGCCAGCAGCCGTGAGAGGAGCGTCATGCCGACGTCATGCCTGAGCAGAAGTGCCGATATGGGCTTCGTCGTGCCGCGCAACAGGCCGTTGAGGGCGCTCGCCCGCCAACTGATCGGATACACGGGACGGATGTCCACGTCTATCTCCTGCTGCATGCGCACCTCCACGAGCAGGCCCCTACCAAAAGTGGCTATCTACCAGGCCGTATGCTCCGGTTTACATGGTTGTTACACCCTTTGTCGAGGGCTTACCTCAAGATTTGACCTGCTAGGGGTGCACGAGGGGATCAGCTCACGTTGCCGCGGAACTCCCCCGGGAACCTTACGAACTGCTCGCGCTCGGCGGCGTCGAAAGTGCGCATGGCCCGCTCGCTGAGCCGGAGCATCTCCTCGGCGATCACGGTCTCCAGCTCGCGACCGCGGCCTCGAACCGGATCGCGTCCAGGCCCTCGAACGAGGCGGGGCCTGGTTACAATGCCTATCCCGCCGTCTCTGGAGGTGCCCCACCTTCCCGCTCTATGTGACGATCTTCAGGTACGGCTTCCGCCGTCACGCCACCTACCGGGCCGCCGCCTTCGCCGGGGCGTTCACCAACACCATCTTCGGCGTTCTCCGCGCGTACGTGCTGATCGCGCTGTGGAGCGCCAGGCCGGGTCTCGGGGGATACGACGTCACCGACGCGGTCACCTTCTGCTTTCTCACCCAGGCCTTCATCGGCCCCATGCAGGTGTTCGGCGGGGGGCTGGAGCTGTCCCAGCGGGTGCGCACCGGTGACGTCGCCCTCGACCTCGTGCGACCGGCGTCCCTCCAGATGTGGAGCCTCGCCGACGACCTCGGCCGCGCCGCGTTCCTGTTCCTGGCCAGAAGCGTCCCGCCCACGGTGGTCGGTGCCGCGGTCTTCGGCATCAACGTCCCAGTGGACCCGGTCACCTGGGCGGCGTTCCTCGTCTCCGTGACCCTGGGCATCGTCGTCAGCTTCGGTCTGCGCTACCTCGTGGCGCTGTCCGCCTGCTGGATCGTGGACGAACGGGGCGTACAGTCCATGTCCCTCGTCATGACCACCTTCTTCAGTGGCATGATGCTGCCCCTCGCCATCTTCCCCGGCTGGCTCGGCACGCTCGCGCAGGCGCTGCCGTGGGCCGCAATGGTGCAGGTCCCGGCCGACGTCTTCCTCGGCAAGACCGCCCCGCTCGGCGCCCTCGCCTTCCAGGCGCTGTGGGTGGCGGTGGTGCTGGCCGCCGGCGCCCTCGCCACCCGTTCCGCCCGGCGCAAAGTGGTGATCCACGGTGGGTGAGCTGGCGAGAACCTACGTGCTGCTGGCGGTCACCTGGATACGCGCCGCCGCGCAGTACCCCCTCTCGATGGCGATGCTCACCATCGGCTCGTTCGTCGTCACCGGCCTCGACATAGCCGTGATCCTGATCATCTTCTCCCACACCGGCTCTCTCGGCGGTTTCACCCTGCCCGAGGTGATGTTCCTGTACGGCACGTCGGGCGTGTCGTTCGCGGTCGCCGACATGCTCTTCGGGAACGTCGACAAGCTGAGCCAGCATGTCAAGTCAGGGACCTTCGACGCGATGCTGATCCGGCCGGTCAGCCCGTTCGTGCAGATGGCGGTCGACCGGTTCACCTTCCAGCGCTTCGGCCGCACGGCCCAGGCGGCGACCGTGCTCATCATCGCCCTCACCCGCCTCGACATGCCGTGGCAGCGCGCGTGGATGATTCCGCTCATGGTGCTCTGCGGGATCGTCCTGATCACCGCGGTCTGGACCCTGGGCGGGGCGATCCAGTTCATCCTGACCGACGCGCCCGAGATCGCCAACGCGTTCACCTACGGAGGCGGGCAGCTCACGCAGTATCCGCTCAGTGTGTACGGGAACGACCTGGTGCGCGCGGCGACCTTCATCGTGCCCCTGGCCTTCGTCAACTGGCAGCCGGGGCTCTTCGTCCTCGACAGGCCCGATCCGCTCGGCCTGCCGTACTGGCTGCGCTTCCTCGGCCCGGTCGCCGCGCTCGCGCTGGCCTGCGTGGCCGCGTTCGCGTGGCGCGCCGGGCTACGCCGCTACCGTTCCACTGGGAGTTGACAGATGATCGAACTCGACGGGGTCGGCCGTTCCTTCACGGTCCGGCACAAGACGGGGTGGCTGCGCCGGGGCACGCGGCTGGTGCACGCCGTACGGGACCTGTCCTTCGAGGTGGCCGCCGGGGAGTTCGTCGGCTACCTCGGGCCGAACGGCGCGGGAAAGTCCACGACGATCAAGATGCTGACCGGCATCCTGACGCCGACGAGCGGGCGCATCCAGGTGGCGGGGCTAGACCCCTCGCGTCGCCGCACGGCCCTCGCCCGGCGGATCGGCGTGGTCTTCGGGCAGCGGACGACGTTGTGGTGGGATCTGCCGCTGAAGGACAGCTTCACCCTGATCCGGCACCTTTACAAAGTAGATCCAGTGGATCACCGGAAGCGGCTCGCCGAGCTGTGCGATGTGCTGGACCTGGGCGGCTTCCTCGACAAGCCCGTCCGCCAGCTCAGCCTCGGGCAGCGGATGCGGGGGGACATCGCGGCGGCCCTGCTGCACGACCCACCGGTGCTGGTGCTCGACGAGCCGACCATCGGGCTCGACGTGGTGAGCAAGGCGGCGGTGCGCGGCTTCCTGCGCGGTCTCAACGCCGAGCGTGGCACCACTGTGCTGCTGACCACCCACGACCTCGGAGACATCGAGCGGCTCTGCCGCCGCGTGATGCTCATCGACCACGGCAGCCTGGCCTTCGACGGGACCGTGGAGCAGCTGAAGGCCACCGCCCCGGACGAGACGTCGATCGAGGACGTCGTCACCCGGCTCTACACGCGGCCGGTTCAGTAATATCCGCCCGCGGGCTCGGCGCTCTCCTCCTCGTAACCCTGGTCCGGCTGCCTCTCGCGGCCGGCCCACCTCGAGGGCATGAGGACGGGGATGAACAGCGCGATGCCGAGCATCGCGAGGATCCCCTTGCCGAGCAGGTCCTGCATGCCCTTGCCCGTCTGGACGATGATCGGGTTCATCGAGGGGTCGGTCGGCGCGAGGCCGAGCGCGCGGTTCACGTCCAGGGCGTAGATCACGGTCCACGCCAGAAGCACCATCGAGGGGACGAACGTCGCCAGAGGCGAGATCCTCCCCGCCACGACCAGGCCGAGGACGAGACCGGCCGCGAGCATGGCGCCCAGGCCGATGAGCGCCTTGGTGTCCCTCACCGGATCGACCGCGCCGGCGACGCCGCCGGCGGTGCTCGCGAGCCCGCGGACCGCGTCCTGAGAGGCCCAACCGGCGCCGGCCAGAAGGACCGCCGTCACAACGACGCCGACCAGCAATCCGAGAAAGTGCCGCATGGTCACCACCTCGTCCCTCACAGAACCAGCGGACGCGGGCAACAGTAGCGACAAAACCCATAAAGCGGCAGATGTCACACCGAGATGGTCGGATTGCTGCTCGATACACCTGGGACACTCTTCGGCCTGACCGGGGGCAACGGCTCCCCACACGTGACCCGGCGGGGTCCGGGCGTGCGACCGCCCGGACCCCGCTTTCAGCTCGTGATGTCGCGGCCGGAGAAGCGGCCCCAGGCGATCGAGCCGCAGACCACCGTGTAGGCCGCGAAGACGAGCAGCCCCTGGGTCATCACGTCGGTCGCGACGGGATCGCGCAGCGCCCCGTCGAAGGAGGCCCACCAGGAGGTCAGCAGGTAGGGCTGCACCGGCGCCAGCTGCGGGATCACGCCGAGGACCTGCGAGAACACCACGGCCACGACAGTCGCCGCGACCGCCCCGATGGGAACCTCGGTCAGCGTCGAGACGGCGAGGCCGAAGGCCCCGAGCGCCGCCATCCCCGCGGCGCTGTACCCGGTGACGATCAGGACGCGCAGCAGCCCGTCCGCGAGCGGGATCGTCGTCCCGGAGAGCAGCGTGACCGGGCCTACCGGGAACAGGACGAAGCCGGTGACCAGCGCCGCCAGCGCGACGACCATGCAGGCGACCAGCCCGAAAATGGCCACGTTGACGAACTTCACGGCCAGCAACCGGGTGCGCCCGGCGGGGGCGGTGAGGAGGTACCGCAGGGTGCCGCCGCTGGCCTCCCCCGCGATCGCGTCCCCGGCGACGACCGCGACGGCCAGCGGGAGCAGGAGCTGGACCAGCAGCGACAGCGCCACGAAGGTCAGCATCAGGCCGTTCCCGGCCACCTGCGTGATGAGCGACGGCGCCTCGCCGTCGCCGCCCACGACCCGCAGCACGATGCCGATCAGCACCGGGACGATGGCGAGCACGATCAGCATCGCGATGTTGCGCGGCCTGCGGAAGGTGAGCGTCAGCTCCGACCGCAGCAGGCGCAGCGCCGCCCGCGCCGGCCCCCGCCTCGGGGGCACCGCCACGGCCACGCCCGGCCCGGCGGCCTGCTCGGCGTGCGGCTCGGCTGGACGCGCGAGAACGTCCGGCGGTGTCGCTGTTTCGGCCGATCTAACCGTCGACATCGAATCCCTCCCCTGTCAGGCCGACGAACAGCTCTTCGAGACTGGGCCGCAGGACGGCGAAGCCTCGTACCGAGACCCCGTCCCCGACGAGCTCCGCGACGACGCGCTCCGGCGCGACCGCGCCGAGCTCGGCCGTGACCTCGTCCACTCCGGTGCGCACGTCGGCGAGCCCCAGCTGGTTCAGCACGGACGCCGCCTGGGCGGGCTGCGGGCTCTCCACGCGGACGCGGAGGGCGTGCCCGTCCCGCAACTCGGCGATCGGCCCCTGGGCGACCAGCCGTCCGGTGCGCATCACGCCGACGTGAGTGCACATCTGCTCGACCTCGGTCAGCAGGTGGGAGGAGACGAAGACGGTGGTGCCGTCGGCCGCGATCTCCTTGATGAGCGACCGTACCTCCCTGGTGCCCTGCGGGTCGAGCCCGTTGGTCGGCTCGTCCAGCACGAGCAGCTCGCGCGGGCCGAGCAGGGTGGCGGCGATGGCGAGGCGCTGGCGCATGCCGAGGGAGTACGCCCGGTATCGCTTGCCCGCCGCCGCGCCCAGGCCGACGCGGTCCAGCGCGCTGCCGACGCGGCTTGTCACCGTACGGGGGTCGGCGGCGGGGTCGGCCGCGTCGTACCGCCGCAGGTTCGCCTCGCCGGACAGGTAGGGGTAGAAGGCGGGACCCTCGACGAGGGCGCCGACCTTCGGCAGGGCGGCGGAGAGCCCGGCGGGCATCGGCCGGCCGAGCACCTCGCAACCGCCGCTGGTCGGGTTCATCAGGCCGAGCAGCATGCGGATCGTCGTGGTCTTGCCCGAGCCGTTGGGGCCGAGGAAGCCGAAGACCGAACCGCGCGGCACGGCGAGGTGGAGATCGTCGACGGCGACCTGCCCGCCGCGGAAGCGCTTGGTGAGCCCGCGCGAGACGATGGAGCAGTCGTCCGGAGAGGCCGGGCGCGAGGCCACCCGAGGGGGCGCCGCCTCGTGCGCCCCCTCCCCCGTCGTCATCGTCGTCACTTCTGGCCGGCCGCCGCGGTCAGAGCCTCGGGGGTGACCGCTCCCACGAAGAGCCTGCCGTCATCGGTGAGCAGCGCCGAGACCAGCTTGCTCTGGAGCACCTTGCCGCTTCCCCAGGGACCGGAGACCTGCTTGGCGGACTTCAGCAGCGTGTCGAGCACCCGGGCCGGGTCCCCGCCATGCTTGCCTTGCTCGCTCGTCGGGGCCTTGGAAAGGTCGGCGAGCGAGAACGGCACCTCGGCGACGGTGGCCCAGCCGCTGCCGAACGTGCGCGGCTTCTTGGTGTCCTTGCCGAGCGCCTCTTGGCCCGCTCCCGCGGCGCCGGGCTTCTTCTCCCCGGCAGGCGAGCCGATGGTCTTCTCCTGGATCTTGGCACCGGCCGGCGGGGTGAAGGCGAAGTTCTCCGGAGCGGGCGTCGAGAACGTCACCTGGGTGAACCCGACCTCGAACGCCGGCTCGGCCGTGCCCTTGGCGAAGACCTGGACGCGAAGCGGGATGTGGTTCTGCCCGTCGAGGGCGAGCTTGACCTCCTTGACCAGGGACGAGGTGTCCTTCGGCGTGAGGACGAGCTGGTAGGCGGCACGGCCCGCGATGTGCTGGCCGTTCTCGACGGTGATCGCGGTGTTGGTGCCCGCCACCTTGAGGATCTCGGCGGCCACCTGGTCCGGGGTCTTGGCGGTGGGAAGCGCGGACTGCGCCGGCTCCGCGCCGTCGGCCTTGGCGGCCCCCTGCGCCGGCTTGAAGCGCGTGGCGGTGTTCGTGTCGCTCTGCCACAGCCAGGCCTCGCCCTTGCCTGTGGAGATGACGTCGGTCTCGCTCATCGGGCCGGGCAGCGCGAGGCGTACCCGGCCGTCGCCGCCGTACCAGACCTTCAGCGTGTGGGAACCGGACAGCAGGGACATCGGCGAACTGCTGGAGCCGCCGGGGACCGGCAGCGCGGGCAGGCCGAACGAGGCGGTCTCGACCACGGTGCCCGACATGGCGGGCGGCGCCTTCTCGTGGCCGGCCTTCAGGACGTCCGCGACCAACTGCTCGGCGGTGCGGTCGGGGAGGGACGGATCACCCTGGACGGCGGCGACGACGGGCCCCGCGCCCACCGCGGCTCCCACCACGGCGATGGCTGCGACAGGGACTCCCCACCTCACGGCGCGTGCTCTACTCCACTGGGACGGCATGTCACTCCTCAACGGTATGTCTTTCCGACATCCGCAGACTGCCGTGCGCGGCCTGTGCCGAAGCTGAGACAGACTGAGAGGGCTCTCAGGCTCGAAGGCTTTCCGCAGATGGCGGGGCTCGGCGGCCAGGCCTCCGCTCTCAGGCGGGTCTCAGCCGGGACGGGCCAAGATGAGAGGACACCTAGGTTGGGGGGAGTCCGGATGCGCGTGCTCGTCGTCGAGGACGAGAGGCGGATGGCCGCCGCGCTGCGACGCGGGCTTCAGGCGGAGGGCTTCGCGGTCGATCTCGCCCACGACGGCGAGGACGGCCTGCACCTGGCCCGGGAGGGCGACTACGACGTGGTCGTGCTCGACATCATGCTGCCCAAGCTCTCCGGCTACAACGTCTGCAAGCGGCTGCGGGCCGAGGAGAACTGGGTGCCGATCCTGATGCTGTCGGCCAAGGACGGCGAGTACGACCTGGCGGACGGCCTCGACCTCGGCGCGGACGACTACCTCACCAAGCCCTTCTCGTACGTCGTGCTGGTGGCCCGCCTGCGGGCCCTCATGCGGCGTGGCGCGCGCCGCCGTCCGGCGGTGCTCCGGTCGGGCGACCTCACCCTCGACCCCGCCGGTCGCGCGGTCGCGCGAGGCGAGACCCCGATCGAGCTGACGCCGCGCGAGTTCGGCCTGCTGGAGTTCCTGATGCGCCGTCCCGGCGAGGTGGTGTCCAAGACCGAGATCCTGGAGCACGTCTGGGACACCTACGACACCGACCCCAACGTGGTCGAGGTCTACGTCGGCTACCTGCGCAGGAAGATCGACGTCCCGTTCGGGAGGAACGCCCTGCAGACCGTGCGGGGCGCGGGCTACCGGCTGGTGGGCGATGGCGGCTGACCCGCCCGTCGCCTTCCGGTCGCCACTGGCATGGTGGCGGCGCAAGAGCCTTCGGTTCCGGCTCACCGCCACCGCCTCTGCGGCCCTCGCGCTGGCGCTCGCCGCGGCGACGTCGCTGCTGGTCGGCGTGCTGGGCAAGGGGCTGATCGCGTCCACCGACGAGGTCACCTACCAGCGCGCCAGGGACGTCGTCGCCCTCGCCGACGACGGGCGGCTGTACGACCCCGTCGCCGTCTCCGACGGCACGATCATCCAGGTGCTCGACGCCCGAGGCCGCATCACCCACGTCACCCTCGGCACGGACCGCCTCGTCCCGCTGGTGGACGCCCAGGCGCGGGCTGCCACGCCGCCGGACGGCCGTGGCCGGTTCGTCGACGGCAGCCCGTACGGCCTCCCCGGCCCGCTGCGGGTCGTCGTCCTCCACGCCGACCACGGCAGGACGGTGATCGCCGCGCGGTCCTTCAAGGACGTCTCGGAGAGCCTCGCCACGACCGTCCACATGCTGGTCATCGGCACTCCGATGCTGCTCGTGCTGCTCGGCGTCGCGAGCTGGCTGATCATCGGTCGCACGCTCCGGCCGATAGCGGCGCTGCGCCGGGGCGCCGCCGAGATCAGCGGCACCGCCAGGGCGCGGCGGCTCCCGGTGCCAGAGGCGCGCGACGAGGTGCACGAGCTGGCGACCACGCTCAACGACATGCTCGCCCGGCTGGAGGCGGCCGACGCCTCGCAGCGCGCGCTGATCTCCGACGCCGCCCACGAGCTCCGCAGCCCGCTGGCCAGCATCCGCCTGCAGCTGGAGGTCGCGCTCGGCCACCCCGAGGGCCAGGAGTGGCCGGAGACCGCGGAGGGCGTCCTTGAGGACACCTTCCGCCTCAGCCGGCTGGCGGAGGGGCTTCTCACCCTGGCCCGCCTCGACGAGCGCCGTCCCGCCCGGCGGCAGCCCGTGGACCTCGGCGAGCTGATCGGCGCGACGGCCGGCCGGTACGACGAGGCGCTGGTGAAGGTCGCCGCGGTCCAGGCGGCGGTCGTGGACGGCGACGCCATGGACCTCGGACGGGTGCTCGTCAACCTGCTGGACAACGCCGTACGGCACGCCGGCTCCCAGGTCGGCGTCGAGCTTCACGCGACACGGGATGAAGCGGTGATCACGGTTACCGACGACGGGCCGGGGATCCCCGAGGCCGACAGGGAGCGGGTGTTCAACCGGTTCACCCGGCTCGACAGCGCCCGCAGCCGCGACGAGGGCGGCGCGGGGCTCGGCCTCGCCATCGTCCGCGAGACCGTCCGCGCCCACGGCGGCTCGGTCGACCTCGAGGACGCCTCCCCCGGGCTCCGCGCCGTCGTACGCCTCCCGCTGGCACGGGCGTGACCGGAGGGCGCCGATCGCATGGGCGACCCCGTGATCGTCACAGCCGCGTGATCGTGTGCTGTTCCGGCTGCGCCTGATCACCACGGCTGCGATCTTCCGTACGTGATCTCATGCCGGGCATCGCCGGACAGGCATGGTAATCTCCCTCGCCAATCGTGGCACCAGCGGTGCGCAACGCCGGCCGTGCCCGTACCACCCCGTACCACCGCGCCCCCCGTGTCATCCGCGTCGCCAGGGAGAACCTCGTGCTGCCCGAGAACGGCCGTTCCGCCGACGATCTCCTCGCCGAGATCGCCCGGCTCAGGCGTGACGATCTGCAGGTGCGCGGCGGCAAGGTCACCGCGTACGTCTACGACACCGGCCGTCCCGAGGTGCACGACGCCGCCGCGCGGGCGTACTTCGAGATGCTCGAGGTCAACACGCTGGATCCCACGGCGTTCCCGAGCGTCGTCGCGATGGAGAAGCAGGTGGTCGGGGCGGTCGCGGAGCTGCTCGGAGGGGGGCCGCACACCCCGGGCATCTTCACCAGCGGGGGCACCGAGTCGATCATGCTGGCCGTGAAGGCCGCCAGGGACGCCCGTCGCGTCGCGGGAACGCCGCGCGTCGTGGTGCCGGTGACCGCGCACCCGGCGTTCCACAAGGCGGCGCACTATCTCGGCGTCGAGGTGACGCCCGTGCCCGTGGACCCCGGCACGTTCCGGGCCGACACGGCGGCCGTGGCGGCGGCGATCACGCCGGAGACGGTGCTCGTCGTGGCCTCGGCCCCCTCCTACCCCCAGGGCGTGGTGGACCCGGTCACCGACATCGCGGCGCTGGCGGCGTCGCGCGGCGTGCTGTGCCACGTGGACGCCTGCGTCGGCGGCTGGCTGCTGCCCTGGCTTGCGGAGGCCGGGGCGGCGGTCCCGCCCTTCGACCTGTCGGTGCCGGGGGTGACGTCCATCTCGTGCGACCTGCACAAGTTCGGCTACGCGCCGAAGGGCGCCTCGGTCGTGGTCTTCGCCGACCCCGCGCTGCGCCGCGCCGCGTACTTCGCCTCGGCCGCCTGGCCCGGCTACACGGTCATCAACGCGACCGTGCAGAGCTCGAAGTCGGCGGGCCCGCTCGGAGGCGCATGGGCGACGCTGAACGCCCTCGGCCGCAGCGGCTACCTCGACCTCGCCCGGAGCACGCTGGAGGCCACCCGCAGGCTCGTCGCGGGCATCGGCGAGATCCAGGGCCTGCGGGTGCTGGGCGAGCCGGAGTCGTCGCTGGTGGCGTTCACGGGCGAGGACGGCGTGGACGTGTTCGTGCTGTCCGACGAGGCGCGCAAGCTCGGCTGGTTCCTTCAGCCGCAGCTCTCGTACGCGGGCATCCCCGCGAACCTGCACGTCACGGTCACCGGGGTCACGCTCGCCGGGGTGGACGCGATGCTGGAGGTGATCGCCGCGTCGGCGGAGGCCGCCAAGGTCAGAGGCCCGGCGCGGATCCCCGAGGGGCTGGTCGAGATCCTGGCCTCGCTCGACCTGGACGCGCTGGACGACGCGACGTTCACGGAGCTGGCGGCGTCGGTCGGGGTGGAGCTCGGCGGCGAGGGCCAGCCGGAGATGGCGGTGGTCAACACGGTGCTCGACGCCCTGCCCGCCGAAACCCGCGAGGCGATCCTCATCAGGTTCCTGTCGGCCATCTACACCTGACCCGTCTAGCCGTCCCGGAGGCGCTTGACGGCGGCGAGGGCTGTTCTGGCCGAGGCGGCGTCGTGGACGCGGAACACCCTCGCGCCCTGCCACGCGGAGACCGCGAGCGTCGCCATGGTGCCGGCGTGACGCTCGCCGACGGGGAGACCGCCCAGCGCCTCTCCCACGAAGTCCTTGTTGGAGACGGCGACGAGCACGGGCCACCCGGTGGCGACCATCTCCGAGAGCCTGCGGCCGACCTCCAGCGAGTGCCAGGTGTTCTTGCCGAAGTCGTGGGCGGGATCGATGAGGATCGCGTCCTCGCGCACGCCGGCCCGTACGGCACGCCCGGCGAGGCCGACGGTGTGCGAGACCACCTCGGCCACCACGTCGTCGTACGCGACGCGGTGCGGCCGGGTCCTCGGGGTGACCCCTCCGGCGTGGGCGCACACCAGCCCGATGCCGTACTTGGCGGCGACCTCGGCGAGGCCGGGATCGGGACCACCCCAGGTGTCGTTCAGCAGGTCGGCCCCCGCCTGGGCGACGACCTCGCCGACCTCGGCTCTCCAGGTGTCCACGCTGATCACCAGATCGGGATGGGCCCGCCGCACCGCGGCCACCAGGTCGGCGACCCTGCGGATCTCCTCGGCGGCGTCCACGGTCTCACCCGGGCCCGCCTTCACTCCGCCGATGTCCACGATGTCGGCTCCAGCCCGGACCGCCTCCGCGACGGCGGACAGCGCGGCGTCGAAACCGTAGGTCCTGCCCTGGTCGTAGAAGGAGTCAGGAGTGCGGTTGACGACGGCCATGACGGCGAAATCGCCTGGCCGGAACTCGCGGTCACGCAGGCGCAGAGTATGCATCGCCGCAAGCGTACGCCAGCGTCGCCGAGCGGCGCGCGGCGCCACAAGTCACCCGTCCGGCGCCATGGGAACGCTCCAAAACGGGTCAGACAGCCGACCGGCTCTCGGCGACGGTGAGGAAGTCCTGTGCCATCCCCGGGAGGCGCCTGCGCGCGTGCACGAGCGCGACGATCCGCCGCAGCGGCGGGTCGAGGGAGCGGACCACCAGCCCGGCCCTGACGGCCTGCTCTGACATCCCGCGATATCCGAGCATGGACGCCGAGGCGGAACGGACCGTGGTGAGCCAGCCGCCGCGCTCGTCGGTCTCGGCCGCCACGACGGGCCGCACGCCGTAGGTGGTGAGCAGCTGGTCGAACTCCCTGCGCCGCGCGCTGCCCGGCGGCGGGAGCACGAGCCTCATGCCGTTCAGGCGGATCATCGTGACCGACTCGGGGAGGTCCAGGCCGGGAGGCGAGATGAGCACGATTTCCTGCCGTTCCAGCGGGTGGCTGACCAGGTCGGCCGGAACGGGCAGATCGGTCAGCCCGAGGTCGGCACGCTGCTCGCGGATGGCGTTGACGACACCGTCGCGGCCGTCACACCTAACGATTTGCACGGGCACGCCAGGATGCTCGGACACGTAGGCCGGAAGGAGGCGGCCGGCCAGCCCGGGCTCCAGGCTCGGGGGCGAGGCGATCCGCAGTTCGCTCGCCCCTGAATGCGTGTGCGTGGCGAGCGCCTCGATCTCGTGAACGGCGTCGAGCGCCTCCTTGGCGAGTTTGACGACGCGCCGGCCCTGTGCCGTCACGACGACTCCCCTGCCCGAGCGAGCGAAAAGCGTCATCCCGAGTTCACGTTCCAAGTCGCGAATCGCGCGAGAAAGCGCGGGCTGCGCGATGTAAAGCGATCTGGCGGCGTCGGTCATGGTGCGGTGCTCCGCAGTGGCGACCACATAACGGAGCTGCTGCAGATTCATGGAATCGAAGCTAGGGCAGAGGGGTGCGGCGATTCCGGAACATCGCAGAGATCACCTTGGATGATTTCGGAATGTAACCAGATACCGCTACTTCAGTGACTACTGGGAAAAGAGTGCAGTTCTGCCCAAAATGGTCCAGTATGTGGATCTTGTGACAGGGGAGAACGGCTCGGCCCTCTGAGGCCGGGAAGGGGGCGCACGGAATGGCTGATAATGGAATGGCTAATAACGGGGAGTATCCGCCGCCGCCGCCGGGGGGACGCCATCCCTATCCGCCGCCTCAGGGGCCGGCATGGGGAGGCGGCTCCGGCCCGCAGGACCCGCCACCGCCGTACCCGCCTCGCGGACCGCAGCAGCCACCGCCGGGGTACCCGCCACAGGCCCGGCCACCGCAGGGGCAGCCACCGTACGGACCGCAGGGCCGACCCGAGCCGGGCCACCCGTACCCGGGACAGGGCCCGGCACAGCCATATCCCGGACAGGGCCCCGCACAGCCTTACCCCGCACAGGGCCCGGCACAGCAGCCCTACCCGCCACAGCCTCCCGTCCGCCCCTACCGGCAGCCGTACCCGCCGCCGGGCCCCGGGCGGCAGGGATCGCCGTACCAGGCTCCTCCCCCGCCGCCGGGAGGCCGGCTACCCGCCCCCTACCCGCCTCCGGGGCCGGGTGGCCCTCCTCGGCGGCAGTACGGACCCCCCGGCGGGCTTCCGCCGAACTGGCGGCCGCCGAAGCGCAGGTCTAGCGCCGGGGCGGTCATCGGCGGCCTTCTCGGGGTGATCGCCGCCATCTTCGTGCTGCTGGTGATCGGCTCGGTGGCGCTGAAGACCGCGAGGCACCCCGACTCGACATCGCCCCTGGCGATCCCGACGTACACGGCGCCCACCTACGACCCGTACACGCCGACCCCCTACCACTCCTCACCGGACGACGGAACGCAGGCCACCCGGAAACCGGACACGACGGTGACACGCCCGCGGGACACCTCCACCCAGACGAGCCGCCTGGCGCTGAACACCACCCTGACCGGGAACACCGTCTACCGCGCGGGCGCGCTGTCGCGCACCTCCTGCCACGCGTCCGCCACCAACATCTTCAGCGACGCCCAGCTGAAGGCGCTGATCCTGAAGACGGGTCAGTGCATGAACCGGACGTGGGCTCCCGCGCTGCGCCGGGTCGGCATCGGCTTCGCCCCGCCTCACTACGCGATCACGGCGCGCGGCGGCCGGGGCGCGTGCGGCGACTTCCCGCAGCGGGGCAGCATCGTGCCGTACTACTGCCCCCGTAACACGACGATCTACGCCTCGACCACGGCCCTTGCCCGGGGCAGGGGCGGGCAGAGGGGGTACGGCGCCCTCTCCAGCTGGCACGGCGCGATCATCGGCATGATGGCCCACGAGTACGGGCACCACGTCCAGCAGCTGTCCGGGCTCGCCAACTCGTGGTGGGGCAAGACGCTGGCCGCGGGTTCGACGAGCGGCAGGCTCGCGCTGAGCCGCAAGTACGAGCTGCAGGCCAACTGCTTCAGCGGCATGTGGATGAGGTCGGTCGCCGCCACCTACCCGATCCCGCCGGCCCGCCGCGACAACCTGTACTTCTTCTTCTCCAACGTCGGGGACTGGCCCGGATACCCGCGTGACCACGGCACTCCGGCCAACAGCGGCCGCTGGTTCAGGCAGGGATACGAGCGGACCAAGGCCTACCAGTGCAACACCTGGCTGGCCCCCGCCTCCACCACCTCCTAGTGCTTGACACGCCTGCCTGGCGGCTTGACGCCATCTGTCAGGCGACATGCCAGCTTAAGAGGCTTGTTACCGCCCGATTCCCCAATATTGGTTTTGCGTAAGTGATGTCCATGTATGGGGGTTAGAATCCTGGAAATCCGTGAACCCGCGCGGGGGCCAACGATGGGTTTCTCCTGGTTGGCGGCTGGATTCCGACAGTCATGAGGGAGCACTTGTGACCACGCCTCTTGGCACCGTTGGGGAGGCGGCTGGAGACGGCCCCGAGCAACCCGCCGCGAAACGGCAGGTCGCCGCGCCTCCCCGCTACGCCAAGGCTCCCACCACCGCTTCCGTCATCGGATGGACGAGCCTGTCCGCTTTCATCCCCGGCGCTGCCCACCTGAGGGCCGGGCAGCGACGTACCGGATTCATCCTGCTCGGGGCGTTCGGTCTCGTCCTGGTCTGCGGCGCCGTCTTCGCGATCGTCGTCGGGTCGAACCTCGGCCTCGCCCTCAAGGACAGCACCCTGGTGGCGGTGGCCGTCGCGGCGCTCGTCGGCGCCCTGGCGTGGTTCACCCTCGTCATCACCTCCTACATCGCGCTCGGGCCCGACCGGCTCCCCCAGACCGGACAGATCATCTCCGGCATCGTGGTCGGGGTCCTCTGCGTGAGCGTCATGGCGCCCTTCGCGCTGACGGCGAGCAGCATGATGACCGTGCGGGAGACCGCCAACGCCGTCTTCCCGTCCGACCCCGGCCCGGGCACGAGCGTCGCGGCCGTCAAGCAGGAGGACCCCTGGGACGGCCGCCGCCGGGTCAACTTCCTGCTCGTCGGTGGTGACGCCGCGGGCGACAGGACCGGCGTGCGGACCGACAGCATGACCGTGGCCAGCGTCGACGTCACGACCGGCAACGCGGTCATGTTCAGCCTCCCGCGCAACCTGCAGTTCGTCCGCTTTCCCAAGGACGACCCGCTCGCCGCGAGGTTCCCCAACGGCTTCACGGGCGACTCCGGGCAGGGCCTGCTCAACGAGGTCTGGCAGTACTCCGAGGACCACCTCGGCAAGGGCAAGGGCCCCCAGGAGCTCAAGAGCGCCATCGCCAACACCCTCGGTCTCAAGATCGACTACTACGCGATCGTGGACATGTACGGCTTCGCCGCCCTCATCGACGCGGTCGGCGGCCTGAAGATCCGCGTGGAGAGCGACATCAAGTGGGGCGGCCACTTCGGCACCGCCGGCACCATCAAGGCGGGCTACCAGAAGCTCGACGGCGAGCACGTGCTCTGGTACGGCCGCTCCCGCGTCGACAGCGACGACTTCACCCGCATGGGGCGGCAGCGCTGCGTCATGGGCGCGCTGCTCAACCAGGCCACGCCCAGCGTCGTGCTCGCCAACTTCGGCAAGATCGCGAGTGCCACCCGGCACATGTTCCGCACCGACATCCCGCGCGACCTGCTGGAGCACCTGGTGCCGCTGGCCCTGAAGATCAAGGACGGCAGGACGACCAGCCTGCAGTTCGTACCGCCCACGATCTGGCCGGGCGCCGCGGACTGGCTGAAGATCCGGCACCTCACCACTCAGGCGATCAAGGACTCCGAGCGCTCCCGCAGGGGCGCGCTCGCCGCAGGTGTCACCGCCAGCCCCGACGCGAGCCCGTCGGGCTCGCGGAACGGCGTCGCGACCCCCACGCCGAGCGGTTCCGCCGCGAGCCCCACTCCGGCCCGTACGCCTCGCGCCTCCACGCCGGTCAGGACTCCGACGCCCAACCACCAGAACAAGGCCGCCGCCAAGACCCTCTCCGAAGCCTGCGGCTTCTGACCCAGCCCGATCCGTCTCCCATTTGGGAGCGCTTCGCAGTCACCGGGGTGGGCCGTAGGGCTCGATCGGGGGATCGGAGAAGGGGCCGCCGGCAGCCGGGGTGACGCGATGCCCGGCGTCCTCGGTCACGCGGAGGGCGTACAGGCCCTGCTCGGGGTCGAGCGGCACCAGCCCGTAGGCGGTGTCCACCTCGTCCTCTGTCAGGCCGAGCTGCTGCATCGCCTGCTGGAGGGTCGCCTCCGGCGGTAGCTGTACGGTGACCAGGACCATGTGGACCAGGCTACGCGTTCGGCCCGGGCGGGTACGCGGGCGCATCCCTCACAGCCGGTGTCTCTCGGCTCGCCGCTTCAGCGCTCCGAGGATCGCCATGGTGTCGGCCACGCCGTACCCGTAGTCGTAGTCGAAGCCGACGTCGCTGCGGTCGTCGGCGGTGCGGTGGAGCAGCGTGCGGAGCTGGCTCGGGGGGAGCTGGGAGGCGGGCCACCTGGTGCGGATCGCCGCCACGAGGCCGGCGGCCACAGGGCAGGCCGCCGAGGTGCCCGAGTCGGGCGCGTCATCGCCGAACGCCTTCGAGCCGGAGAAATGGGTGTACGCGCAGATGTCCGGCTTGCGGTCGCTCAGGCGCCCCGGCCCCTGCGAGGAGTAGCCCACCCTCTCGCCGCCCGTGTCGACGCCGCCGATGGACAGGACCTGCGGGTGGGAGTTGGCGCCGACGATAGGGCGGGCGGGATAGGCGCACCGCCGGTCCTTACACTCGGTGCCGCAGTTGCCCGCCGCGAACAGGATGTCGGCCCCGGCCTGCTCGAGGCTGCCCACGATGATGTTGAACGGGTGGGCCGCGTTGTCGGAGTAGTTGCCGGGCTGCCCGGGGGCGAGATCCCACAACGGGGAGAACGACCCCCAGCTGTTGCTGACGACCAGCGCCCTGGTGGCGGCGGGCTGCGCCTCGAGGACCGTGCGCAGGTGCGCGAACGCCGCCACCGCGTCGGAGAGCAGGCCGTCCATGACCGTGCCGCCCTGCCGCCGGGACAGCAGCACCGGGATGTCGATCAGCGAGGCCCTCGGCGCGGCGATGAGCGTGTCGAAGGCGCACATCGTGCCGTGGTCGACGGCGAACCACCCGGCCTCGCCGGAGACGCCCCCCGGATTCCAGCTCCGGTCGCGGTCGATCGTGATGTCCCTGCCCAGCTGGCGGGTCACGTGAGCGGCGTTGACGCCGGTGTCGCAGATCGCGAGCGCCACGCCCGTGCCGTCGTAGCCCTCGGCCTCGAGCTGTGCCACCTCCAGCAGCCGGGCGACGTCCTGCCAGGTGCCGACGGGAGGGGTGCCGCCGCAGGTGAGGCTGGTCTCGATCACGGGGTCGGCGTACACGCCGACCACGTCGCGGTGGCGGCCCGGCAGCAACGCGAGGCGGGCCGAGCTCTCGTCGTCGGAGATCTCGCCCCTGACCAGCACGGACGCCTCCTCCGGCGCCATGGAGAAGATCAGTGGCTGGTTGAGCGACAGCGGGTCGCCCCCGGTCATGGCGGGCTGCGCCCGGGGGAGCGCCACCGGGGTGTAGGAGTGGTCGAGCACGACCCCGGGGAGGTCGCCGGTGACGTCGGCGGTGGTCGCCGTGAGGTCGGGGGCCGCCACGGCGGCGACGAGGTCGGGAGAGGGACGTAGCTGGATCAGGACCCGCATGAGGACACCACCCTGAGATCGCGAGGAGGGAACGCCACCACGTTCCCGCACCCGCCTGACCCCGTCCACCAGCAAAAATGCCGTGCCATCTGGCATATGACCGCGAACGCCCGCGAACCACTGTGCGGAAATTTCCAGTGTCCGCCTTCTCGATGTGGTCGCGCGTAAAGGCTTCCGCGAGAGGCGGTCGTTGACTACCTTGAGACGCATGATCGCCGAGGTAGACACGCCTTCTCGTCCCGAATCCGGTATAGGAGCAGCCCACCGGCTTCCGGTTCGACCGAGGCTGGTGCTCGCCAGCGCGTTCATGCTCTTCCTGGAGCTGGCGCTGATCCGCTGGACCGGCTCCAACATCGTGCATCTCAGCTACTTCACGAACTTCGTGCTGCTGGGCTCGTTCCTCGGCATCGGCCTGGGGTTCCTCCGGGTGGGACGCAGCACCCGGCAGCCCTACTACTCGCCGGTCGTCCTCGCGCTGCTGGTGCTGACCGTCCTGTTCTTCCCGGTGACGGTGAACCGCGAGACCGAGGGCATCCTCTACTTCACCAGCCTGTCCACGAGCGGGCCGCCCGCCTGGGCCATCCTGCCCGTGATCTTCGCCGCTGCGGCACTCGTGCTGATGGGGCCCGCGGAGCTGGTCGGCAGGTGCTTCCCCGAGCTCCCGCGACTTGAGGCCTATCGCTACGACCTCATCGGCAGCCTCACCGGCATCGCGATGTTCTCGCTGCTTTCGTTCGCGAGCGCACCCCCGGTGGCCTGGGGCCTGATCGCCGCCTGCGCGTACGGCGCGCTGCTCCAGCCCCGCTCGCTTGTCCGCTATCTCGCCCTGGTGACCCTGCCGTCGCTGGTGATCGTCGGCGCGCTCGCGACGGAGACCCTCACCGCGGGCGCGCTGTGGTCGCCGTACTACAAGGTGACGTACAAGCGCTTCGAGTTCAGCGGCGTGCCTATCATGGACATCTCGGTCAACGGCATCCCGCACCAGCAGGCGATCCCGGCCGTGAACCGGCTGCAGTGGGAACGCCAGTACGCCTTGCCGTACGAACGGTCGGCGGCGGCGAGCCTCGACAACGTCCTGATCGTGGGCGCGGGCAGCGGCACCGACGTCGCCATCGCCCTGTCCAAGGGCGCCAAGCACGTCGACGCGGTGGAAATCGACCCGAAGCTCCGTGAGCTCGGCGGCACCTACCACCCCGACCAGCCCTACAGCGACCCGCGCGTCACCACCCACATCACCGACGGCCGCGCCTTCCTCGAGCGCACCGACAGCAAGTACGACCTCATCCTGTTCGCCCTGCCCGACTCGCTCACCCTGGTCTCGGGGGCCAGCTCGCTCCGCCTGGAGAGCTACCTGTTCACGCAGGAGGCCATGCGGGCCGCGCACGACCACCTCAAGCCCGGCGGCGCCTTCTCGATGTACAACTACTACCGCGAACAGTGGCTGGTCGACCGGCTCGCCTCCACCGCACAGGCCGCCTTCGGCCACAAGCCTTGCGTCGACGAGGTCGGCTCTGGGCAGCAGGCCGTGATCACCGCAGGGGTCACCGCCGACGCGCAGCGCTGTGTCAGCGAGTGGGCGGGCGCCAAGGCCGACACGCCGCCCCCGGCCGTTGACGACCGGCCCTTCCTCTACCTCCACGGCCGCGACATCCCGTCCATCTACCTCATCGCGCTTGGGCTGATCCTGCTGGTCAGCGTCGTAGCCGTCCGCGCGGTGGCAGGGCCGTTCCGCAAGATGCGCCCCTACGCCGACCTGTTCATGCTTGGGGTCTCGTTCCTGCTGCTCGAGACCAAGAACGTCACCGGGTTCGCGCTGCTGTTCGGCACGACATGGGTGGTCAACGCCATCGTGTTCGCCGGGGTGCTGGTGGCTGTGCTGGCCGCGGTGGAGGTGACCCGGCGCTTCCGCACGCCGCCGCTGCCGGCGATGTACGCCATCCTGCTCGGCGGCCTGGTGATCGCCGCCTTGGTGCCCAACTCCTGGCTGCTCGGGCTGCCCTTGCCGCTGCGGGCCGTGTGCGCGGTGGTCGTCGCGTTCCTGCCGATCTTCGCCGCCAACGTTGTCTTCGCCAAGCGCTTCACCGACACCGCCGACGCCACCGTGGCCTTCGGCGCCAACCTGCTGGGAGCCATCGTCGGCGGCTGCCTCGAATACCTGGCCCTCGTCATCGGCTACCAGGGCCTCCTGGCGGTCGCCGGTCTCCTCTACCTCGGCGCCTTCGCCCTCCTGCCCCGCACCGCGAGAGCCATGTAGAACCTGGCCGGTCTCAGCGGGAGTAGTGCTCGACGACGAGCTGCTCGTCCACGAGCACCGGCACCTGCTGGCGCTCGGGCCTGCTGACCAGCGTGAACCGCAGCTCGTCGAGGTTCACGTCGAGGTAGGGCGCGGTCACCTGGTCGGCGTAGGTGCCCTCGGCCGCCGCGACGAACGGCTGCATCGAGCGCGACTTCGGCCGCACGGCGACGATCTGTCCTGGCCGTACGAGGTAGCTCGGGATGTCCACCTTGCGGCCGTCGACGGTGATGTGCCCGTGGTTGACGTACTGGCGGGCGGCGTAGATCGACGGGGCGAGCCCGGAGCGCAGCACCAGCGAGGCCAGGCGGGTCTCCAGCAGCGAGACCAGCTCGGCGCCGGAACGCCCTGGCTTGCGCAGCGCGAGGCCCCAGTACCTTCTCATCTGCGTCTCGGAGACGTCGTAGTACCAGCGCAGCTTCTGCTTCTCCATCCGTCGGAGGCTGTAGTCGCCCGCGGCCCGGCGGCTGGTCTTGCGGCCGTGCTCGCCCGGAGGGTACGGCCGCTTCTCGAAGTAGCGGACGGCCTTCCTGGTCAGCGGAAGGCCTGCCCGCCGGGACAGGCGCACTTTCGGTCCTGTGTACCGCACGATGACCTCGCGGTGATTAGGTATGCCTTAGTAAGGCAAGCCTACCCGGTGAGCCCCTTCTTCCCTGCCTGAGGCGCCCCCGCTGACCCCTCCGATCGAGGCGTCGACCACCTCCGGGGCCAGGATGTGGTCGATCACCATCAGCGCGCAGCCGGTGATGCCCGCGCCGGCCCCGAGCCGGCTGCGCTCGATGCGCAGGCTCCGGGTGGACAGCGCGGTCGAGCGCCGGTAGACGACCTCGCGCACGCTGGAGACCAGGGGCTGGAAGTTCTCCGCGACGTCGCCGCCGAGGACCACCACGGCCGGGTTGAGCAGGTTCACCGCGCTCGCGATCACCTCCCCGAGCAGCCGCCCGGCCCTGCGCACGACGGTCATGGTCTCGGCGTCGCCCGCGCGGACCAGCGTGACGACGTCGGCAAGCGTGAACACCTCGCGGCCCCGGGAGCGCAGGTCGCGCAGGATCGCGGTGCCGCTCGCCACAGAGTCGACGCAGTCGACGTTGCCGCACCGGCACAGCACTCCCCCGCCGTCTCGTACGGGGATGTGGCCGATCTCCCCGGCCGCGCCGAGCGCCCCGCGCAGGATCTCGCCCCCGGCGATCACGCCGGCGCCGATGCGGGTCGACACCTTCACGAACAGCAGGTCGGCGACCTCTCTTGCGTACGCCGCGCGGTACTCGCCCATCGCGATGACGTTGACGTCGTTATCCACGAACACGGGCACCGGGTAGCGCGCCGAGATGAGCGGCGGGATCACCACGCCGGTCCAGCTGGCCATCACGCGAGCGCTCTCGGTGCGCCCCGCCGCGAACTCGACGGTCGCGGGAACCCCGAGGCCGACGCCCCGCACCGCCGACATCGGCCGGTCTCCCAGCAGGTCGGCCCACACGTCCATCAACAGCGGCAGCACCACGCCGGGGCCGCGCTCGACGTCGATCTCCAGGTCGGTGCGGGCCAGCTCGGAGCCGGCCAGGTCGCACATGGCGATCTGCGTACGGCTGGCGCCGAGCGAGGCGACGAGGACGACGCCTCCGGCGGCGTTGAAGGCGAGCCGGGCGGGCGGGCGGCCTCCGGTGGAGGGGCCCTCGGTGTCCTCCACGACCAGGCCGTGCTCGAGGAGCACTGCCACCCGCAGCGCGACGGCGGGACGCGAGAGCCCGGTCACCCTGCCGATGTCGGCCCGCGTGACCGCCTCACCCGAGCGTATGAGGTGCAGCACCTCACCGCTGCTCGCGAGCGGAGAGGCTGATCGTCGACCCATCGGCCAAGTCAACCACACCTCTTTTGTAATCTGAAATTCCTAAGTTCATCATCTCAAATACCAAAACTATGGTTGTACGAGACCAAAGATCGGGCTAGTGTCCGATCTGTCCTTTGTTGGTAGATCTACGGAGCATTCCCCCGTGCCTGAGCCCGCGCCCACGACCGCGTCGGAACCCACGACCGCGCCCGCGCCTTCCCCCGCCGCCTCGGCGGCCTCCGAGCGTCCCACCGCGCACGGGGCCGACCTGATCGTGTTCGGCGGCACCGGCGACCTCTCCATGCGGAAGCTGCTCCCGGCCCTGTATCACAGCGACCGCGACGGCCGCCTCGCGCCGGAGACCCGCGTCATCGCCCTGTCGCGCGGCGGGCTCACCGACGCCGACTTCCGCGGCAAGGTCGAGGCCGAGGTAAGGCCAGGCCTTTACGCCGACGACGCCGAGGGCTGGCAGCGGTTCCTCGGGCGGCTGCGACACGTCTCCCTCGACGTGAACGGCCACGACCACATCGGCTGGCGCGCGCTGACCCACCTGCTCGCCGGGCGGGAGAACACCGACAGGATCTTCTACCTGGCCAGCCCGCCGATGACGTTCGGCCCGTTCTGCAAAGGCGCACACGAGGCGGGCCTGGTGACCCCCCGCTCCCGGGTGGTGCTGGAGAAGCCGCTCGGCCGCGACCTGGCCGGGGCGCGGGCCATCAACGACGAGGTCGGCGCCATCTTCGGCGAGCACCAGATCTTCCGCATCGACCACTACCTGGGCAAGGAGACCGTCCAGAACCTGCTCGTGCTGCGCTTCGCCAACGCGTTCCTCGAGCCGATCTGGAACTCCCTGTGGATCGACCACGTCCAGATCACCGTGGCCGAGTCGGTGGGCACGCCGGGGCGGCGAGGGTACTACGACGACGCGGGCGCGCTGCGCGACATGGTGCAGAACCACCTGCTGCAACTCCTGTGCCTGGTGGCGATGGAGCCGCCCTCTCGGGGCGACCAGGAGTCGGTGCGCGACGAGAAGGTCAAGGTCCTCCAGGCCCTGCGGCCGATCAGCGGCACCGAGGCCGACCGGTTCACCGTGCGGGGCCAGTACGTCGCCGGGGAGTCGGGCGGCCACGCCGTACCCGGATACCTCGACGAGCCCGACAAGACCGCGCCGACCGCCACCTCGCACCGCGTGGAGACGTTCACGGCGATCCGGGCCGAGGTGAAGAACTGGCGCTGGGCCGGCGTGCCGTTCTACCTGCGCACCGGCAAGCGGATGCCGTACCGCCGCTCGGAGATCGTCGTGCAGTTCAAGGAGGTGCCCCACTCGATCTTCCCCGGGGGCGGGCCCAACCGCCTGGTGCTGCGGCTACAGCCGAGCGAGGGCATCCACCTGCACATCATGGCCAAGGAGCCCGGCGCGGGCGAGGTCGTGCCCCGGCCCGTCCCGCTCAGCCTCAGCTTCGCCGAGACCTTCCGCTCCCGGGTGCCCGAGGCGTACGAGCGCCTGCTGATGGACGTCCTGTCGGGCAACCCCACCCTGTTCATGCGGCGCGACGAGGTCGAGGCCGCCTGGGGCTGGATCGACCCCATCATCGCCACCTGGGAGTCGGGCGGCGCCCTTCCCGAGCCTTACGCCGCCGGGACCTCCGGCCCGGCAGCGGCACACGAACTGCTCGGCCGCAGCGGCCGCGCCTGGTACGAGGAGGACCTGCCGTGAACCCGATCGTCCAGGACGTCACCGAGCGCCTGACCGAGCGCAGCCTGCGCAGCCGAACGGCCTATCTCGCGCGCACCGGCGCCGCGGCCCAGGAGGCCAGGGAACGCGGGCCCGCCCGCGCGAGCCTCGGCTGCGCCAACCTGGCCCACGGCTTCGCCGCCTGCTCTCCCGGCGACAAGCTGGCCCTGCGCGGCAACGACAGGCCCGGCGTCGCGATCGTGTCGGCGTACAACGACATGTTGTCGGCGCACCAGCCGTACGAGACCTACCCGGCCGTCCTCAAGGAGGCCGTGCGCGAGGCGGGGGGCGTCGCGCAGTTCGCCGGCGGGGTTCCGGCGATGTGCGACGGCGTCACTCAGGGCCGCGCCGGGATGGAGCTGTCGCTCTACAGCCGCGAGGTCATCGCGATGGCGACGGCGATCGCCCTCTCGCACGACATGTTCGACGGCTCGCTGCTGCTCGGCGTCTGCGACAAGATCGTGCCGGGGCTGCTCATCGGAGCGCTGCACTTCGGACACCTGCCCGCGATCTTCGTGCCCGCCGGGCCCATGCCGTCCGGGCTGCCCAACAAGGTGAAGGCGCGGACCCGCCAGCTGTTCGCCGAAGGCAAGATCGGGCGGGGCGCGATGCTGGAGGCGGAGGCCAAGTCCTACCACTCCCCCGGCACCTGCACGTTCTACGGCACCGCCAACTCCAACCAGGTGCTCATGGAGGTCATGGGCCTGCACCTTCCTGGCTCGACCTTCGTCAACCCCGGCACCGAGCTGCGGGACGTTCTCACCCGCGCCGCCGCGAGGCGCGTCGTCGAGATCACCGCGCACGGGGAGGAGTACACCCCGGTCGCCGAGGTCGTCGACGAGAAGGCGCTGGTCAACGCGGCCGTCGCGCTGCTCGCCACCGGCGGCTCCACCAACCACACCATGCACCTGGTCGCCATCGCCGCCGCGGCGGGCATCGAGCTGCTCTGGGACGACCTCGCCGCCCTGTCGGCGGTCGTCCCCCTGCTGACCCGGATGTACCCCAACGGCCACGCCGACGTGAACCACTTCCAGGCGGCGGGCGGCATGCAGGTGCTGATGGGCGACCTGCTCGACGCCGGCCTGCTCCACGAGGACGTGCTGACGGTCGCCGGGCGCGGCCTCGGCCACTACCGGAGCGGGCCCGCGCTGAAGGAGGGCGAGGTCATCTGGGAGGAGCGGACGGCCACGAGCGCGGACCTGGACGTGCTGCGCCCGGTCGCCGAGCCGTTCTCCGCCGACGGCGGCATCCATATGCTCAGCGGCAACCTCGGCCGCGCGGTAAGCAAGGTGTCGGCGGTCAAGCCCGAGCACCAGGTGGTCGAGGCCCCCGCGAAGGTCTTCGACGACCAGGCCGAGCTGCTCGCGGCGTTCGAGGCGGGCGAGCTGGACGCCCAGGACTTCGTCGCGGTGATCCGCTACCAGGGGCCGAGCGCCAACGGAATGCCGGAGCTGCACAAGCTGACGCCCCCGCTCGCCGTGCTGCTGGACCGCGGCCAGCGGGTGGCGCTCGTCACCGACGGGCGCATGTCCGGGGCGTCGGGCAAGGTTCCCGCGGCCATCCACCTCTCCCCGGAGGCGGCGGACGGCGGACCCATCTCGCTGGTCCGCGACGGCGACCGCATCAGGCTCGACTCCACGACCGGCACGCTCGACCTCCTGGTACCCGAGGGCGAGCTGGCGGCCCGCTCGCCCGGCGGGCGGGCACTTCGCGACGACGAGTGGGTGGGCACCGGGCGCGAGCTGTTCGCCGCCTTCCGCCGGGCCGCCGGGCCCGCGGAGCGCGGCGCGGGGATCTTCGCGGTCAACGGCGCGGAGGGCCGGGCGTGACCTCCGTCGCTCCCCCGTCGCCCGAGAGCCCGTGGCTGGTCGCCGACGTCGGCGGCACGAACGCCCGCTTCGGCCTGGTCACCCGGCCCGGCGGGCGTCCCGAGACGATCGCCGTGCTGCCCGGCGCCGAGTACGACGGCCTGTCCGACGCGGTGGGCTCCTACCTCGCCAACCATGCGGGCGGGGTACGGGCGGGCGCCGCGTGCCTCGCCATCGCCGGTCCGGTGAACGCCGACCGCTACCGCCTCACCAACGGCGGCTGGTCAGGCTCGGTGACGGAGCTCGGCATCCCGCACGTCGAGCTGCTCAACGACTTCGAGGCGCTGGCGCTCGCCCTGCCGCGCCTGGCCGCCGACGACCTGGCCTCCCTCGGCGGTCCCGCCCCCGCGCCCGACATGCTGAAGGTCGTGCTCGGCCCCGGCACCGGGCTGGGCGTCGCCGGGCTCGTGCCCGCGCGCGGAGGTTGGGTCCCTGTGCCCGGGGAGGGCGGCCACGTGTCGGCGCCCGCCGTCACCGAGCTGGAGATCGAGGTCATACGGGCGCTGCGCGCAGACGGCATGTCATTCGTGGACGCCGAGCACCTGCTGTCCGGTCCGGGGCTTGTACGGCTGCGCCACGGGCTCGCGCTGGTGAACGGCACCCCGGTGGCGCCGCTTCCCGCCTCGGAGATCGTCGCCAGGCTGGACGACTCGCTGTGCGCGCGTACGGTTGAAGTGTTCTGTGGGCTGCTGGGGAGCTTCGCCGCCAATGTCGCTCTTACCTTGGGGGCACGCGGCGGGGTGTATCTCGGGGGTGGGATCGTGCCGCGCATCGTCAACCGCGTCCATGCCAGTGACTTCCGTCGCCGCTTCGAGGCAAATCTCGTGCTGTCGGACTACCTCACCGGGATCGCCACCACGGCGATCGTCGCCGAGCAGCCCGCGCTGACCGGCGCGGCGGCCTGGCTCGCGCAGCGCGTCTCCGACAAGGAGCCCGCCCTGACAGCCCCGGTGTCCTCTCGTTCCCGTGGACCCTTCAGAGCCGGGCGGGTGAGCCCGGAATCCACTGCGTCGAAGCCGGTGGCCCCGGGAGCGCCTGGAGCCCCTGGAGCCGGCCAGTGATCCCGGCATCCCCGCCGACCCATCCGGCGACATCCCCAGCAGCAAGGAGCGCGGCCCCGTGACCATCCTCGATCTCGCCCCTGTCGTCCCGGTCGTCGTGATCGACGACGTGGAGACGGCGGTCCCGCTCGCCCGGGCGCTCGTGGCCGGCGGCCTGCCGGTCATCGAGGTGACCCTGCGCACCCCGTGCGCCCTCGACGCCATCGGCCGGATCGCCGCCGAGGTGCCGGACGCCGTCATCGGCGCGGGCACGGTACGGAGCCCCGCCGACGTGCGGGCCTGCGTCGAGGCGGGCGCGCGGTTTTTGGTCAGCCCCGGCGGCACGCCGGGGCTGGTCGACGCGATGCTGGACAGCGGCGTGCCCTTCCTGGCCGGCGCGGCGACCGCCTCGGAGGTCATGGCGCTCGCCGAGCGCGGCCTGACGGAGCTGAAGTTCTTCCCCGCCGGCCCCGCGGGCGGGGTCGCCTACCTGAAGGCGCTCGCCGGGCCGATCCCGGAGGTGCGCTTCTGCCCGACGGGCGGCATCCGGCTGGAGACGGCCCCCGAGTACCTCGCGCTGCCCAACGTCGGCTGCGTCGGCGGCACCTGGCTGACCCCGGCTGACGCGCTCGCCTCCGGCGACTACGCGCGCATCGAGAAGCTGGCCTCGGAGGCCGCCGCCCTGCGGAGCTGACACCGGAAGCTGAAGGCCGGAGCACTGGCACACACCTCTGGTAGCCGCCAGGGCCGCCCCCGCCGGCGGTGCTGCCGCCGTAGGTCGCGAGGTTCGGCCAGGAGTTGATCGCGCGCCGCGTTGACCTCACGCGGTCTGCTCTGACCCTGTTCTGACCCTGCTCCCCGGAGGTCGCCGCGCACGGCGACCTCCGGTGGCGCTCAGCTTTGCCGCAGGGCCGGCATCGGGATCGGGATGGAATAGGCGGTGGCGCCGCCGCCCACTCCCCCCTCGCAACTGTTGGGCGGCGCGGTGGTCACGCCGCGGGTCGAGGGCCGCTCGGCCGCCCAGAACATGTAGCCGAGCATGCCCGGCGTCGTACCCGCGCCGTTCGGGGCCGCCGTCTGGACGAAGGCGCCGGTGGAGTTCTGCAGGGAGGCGCTGAAGTTCGTGCACTCGGGCCGCACCTTGCTCCCCTCGGCGATATAGAAGGCTCCGGTGAACTTGGCCGGGGCGAGCGGCGGGATCGGCGGGGCGTAGGTCGGCTTGCCGTCGAGGTGCTCCTGCCAGTTGGCGATCGCGCCGGAGGTGCTCGGCTGGCGAGCCGGCACCATCGCGTTGGCGTAGTCCAGGACGGGTGTGCCGGTGCGGAGCCAGTCGGCGGTGGCCTTCCTGCCGATGTCGATCAACCACCGGTCCCCCGCCGCCAGGTCGATGGTCAGGCGCGCGGCCTGGGCTGCTCCGGTGGCGTCGTAGGGCAGCACGGCGCGGTAGGCGTCGATGAAGCTCTGCAGGCCCGCCAGGTCGGGCGCGCTGTTCTGCTCATAGTCGATCTCGATGCCGACACCCAGGCGCTGGGCCACCTCGGCGGCGTTGCGCCCGAACTGGGCCGCGTTCTCCGCCAGCGCCGCGTTCCAGGCGTCGGTGTAGGTGATGCCACCGATGGACAGCATCACCCGGATGCCGTGGTTCTTGAAGTAGGTGACAATGTCGGCGGCCATGCCGCGCGGCACGCCGTCGAGTGTCTGCGCGTCGGTCGTCTTGTGCAGGAGCTTGACCGGATGGACGAAGCTGAGCACCACGACGTTGACGGAGGGACGGCCGTCACCGCGGTCGATCAGCCAGTGGTTCTTCTGGTCGAACTCGGTCACGTCACGGACGGTCCCCCATATGCAGGCGTCGTCGCCGCAGTGCCAGGACCCGTAGACCTGGAGCGGGGTGACCGCGGCGTCGGCCGGGGCCGTGAACAGGAGTGGGATGAGCAAGCAGAGAAGCACGGCCAGACGGTGCATGCCAACCTCCGTACAAGGAAATCGTTAAGAAGGTTAACCATTAATGGCAGCGGCGGCCCCTTACCAGAAGGGAAGGAACTCCTTCTCCGTCAGATTTCCGCCATGGCACTGATGGCTGGTCCGCGTAACCGCGGACGACGGCGTGCGCCCTCCACGGGCACACGCCGCGATCGCCTCTAGGCGCGCAGGGCGGTCAGCACCTCGGCCGCCGCGCGTTCCCCTTCGGTGGCGCCGCCGTTCATGTAGCCCTGGTAGTCGTAGGAGCAGTGCTCGCCCGAGATGTGCACGTTCCCCTGGGCCGTGCCCTCGTAGCCGGCGTACCTGTGCAGGTAGCCGACGGGCCAGTAGGAGTAGGCGCCCAGGGAGTAGGGGTTCTTGTGCCAGGCCGAGAGCTGGGCGCGCCCATTCCATTTCGCCTTGGTACCGGGGAAGACCTGGTCGATCTCGGTGAGCCTCGACCCGGCCAGCGACCGGACGTAGGGGTCGGAGTCGGTGGCGAACGGGGTGGCGGGGGCGAGGGAGCGCGCCAGGCCGCCTCCGCCGTACTGGATGAGGATGCCGCTCGAGCCCGGCTGCCCCTTGGTGGTGTCCCAGCAGTTCTGGAAGGACTGGTCGCTGAAGGAGTCACCGGCCGACACCCCCGGCCATGGCCCGGTGCCGACCCAGGGGCGGCTGGTGAACTGCATGTTGAGCTTGGTGCAGTACCCCATGCGGGCATCGCGCAACAAGCTCGTCATGCGGGCGTCGAACCCGGCGCGCGACAGGTCCAGGCCCTGCAGGATCGGTAGCGGCACGGTGATGACCGTGTGGTCGGCGGTGACGGTCTTGGTGGTGCCGCCGTTGTCGAAGGTCAGGGTCTGGGTACCGTCGGAGTTCGCCCGGACGGCCAGCAGCTTCCAGCCCATCTGGATCGACCCCGAGGGCAGCGCGGCGGCGATGGCGCCCGGGAGCTGGTCGTTGCCGCCGACGATGTGGTAGCGCTCGTCCGACAGGCCCCAGACGTTGAAGTGGCCGGGGTTCGGCTGGTAGCCCAGCAGCAGGATGAGCGCCAGCGACGACTGGTCGACGGTGTCGGCGCCGTACTCCACGTTGTAGGCGACGTCCAGGAAGCGGCCCAGATTGGAGGAGTGCCCGCCGGCGACCCGGGAGTCGATCCAGTCGTACAGCGACATGTTGTCCAGCGCGGTGCCCTCGGCCGTGGCACTGTTCCACTTCACCTCGCCGGCCGCCACCAGATCGGAATGGAGAGAGTGGTACATCTCCTTGAAGTCGGCGTCGGCCTGGGATCGCGGGTAGTAGGCGCCGGCGAAGCGCAGGATCTCCTCCGCGCCGTTGGGCCCGGCCCCGGCGAAGTCGATCGTGGGCAGGTTGAAACGACGGCACAGTTCGAGCATCTTTTTGTGCCCCTGGTCGATCAGCTCGCCGCCCAGCTCGGAGGTCTGCCCGCCCGTCCACAGCGAGCGCTGGGAATACATGCGTCCGCCGATCCGTGAGGGGTTGGCCTCGTAGACGATGGGCGTGGCTCCCGCGTCGCGCAAAGTGAGCGCGGCGGTGAGCCCGGCGATGCCGCCACCGATGACGGCGACCCTGGCGGGCTTGGGCGAATTGGCCGTCGGCGAGGTGACGTCGGCCCGGGCCTCACGGGCGGGCAAGCCGAGCCCGCCGAGCGCGGCCGCGCCCAGACCGGCGATCGCTGCCCGCTTGAGCAGCTCGCGCCTGGCGATGCCGTGGGGTTCGGCGACGGCCTCGGCGCGCAGGCCGCGCAACTCGTCGACGGGGACACCCAGACGCCGGGCGTCGCCATGCTCGGCGGCCAGACGCTGGAGAGCACGCAAGGAAGAGGTTCGTGCCACGGGGGTGCCTTCCTGATCGGTGTTGCCGTCAGCTTGAAGATCCTCTGTGGCCGCGACCAGTCCGCAGGGCGTAACAAATCATCACCATCGCATGACACAGTGTCGCACGACCGCCGGTGAGCTGGCGTGATAGGCCGCCCGCCCGGCCTCTGGCGACTGCTCGAGCTCAGGTGATGGACAGGGGCGGCGTCAGGTCCTCCAGCGATCTGCGCTCCGCGTTCACCGCGAGAACGAGCGCGACCAGTCCGGCGAACACCATCATCGCGGAGGCGAACAGGTAGCCGTAGAACAGCCGGGTCGGGTGCGGGTGCGCGCGGTCGCCGATGAGCGCGCCGAAGATCGTGGGCCCCAGGGCGCCGAAGCCCTGGGCCACTGAGAAGAACAGCGCGATGGCCAGCGCCCTGATCTCCAGGGGGAACAGCTCGCTCACGGTCAGGTAGCCGGCGCTGGCCGCCGCCGAGGCGACGAAGAAGATCACCGACCATAGGAGTGTCTGGGTCGTCGCGTTGAGCATTCCCTGCTCGAACAGCCAGCCCGTGACCGCGAGCAGCAGCCCGGACACGATGTACGTACTGGAGATCATCACCCTGCGTCCCAGCGTGTCGAAGAGGGGGCCGAGGACCAAGGGCCCGGCGAGGTTGCCGAGCGCGAACGCGAACAGGTACTTCGAGGCGTCGTGCGGGGACACGCCGTAGAAGGTGTTGAGCACCAGGACGTACGTGAAGAAGATCGCGTTGTAGAGGAACGACTGGCTGATCATCAGCGTCACGCCGAGGACCGTGCGCCGGGGATACTCCCGCAGGAGCACCCGGGCGATCTCGCGGTACGACGGGGCGCCGTGCGGGCGGAACTCCAGGGCCCTGTCCTCGTCGACCGGGGGCAGAGGGCGCCCGCTCCGCTCGACGGCCTCCTCGATCCCGGCGGTGGTCCGCTCGGCCTCCTCCCGCCTGCCGTGCATGAGCAGCCAGCGGGGGCTCTCCGGGAGGTGGCGGCGCAGCACCCAGATGGCCACGCCGACCAGCGGCCCTATCAGCAGCCCGAGCCGCCACCCCACGTCGACGGGGAGGACCTCGGGGTTCAGCAGCACGTACGTGCTCGCCGTGCCGATCATCGCGCCCAGCCAGTACGTGCCGCTGACCGCCAGATCCACCCTGCCCCGGTACCGGGAGGGGATCAGCTCGTCGATGGCCGAATGGATCGCGGAGTACTCCCCGCCGATGCCCGCACCCGCCAGGAACCGGAACACCAGGAAGAACGCCAGGTTGGGCGACAACGCCGTGATGCCGTTGGCGACCAGGTAGAGCCCTAGTGTCAGGACGAACAGCCTGCGCCTGCCGAACCGGTCCGACAGCCGCCCGAACACCAACGCCCCCGCCACCTCGCCGACCAGGTAGACGGTGGCGGTGAAGCCCACCTCGACCGCCGACAGGCCGAGCGTCCGCCTGTCCTGGAGCACCGACCCCACCGCGCTGGCGATCGTGATCTCCATCCCGTCCAGCACCCACGCGACGCCGAGCGCGACGACGAACCGCGTGTGGAAGCCCGACCACGGCAACCGATCCAACCGTGCCGGCACCAGACTCCGGGCGACCGTCTCCATGGTGACTGAGCGTAGCGACCCGCTGATGGAAGGCACTCGGGCGGCCACGAGCCACGCCGGGGCCCCCGATGGCAGGAAGCTGCTGCCCACTGTCAGCTTGCTGACGCCGAATCGCCTGGTCGCGGGGGTGGGGGCCGAGCAGAGTTGGTCGTGCGAGAACGGATCCACGACGACCCGCCCGCCTCGACGATCGCCCTCAAGGAGTACGACGATGACCGCTCCCACCCTCGGGGTCTCCCAACCCCCCACCCGGGCCGCCGGCACCTGGCCGTCCCGGGTGCTGATCAACAGCGACTTCGGCAAGTTCTGGCTGTCGCAGCTGCTCGCGCACTTCGCCTCGAAGAGCCTGGGCGTGATCCTGCCGCTGATGGCCGTGATCACTTTCACCGCGACGCCGACCCAGATCGGCCTGCTCAACGCCGCTCAGTTCTTCCCGGTGTTCCTCGTCACGCTGTCGGCCGGCGCGTGGCTGGACCGCCGCTCACGCCGCCCGGCGCTGATCGCGGCGTACGCCGGCAACGCGATACTGGCCGTGGTCATCCCGCTGACCTCCTCCGTCGGCCTGGTGCACCTCTACGTCCTGTTCTTCGTGGCCTTCGGCATGGGGTCGCTCATCGCGTTCTCGGACGTCGCCTACCAGGCGTACGTGCCGACCCTGGTGCCCCAGGAGCGCCTGGTGTCGGCCAACAGCCGGCTGGAGACGGCGTTCTCCCTGGCGATGGTGGCCGCGCCGGGGCTGGGCGGGGTGCTGGTGGGGGTGCTCGGCGGGCCGGCGTCCATGACGGTCGCGGTGATCGCGTACGTGCTGGCGGCGGGCGGGCTCCTGGCCGTCCGGGCCCGCGAGAAGGCGGCCGGGCGGAAGGCCGGCGGCGGCGGCGCGGGTATCGTGGCACGGATCGTGGAGGGGATGCGCTTCACGGCGGGCATGCCCCTGCTGCGGGTCCTGACGCTGCAGGGCGCCTGGTTCAACCTGTTCGAGCAGGCGGTGCTCACCCTCTACCTGGTCTACGCGATCCGGGTCCTGGGCTTCTCTCCCCAGCTCGTCGGGCTGACCATGTCCCTGGGCGCGATCGGCGTGCTGGCCGGTTCCGTGGCGGCCAGGTTCGCCGGGGAGAAGCTGGGGGTGGCGCGCGTCCTCGTCGCGGGAATGGGGCTGGCGTCGGTGGCGCCGCTGATCATCCCGTTCGCGGTGGGGTCGAAGCCGGTGCTCATCGTGCTGACCACCGCGGCCTTCACGCTCTACGGTTTCGGCATGACGATCTTCAACATCTTCGGCATCTCGCTGCGGCAGCGCGCCACCCCCGACGAGATGCTGGCGCGCGTGTCCGCGACGTACCGGTTCCTCGCCTTCGGCGCCATCGGCGTCGGCGGCATCGTGGGTGGCCTGGCCGGGGACTGGCTGGGGCTGCGCGGCGCGCTCCTGCTCGCGACCGGCGCGCTCGTCGCCGGATGGCTGGTCTTCGCCCGCTTCCTTCCCCGGGCGCTCGCCGCCTTCGAGGGCTCGGCGACGTCCGCGTCGCGCCCGGAGGCGCGGGTCTAGCCCCGGCGCCCGGGTGGGTCGTCCATCGAGAAAAGCGCCTATCGGGGTGGAAGGAATCTTCCACCCCGATAGGCGCTCTCACGTCTGCGGGCCCGGCGGCCGTTCGCCGGGGTCAGCTGAGGGGGCTGCGCGCCCGCTTCAGCTCGCTGAACTCCGGGACCGACGACAGGAGCCGGAGGGCCTCGATCAGCCGGTCGGCGTCCTCGGCGGCCGGAGGTGCCGAGATGACTGGGCCGAAGAAGCCGGGGCCGTCGTCGACCGCCGTCACCGGGCTGCCGGTCTCGGTGCCGACGCGGGCCTGGCCCGCGTGGTGGCTCGCGCTGACCAGCGTGTCGAGCGCGACGTCGTCGGCGGCCCGCACCAGCTCCGCCGGCAGGTCGGCGTCGGCGAGAGCGGCGGCGAGCACGTCATGGGTCAGCTCGCCCTCCTGGTCGTGCACCCGGCCGCCGATCGCGGTGTACAGCCGGTCGACGGCGCGCTGCCCGTACCGCTCGTCGACGGCGGCCAGCACCCGCAGCGCTCCGAGAGAGCGCGCGTGCGCCTGCCTGAACCGCTCGGGGATGTCCTTGCCTTCGTTGAGGATGGCGAGGCTCATGAACCGCCACGTCACCTCCTCACCCCGGCGGGCGGCGACCTCCCGGACCCATCGCGACGTACGCCAGGTGAAGGGACAGCTGGGATCGAACCAGAGGGTGATGCTCACGGCGGTAGCCTCTCCATTCGGATCGGTTTCATAAGGGATGGCGGCCGCTCCTGGCCGCCCTCGCCAGGGGTCTCGTCACTGCGCGGTCAGCAGAACGGAGCCCAGAGGTCGCGGACGATGGCCTTCGCGACCGCGGGTGAGGAATCGCACCATTTGGCGTACAGATCGGCGTTGTACGCCCGCACCTCGGCGGAGTGATCGCTCAGCACGCCGGGCTGTGACAGCTCGAGCATCCACAGCGGGCGCAGGACCGCGCCTCTCAGCACCTTCGCCTCGGCGGCCTCGATGCCGGCGTGCACCCAGCGCATCCCGGCCTCGGACGCGATCTCGATGGGCAGGTAGTACACCAGGTTGAAGTATTCCGCCGCGCCCGCCAGCCGCTCGTAGTCGAACCCCGCGGCCCGCAGGTAGAGGGTGTCGCCCCACATGTAGTAGAGGCAGTAGCCCACCGGGCCCTCACCGGGGCGGTTGATCAGCAGCACGCGGGCGTCGGAGCCCATCGCCTCGGACTGGAGGAGGATGGACTCGGCGAGCTCCCCCACGTCGGCGTCGTGCCCGTAACGGCGCTCCGTGCACGCCAGCAAGCGGGCCGCTTCGAGGTGGCACTCGCCGAGCGTCGTGTGGACGACCTCGTAGCCGACGTTGGCGAACTTCCTCTGGTCGCGCCGCACGATGTCGGCCCGGCGCCTGGAGGGCAGGGAGCCCACCCACGCGTCCCACCCCCCCTCGGGGACGGGTATCCACGCGTCCGGCTGCAGGGCCACCGGCAGGGCCCGCACCCCCGCGGCCCGCAGCGCCACGACGTCCTCGGTCGACAGGAACATCGCCACGGCCGGGACCGTGTCCGCCGGCTCCCCGGCGAGGCCGCCGCCCGCGACCTCCTTGACGAGCGGCTCCAGCGCGCCGAGGAGCTCCTTCGCGGCCTGCTCGCGAGACAGGTCCGGCGTGGAGAGGATGTGGGTCTGGTACCCGCGGTGCGCGCCGACGAGCAGCCCCTCGGGACCTGGAGACGGCAGGCCGGCGTCGCCGAGGATGCGGCTCCACTGGTAGAACGGGTTGCCGATCCGCCGCATCGCCGTCACGGGCACGCCCACCATGCCGGTGCCGCCGGCCTCGGCGTGCAGGCCGCCGGTCGTGACACCCCCGTCCCCGGCACAGAACCGCAGCCAGTTGCTGGAGGAGTAGAAATGGTCCTTGGCGAGCGCGTCCCACCGGGCGGCGTCCATCCCGCCGGTGGGGTCGGTGAACGTCCGGATCTCGCTCAAGAACCGCTCCCCGAGTCGCCGCCGGGCAGGTCGTCCTCCACCGTGATGGTCACGGCGGAGGTGAACTCCTCGGCCGGTGTCCGCGCCGGTCCGTCGAGCGGCGCGTCGTAGATCACTGAGACGGAACGCTGCTCGGAGTCGGTCTGCGGGCCCAGGAGCGCCCCCCGCAGCTTGGTGACCAGCACGGCGTGCGCCCGGGTCGGGTCCTCCGGCGCGGACGGTTCGAAGGCCGGCCACAGGTCGTCCGCCGTCACCCACGACACCGGCGCGCCGGTGCTCGTGACGTCGCGGAGCCTGCCGTACGGGTGCTCCAGGTAGACCTGCAAGGCCCTGCGGCGGGGAGCGGGGTAGGAGGTGGGGACCCCGAGGGCGAGATCGACCAGGACCGGCTCCAGCGGCTCCCCCGTGGCCAGGTGCCACAGGAAGGTGATGCCGTCGCCCGGCAGCCTGGTCGCCACCTCCATCATCACCGGCCGCCCCTCGGCCAGCCGGAACTCGGCGTGCGTCATGCCGTCACGGAAGCGCAGGCGGCGCAGCACCTCCTCGTTGGCCTCGAGCAGCGCCTTCTCGTCGACGTCCGACAACTCGGCCGGCGAGGTGTGGCCCATCTCCGTGAAGTAGATGCCGGTCGACTCGTTGGTCCTCTTGCCCGTCACCTGTGCCCAGAAGACCTCGCCGTTCTGCACCAGCGCCTCGACGGAGAACTCGGGGCCGACCACGCGGCTCTCGACCAGCACGGTCTCGTCCTCGGGGTAGGTCGCGAGCACCTCGGCTAGCTCATCGGGCCTCTTCACCTGGCGCACGCCGAGGCTGGAGAAGCGTCCCACCGGCTTGACGACGACGGGGAATTCGAGCCCGCTGGTGTCGAGGCCGGACCGCTCCTCCGGCGTGACGACCGTGAAGTCGGGCGACAGGTCGGGGACGGTCGTACGCTGCAGCAGCTTGTTGCGGCTGATCCGGCTGGCGGCGGCTCCGGCGCCCGGCAGGCCGAGGCAGTCGCCGAGCATTCCGACCGGCTCCACGAAGAAGTCCCCGACGCACAGCACTCCCCGCACGTCGTACCGGCGAAGCAGCGTCTGCACCGCGGGCATGACCAGGTCCACCTTGGCGTCCTGGACCAGCACGACCTCCTCCAGCTGCGACAAGGGGTGCGCGGAGTCGGCACGGCAGGCCGCGAGCCGATCGGGGTCGGTGTCGGGGGTGATGACGAGGAGAGGTGCGAATCCCCGGCGGCGCGCTTCGGTGATGAGCCGGGTCTGCCTTCCGACGATCACCAGATCCCCCATGAAGAGGATCGCCGGGGGGCGGGACGAGTTCGGGTTAGCGCTCATGGTGTCGATCCTCTGAACACGTGTCGGTCGGTGGTCGATGGGGCTCATGGTGAGCCGTGTGCGTCAGGTCCATCCGGCCGGCGCGGGTTCAGGTACGGTGCCGCCCGCGCGCCGGCGTGCTGGTCGCGGCCCCGCTCGGCCGGTCACGCCGCGCTGGCCGTGCGGTGATGCCAGTCAAATGCCTCCCCCTCCCCTCTGTCTTCTTCGTACGTGCTCCATTTCCGGCCGGGCGGCCCCCGCGGAACAGGTCCCTGCCTCCCTGACGTCTACGTGCGACCGGCGTCGCTGCGATATACCTACCTGTGTCGGTTCATGGGTAGGACTCAGATGCCGCCTGATCCACGGGGAGACGACGATGAACAGCGGGATCTTGAACGACGCGTACGAGCGGTTCCACGGCACCGGGCCCGAGTGGGGCGAGAGCCAGCTGACCAACCACGGTCCGATGGCGGTGGAGGTGATGGTCCGGCGCGGGCACGCGGCCGACGTGGACCGCTGGGTCGGAGCCTACGTCCGCCGCCTGGACGACCTGCCCTCCGCCACCGAGGAGATCACCGACCTGAACTGGCAGGCGGCCCTGGGGGACGGGCGCCGGATCGGCGACTGGACGGCGTACTTCACCCGGCAGGCCGGCGAGCGGCCGTGGCAGGAGCTGCTCGTCACCTGGTGGCCGAGGCTGCTTCCCGGGATCGTCGCCGGCACGACCCACGCGGTGATCCGCGTCGGTCACGCCGTGCGCGCGCTGCTGGCCGGCGACCAGAGCCCGGCCGCGGTCGCCGAGCTGGCCCACGGGCTGGCGTTCTGGGCCGCCCGCGCGCTCTCGGTGCCGGTGACCGCCGAGCCCTCCGGCGCGCTTGACCCCACGGCCGCCCTCGAGGCGCTTCCCCGCATCCCCGACCAGCAGGGCAACGTCGGCGCCCGTCTCGGCCGGCTGCGGGATCTCACCGGCTGGCGCGGGTCGGTCGCCGCTCTGCGCCCGGCGGCCGGCCCCGACGACGCGCGCGCCCGGCTGACCGACCTCGTGGACGCGGCGACGCTGCGCTACCTCACCCACGGCCACGCGAGCCCGGTGCTGCTCGTGCACACCGCCACCGCGCCGAACGCCGTGCTGCACACCCTGCCCGCCCTTCCTAGAGAGATGTGGGCGCCAAGCCTGTCCGCCGTCTGGGCGACCACCGCGGCGATCCTGTCCGCGTACGCGCCGGAGCGGGCCGCTCCGCGCGCCGAGCTGCCGGACGCGGCGGCCGGCCCGGACGCCGTGACCGACGTCCTCGACTGGGCCATCGCCCACGGAGACGAGCACGTCATCAAGTTCGCCGACACCGCGGCCGAGGTGTACACCCGCACCGGCCACCCCGACGCGCTTGCCGCGGCCCTGCGTATCGGCGACTTCGTGGAGCCCCGCGCCTGATCCTCGCTGTCCAGCTTCCTCGTGGCAGGAAGCGGTAACCAGCATGCAACTTGCTGACTTTCATTCACCTGTTCCGGCGGCTTCCGCGAGCGCAGAGTTGTCTGTGCGAGCACGAATTCACAGGCCGAGAACAGGAGCAGGAAATGAACAATCCCGCCGTACCGCCGGTCGTTTCAGAACTCGAGGATGAATCGCCCTCCTCCTTTTCCGGCGTCGTTTCCGGCGCCCTTTCCGCCGCCGGCTAGACCGCGCCTTCACCCATGAGCCACCAGCCGCCCGCCACGTCCACGGATCGGAACCGCGCCGGCCGCCGGCCGCATCACATGGGACCGATCGGGGATGTCGAGCCGACCAGAAACCGTCGGCACACGGTAGTCAATTTTCAACCTGGGGAACACGGCGTGAATAAGTCGAAGACTGATCCCTTTGTCATTGTCATTGTGGGGGCCGGACCGCGGGGCACCGGTGTGATGGAACGCCTTCTGGCGAACATCGGTGAGCTGCCGCCCTTCCGAGAGGTTCGTATCGAGATGGTGGACCCCTACCCGGCGGGTGGGGGCCGGGTGTGGCGCGAGGACCAGTCGCCGCTGATGTGGATGAACGCCATGGCCGAGAACGTGACCATGTTCCCCGACGACACCGTGCGATGCGCGGGCCCCATCCGGCCGGGACCGTCGCTGAGCGAGTGGGCGGCGGGCGACGGCGGGCAGCCGGACCTGACCGGCATGTCCTTCGCCACCCGCCAGGTGCAGAGCCGCTACCTGGGGTGGGTCTTCGAGAAGCTCGTCGCCGAGCGCCCCGGGAACGTCTCGGTGTCGGTGCACGCGACCGTGGCCGTCCGGCTCGAGGACGGGCCGGGGAGCAGGCAGCGGGTGTGGCTGGCCGATCGAGCCGAACCGCTGGAGGCCGACACGGTGATCCTCGCCCTGGGGCACCTGGACGCCCGGCCGTGCAAGGAACACCAGCGGATGGCCGACTTCGCCGCCCGGCACGACCTGCTGTACCTGCCGCGCGCCTATAGCGCCGACGTGGACCTGTCCATGTTCCGGCCGGGAGAGAACATCGTGCTGCGCGGGTTCGGTGCCGCTTTCGTGGACCTCATGGTGCTGCTGACCGAGGGCCGCGGCGGCCGGTACGTGGAGGAGGACGGCCGGCTGCGCTACCTGCCGTCCGGCGACGAGCCGCGGCTCTACGTCGGATCGCGGCGAGGCGTCCCGTACCGCTCCAAGATCGGCTACCGGCTGGGCGGCGCGCCCGCGCCGCTGCCGACGTTCTTCGACGCGGCGACGCTCGACCGGAGATTCGCCGGCCGCGAGCGGGTCGACTTCTTCGTCGACCTCTGGCCCCTGATGGCCAAGGAGATCGGCTGGGGCTACTACCACGAGCTGTTCACCGCGCACCCCGACCGCGTCACGATGGGATGGGAGGAGTTCTCGGCGTCCTACACCTGCCTCGACTGGGACGGCGACCACATGCGGGCCCTGGTCGAGGCGGCCGTACCGGACCTCGCCGACCGGCTGGACCTCGCCGGGCTGGACAGGCCGCTGGACGGGCGGTGCTTCGCCGGTCTCGCCGAGCTGCAGGACCACGTGCGCGGGCACATCGCCGGCGACGTCGACCGGCGCGGCGACCCCGCGTTCAGCGCCGACCAGGGGGCGTACCTGGCGCTCGTGTCGGTCTACGGGCAGCTGCACCAGCTGCGGGCCACGGCCAAGATCAGCGCCCGGTCGCAGGTCGAGGACGTCCAGGGATGGTGGCAGGGGTTCTTCGAGTACATCGGCAGCGGCCCTCCGGGGCACCGGACCTGCCAGCTTCTCGCCCTCTCAGAGGCGGGGATCGTCACGTTCCTCGGCGCGGACATGTGGGTCGGCGCCGACGAGGACGAAGGCGTGTTCCGCGCCGGGGGCGCCTGCGTCCCGGAGACCGTCGAGGCCACCGCGCTGGTGGAGGCACGCCTGCCCGACGCGAACCTGCGGACCTGCGACGACCCGCTGCTGCGGGGGCTGTACGAACCCGGCGAGGCGGCCGAGCACGTCCTCGCCGACGAGGCGGACGGGTTCCACCACAGCTCCGGCCTGCTGCACGTGTCCACCACGGACTTCCGGATCCTGGACCGGAACGGCAGCCCGCATCCACGCCGGTTCGCCATCGGGCCGTTCACCAACGTGCGCCAGTTCGCGACCTTCGCCCCTCCCCGGACCAACGCCCTGCCCTTCCGGCAGAACGACACGCTGGCCCGTACCGCGCTGGAACCTCTCGCCGCCGAGCTTCGTGGTCTTCTCCGGTTCGAGCGTGCGGCCTGAGGTCCACGGCGGTGCCACCGTCGCGCCCACGGTGGATGAGGCGCCGGTGACACCGCCGCTTCGGGACCCGGCCCGGTGCGCGAGTTTCGTGCTCACCGATCCAGGACGTAGCCGTCCAGGGGCCGGTGATCGCGAGAACGGCGCAGGTCCGTGGCCACGAAGGTGCGCTGCAGCCAGCGGTCGCGCCCGTCGTAGCGAGGCCGGAACGCGGTGCGCCCGTGTACGGTCACCCGGTTGTCCACGATGGCCAGGTCGCCGGCGGCCAGCCGTACGGTGTGCGCGACGCCGTCGAGCACCTTCCCGAGCTCGGCCAGCGCCATGTCGGCCCTCGGTGTGAGCGCGGTGGTCGCGGCCAGATCCACCCGCATGTCGGGGTCCTCCGGCGCTCCGAAGAACACCGCGTGCGGGACCGTGGCCGCGTGGTCCGCGCCGAACGACGGGGGTGACGCGGTGACGAACTCCGGCAGGAACAGGGTCCGCCTCGTGGCGCCGGTCAGCGCGGGCAGGACCTCGCGGGCGCACGCGGTGCGCAGGCCCGCCACGCGCTCGTGGTCGGTGCGCAGGCACAGCAGCATGACGTAGTCGGGCCGGTGCTGGTGGAAGGCGTTCTCGTTGTGGAACGACAGCATCACCGAGCCCGCGTTGCCCTGGAACTCCTCCTTCCCCGGAACCGGCACCACGTCCTGCACCAGAGCGCCGGACTTCTCGGCCTGGAAGGCCGTCGGCTCCCCGAGCACGCACGCGACCAGCATCAGCACGCCGGCGGGAACGCTGAGCGACCGCTGGACCGAGCCGTCCACCGTGGGGGTCGGGGGAAGGACGCTCTCGTCGAGGGGCAGGCCGCCGATGAGCAGCGAGCCGGTCCTGCCGGAGTCCCGCCGGAACCCCCGGAGCGTCCTGCGCAGGACGAGAGGCAGCGCGTCGGACGCGTGGCGCGCCGCGGCGACCGAGACCGGGTCGTTCACCTGCCCGTCCCGCGACGAGCTCAGCTCGGCGGCGATCCGTCGTACCTCGGCCGTGTCCGCCTGTTCCAGGACCACTCCGCGCGTCGAAGTGTCCGCGATCATTGATAACACTGTGTCACCACTCACTCACTGAAGGCTCGTCGTGTCTTATGGGGACGCCCGTCCCCGCCCGACCGGGGCGGGAAGACACCCCACGTGGTCGCGTTCAGGCGATGCCGGCGTCACCGGCGGCGCCCAGCGGCGGAAGCGCGAAAGGCGCCACCTCCGAGACCGCGGACGTTCCGGCGTCGAAGCCGCAGGAGAAGCCACCCTCCTCGGCCGCCGCCTCGGCGAGGTCGATCAGGATCGGCGAGGCGCCCGAGACGAGCACCCGTACCTCGAAGAACAGGTCGCCGAGCCCCTCCGCGCCCGCGCCGGCCCCCTCAAGGCGCCGGGCGGTGGCGAGCAGCCTGTTCAGCTGCGCCACCACCAGGTTGGCGGCCCTGGTGAGGCTGTAGCCCGGCAGCTCGTAGCAGGTGCGGAACCGCGCCAGCACGGCCTCGGCGCGCCGCCGCGCCTCGCCGGACACCGCCAGCGTCCCGCCGGCCTCCGCGCCCGCCTCGGCCGCGGCCTTGGCCAGCACCCCGGCCAGCCGGTTCCACGGCCGGACCAGGCGCTCCTCGGTCACCTTGGTCAGCGCTTCACGGCTGAAGTTGGTCTGCTGGTGCTCGGGGCAGCTCAGCGCGAGGTAGAAGCGGATCAGGTCTCTCGGCACCTCGTCGAGCAGGTCACCGGTGTACAGCACGTGGCCGAGGCTGGTGGAGAACTTCGCGTTCTCCAGCTCATAGAACTCGTTCGAGATGATCGCGTCCGGCAGCGCGTACCTGCCCTCGTGCGCCATCAGCAACGCCACGTGCGTGAGGCCCCAGAAGTAGACGTTGTCGAAGCCGATGAAGTAGATGATCTCGGGGGACTCCTCGGCCCGCCACAGCTCGTCGTCGGCGTCGTGCCGCTCTCCCAGCCCCTCCGCGGCGAACGCCGTGCAGTACATGACGGCCGGGATGCCCTCGACCCAGGCGTTGAGCACCTGCCCCGGCGTCTCGGGGAACGGGGCAGGGATGCCCCAGTCCACCGGGTAGGTGACCGGGAAGTCGGGCAGCGGCTTCGCGAGCAGCTCGCGCACCAACTGCACGGTGTGCGGCCGCAGCCGCGACTCCCGCTCCCGGTAGTAGGCGGTGAGCCGGTCACGGTACCGCTCCAGCGGCAGCACCAGGATCTCGGCCTCCCTGACGGTCACCGCGTCGCCGGGGTCGACGGTGGAGCGCGGTTCGACCAGCTCGTCGAAGTTGTTGGGGTGACCGCAGCTCTCGCAGAGCCCACCCCGGCTCTCGACCAGGCAGACCGGGCAGTAGCCGCAGACCAGGCCCTCCACCAGGAATTCCCCGGTGCGCTCGGAGTACGGCAGCCTGACCTTCCTCAGCTCGAACTTCCCAGCGTCGTGCAGGGCGCCGACGAAGCCCAGCACCGACGCCCGGTAGCGATCGTCGTACGGCGCGAAGCCGTCCAGCGATATGCCCATGCCCTCCAGCGTGCGGCGGATCTCGTGCCAGGACCTGCCGCACAGCTCCTCCGGCGTGAGCCCCTTGCGGCGGGCGCTGGCCAGCACGTACGTCTGGCTGTCGTCGGTGCCGCTGGAGAACACCACCGGCCGGCCGGTGGACCGCAGGTAGCGGGCATGCACGTCGGCCGCCATGAACGGCCCGGCGAGGTGCCCGACGTGCAGGTCCCCGTTCGACGTCGGCGGGGTGTCGATGATCAGTGCCCGGCGGCCGGGGGGCTGTCCCGCCATGGTTCAGACCTCCTTCTGGTGGCGTCCGGTGAACTTCTCGCTCATCTCCAGGTCCCACCACACCGCGTACATCTCGAAGTCCTCCTGGCCCTCGTTGATGACCTGGTGATCGATGTGCGGGGGGAAGTGGACCAGATCACCCGGCCGGAACCGGGTCCGCTCGCCGCCGGACTCCAGCGTGGCCTCGCCGGTGACCGCGATGAAGATCTCGTACTCGTGATGGGCGTGCTTCACCGACGCCGTGCCGGGCTTGATGACGCACCAGGCGCCTTCGAAGGGCGCGTTCAGCGCCTCCCAGGGCATCAGCCGCTGGGAGTGGTTGTTGCCGGGGCCGAGCCGGTCCCGGTCGAGGCTGCGGATCTCCACGATTACTCCTTGTGGTCGCTCAGTTGACGGGAACGCGTGCGGGCGCCGGCGGGAAGGGCGCCGCCGCGCCGGCCGGCGCGGCCCTGCGGGCGAGGATGTCCTTGGCGATGTCCCAGGCGCGGACGGCCTGCATGCTCAGCAGCGAGTCGGCGATGCCGTGCGTCGCCTCGTTGACGCCCTGCAGGTAGCACGCCGCGGTGGCGGGGCCGTCGACGAGCAACCGGTAGTCGCGGGTGACCTCGACGCGCTCCAGGCCGAGCGCGTCGGCGAGCCCCTGGACCAGCGCCGGCATCGCCCGGACGAACCCGGTGCCGAGCAGCACCAGGTCGCATCGGAGCTCCTCCACCGCGCCCGTCCTGCGGTCGGTCAGCTCGAGCACCACCTCGTCGCTGTCCTCCCGTGCGGCGGTCACATCGTTCATCGTGACGATCCGCAGCCGGCCCTTGCCGGTCAGCCGGTCGAGGTAGAGCTGGCTGTACAGCCTTTCCAGCGTCTCCGGGGCGAGGCCCGAGTAATTCGTGACGTGCATCTCGCGCAGCATCTGGTCGCGGGCCTCTGGGCGCGCCGCGAAGAAGTCGTCCACGGCGCAGGGGAAGTACAGCTCGTTGGTGAACTTGCTGTTCTCGTAGGTCTTCAGCCCGATCGACCGCATCACCATGCTCGGCTGGCATCCCGGCAGGTCGCGCTGCACCGCGTCGAACATCTCCGCGGCGCTCTGCGCGCCCCCGACCACCGCGACCCGGTACGGAAGGCCTTTGGGAAGCTCGGCGATCCGCTGCAGGTACCTCGTGCTGTGGATGACCCGCCGCTCCGGCAGGGCGGCGAACTCCTCGGGGACGAAGGAGTCGCGGCCGGCGCCGACCACCAGGTACCGGCTGCCGATGGTGGACCCGTCGTCCAGCCGGGTGAGCCACCCGGTCAGCGTCCCGTCGGGGTCGCGCAGCGGCTCCATCCCCGTGCACCGCCGCGCGTACTCCAGCCGGACGTTCCTCAGGGAGCCGGCGACCCACTGGAAGTAGTCGGATATCTCGACCCGGTAGGGCCACAGGCTCCCCATGTTGATGAACTCGCTGAGCCGGCCGACCGAGTGGAGGTAGTTGACGAAGGAGAACCTGCTGCGCGGATTGCGCAGGGTGACCAGGTCCTTCAGGAAGGAGACCTGGCTCTGGGCGTCTGGAAGCAGCATGCCCGGCTGCCACGAGACGGTGTCCGCCTGCTCGATCACCAGCGAGTTGGTGGCCACGTCCGGCGCGAGTTCCTCGATGGCCACGGCGAGGGCCAGGTTGGCCGGCCCGGCCCCTACCGCGAGCAGTTCCACATCCCGGTGTGTCATGTGCGTCCTCGGATTCTGTCCGGCATGTCAGGTTCGGCAGGGCCGACCGGTGACGCCGTCACGTCGCCACCACGCCCGCCGAGGGAGCCTCGGATGAGACGGCTATTCCTTCTCCGCATCCAGCAGGCCGTGGCGCAGAGGATCTCGCGAACCGCCGTGTCGTCTTGTACACATGCGACCGTCACGACCTTCACTCAGGCTGCCGGGACGCGCTATCACGTTTCTTTCGCGCCGCTATCCACCACCCGCGCGGGACGCGGCGAACGGGTGGGCCGGTAGCGGACGGGTCTTGCTATACGGGAACGGCGCAGACAGGGAGGGCGGCCCAGCGGGGCCGTTCAGCGCATGGTGACGCCGCCGTCGACGCTGAGGACCTGCCCGACCACCCACTCCGCGTCGGCCGACAGCAGGTAGGCGACGGCCGCGGCCACATCGCCGGGGTCGCCGAGCCTGGGGCTGCGCTGCCTTCTGAGCACCGACTCACGGAACGCCTCGGGCAGGCTCTCCCTCACGCCGTTGGTCAGGACGAGACCGGGGGCCACCGAGTTCGCACGGATCCCGTTCTTGCCCCACTTGGAGGCGACGTGGCGCATCAGGGCGTTCACCCCGGCCTTGGCCATCGCGTAGCAGACCCGCTCCGCCTCGCCTGCGAACGCCGCGCCGGAGCTGGTGTAGACGATGGAGCCCCTGCCCCGCTCGAGCATGGGCGGCACGACATGGCGGGTGAGGAGCATGTAACCCCGCAGGTCCACGTCGATGGTGCGCTGGAACACCTCCAGAGAGACGTCGGCCGCGTCGCCGTCGTCGCCGACGACATCCATGTCGGCCGCGTTGGCGTGCAGGCAGTCGACACCACCGTAGGTGACGAGGGCGGCCTCGATGAGCGCGCCGATCGAGGCCTCATCGCCCTGGTCGTACGGCACGGGCGTCGCCGACCCGCCCGAGCCGGTGATCAGCGCCGCGACCTTCTCGGCCTTGCCTGCGTCGATGTCGCCGACGACCACCCGCGCCCCCTCGGACGCCAGGCGATGAGCGGTGGCGGCGCCGATGCCGCTTCCGGCCCCGGCCACCACGACGACCTGGTCGTCGAACCGCCGCACCATGGTCAAGGCCCCTTTCCCGGCGACGGCCCCTGGCCGTACCGCCATTGGTCGCTGCAGGAGCAATCCGATCATGGTCCTGCGCCGCCGTCCAGCCTTGGTGTTCACCGGAATGACCGTGGCGTTCGAGGTGGTGCTTCCCTGCGGAAGGACGGCCTGGATCGTCCATGAACGCATTCCGCGGATACCAAGTATTGACTCCCGCAAAAGGCGCACCACGGGGGCGCGCATGCACGCGAACGCTAATCTTCCTGTTCGTGATACCACCCGTGCCATGAATTCACGGGTTCGGTCCGAGGGTTAGCCGATATAACGCTCGGTTGGTATATCCGGCAGACAGCAGGAAGGACGACGATGACCGTTCCGAGCGCCCGTGGGAAAGGTGGCGCGGCCGGGCAGGGCCCTCGCCGAGCCGGAGGCGGCAACCGGTGGCGGCGGCTGCGCGCCGGAGCCGGACTGGCGGGCGCGCTGGCCGGGCTCGCCGCGGTGACCGCCGCCCCCGCCGACGCGACCAGCGGCCACAGCAACGGCAGCTTCGAGACCCCCGTGGTACGGCCGAACACCTTCCAGACCTTCTCAGAGGGCCGGTCCATCGGGGCCTGGAGCGTGAGCGGCGGCACGGTCGACCTGGTGGGGCAGGGGTTCTGGCAGGCGGCCGACGGCGCGCAGTCGCTCGACCTGAACGGCTCAGGCCCGGGCGAGGTCTCCCAGACCTTCAGCACGCTTCCTCTGGTCAAGTACGAGATCGGCTACCGGCTCGCGGGAAATCCCGCCGCCGCGCCGGCGGTGAAGACGGGCCAGGTCTGGATCGGCGGGGACGTGGCCCAGAACTTCTCCTTCGACACCACCGGAAAGAGCTTCGCCGACATGGGCTACGTCCAGCAGAAGGTGACCTTCGTCGCCACCGGCCTGTCGGCGACCGTGCGATTCAACAGCACCGTCCCCGGCGCCTGGGGGCCCGTCATCGACGACGTCACGGTCAAAAGCTGCCTGGTCATCATCTGCCATCTGTGAACCGACGAACACTGGAACGACCGGCTCCGAATTCGGTTCTCAGCGTCTTCAGTCAATCGTCTTTACATTGTAGATCCGATGATCCCCTCCCGTTCCGCGGGCCTAGACCTTGAGCAGGGTCTCCTCGTCGATCGGGCTCTCGTGGGTGCCCTCGGCGGTGCAGGCGTGGGCGCCTGCGACGGCGCCGAGGCGCGCGCACTCCTCCGGCGGCAGGCCGCGCAGGCGGCCGTAGAGGAAACCCGACACGAACGCGTCCCCGGCTCCGTTGCTGTCGACGACGGGACCGGGCAGCGGGGCGGCGGGGATGTGCCGCGCCTCGCCGGCGGGGTCGCCGAGGAGGTACGCCCCGGAGGCGCCGGCCGTGCAGACGACCAGGGATGCGCGGCCACGATGGAGGATGCCGCGCATCGCCGAGGCGGGGTCCGGAAGCTTGGCGGCCGACAGGAAGACCAGGTCGGAGGAGTAGGCGAAGTCGGTGTGGTAGTCGTTCTCACCGTCCCAGTCGTGCAGGTCGGTCGAGGTCGGCACCCCCAGCTCCAGCAGCTCCGGGTACAGGTGGCGGGAGAAGTCGGTGATCGAGACGTGCACGTGCCTGGCACGCCGGATCGAGGGGAGGTAAAGGTCGCGGGGCAGCCGCTGCCCGGGGGCGAAGCGCGGGTCGTAGAGCGAGGTGCGCCGCCCGTCCGGGCCGACGAGCAGCACGCTGCGCCGGGTGCCCTCGGGCACGAGGGCCCACGAGAAGTCGACACCGCGGGCCTCCAGGTGAGCGCGGATCAACGCGCCCTGGGGATCGTCGCCGATGAGATCGATCAGCTCGCTGCGCAGGCCGAGCGCGTGGCACCCCAAGGCGACCCCGCTTCCGGTGTTGCCGATGCGATCGACCACGGGGGGCACGGCGTAGGTGTCGGCATACGGCAGCGGCAGCCCCGGCACGTAAACCGTCGTGTCGACTCCCGCACCCCCGATCACCACAACGTCGTACGACGCGGCTTCAGCTGGGCTCACTGTCTCTCCGATCGGCATCTGCTGGGTGCGGCGGTCTCCTGCCCTCTGACGTGCGTCAAGTCAGGAACACGTCGGGCGAAGCGGGGAGTTCGGGGACCATGGGGTCAGCGGTTGACCAGGGGGCCGGAGCCGGTGGAGCCCCGGACCACCAGCTCGGGCTGGAAGACCAGCTCGATGTTCTTGGGAGCGGCCCCGTTGATCTCCTCCAGCAGCGTCTGGACCGCCGCCGAGGCCATCGCGCCGATGGGCTTGCGCACGGTGGTGAGCGGCGGGTCGGTGAAGGCGATCAGCGGCGAGTCGTCGAAGCCGACGACCGAGACGTCGCCGGGCACCGACAGGCCCCGCTCGCGGGCGGCCCTGATCGCGCCGAGCGCCATGAGGTCGCTGGCGCAGACGATGCCGGTGCAGCCTCGCTCGATCAGCGCCGACGCGGCGGCCTGGCCGCCCTCCACCGAGAACAGGGAGTGCTGGATCAGCTCGTCGCAGCCGGAGACGCCGAGCAGCTGCGACATCGCCTGTGTGAAGCCCTCGATCTTGCGGATGACCGGCACGAACCGCCGCTGGCCGAGCGCGAGGCCGATGCGCTCGTGCCCGAGGTCGACCAGGTGCTGCACCGCCAGGCGCGACGCGAGCCGGTCGTCGGGCGAGATGAACGGCGCCTCGATGTGCTCGCTGTAGCCGTCGACGAGCACGATCGGCAGACCCCTGTCGGTGAGCCTGGTGTAACGGTCCATCCGGGCGGTGGTGTCGGCGTGCAGGCCGGAGACGAAGATGATGCCGCTGACGTCGCGCTCCAGCAGCAGCTCGGTGAACTCGTCCTCGGGGGCGCCGCCCGGGCTCTGGGTGCACAGCACGGGCGTGTAGCCGTGCTGGGTCAGCGACTTCTCGATGGCCTGGGCGAACGCCGGGAAGATCGGGTTGTCGAGCTCGGGGGTGACCAGCCCGATCAGCCCGTTGCTGCGCTGGCGGAGCCGCTGCGGGCGCTCATACCCCATGAGGTCGAGAGCGGTCAGCACGAGCTGGCGCGTGCTCGACGACACGCCCGACTTGCCGTTCAGCACGCGGCTGACCGTCGCCTCGCTGACGCCCGCCTGGGCCGCGATGTCGGAAAGCCGGGCGTTACCGTTCATAGCCGCTACTTTACGCAACACCGAGTGCCCACCACGCTGCGGAATCCGGCGCCAGCCGTACGACGTCGCCCTCCGCCGCCACGGCCGCGCTCGAGATGAGGAGGTCGCCGGGGCGGGGCAGCTCGACCGGGTCGCCCGAGGCGTTGACCGTGCAGGCGAACCCGTCGCCGCGGGCGAAGATCAGGGTTCCGGCGGGAGACTCCTCCCAGGTGAGGGACCCGTCGCCGAGCGCCGGGTGCTCGCGGCGCAGCCTGAGCGCCGCGCGGTACATCGCGAGCGTCGAGGCCGGGTCGCCGAGCTGGGCCTCCACGCTGAGCGCGCCCCAGGCCGGGGGGACCGGCAGCCAGGTCTCCTCGATCCCCGGAGGGCTGAACCCGAACGGCGGCTCGGAGTGGGCCCAAGGGATCGGCACGCGGCACCCGTCGCGGCCGTCCTCGGGGGCGCGCAGCCGCTGGGGGTCCTGGCAGACCTCCTCCGGCAGGTCGAGCACCTCGGGCAGGCCGAGCTCCTCGCCCTGGTAGACGTAGGCGGACCCGGGCAGGGCGAGCATCAGCAGCGCCGCCGCGCGGGCGCGGCGCAGGCCGAGCTCGCCGTCGCCGTAACGGGTCACGTGCCGCCTGACGTCGTGGTTGGACAGCACCCACGTCGTCGGCGCGCCGACAGGGCCCACGGTGGCGAGCGACTCGTCGATCACGCCGCGGAGCATCTCCGCGTCCCAGGGCGTCTTCAGGAAGTGGAAGTTGAAGGCCTGATGCAGCTCGTCGGGCCGTACGTAGCGGGCGAGGCGCTCCTGCGACGGCGCCCAGGCCTCGGCGACGCCGATCCGCTCGCCGTCGTAGGAGTCGAGGACGCGCCGCCAGTTCCGGTGGATCTCGTGAACGCCGTCCTGGTCGAAGTAGGGCAGGAGCGCGGTGCCCAGCATCTCGACCTGGCCGGTGGACCCGATGTCGGGAAGCCCCTGGGCCTTGACCATGCCGTGGGCCACGTCGACGCGGAAGCCGTCGACGCCGAGGTCGAGCCAGAAACGCAGGATCGCCTCGAACTCCGCGTGAACCTCGGAGTTCTCCCAGTTCAGATCGGGCTGCTCGGGGGCGAACAGGTGGAGGTACCACTCGCCGTCGGGCAGCCGCGTCCACGCGGGGCCGCCGAACACCGACTCCCAGTCGTTGGGAGGCAGCTCCCCTGCCTCGCCCCGGCCCGGGCGGAAGATGTACCGCTGACGCTCGGGGGCGCCGGGCCCTGCCTGTACGGCCGCCGTGAACCAGGCGTGCCGGTCGGAGGTGTGGTTCGGGACCACGTCGGTGATGATCTTCATCCCGTGCCCGTGCGCGTCGTCGATCAGCGCCTTGGCGTCCGCCAGGGTGCCGAAGATGGGGTCCACGTCCCGGTAGTCGGCGACGTCGTACCCGAAGTCGGCCATCGGGGAGGTGTAGAAGGGCGTCAGCCAGACGGCGTCCACGCCGAGCTCCGCCAGGTAGCCGAGCCGGCTGCGGACCCCGAGCAGGTCGCCGACGCCGTCACCGTTGCCGTCGGCGAAGCTGCGGACGTAGACCTGGTAGATCACCGCGTCCCGCCACCAGCGGGTGCCGGTCTCGACGGGACGGGCTTCACGGACCACGTCGGTCATTGGGATCCCCCGATTCTCCGAAATATCACAATCTGGTACCACGGTGGTGTTACGACTTCGTGGCGCCGGCCGTCAGGCCGGTTACGAGATTGCGCTGGACCAGCAGGAAGACCAGCGCCGCCGGCACCGCGATCAGCACCGAGGACGCGGTGAGCAGTCCCCACTCGGCCTTGTGCTGGCCGACGAACTGCCCGATGCCCACGGCCAGGGTGTACTTGTCGTCCCCGGTCATGAAGGCGGTCGCGTACGCCACCTCCGCCCAGGCGGTGATGAAGGAGTAGAACGCCGCGACGGCGAGCCCCGGCTTGGACAGCGGCAGAATGAGCCGCCAGAAGGTGCCGAAGGGGCTCAGCCCGTCGACCCGTCCCGCTTCGTCGATCTCCACGGGGACCGTGTCGAAGTAGCCCTTCATCATCCAGGCGCAGAACGGGATCGTCGACGTCAGGTACGCGATGACGAGGCCCGGGAACTGGTTGATCAGCCCGAGCCCGGCCATGAGGTTGTAGATCGGCACGATCAGGATCGCCACCGGGAACATCTGCGTGACCAGCAGCATCCACATGATCGACCGGAAGCCCGGGAACCGGAAGCGGCTGACCGCGTAGCCGGTGGTCGCCGACAGCACCACGCCCAGCACGGTCGTCATGGCGGCGACGAGCAGCGAGTTGAACAGCCAGCGGGGGAACGCCGTCTGGCCGAGCACCTGGGCGTAGTTGTCGAGGCTCGGGCTGTTGAACAACTCCACCGTGGTGGACTGCCACGCGTCCCTCGGCTTGATCGAGGTCAGGACCAGCCAGGCGACGGGGAAGACCGCGATGACGCTGGCCAGGACGAGCGTGAGGTGCAGGGCGAAGGACGCGCCTGCTCCTCGCGAGCCGCGCCCCTTGGCCCGCGACGCGGCGGCGTGACCGACGGTGCTCACCATGCCTCCCCCTGCCTGCGCAGCGCGCGGCGGTAGACCACGGCCATGACGACGAGCAGTGCGAGGATCAGCACGCCCCACGCGGCCGATCCCGAGTAGTTCCTGATGCCTTCGAAGGCCTGCCTGTAGGCGTAGGTCACGAGGATCTCGCTGGACCCGCCGGGTCCGCCCCGCGTGACGAGGTAGATGACGGGAAACTGGTTGAAGGTCCAGATCGTGCCGAGCAGCACGACCGTGCTGGACACCGGCCGCAGACCGGGCAGGGTGATGTGCCTGAAGCGCTGCCACGGCGTGGCGCCGTCGACCTCGGCCGCCTCGTACAGCTCGCGCGGGATGGACTGCAGGCCGCCGAGCAGCGCGAGCATCATGAACGGCACCCCGAGCCAGACGTTCACGGTGATCACCGAGACCTTGGCCCAGAACGGGTCGTCGAGCCAGTCGAGCCCGCCGAAGCCCGCTGCCCGCAGCATCGCGTTGACGACGCCGAACTCGCCGTTCAGCAGGTACCGCCAGATGAACGCCGAGACGAACGCCGGCACCGCCCACGGGAGCACGAGCATCATGCGGTAGAGGGACCGGAATCGCAGCGGCCGGTTGAGCAACAACGCGAGGCCAAGGCCGATGCCGTAGTGCAGGCCGACGCAGACGACGGTCCAGATCACCGTCCAGGCGAGCCGGGAGAGGAACTCGCTCGAGCTCACGATGCCGACGTAGTTGGACAGTCCCACGAACTCGTACGTCGACGGGATGGTGTTCATCCCGATCGTGCGGCCCATGTTGGCCTCGGTCGCGTCTGTGAGCGACAGGTAGATGCCGCGCACCAGCGGATAGCCGATCAGCACCAGCGTGACGATGACGACCGGCGCGCACATCGCCCAGGCGTACCAGTGCCGGGACAGGAGCCGGCCGGCCCTCCCCGGCTGCTTCGGACGGCGGGCACGGCCGCGGGCGGTTGCGCCCGCGGCCGTCCCGTCGACGACCTGCGTCGTCATCGGTCAGAGGCTCCAGCCCTTGAGCAGGCCCTGGTATGCCTTGGCCACGTCCTGGGCCATCGGCTCGCTGGTGGTGCCGCCGGTGGCGAGCTTCTGGTAACCCTCCACGAGCGGCTGGAAGAGCTGGCCGGCCTCGGGGATCCACGGGCGCTCCACGGCGGCGGCCATGGGCTCCTTCCAGCGGCCGATCATCGCGTTGCCCTGCGCGTCGGGCAGGCTGTAGGCCGACTGGCGGGTCGGCAGGAGGCCGAGCTTGCCCGCGATCCTGGCCTGGCTCTCGGCGGAGTCCATGAACTTCACGAACAGGTACGACGCGTCGAGGCTCTTGGAGCCCGCGTACACGGTGTAGTCGTGGCCGCCGGTCGGGGCGCCCGCCTTGACCGAGCCGGACGGGACCGGGGCGATGCCGAAGTTGTCGGGCTTGTCCTTGAACACCTTGCCGCCGAGGTTGTCGGTGTTCGACCACGGGCCGTTGAAGATCATCGCGGCCTTGCCCTCCTTGAAGGCGGTCTCGGCGTTGGTGTAGCTGTCCTGGATCGCGGGCTTCGGCGCGGCGCCCGACTTGATGAGGTCCTCGACCACCTTGATCCCGGCCACGGACTGCGGCGAGGCGACGGTGATCTTCTTGGTGTTGACGTCGAGCAGGTCGCCGCCCTCGCCGTAGATGAACGGCAGCAGGAAGTAGGCGTCGACGTTGAGGGCGAGGCCGTCGGCGCCGGTCTTGGACTTGACGTCCTGCGCGAACTGCTTGAGCTCCTGGAAGGTCTTCGGCGGGGCGTCGTGGCCGGCCTTCTTCAACAGCTCCTTGTTGTACAGCAGGCCCAGGGTGTCGGTGACCTGCGGAATGCCGTACGTCTTGCCGTCGTACTTGCCGCTGCCCGCCGGGCTCGCGAGGAAGTCCCCGGGCTGGTCGAGGGCCGGGGTGCCGTCGAGCGGCGCGAGGTAGCCGAGGGACGCGAACTCGGCGACCCAGCCGACGTCGGCGCGGAGCACATCGGGGGCGCCCGCGCCGCTCTGCGCGGCGGTCTTGAACTTGTTCTGCGCGTCGGCGAACGGGACGTTGACGTAGTTCACCTTGATCTTCGGGTACTTCGCCTGGAAGTCCTTGATCAGCTCCTGGAAGACGGGACCCTCGTTGGTGGCGTCGGAGGTGTCCCACCAGGTCACGTCGCCGGAGACGGCCGCGGCGTCGGCGCTCTTGGCCGGGGCGGCCGACTTGTTGGTGGTGTCCTCGCCGCCGCAGGCGGAGACCGCCAGTGCGAGCGCCGCGGCAGTCGCCGCGACCGAGATGCCTCGCCGCATTGTGTGCACTCCTTGCTCACCTTCATTGCCCAGAGAGTCGGCCGATGCCGACCGCCTCCCCGAAGGCAGCCGCATCACCGGGGTACGCGGAACGTAACAGCCATGTGAACAGACATGAAAGACCTTTCGGAAACTTTCTGCAAATTGTGACACGCCTGTCATTACATCCGCATTACCTACGCGGACGGACGCCACGACTCATTCCCGCATCGCGGCAAACAGGTGCACGCGAGGCCCACGCGCACCGACCTTTTGCACCTGTCCTGACGTCGACAGACAGGCAACGGTCAAGTAACCAGCGGATGAGCGATTTCTCACCCTATGTATGGACACGGTGGCCCGGGACGCGATGTACTACCTCATCAATCACAATGACGGCTGGGAATCCGGGTCTTGATGCCCGGGAGGAACGAGTGACGATGAGTACCGTCGTTCTCGACAGCGTGACAAAGGTGTACCCCGGGGGGCATCTCGCGGTCGATCGCATGAGCCTGCGAGCGGAAGAGGGCGAACTGCTCGTCCTGCTCGGCCCGTCCGGATGCGGAAAGTCCACCCTGCTGCGCATGATCGCGGGACTCGAGGAGATCACCTCAGGCGACCTCTACCTCGACGGGCGCATCGCCAACGACCTCGCCCCCCGCGACCGCGACGTCGCGATGGTCTTCCAGAACGGCGCCCTCTATCCTCACCGGACCGTCCGGGGCAACCTTTCCTTCCCGCTTGAGATCGCCAAGGTCGACCCGGCCATGGTGAGGGAACGCGTCCTCGAGCTCTCCCGCGCGCTGCACATCGACGAGACCCTTGACCGTCGCCCTGGAACGCTCTCCGGCGGCCAGCGGCAGCGCGTCGCGATGGGCCGGGCCATCGTCAGGCAGCCGTCGCTCTTCCTCATGGACGAGCCGCTGTCGAACCTCGACGCGGGCATGCGCACCGAGTTACGCATGGAGATCTCGTCACTGGTCCGCGCGCTGGGCGTGACCACGATCTACGTCACGCACGACCAGATCGAGGCGCTCACGCTGGCCGACCGGATCGCCATCATGAACCGCGGCATCCTGCAGGACGTGGGGACCCCCGGGCAGATCTACAACGACCCGGCCACGGCCTTCGTCGCGGCGTTCCTCAGCTCGCAGCAGCTCAACCTGCTGTCGGCGACGGTGCGGACCCCGCAGAACCAGTACATCATGCTGGACTTCGGCCTCCACCAGATCACGATGCCCTGGACCGATCCCCGCGCGTACGCCGTCTCACAGCACACCGGCAGCCAGATCATCGTCGGGATCCGCCCCGACGGGCTTACGCCCATCCCCGACGGCGTCGACGGCCCCCACTTCAGCGGCAGGGTGAGAACGCTGGAGTACCACGGCCACGAATGGCTCGCGTACCTGGAGGTCGGCATCCCCGCGGTGGTCGCCCCGGAGCCGGCGCCGACCCTGGTGGCCGACGGGCACGCGGGCGGCAACGGGCACGCGCCGGGCGGCACCGGTGGCAAGGTGCGGTCGATGATGCGGCGCCTGATCTCCGGCGGCGAGGAGGAGGCCGAGGAGCAGCCCGCCTCGCCCTTCATCAGCGGTCACCACCGCCGGACAGACCTGGTCGTACGGCTCGGCTCGCGGCCGGTATGGCGCTCCGGGGAGCACGGCCGCGTCGCCGTCGACCTCAGCAGGCTCATGCTGTTCACCCTGGAGGGGAACCGGATCGACCCGCCCCGCCGCTAGACCCGGCGGACCCGGGTCAGGCGACCGTGCGGTCCGCCATCGAGCCGGCGAGCAGCGAGACGATCTCCACCACCCGCACGACCTTGTCCAGCTCCACCTGGTGGAAGGCGGGCCCGTCCGTGCGCGCCACGACCAGGTGCAGGCCGGCGACCTTCACCGGCAGGCTGAGCAGGTGCAACGGCCCCTCACTGAACGCCGAGGGGCGCAGGGGCGTGAGGTCGGGCATCTCGTCGACGCCCGGCGCCTGCCAGCTCCCGTGCACGACGACACCGGTGTCGGAGTCGAGGGCGACCGCCCACTCGGCGCTCACGAGGTCGGGCGCCGCGTCGACCAGCGTGACGAAGGCACGGTCGGAGTCGGCCACCACATGGCCGAGCAGGTCGTAGTCGGGGCTGGTGCCCGGCGCCTCCCGGGTCGGCCACACGCCCTCGATGCGCACCCCGGGCACGACGGAGAGGCGCTCGCGCAGTTCCTCGGCGGCGAACCCACCTGGCCAGGACAGGGTGAAGTCGTCCACCGCCCGGCCGCCCTCCCGCTCCAGAACGGTGACCTGGAGGATGTCCGCGCCGAGGACCCCGAAGGCCCGGGCCACCTGACCCAGCACGCCCGGTCGATCGGGAAGCGAAACCCGTACCCGAAGCACCGTCACCACCACCCCTTTATATGCAGCCGAACCACGCGTACGGGCCGACCTCCTGTTTCTTTCATCTACTGCACCACGCCACACAGACTGGTGGATGTAGGTTTCGCGGATGTTCCTAAGATATGTCCTAAATAAGTCCTATTCAGTATTGATAGGCGCCCGCGTCCGGGTTCTTGGACCGGCGGATGGGGCGTCCCGACGCGTCATAGGCCATGGCCGCCCCACCGTACCAGGACGGGCCGAGCGCCACCCCCTGGCCGATCGCGGGTGAGCCGGCGCGCAGCCGCAGGTCACGGCCGCTTACGAACCTCGGGTCCTCCCGGATGGAGCGGTGGCCGGGCTTGAAGTGGTCAAGCCCGCCGTCGTAGACGCCGCCCGCGTCGTCGATGCCGGAGCCGTCCTCGAAGCCGATGGTGCCGCCGACCTTTATGGCGTTGTTGCGCAGCGCGAGGATCTTCTTGGAGCAGCCGTCGGCGCAGGAGAAGCCGATGGTCTTCCTCGCCGGAAGGTACACCGAGTTGTTGACGGCCACGGTGCCGGCCACCGGCCCCACGGCGTGCCCGGAGCCCCGGGTGATGAGGAACGATCCCCGCTTGCGGGACGAGGTCACCACGTTGTTGGCGAACAGGTTGCCTCGGGCGGTCCCGCCGGGCTGGTGGCCGAGTTCGGTGAAGGTCTCGTTGTCGCGGGCGACGTTGTGCGCGACGAGGTTGCGGTCGCCGTCGTAGACCTCCACGGCCGCGCCGTCGGTCACGTAGTCCTGGCTGGGCGCGTAGCTTCCGGTGATCAGGTTTCCGACGACCTGGTTGTCGTCGCCGTTCAGCAGCACGCCGAAGGCGCCGGAGTCGTTGTCCGGCTCGCTGTCGTTCACGCTCATCCGGTCGTTGCCGATGATCCGGCTGTTGCGGATGACGTTGTGCCCGCCCTTTTCCGTCAGCCACACACCCGCCACGTTCCGGTCGGCGTACACGTCCCACAGGTCGTTGTGGCGGCCGTCGATCCGGAAGCCCGCCCACCCGCAGTCACTGGCGCGAAGGTCGGAGATCCGCCAGTAGGACCCCTTGACGACCACGCAGTCGCCATCCCTCCCGCTGATCTCCGGCCGGTCGCCCTCGCCGTACGCGCCGACCGTGATGTGCCGCGCGGCCGTGCCCTTGCCCGCGAGCGTCAGCGTGCCCTTCCACCTGCCGTCCCGCCTGAACAACAGCGTGTCCCCGGGGCGCAGGCGGGCGTCGCCGGCCCTGCCGAGCGAGCGCCACGCCTTGCCGGGACCGGTGCCCGGCGCGTCGTCGTCACCCCTCCGGCCGTCGACGTAGAACACCCTGCCTGAGGCGCGGGAGCGTTCCAAGGGGGGTCCCACTCGTGCCGGCAGTGGCCCGGCCCGGCCCGCGAGGGCACCCGTCCGTTCCCGCGCCGTCTGTGCGGCGCCCTCGGGCACGGCCGCCGCCGGAACCGCGAGCAGCAGGAAAAATAGCGGCAACGACAGACCCACTCGCCAGAAGTACGGCGCCATAACCCCACACTCAGTGTCAAAAAGATCGCTGTTCGCTCACGGTAGCGGCCGGGGGTCCCAACCGGGAGACCCCAACCTGCCAGCGGCCGGATCCGGTGATCCGGCACGCCGGACGGTAGGCGGAATCCGGCGCTCCATCCGGGGCCGCGCCCGGGGAGTTTGCCATCCCTTGGCGACCTCTTTCCCGGCTCGCGGATCTTGGCGGATCTCCCCGCGAGTAGCCTTTGCCAATGTCCCTCCCATGGGCCGTCGTGTGGCCTCGATCGATCCGGGGGCAGGTCACGCTTCTCGCCCTCGTGCTTGCGAGCCTCTTCCTGATCCCCCTCGGGATCGCGGCCGACATGGTCATCAGGGACGTGGTCGCCACCTCCATCTGGCACGACACCAGGGAGGCCGCCTCCCAGGTCGTCGTGGCCTACCAGGACTCCACCCTGCGCAACCCCATCGCCTCCGGCGCGAACGGCGTGAAGGTCATCCAGCTCACCGGGGCCGACGGCCGCGTCCTCGCGTCCAGCACCGGCGCCCAGCGGCTGCCGCCGCTCAGTGACGTGCGGCCCGGCTTCCCGAACCGCCTCATGGACTTCAAGATCTGCACCCGCTCGCCCGCCGGCTGCTTCTATGTGACGGTGGCCCTGACCGGCAACACGCCCGGCTCGCCCGTCGTGTACGCCGCGAAGCCCACTCCCGGCGTGCTGTCCACCCGCTTCCTCGACCTGGCCATCGGCCTCCAGATCGCGGCCCTCGCCGCCCTGGTCGGCTGGACCGCCTGGAAGGCGGCCGACCGCGGGCTGCGGACCGTCGACAACATCCAGGCCGAGCTCGCCCACATCACCGCGAGCGACCTCTCGCGGCGGGTCCAGGAGCCGCCAGGCGAAGACGAGATCTCCAACCTGGCGAGGACCGTCAACAGCACCCTCGCCCGCCTCGAGCACTCGGTCGAGCAGCAGCGCCGGTTCGCCGCGGACGCGTCCCATGAGCTGCGCACCCCGATCGCGGGGCTGCGCGCGCAGCTGGAGGAGGCACGGCTGCATCCCGAGCACACCGAGCTCGGGACCCTGGTGAACGGCGCGCTGCGCGACACCGACCGGCTGGAGGCCATCGTGACCGACCTGCTGTTCATGGCCAGGCTGGGGTCGAGCGGGCCCACGGTGCAGGAGAGCGTGGACCTAGGACAGCTCGCGGCCGAGGATGTCCGGCGCCGGCACGGGCGGATCACCATCGACATGGAACTCCAGGCGGACGTGACCGTGCTGGGCGTGCGCACACAGCTCTACAGGGTGATCGACAACCTGGTGGACAACGCCCTGCGCCACGCCGCGAGCATTATCAAGGTCGAGGTCGGCAGCTCCCGGGGCACGGCCGTGCTCGCCGTCACCAACGACGGCGACCGCATCGCGGAGAAGGACCGGGACCGCGTCTTCCACCGCTTCGCCCGGCTCGACGAGTCCCGCAGCAGGGACAAGGGAGGGACGGGTCTCGGGCTGGCCATCGCGCGCGATGTCGCCATCGCGCACGGTGGAACGCTGCACGTGGAGGACGTCCCGGAGGGCACCAGGTTCGTCCTGCGGCTGCCGATGATCGAATGACCGTCGCCTCCAAGAATTAACAGGAGCGACGCTGGGCGTTCAGCTCAGGCTCCCCTTTAGGGACAGTGCGGGTGGTTAGCGTGCTTGACACCTTACGAGCGTGTCGCAGCCGGCGACCGCTCGCTACGCGCATATCAGGGAGTCATTTTGCGAGTCCTGGCCGTCGTCCCCGCCCGCGGAGGTTCTGCGGGAGTACCGCTGAAGAACCTGGCCAAGGTGGGCGGCACGCCCCTGGTCGCCCGTGCGGTGGCCTCGTGCGCCGGGGCCCAGCTCATCGATGAGGTCGTCGTCAGCACCGACCACGACGGGATCGCCGCCGCGGCCACCGCCGCGGGCGCCCGCGTCATCGACCGTCCCGCCGACCTCAGCGGCGCCACCGCCTCCAGCGAGTCGGCCCTGCTGCACGCGCTCGACCAGCTCGACGCCGATCCCGAGGTCGTCATCCTGGTGCAGTGCACCAGCGCCTTCATCGACCCGGCCGACCTGGACGCCGCGGTCGCCAAGGTCCTCGACGGGACAGCCGACGTGGTGTTCTCGGGTCTCGAGACCCACGAGTTCATGTGGACGGCCGGCGACAGCGGCGTCAGCGGGGTCAACCACGACCCGGCACACCGTCCCCGGCGCCAGGACCGCGAGCCGGACTACCGCGAGACCGGGGCCTTCTACGCCATCCGCACCGCCGGCCTGCGCGAGCACGGGCACCGCTTCTTCGGCACCGTCGCGGTGCAGCCCGTGCCCTCCCGCCACGCCGTCGAGGTCGACACCCCTGAGGACCTGGAGATCGTACGGGCGCTCGCGCCGCTCGTGGACCAGCCCGGCCCGCTCGACGTGGACGCGGTGGTCACCGACTTCGACGGCGTCCACACCGACGACCTCGTCTACGTCGACCAGGACGGCCGCGAGATGGTGGCCGTCAGCCGCTCGGACGGGCTCGGTATCTCCCTGCTCAAGCGGTCCGGGGTGCGGCTGCTGGTCCTTTCCACCGAACGCAACCCCGTCGTCGCCGCCCGCGCCCGCAAGCTCGGCGTGCCGGTGCTGCAGGGTCTGGCCTCCAAGCACACCGCGCTGCGCGACTGGCTGAGCACCGAGGGCCTCGACCCTGCCCGTGTGGCCTACGTCGGCAACGACCTCAACGACCTCGGCTGCATGGAACTGGTCGGCTGGCCGGTCACCGTACCCGACGCCCACCCCCGCGTGCGGGCGGCCGCCCGCATCGTGCTCAGCCACCAGGGCGGCGCGGGAGCCGTGCGCGAGCTGTGCGACCGCGTGCTCGCCGCCCGGCCCGTCGACTCCGAGCCCCCGGCCACGGGCCCCCGAGCCACGCTCCGGGTCAAGGGCGCCCCCGTCAAGATCGGCGAGTCTCTGGTCGGCCCCGGCCAGCCGGTGTACGTCATCGGTGAGATCGGCATCAACCACAACGGCGACCTCGACATCGCGCGCCGCCTCATCGACGTCGCCGCCGACGCGGGATGCCAGGCCGTGAAGTTCCAGAAGCGCACCCCCGAGATCTGCGTGCCGATCGAGCAGCGCGGCCAGATCCGGCAGACTCCGTGGGGCGAGATGACCTACATGGAGTACAAGATCCGGACGGAGTTCGGCCTCGACGAGTACACTCAGATCGCGAAATACTGCGCAGAGCGTGGCGTCGACTGGTTCGCCTCCCCCTGGGACATCCCCTCGGTCGACTTCCTGGAGGAGATGAACGTCGTCACGCACAAGGTCGCCTCGGCGAGCGTGACCGACCACGAGCTGCTGCGCCGGCTCGCCGCCACCGGCAAGCCGATCATCCTGTCGACCGGCATGTCGACGCTCGAGGAGATCGACGGGGCGGTGGAGATCCTCGGCACCTCCAAGCTGGTGATGATGCACGCCACCTCCACCTACCCGCTGCCGCCGGAGGAGGCCAACCTTCGCACGATCATCAGCCTCCAGGACCGGTACGGCGTCCCGGTCGGCTACTCCGGGCACGAGCGCGGCCTGCAGATCTCACTCGCCGCCGTCACGCTCGGCGCGGTCACCGTGGAGCGGCACATCACCCTGGACCGCACGATGTGGGGCTCGGACCACGCCGCGTCCCTGGAGCCGAGCGGCCTCGAGCATCTGGTCCGGGATATCCGTATCATCGAGTCCGCCCTTGGCGACGGCGTCAAGCGGGTGTTCCCGGGCGAGGAGGCCCCGAAGGCCCGTCTGCGCCGCGTCACCGTCTGAAGACCCAGGAGAGTTCACGCAGTGACGCACGTTGGGGTCCGCCGGTGATCACGCTGTCCGTCGTGGTCCCGGTACGAGACGGCGAGCCGTACATCGCCGACGCGCTCACCTCGCTGAAGCGCAACGCGAGGCCGGACTTCGAGTTCATCGTCATCGACGACGGCTCGGTGGACATGACCCCGCAGATCATCGACGACTTCCGCGATGAGCTGCCGGGTCTCACCGTGCTGCGCAACGCGTCGGCGGCGGGGCTGGCGGACGCCCGCAACCTCGGGCTTTCCCTCGCCTCCGGCCGGTACGTCACCTTCATGGACGGTGACGACTGGCTCGGGCGGGGGTACCTCGCCGATCTCGTGGCCGCGATCGAAGCGCTCCGCTGCGATTTCATCCGCGTCGACCACATCCAGGTGGAAGGGCGCAAGCGGGTCATCCACCGGGCGCCGGAGGCCCGGCGAGGCGTGGTGCTCAAGCCCAGGGACCGCATCCTGCCGGCCGGCGCCAAGACGATGGTGGACTACCCGTACGCCTGGGCGGGGATCTACCGGCGTGAGCTGGGCGACCTGCTCGCCTTCCCCGGGCACCTCCATACCGCCGAGGACCGTCCCTGGATCTGGCGGCTACACCGGGAGGCGCGCTCGTTCGCCGTGGTCTCGCTCGCGGGGATCTTCTACCGGCGCATGGTGCCCTCGTCGCTGACCCAGATCGGCGACGAGCGGCAGCTCCACTTCTTCGACGCCTTCGAGCTGGTGTTCAAGCAGATCGAGGACGAGCACGATCTGTTGCCCAAGGCCGTGCGCACCTTCTGCGCGCTGCTCGCGCACCATCTGGAGCTGGGCGACCGCTTCTCCCCCGCACTCCGGGCGCGCTTCGTCGCCCGGGCGCAAGACGTCCTCGCCGGCCTGCCGGCGGGCCTTGTGACGCAGGCGGGGCTCGAACCGGAGCGCGCCGCGCTGCTGCGCCCGCTGCTCCCCCGGCACCCCGGAGAGCCCGAGGAGCGCTTCCCATGACCCAGGTCTTCTACAGCTCGACGTTCTTCGGGGCGATGACGCTGGCCGCGGCGATGGACGCCGGGAGGTTCGGCCCCCACAGCGGGCGCAGGATCCTGCTGGTGTCGAACAACGCCGCGATCCCCGAGATCACCCCCTCCCTCGACGAGGCGCCGGGCTTCGCGGCACTGCGGACACGCTTCGACGAGGTCTGGTCGTGGAACGACATCGTGGACCCCCTGCACCCCTCCGACTGGAAGGCGCGCATCATCGAGGTGCCGATGCTGGGGCGCCTGCTGCTGTCGCACCTGTCCCTGGGTGACGGTCCGGCCGAGCTGATCCTCGAGTCCATCGCGGTGCCCCCGGCGAGGACGGTGGCGGGCCTGATCCGCGACTGCCCGATCACGGTGTACTCCGACGGGCTGATGAGCTACGGGCCGACCCGCGACCCGCTGCCTCTGGAGATCTCCGGCAGGATCACCCGGCTCCTGCACCTCGACCTGGTGCCCGACCTCACCCCCCTCCTGCTCAGGGAGGTCGGCGTCACCCCCGACCCGCTGCCGGACGCGAAGTTCCGGAGCGTGCTCGACGACATGCCCGTGCCCGAGGGCCTGGCGGGCGAGGCGGTCATCCTCGGCCAGTACCTCTCGGCCCTGGACATCGTCACGCCCGAGGAGGAGGCGGAGCTGCACTCGGGCATGCTGCGCGCCCTCGCCGCGCGCGGGCATCGCAGCGTGCTGTTCAAGCCGCACCCGGCGGCCGGACGCCGCCACGCCCAGGAGCTGCGGAAGGTCGCGGCGGAGCTCGGCGTGGAGCTGAGCGTGGCCGGCGAGACCGTTCCCGCGGAGGTCTGCTTCCAGGCGCTGCGACCCGAGCTGGTGGTCGGCTGCTTCTCCACCGCCCTCATGACCGCCCACCGGCTCTTCGGCATACCGATCGCCACGATGGGCTGCGAAACGGTGCTCGAACGGCTGGTGCCGTACGAGAACAGCAACCGGATCCCGGTGACGATCGTCGACGCCACGGTGCCCCGTCTGGCTCCGGACGGGTCGATCACCGAGCCGCCGGAGGTCGACCTTCCCGCGCTGGTCGAGGCGGTGGGTTTCTGCATGCAGAGTGAGGCGTACCCAGCGCTGCGCGAGGTGGCCGCCGGCTACATCGAGACCCACGGCGCCCAGGCCCGCTACTTCAAGAACCGCCGCCTGGCCTCCGTCGGCCTGATCTCCGCCTCGCCCGCCAGCAAGACGGCAGGAGCCCTCGGACGCCTCCGCCGCGTCCTCACCCGCTGAAGGCCACCCGGCCCGCTAGCCAAGCGCCCTGAGGTAGCGGCGCATGCGGCGGCTGGCGCGGTAGCCCACGCGAAGCACGTTCGGCGGGACCTCGACGCGCAGGCGGGCGCGGCGGCGGGCGGCGGCGTGGCCGGGGCCGTCGAGCAGGGGTCGCACGGGGGCGAGCCTGCCGGCACGCGCCTCCTCCACCAGCACCGACAGCCTGGCGACCCAATCGCTCGTGGCCGGGTCGTGGAAGTAGTTGGACTCACACCACGACGCGGCGGGTTGCCGGAAGTCGCCGCGCGCCACGTCCTCCAGGGTGCCGAGGCAGCCGCTGTCCTCGAAGACGAGGTTGATCATCTCCGCGCTGACCCCGAAGTCGGAGAGCACGAGCAGCGGGACATTCCCCGCTATCGCCTCCAGGGCCGCCGTGGAGCTGACCGTCACGAACGCCGCCGCCTTGGCTAGGTGCTCGTGCATGGCGCCCGCGGCGAACTTCACCGCGCCGGCGCGCACCGCGCCCGACTCGGCCAGCGAGGCCCAGAGCCGCTCGTAGTGGTAGCGCTCGTTGTGGGTCTGGCGCTCGTCCACCAGGGCCCGCAGCTTGACCACGACGTCCAGATCGGGACGGCTGTCGGCGAGCCGCGCCAGGGCCAGCAGGATGCTCTCCCGCTCCTCCCGCAGCTTCGGCACCTTCGCCTGCGTGGCGAACACCACCCGGTCGGCTCCGGCCTTGGCCGCCACCTGGCCGACGGTCGTCGTGGAAAAGGTCTCTCTCGTCGAGGCCGTGGAGACGACTTCGTCCGACGAGGTGGTGACGACCACCTCACTGGTCGCCGTCGTTACGACGATCCGGCCCGCCGAGGATGGGAAGACCAGCCGGTCGCCGGCGTCCGGGCGTGGCTGCCCGTGGTCGAGGTAGGGCAGGCGGGCCAGCGCCATCGAGCCCGCGGCGCCCAGCTCCTTGCCGATGCGGCCGAACTCCTCGACCTCCCTGCCGCTGTGCACGACGAAGAGATCGCAGCCGCCCCGGTACATCCAGGCCTTCTCCGTCGCGGGGATCGAGATGCCGGGAAGGCCCGACACGAAGACCGGGCGAGGGCTGAGCCCGCCGAGCACCTCGCTCACCAGCACGTCCACGACGGGCCCGGTGCAGGCGACAAGGATGACGTCCGGCCTGGTCCGCTCGGCGAGCCGGCGCAGCGCCCGCGCCGTCACCACGGAGGGCGGATCGGGGGCGCCGGACCGGGTCCCGCTGACGGCGGCCTCGATCTGGCCCGGGGACGGGACGATCGGCGTGCGCACCACGGCGAGCGTCGACGTCCAGTCGGCCGGCAGCTGGTCGAGCAGGCCCGCCGCCCACTTCAGGTACGAGTCCGAATCGGCCACAGCGAGAACCCGGCTCAAGGAGAAGCCCTTTCGTGCGCGAACATCTGGAGGTGTGATCGTAGCGAGACGCTGGCCGAGGGCGTCCACCAGTCGTCGGGGACATCGACGGTCTCGACGGGGACCCCCCGCGCGGACAGCAGGACGCGCAGCGAGGTCACGGCCGTGGACGGCAGGCTCAGCACGCGCTGCCCCGGGCGCAGGTCCCGCAAGGTCATCTCCACGGGCACCCCGGCATCGTACACGGTGACGCCGGGGTGGTCACGGACCGCAGCGAGGTCGCGGGGGTCCTCCCGCCGGTGCGGGTAGTAGGCCAGCGGACCCTCGAGCGCGAAGAGCCAGGAGAGGTAGCGGTCACGGTGGATCAGCCCGTTGCGGACGAGCGATGTGCCGAGGACGACGGTGCTCTCCGCGGGACGGGGATGCCTGGCGGCCGGCTGCGACCGCAGCCAGGGGAAGTCGTGGGTCACCAGATCGGCTCCGATCGCCCGTACGGCCTTCGCGAGCTCGGCGGGCACGGGAAGCGCGGTGAACACCGTCAGCCGGCCGATCCGGGCGGCGGCCCGCAGGCGGAGCCCGGCGGCGACCCCGAGGGCCCGGCGCGACGGCCCCGCCGTCGCGCGGGCGCGCAGCAGCGGCGTGCCGAGCCTCGCGGTGAGCAACTCCAGCAGGCGGATCGTGGCCAGGCCGTCGTCCACCACGACCATCCGCGCCGGGGCGGTGGTGAGCGAGGTGAGCTGCATGCTGCCGGAGAAGGCGTCTCCGAGGACCCACGTGTCATGGCGTCCGGGACGGGGCATCCCCTCGTCCGCGGTCTCGATGCGGAGCCCCTCGGGCAGGTCGAGACCGGCCAGCTCGGTGCGCGTCACTCGCAGCGCCGGCAGCTTGGCACGGGTCACCACACGCGTGACGGGGCCGGCCACCCCGGCGTACCGCGCTTCGACCGCGCTGAGCAGCTGGAGAGGTGACTCAACCCAGGCGACGGCCGACCCCTGCTCCCGCACGCGGCTTCGACCGTTCCTCTCCACGCCGGGTATTGACACTTTCACGACACAAGAAACGTAGCCGCGTGAACCTAAGCGGAGGGTAACAAACGATGAACAGGGGACAACGACGCACCACATAGCCTTCTCGTCCTAGATCGCCGGGACTCTCGGAGGCCGTGGTCAGGGTGCTCGAGGGTGCGGTGCCGGGGGCAGGTGGCCAGGTGGTGGCATGGTCATCGGCCATGTGCCGAACCCCCCAGGCCGGGGATGAGCACTGCGGCGACGATCAGGTGCATGCCGGCCGGCGTCACCATGCTCGCGGTGTCGACGGCGCCGCGAGCGGCCCGGTCAGCGACAGTGCGAGCACCACGACCGCGTGAGGTCGAGTCCCCGTCACACGCCACACAAGAGTCACGCCAGCCCCGCTTGACATCCAGGGTGCCGACTGCCTCGACTATCACTTTCGCCCGGCCCGCCCCGGCCGCCGCCGCCGTTCCGCCGAGCCCGCGTCCACGGCCCGGAGCGACCTCCCTTACCCGGATCCGCCCAGGTGAACCTCCGTGCGAGGCGCCTGTGACGGCATCCGCACGGGCCGCGTCAAGGACGGTTTGCCGTCCCAGGCCGCGTTGCGGCCCGGAGATTTGTCATGTTTGCATCCGTTTGTCCGATGTATTACTCTGGGTGGACTCCTAGCACGGGAAGTGCCTACCTGGGCCATTCGCTCGTGCCCTGGAGATTGCACAGTGCGGGTCGGCCCTCTGCGGAGACTCCTCTCCCTCCGATGCGCGCTACCGCCGAGTCCGCTTCACGCGGAACCGGGGACCCGTTTTCCCTGGGGTGAATCGGGGCGCCACTCTCACGGACGCGCCCGTAGGGCGAACTTCCACGCCCGAACCCGTCAGCTAACTCGGTAGGCGGCTTGGAAGAAGGAGTTTCCCCTTGTCAATGTTCATACATAGGCTTCTGGATGCCCCGAAGAATCATCTGAAAGCCTTCGCGGCCAGCGGCCTGATCGTCGCTCAGATGGTGACCGGCACGACCCTCGCCGCCAACGCCTCCTCCAACGACGCGACCGTCAAGCTCACGAGCACCGAGGCGTCGCAGAGTGCCAAGACCCCGACCGGTGTGAAGCAGGTCTCCGCCCATCAGCTTCTGAAGCTCGCGCAGAGCCAGCTAGGCATCTCGGAGGACAGCTCCGGCGGCACCAAGTTCCAAGAGTGGTACATGAGCTCTCCCCGAGCCAAGGAGACCGTGGCAAGGGACGGCGGCACGGTCGCCGGGTTCGCGAACGCCAACTGGTGTGACATGTTCGTCTCCTGGGTCGGCGCCAAGGCCGGCCTGCAGGACACGGTCGGCTCCGACGCCTACACCGTCGAACACGCCAAGTGGTTCCAGTCGCACGACCGCTGGGGAACCACGCCGAGGCCCGGTGCGGTCGTGTTCTTCGGCTGGAACGGCGGCAAGAGCTTCGACGACATCGAGCACGTCGGCTTCGTCATCAAGGACAACGGCGACGGCACGATCAAGACCATCGAGGGTAACACGGCCAACGAGGTCGGGATCCGCACCCGTCCGGTCTCTCAGGTCGTGGGGTACGGCTACCCCAGCTACGCCACCCACTGACATCCTCCCCGAGGCGCCACCATCTCCCCGCAGGACGCCTCGTCCCCCATGCCGTACGGCCGCGACCCACTCCGCCGGCCGTACGGCATCGGACTTCCCCGGTCCCTGACTTCCCGGGCCCCGGCTCCGGTATCCCCCGGGACGCGCCGATCGCCCGATCCAGATGGTGCGCGCGACCCTGCGATCGTGTCCCATGGATGATTTGCGCCCGACTGTGCCCAGTGGCAATGGGAGCGCTCCCAAGAGTACCAATGGCCTATATCAAGCTAACAGTCCGTTTCGGAGCGCCTGAGAGCCCCTGAAGTAACAGTTAGGTTTCGGCATATTGACGCCGGCATTGCCTATCGGCGACTCTTCGTGGGAGCGCTCCCAAATATCGCTCGCGAAGCAACACCCCGCGAGACCACGACTGAGGGATCCAGCACATCGCGGGGCCCGACTGTCGGGGCCGGCCCTGGGATGCACCTCCCAACGATCGGGCAACCACCTGAGAGGGGTCCGGAATGATGAACAACATGCGCCGCGGCAGAATGCTCGCGGTCGCATCGGTGATGACCGCCGCGCTCGGTATCACCACCGCGTGCTCGTCCAGCGACACCGGCAGTTCCTCGTCTCCCGCGCCGGCCGAAACGATCACTCTTACGCTGCAGACCTTCGGCGGCGGCACCAACTTCGGTTACAAGTCGGCCGTTGAGAAGTGGAACGCCGAGCACCCGAACGTGCAGGTCAAGTACAACAACTTGACCGACAGCTTCGAGAACGTCTACTGGCCCCAGATGCTGCAGTGGCTTCAGTCGGGCACCGGCGCCGGTGATGTGGTCGGCGTCGACGAGGGGGGCATGGGTCTCGCCAAGGCCCGGCCTCAGTTCTTCACCGACCTCGGGCAGTACGGACTCCAGAGCCGTCAGGCCGACTTCCCCGCGTGGAAGTGGGAGAACGGTCTCAACTCGGAGGGCAAGCTCTTCGCCCTCGGCACCGACGTGGGCGGCATGAGCATCTGCTACCGCACGGACCTGTTCAAGAAGGCGGGACTGCCCACCGACCGGGACGAGGTCTCGAAGCTGTGGAGCGGCGGCTGGGACGACTTCGTCAAGGCGGGCCAGGACTTCCAGGCCAAGGTAAAGGACGCCAAGTTCGTCGACAGCATCAACACCATCTACAACGTGGTCCTGTCGCAGGAGGCGGCCAAGAACGGCAACGTCACCTACTTCGACAAGAACCAGCAGCTCATCGTCGACAAGAACCCGGCCGTCAAGACCGCGTTCGACTTCTCCTCCAAGATCAGCCAGGCGGGCCTGACGGCGAAGCTCCAGAACTTCACCGACCCCTGGAGCACGGGCTTCGTCAAGTCGCAGTTCGCTACCCTCGGCTGCCCCGGCTGGATGCTCGGCGTGGTCTCCGGTACCGCCGGCGACAGGTTCAAGGGCAAGTGGGATGTCGCGACGGTGCCCGGGGGCGGCGGCAACTGGGGCGGCTCCTGGCTCGCGGTGCCGAAGCAGTCCAAGCACCCGAAGCAGGCCGCTGAGCTGCTCAACTTCCTGACCAGCCCCGAAGGCCAGCTCATGGCGTTCAAGGAGGGCGGCAACCTGCCGAGCTCAATCCCGGCCCAGGACAACCCCGGGCTGCAGAGCGCGACCAACGCGTACTTCAGCGACGCGCCCATCGGCAAGATCTTCGGGCCGTCCATCAAGTCGCTCCAGCCGACCTTCCTCGGCGAGAAGCACGCTCAGGTGAAGCGTGAGGTGGAGCAGGTCCTCAACGGCATGGACCAGGGTTCGGTGCCCTACGGCCAGGCGTGGCAGAAGTTCATCGAGGCGGGCCAGAAGGCGGCGGGCTGATCGTCACCGGCTCGCCCCGGCACCCACCCGGCGAGCCGGTGACACGCCGTCCCGAGCGAGGGGCGGTGGCGGGACCCCACCGCCGCCCATCGCCCGGGAGGGCCCGCCCAGTCGTACCGATGCCGAGCTTGGTTATCGCTTGGTAGCGGACACTCCACGACCGTTACCGATGAAAAAGGAGAATGGGGCTTCCTCCCCGTGGCTGAAGGCCAGGGGCCCCGCCCCGGAATTCCGATGAGCGTCAACCTCCACACCGAGCGGGCGGATCCGGCGCCACCTCCACCCGGACCGGGACGCCACCACTCCCGGTCCTCGCGCCGTTTCTGGTCCCAGATGGACCTCAAAGCGACTCCCTACTTCCTGATCTCTCCGTATTTCATCCTCTTCGCGATCTTCGGCCTCTTTCCCCTGGTGTTCACCCTGTGGGTCTCCCTCCAGGACTATGGGCTGGCCGGCGGCGACGCCTCGTTCACCGGCCTGAAGAACTACACCAAGCTGCTGGCCGACGCGGACTTCTGGAACGCGGTGATCAACACCGTCGGCATATTCGCGCTGGCCACGGTGCCGCAGCTTTTCCTCGCCCTCATGCTGGCCAACGCGCTCAACAAGCGGCTGCGCGGGCGGCTCTTCTTCCGCCTGGGCGTGCTCCTCCCGCTGGTCACCTCGGTCGTCGCCGTCGCCATCGTGTTCACCCAGCTCTACGGCCGTGACTTCGGGCTGTTCAACTGGCTGCTCGGCTTCCTCGGCGTCGACCACCACATCGACTGGCAGAGCGCGAAGTGGTCCTCCTGGACAGCCATCGCCAGCATGGTGGACTGGCGCTGGACCGGCTACAACGCGATCATCTATCTCGCCGGCATGCAGACGATTCCCCGCGATCTCTACGAGGCGGCGTCGATCGACGGCGCGTCCTCCCGGCGGCAGTTCTGGAGCATCACGCTGCCGATGATCCGGCCCACGATCATCTTCACCGTCTTCGTCTCCACGATCGGCGGCCTCACGCTCTTCGCCGAACCCGTCATGTTCGCCAGCAACCGGATGGACGGCGGCGCGACCGGCCAGTTCCAGACGATCGCGATGTACATCGTCGAGCAGGGATTCAGGAACTTCGACTACGGCTACGCGGCCGCCGCGGCCTGGCTGCTGTTCATCCTGATCCTCCTCGGCGTCGGGATCAACTACACCTTCGTCCGCCGGATTGGGGGCAGCAAGTGACCGCGATCACGCGGGTCAGGCCCGCGGGAAGGGCCAGGGGCGACGGCAAGCGGGACCCGTTCCGCGCCACGCCGCTGACCAAGATCGCCCTCGGCTTCACCGTCCTGTTGTCGGCCTTCCCGATCTACTGGATGATCATCATCGCGTCGCGGACGAACTCCGACGCCGTGGACGTGCCGCCGCCGCTGCTCCCCGGGGGCAACCTCGGCGAGAACGTCCAAAGGGTGCTCAACACCGAGGACGCGCACTTCCTCACAGGCCTGCTGAACTCTCTGATCGTCACGTCCACCGTCACGGTCTCCGTCGTGATCATCTCGACGTTCGCGGGCTTCGCCTTCGCCCGGCTCCACTTCCGCGGGCGCAACCTCCTGCTCGGCTCCATCCTGCTCACGATGATGGTGCCGCTGCAGCAGATGGGCATCGTCCCGCTCTACCAGCTCATGGTGAGCCTCGGCTGGGTCGGGACGCTCAAGGCGGTCATCCTGCCGTACCTGCTCAACGGCTTCGGCGTGTTCATGATGACGCAGTACACCGACCAGGCCGTGCCCGAGGAGCTGGTCGAGGCGGCCCGGGTGGACGGCGCCTCCACGTTGCGCATCTGGTGGAACGTGATCCTGCCCGCCGTACGGCCGGGCATGGCCGTCCTGGCGCTGCAGACCTTCATGTTGAACTGGAACGAGTTCATGTGGCCCATGATCGTCCTCACGCCGGAGAACCCCACGGTGCAGGTCTCGATCAGCTTCCTCACCGCGGCCCACACCACGGACTACGTGCTGATCTTCACAGGCACGGCCCTATCCGTACTACCCCTCATTGTCGTTTTCGTCGCGTTCGGCCGGCAGATCGTCGGCGGACTCATGGAAGGTGCGGTCAAAGCGTGACCACGCAGGAGACTCAACCCGAGACCGACGCTCCCGCCCTGGTGTTCCCCACCGGCTTCGTCTGGGGAGCCGCCACCTCGGCGTACCAGATCGAAGGCTCGATCAGCGCCGACGGGCGCGGGACCTCCATCTGGGACACGTTCGTCGGGCAGCCCGGCCGCGTACTCAACGGCGAGAACGCCGAGGTCGCCATCGACCACTACCGCCGCTACCGCGACGACGTGGCCCTCATGGCGGACCTCGGCCTGACCGCCTATCGCTTCTCGGTCTCCTGGCCGAGGATCCAGCCCGACGGCGCGGGCACGGTCAACGAGGCCGGCCTCGACTTCTACCGGCGGCTGGTGGACGAGCTCCTCGCCCAAGGAATCGACCCGTGGCTGACCCTGTACCACTGGGACCTGCCCCAGGCCCTCGAGGACGCCGGCGGCTGGCCCGCGCGCGACACGTCGAAGCGCTTCGCCGACTTCGCGGCGCGCGTGCATCAGGCCCTCGGCGACCGCGTGCGCAACTGGAGCACCGTGAACGAGCCCTGGTGCGCCGCCTTCCTCGGCTACTCCTCAGGGGAGCACGCTCCGGGACGCCGCGAGCCGGCGGCCTCCATCAGGGCCGCCCACCATCTCAACCTCGCCCACGGCCTGTCGGTCCAGGCCCTTCGCGCCCAGGGCGCGGGATCCCAGATCGGCGGGTCCGTCAACCTGTACGCGATCAGCTCGGCCGGCGACGACCCGGCCGATCTGGACGCCGCCCGCCGCATCGACGGCCTGCAGAACCGGTTCTTCCTGGACGCGCTGCTGAAGGGCTCCTACCCCGAGGACGTCCTCGCGGACCTGAGCCACGTCACCGAGATCGACTTCATCAAGGACGGCGACATGGAGACCATCTCCGCGCCGTTCGACACGCTCATGGTCAACTACTACAGCCGGTTCACGGTGTCGGGGAAGCCGGGCGGGGCCGCGTCCGCCGCGGCCGCGCCGACCGGCGCCGGCTCGCCCTGGCCGGGAAGCGAGCACGTTTCCTTCGTGAACGGCGGCCGCCCGGTCACCTCGATGGGCTGGGAGATCGACGACACGGGCCTTTACGAGGTGCTCCAGCGGGTGGCCCGCGACTACCCGAGCATCCCGCTGGTCATCTCCGAGAACGGCGCGGCGTTCGACGACGTCGTGGTCGGCGAGACGGTGGACGACCAGGAGCGCCTGGCGTACATCGAGGCGCACCTGCGCACCTGCCACTCCGCCATCGAGGCGGGCATTCCCTTGAAGGGATATTTCGCCTGGTCTCTGATGGACAACTTCGAGTGGGCGTGGGGATACGGTAAGCGTTTCGGGCTCGTCTACGTCGACTATCCCACCCAGCGCAGAACCCCCAAGGCCAGCGCGTTCTGGTATGCCGACACGATCCGCCGAGGCGGCCTTCGTGGTCCGGCAGAATAAGGCCTAACGTAAGAGGGGGCACTTTTCATGAACGGGGACCGCCGCTCGGGAGCGCGACCGACCCTCGAGGCCGTCGCCGCTCGCGCCGGGGTCGGCCGAGGCACGGTCTCGCGCGTCATCAACGGCTCGCCGAAGGTCAGCGAGAAGGCGCGCGAAGCGGTGCGGCAGGCCATCGACGAGCTCGGCTACGTGCCCAACCGGGCGGCGCGCACTCTGGTCACCAGGCGCACCGACACGATCGCGCTGGTCGTGTCCGAGTCGGAGCAACGCATCTTCGACGAGCCGTTCTTCGCGGGCATCATCCGCGGGATCGGCTCGTCGCTGTCCGAGACCGGGCTGCAGCTCATCCTGACGATGGCGCAGTCCAGCGACGAGCACGAGCGCCTCGAGCTGTATCTCACCGGTCAGCACGTCGACGGCGTCCTGCTGATCTCGCTGCACGGCGCCGACCCGCTGCCCGGCCGGCTGGAGGAGATGGGCGTGCCCACCGTCCTCGGCGGCCGTCCGGTCGGGTTCACGCCGTTCAGCTACGTCGACATGGACAACCGGGCCGGCGCCCGGCAGGCGGTCAAGTACCTGCTCGGTAAGGGCAGGCGCCGCATCGCCACCATCGCCGGCCCGCAGGACATGGGCGTGGGAGTCGACCGTCTGGCCGGGTACCGCGACGCGCTGCTGGCGACCGGGGTGCCCGAGCTGGTCGCGTACGGCGACTTCAGCGAGAGCAGCGGGGTCGCCGCGATGGAGCGGCTGCTCGACCGGCATCCCGCGCTGGACGCCGTCTTCACGGCCTCCGACCCCATGGCCATCGGCGCGATGCGGGTGCTCAAGGAACGCGGCAAGGTCATCCCCGGCGACGTGGCGGTGATCGGTTTCGACGACTCGGCCATCGCCGCGCACACCGTGCCGCCCCTGACGAGCGTCCACCAGCCGACCGAGGACATGGGCCGCCAGATGGCGCAGCTCCTGGTCTCCCGCATCAACGGCGAGCGTTTGGAGCAGCCCGTCGTCATACTGGACACACACCTGGTCGAGCGCGGCTCGGCCTGACGCCCCCGGTCGCGGACGACTCCCCCGAGACGGCGAGAGCGGTGTGGCACCAGGACAGCTGAGCTGCGAGATTACGGAGGTTTGACCAAGGCGAAGGGTTCGTCTTCTTGAGTTGTTCGTGTTTACGTGTTGCTCTGGATAGATGACGACCGAAACGTCAGGGACCTCTACCGCCGCTGCGGAGTTGCGCAGCCAGGGGCTTCGGGCGACCGTCGCCCGGCTGGCCATCCTTGAGACGGTGCGGGCCCGCCCGCACCTCAGAGCCGAGGAGATCGCGGCTCTGGCGCGGGGCCACGTCGGTGCCGTGTCCACCCAAGCGGTGTACGAGGCCCTGAACGCACTGACCGATGCGGGTCTGCTGCGGCGGATCGAACCGGCCGGAAGCCCGGCCCGGTATGAAGGCCGGGTCGGCGACGACCATCATCACCTGGTGTGCCGGGGTTGCGCGGCGATCACTGATGTCGACTGTGTCCAGGGTGAGGCGCCGTGCCTGGAGCCGGTGCACAACGCCGGGTATCAGGTCCAGCAGGCCGACGTCATCTTCTGGGGCGTGTGCCCCCAGTGCCAGCGCACACGTGTCCACCGATAACAAGGAGCGTCGCAATGATCGACAGGCCGGCCACCACCACCGACGCCGGAGTCCCGGCGCCCAGTGACGAGTTCTCACAGTCCGTCGGCCCCAATGGGCCGCTGTTGCTGCAGGATCACTACCTGATCCAGAAGATGGCGCATTTCAACCGGGAGCGGGTGCCCGAGCGGGTGGTGCACGCCAAAGGCGGCGGCGCCTACGGCGTCCTGCAGATCACCGAGGACGTCAGCCAGTTCACCAAGGCCGGGCTGTTCCAAAAGGGCGCCGAAACCGATCTGCTGCTGCGGTTCAGTACCGTGGCGGGTGAGTTGGGCAGCGCCGACAGCGCGCGTGACCCGCGTGGTTTCGCCATCAAGTTCTACACCGAGGCCGGTAACTACGACCTGGTCGGCAACAACACGCCGATCTTCTTCATCCGGGACCCGCAGAAGTTCTCCGACTTCATCCACTCGCAGAAACGCCGGGCCGACAACCATCTGCGTGACAACAACATGCAGTGGGACTTTTGGACGTTGTCGCCGGAGTCGGCGCACCAGGTCACGTTCCTGATGACCGATCGCGGCACCCCGGCCTCCTGGCGGCATCTGAACGGCTACGGATCGCACACGTTCCTGTGGTACAACGCGGGCGGCGAGAAGTTCTGGGTGAAGTACCACTTCAAGACCGACCAGGGCATCAAGAATCTCACCGGCGCCCAGGCCGACGCCATGAAGTCGACCGACCCCGACCACCACATCCGGGACCTCAGCACGGCGATCAGCAACGGCGACCACCCGGCGTGGAGCCTGCAAATCCAGGTCATGCCGTTCACCGACGCCGCCGACTACCGGTTCAACCCGTTCGACCTGACCAAGGTCTGGCCGCACGGCGACTACCCGCCGATCACCATCGGGAAGCTCACCCTGAACCGCAACCCGGAGAACTACTTCGCCGAGATCGAGCAGGCGGCGTTCGACCCCGCCAACCTGGTGCCCGGCATCGGCGCGTCCCCGGACAAGATGCTGCAGGGCCGGCTGTTCTCCTACCCTGACACCCATCGGTACCGGATCGGCCCGAACTACCTGCAGCTTCCGGTGAACCGGCCCAGGTCGGCCGTCCATTCCTACAACAAGGACGGCGCGATGACCTACCTCAACCCGGGCGACCCGGTGTACGCCCCCAACACCATAGGCGGCCCGGTGGCGGATCCGGACCTGTGGAGGGGGGAGTCGTACGCGGTGGCCGGTGAGATCATCCGCAGCGCCTACGTCCTGCACTCCCAGGACGACGACTACGGTCAGCCGCGGGCGCTGTGGGAGATGGTGCTGTCGGACACCGACAAGGACCACCTGGTCGCCAACATCATCGACCACGCCTCGGCACCCGAGGTCACCGCGGACATGAAGGTACGCGTGGTGGAGTACTGGCGGAACATCGCCAAGGACCTCGGCGACCACGTCGCCAACGGCCTGGGAGTCAACGGCTCCTGACCCACCCGTCCCCACCAGCCGATCGCGACCCGCGGCCTGGATGGAACCCGCGAACGAGCTTTCACCCGCCATCGGCCGGTTGTCGCCCACGGTGCCAGGACAACAAGCAATCGATCGTCGGGCTCGACGATGCGACAACGCAGAGCCACCTACCCAGCAGGAGCGGCGCGACCGGCCCTGACCGGCCACGACACACGCACAAACTCGCGACACCGGCTCGTTCCGGGAGGCAAACCATGAAGACCATGACCGGCCAAAGGCCCCGCAACGGGTTCGCCGCACCGGGCCCCAAAGGCGTGGTCGGCGCCTACCTCGGTGAGTTCATCGGGACCTTCATCCTGGTGTTCGCCATCACCGCCACCGCCACCGCCGCCGGCCTGCGGCACCCCATCGCCGGACCGTCCTACGGCTCACTGGCCATCGTCTTGGTCAACGGGGTCGCACTGGCGGCGCTGGTCGGCGGCCTCGGCCACATCTCCGGCGCGCACTTCAACCCGGCCGTCACCATAGCCATGGCCGTCATCCACAGGTTCTCCTGGCGGCACGTCACCGGCTACATCACCGCCCAGATGACCGGCGGTATCCTCGCCGCCGCCGCCACCTGGGCCATCTACGGCAACGCGGCCCGGACCCTCACACACCTCGGTGCCACCAACCCCGCGCCCGGTGTGGGCGACGGCCGGGCTCTGCTGGTCGAGATCCTGATCACCTTCGTGCTGGTCTTCGTGGTCACCGCCGCCGCCACCGACGAACGGTTCCCCGCCGCCCTCGCCCCCCTGGTGGTCGGCTTCGCCCTCGCCACCGCGGTCTTCATCGGCGGCCCCAGCGACGGCGCCGCGGTCAACCCCGCCCGCGGCATCGGCCCTATGATCATCTCGGGCTCGTACAGCGGCTGGTGGGTAAGCATCGTCGGCCCAGTGCTCGGCGGTATCCTCGCCGCGGTGCTCTATGACCGGTACATCCGAACGGGTCAGACCCCCGCGGTCGAGCAGCGGCCGAAGGGTGGCGGGGCCCTGTCTCCGACCATGTCCACCAAGCTCTCCGCCTAGCCTCCTTGTCGCCCACGGCCCCGACCAGGCGCATGCAGTTCTGGCATGGACGCCCGCGCCCCCTCACCCACGAACCGACCGATCTCGCTTCTCTCACCGGCTTTCCCATTCACCCGCATCAGGGGATTATGACGGACTTGACGAAGCCGGGCTCGCGGTCCTCCATGAGGCCGAACGCGGCGTCGACCTGGTCCAGCCCGAAGCGGTGGGTGATCAGCGGAGCGTAGGTGAACCGCCGGCCGGCGACGAGGTCGAGGCCCTCCGCCATGGCCGCCATCATCCGTCCACGCTGCGGCGAGAACCCGT
>JAOPYI010000137.1 GCA_025964675.1 Sphaerisporangium sp. | reverse complement strand
CGCGGACTTCGGAGATACGGCCTAGATCGGTGATGTTGACGTCCGTCGCGAACGTGCCGCGGCGGGGATAGATGGCGACGAGCTTCTCCAGCTCAAGCCGCTTGATCGCCTCGCGGACCGGTGTGCGTCCCATTGCGAGGTGTCGCGCCACGGCCTCCTCATTGATGAGCGCTCCGGGCGATATCTCCAGGGTGATGAGCAAATCGCGGATGACCGCGTATGCCCGATCCGAGAGCGACGTCCCCGCTGAGCTGTCCGCCAGCCACATCCGCAGTGCCCCGCTTCCGGCCGAGGTAGGCGGCCCGCCAGCTGTTACGTGACCGAAATGCTGCCATAAGGGCGCCGAAATATGAGCGCCATATACATACCCCTGATATATCAGTTTGGCCTTTACTGATCTAGCAGCAACGTAACACGAATGCACCGACGAGCACGAAATGGAGTGGCGATGGCCGCACGCGAACACGTCATTGAGCCCACCATCATCCATCACGAGTGGGACGCCGACCTCGAACCGGCATTGACGATCAACTCCGGCGACGTGGTCCACTACGACCTGAAGGTGGCCGGCGAGGGCCAGGTCTGGCCGGGTGCGACGTACTCTGACTCCAAGTTCGACTTCGACACGATCTACAACCTGTCCGGTCCGCTGTTCGTCAACGGCGCGCAGGCCGGTGACACGCTCGAGATCGAAATCCTGGACCTGAAGCCCGGCGATTGGGGTTGGGCGGCGTTCCTGCCTGGGCTTGGCCTACTCCCGGAGGACTTCCCCGACGGATATGTCCGGACGTTCGACCTGACCCAGGGCCAGACCACGACTCTCGTCCCAGGCGTAGAGATTCCGGTGTCGCCGTTCCTCGGGGTGCTGGGCAATCATCCGGGGGAACCCGCTCGGCAGCTGCCGTTTCCGCCGCACCATGGCGGCGGCAACATGGACAACCGGCATCTCACCACCGGCGTCACGCTGTGGCTGCCAGTCTTCGCCGACGGCGCGTTGTTCTCCTGTGGTGATCCGCACGCGGCGCAGGGCGACGGAGAGGTCTGCGTGACCGCCGTGGAATGCCCGATGCAGACGTCGCTCCGGTTCACGCTGCACAAGCGGCGGTCCTCGGCGCCGAGCTTCCGGGTCCCGCCCGCTTCGGTCTCGACGAAGGACTCGGCCGGCTACCACGCCACGATGGGCATTGACTCGGACCTGATGACAGGTGCGAAAAAGGCGACCCGAGCCATGATCGACTGGCTGGTCGCCGAGCACGGACTGACTCGCGAGGATGCCTACATCCTTTGCAGCGCGGTCGCAGACCTGAAGATCTTCGAAATCGTAGACGCCGGCGTCTGGAACGTCGGCATGACGTTGCCACTGAGCGTCTTCCAGATCCGATAGCACCAGCGCCGGGTGCCGGTGGCGATGCGTCTGCCATTGACCTCCCACCGATCAAGCCTCGGATCAACAACCTCCACGATAGGGAGACGTCCGTGAGCATGCCCCCTGAGCCAGCGGTCTCCGCGAGCCCCGATTCCGGCACGGCCACCGTGCCGGCCCGACGAGGAACCCGGCTAGCCGGCGGCAGCCTCAACCTCCGCCGGGTGGCCTTCATCGGCCTTGCCTACTTCTCGCTCGCGCCGGTGATCTATCTCAACATGGGGTACATCGAATCCGCCGCTGGTGGCCCCGTCATGCCTCTGGTATTCCTTCTCATCACCGTCGCGATCATCCCGACCGCGATCAGCTTCGCGGTGATGAACGGGCGGCGCCCCTCGGCGGGTAGCGCCTTCACCTGGATGTGGGAGAGCACTCGACCGGGCGTAGGGCTGTGGCTGGGCTGGATGATGGCCACGGCGTACGTCGTCGCCGCGGCCCTGTACCCGCTGGCGTTCGCGGTCTTCTTCAACGCGTTTCTGCAGTTCTTCGGCATACAGACGTCACTGTGGACCGGGTACGCCGGGGGCTTCCTGGCCATCGTCGTAGCCGCCTACATGGCTCGCAGCAACATCCGATTGGGCGCCCGGATGATCGGGGTGCTCATGCTGTTCGAGGCCGCGTTCGTGGCGGTCCTCGCCGTCGTCATCGTCGCCCGCGGCGGCTACCTCGGGCACTTCTCGGCCACACCGTTCAACCCCGCCGCCGCCACGACGGGGTTTTCCGGGATCGCGCTGGCGCTGGTCTTCGCGTTCATGTCGATCGCAGGCGTCGACAGCATCGCGCCGGTGGCAGAGGAGTCCAAGACCCCGAGCCGCATGATTCCACTTGCGACAATCCTCATCACGGTCATCGCCGGCCTGTTCTGGACCCTCACCTCTTACGGATTCGCGATCTCGGTGCCGGTCAACACGGTCCAGGGCTACGTCAACGCCGGCCAGGTCACCCCGGTATACCCGATCGCCCAGTCGTACATCGGTGCACTCGCCATCCTGGTGCCGATCACGGGCTTCACCGCGGCGATCGCGAGCTTCGGCGCCTCGATCTACGCGGCAAGCCGGCTGCTGTACGCGGTGTCCCGTGAAGGCTTCGGCCCGGCCCGACTGGCCAAAGTGGACCAAAAGACCAGCGGCCCCTGGAACGCCGAACTCGCCACGATTCTCATCTCCACCGTGGCCCTGCTCTTCTTCGGCTGGTGGCAGGACGGGCCTTCCAGTGCGTACGCATATATCGGCGGACTTTTCGTCTTCTTCGTGCTGGTGTGCTATCTGGCGGCCAACGTCGCCAACCTGGTCTACCACCTGCGCTACAAGCGCTCGGAATTCCGCTGGCTCGTCAACGGTGTCGTGCCCATACTCGGCATCGTCATAGACGGCTACATCCTCTACGAGGGATTCTTCGTCGCCTTGCTGGGCCTTCCGTTCAAGACCGGAAGCAGCATCGTCTGGTTGGCCCTGGCATGGAGTGTCGTTGGGATCGGATGGGCCATCCGGTGGACGCGAAAGCGGGACCTGCGGTCGGTCTCGCTCACTCGTCTCGACGCCGAGGCCGATGCCGCGTAGCGCGTCCCGGTGGTCCGGCCCATCCACGCCGGGGCGTAGGGATCCGCGGCGACTACTCCAGCGGGGCGATGAAGCGGTAGCCGATACCCCGGACGGTCTGAATGATCTGTTCACTGTCTTGGTGGTCGCCCAGACGGGTGCGCAGTCGCTTGATGTGCACGGCCAGGGTGTTGGTCGAGCTCGTCGAATCTTTCCAGACGATCTGATGGATCTGCTCGCGCGAGAGCGCTTGTCCCGGGCGGCTCATCAGCAGTTGCAGCAGCTGGAACTCCCGGAGCGCGAGTTGGATGGGTCGGCCTCGCAGTTGAACGGTCATGGCGCCCATGTCCAGGCGCAGTAGGCCGCACTCCAGCACGGGCGACTGGTGGGCGCGGCCGTGGGACGCGGTGAGCAGGGGCAGCAGTGCCTGCGAGTGATACGGCCGGGCGACGCACGCGGTGGCTCCCGCCGCGAGGGCGTCGGCCGCTGCCTCCTGGCCGTCGGACCCGCTCACTCCCACCAGGACGGAAGCGTCGCCTCCGCAGCGCCGGATCGCGCGGGCGATCTCCACACCGCCCAGCAGGGGCAGGTCGGCTGCTGCGAGAACCACGTGGGGGTTGCGCGTTCCCACTTGGAGGAGGGCTTCGGCTCCGTCGAGACACCACACCACCTCGATGTCCTGGCGCGCGAGTTCGGTTGCCAGCGATTTCGTGATGTCCGGGTCAGGATCGGCGATCAGGAGAATCAGCGGAGATCCTGCCGGCAATACCACCGAGTCGATCGTGCGGGGACTCGTGGTGGGCTGGGCGCAGTCGGTGACGTCGCGGTACGAGTCGTCGTCAATGCCGGGGCCTGACACAGCCGGCGGCGTGGCGCCGCCCGACGAAGTAACGGCCGCTACAGAACCGACCACGGTGGCCTCACTCTCAATCAGTGAAACAGCCGATGTCTTCACGCTCGCACCGGAGAGGCGCAGGGATGAACACTACCCGTACTTCTACATGAATGTAGAAGCTAGGTGGGGGGATTCGCCGATCTGGACCAGTTCCGCTGGCGTCGACGGCAACGAGCGCGGCATGGTGGCCGATCTCGGCACCGGGTGAGCCGGTTTGTCACCCGGCCGATCCTCATCTACAGTCCGGTAGAAGTTCTACATTGCTGTAGAGGTTGACGCGACTTCTTCGACGGCGCCACGCCACCGGATCTCAGCCCGGTGGACAGGTGCGAAAGCGATGACGTGACCACAGCCCATGTTTCGAATGGCCATGAAAGCGACCTTTCGCGAGGCCGCGGCTGGCCGCTCGCCCTTGCCGCCGTCGCCGCCGCGTACACGCTGGTGCTGCTGGTGTTCACCGCCCGGGTCGGGCTCGGCTGGGATGAGACGGTGTACGTCAGCCAGTTCACCCGAGGCGTGCCGGCGGCCGACTTCAGCGCTCCCCGGGCCAGGGGAATGCCGCTGCTGGTCGCACCGGTAACCTTGCTGACCACGTCGATGACGGCCATCCGGGTGTACCTCAGCGTGCTGGCGGGCGCCGGGCTGTTCCTGGCGTTCCGGCCGTGGCTGCGGCTCCGTGGCGGCCCGGTGGTAACGGTGGCGGCCCTGCTGTTCGCCGGATCATGGTTGTCGATCTTCTATGGCAACGAGGCGATGCCGAACCTGTACATCGCCTACGGCGCGGTCGCCGGGACCGGCCTGTTCGCCCAGGCCGTCTTGCGGCCGGTGGCGCAGCCGTCCAGCTGGAAGACGCTGGCGGGGGTCGTGGCCGCGTTCGCGGTGGCCTCGCTGGTGCGTCCGACAGACGCCACTTGGATCGCGTTGCCGCTGCTGCTGGCCGGGGTGATCGTGCGCCGGTGGCGGCGGTGGGATGCACTTCTGGCGGTGATCGGCGGCATGGTGGTCGGGTGGGGCCAGTGGATCGTGGAGGCGTACCTGAACTACGGCGGGCTGATCGCCCGGCTACGCGCTGCCGGCGCGGAGAACGAGACCGGCCTGCATTTCAGCCTTGGCCAGCACCTGCGCGCTCTGAACGGACCCTTGCTGTGCCGGCCGGCCAGCACCTGCGGCGGTTACCCGCTCGCTGAGATCGTCTGCTTCGTCGCCATCCCGGTGCTGGCCCTCCTCGGGGTGTGGGCGGCCCGGTCCGGCGCGATGCTACTGGCGCTCCTGGCGGGCGTCAGCCTCGCCGGGTCCTACATCTTCACGGTCGGGTACGCCGCCCCACGCTTCCTCATGCCGATGTACGCGCTGCTCGCACTGCCCGTCGCCGAAGGGCTTGCCTGGCTTTCCCGCCGCGACCCACGCGTGGTCCTGCGCCCCGTCCTCGCCCTGGGGATCATCGGTTACTTCGCCGTCCAGGGCGTCACTGCCTACCATGAGACGACGGCCTCGTACCGATCGCGAAATCTGGGCGTCGCGGTAGGACAAGACCTCAGCCGTGTCGGCCTGCGTCCACCCTGCTTGCTATACGGGCGCAACGCCGTGGCGATCGGCTACCTCCTGCGCTGTTCCTCCGCCGGCGCCACCGGCACCTACAGAGGGGCGACTCCGCCGGCGCGCGTCCGCGCCGCCCTGGCCCGGGGCGCCCAGGTGGCCGTGATCACGAATAGTTCCCGCATCCCGGCCCCCTACCTCGTCACCTGGAAGCGAACCAAGCTACCGCTCCCACCCGGCCACATCTGGTATGTCTACCAGCCACCCAGCTGAACACAGACGCCACCGAGC
>JAOPYI010000122.1 GCA_025964675.1 Sphaerisporangium sp. | reverse complement strand
GAGGGGCGCGACGCGGTCCTGGCGGCACTGGCGGCGAGCTGGGACGCCGGTTCGCCGACTTATGTGGGCCCGTTCCGGATGGTGCCCACCCGGGCCAACGGGCAGCCGGCCGCGGCGGCCAACGTGCGGGGCCTCGACGACCCCGCCTACCGCGCCTTCGCGATCGCCGTGCTGCGGATCGAGGACGGTCGCATCGTGGAGGTCACCGCCTTCCACGACCCCGCCCTGTTCCCGGCATTCGCCCTGCCCACGGCGTTGCCGCCGGCGCACCGATGAGTTTTCGCGCGCCCCGCAGTCTCAACAGAAGGCAACCGAAAATTGATCCACGGAGGTTAGGTCATGGGTAAGGTGCTGTATTCGGTAACCATGTCGCTGGACGGCTTCATCGCCGGCCCAGGTGGTGACATGTCCTGGATGACCGAGCACCTCGGGCCCAACCCGGAGGTAGACGAGGTGATCGGCAAGATCGGCGCTCTTCTCGTCGGCAACCGCACCTTCCGCGGCGACGATCCGTACAAGGGCGTCGCGGCCAAGGAAGGCAAGTTCGCCGGCGGGGGGTGGACCGGACCGCAGTTCGTGCTTACCCACCACGCCCCGGACACCCCGGTGCCGGATGTCACCTTCGTCGGTGACCTCGACAGCGGCGTCGCCGCGGCCAAGGCCGCCGCGGGTGACAAGTACGTCAACGTCCTCGGCGCCAGCACCGCTCGGCAGTGCCTCGACGCGGGTGTGCTGGATGAGATCCTCGTGCTCATCGCGCCCGTCCTGCTTGGTGACGGCGTCCGGCTGTTCGACCGCCCGGGCGGTACGAACGTCAAGCTCGAACGCATCAGCCTGACCCACACGCCGCAGGCGACGAACCTCTGGCTACGCGTCGCTGGATGAGCCGTTGGTCAAGCCTCAGGAGGTGCGCTGGCTTGCGCTGCTGCTGGAGCGTCCGGTAGGCCGTGACCGGCTCAAGCTTGTCCCACCAGGGCCGCGCGGTGGGGTCACACCTGGCCGCGTTCGTAGGCGAGGGCCAGCTCTACGCGGGAGCGTAAGCCGGTTTTGGCGTACACGCGGGACAGGTACACCTCCACCGTCTTGCGGCTGTAGTGCAGTTCGTCGGCGATCTGGGGGTTGGACAGGCCGCCGGCCACCAGCTCGATCACGCGTCTTTCGACCGGGGTCAGCGTGGCGGCGGGAGCCGGTGTGAGGCCGGCCTCTCGCAGGTGGCGGCCGGCGCGGTCCCGCCACGGCGCGGCGCCGAGGTCGGTGAAGATCCCGTGCGCCCGGACGAGCTGGGCGCCGTCTCCGAGCACTCCGAGCACGAGCCGGGCCCGGCCTTCCTCGAACTTCAGGCCGTCCGCCCTCGCGGTCTCCAGCGCGGCTTCGGCCGTGTCCTTGTCGTTGAAGGCGACCGCCGTGGCGAGGTCCGACATAAGGCGGGCCCGGGGCGTGCCCGTCTTGGCGATGTCCGCCAGCGCGAGCGCCGCCGTACGGGCCGCCTCCAACTCTCCGGCGGTGCCGTGCATGAGCACCCGTACGCCGAGCACACGGTGCAGGACGTCCGGCTGCCCGCTTTCCACGGCCTCGTCGAGAAGCCGGCTTGCCCTCGCACGGTCTCCCAGTCCGAAGGCGCGCCTGGCCCTGAACATCGCGCGCAGCGACAGTTGCAGCACGCAGTCGGGCGGCGGGTCGGCCAGCAGCCGCTCCGCCTCGTCGTACCGTCCTTGGTCGAGCAGGATCTCCAGCTCGATGTTGCGCAGCAGCGCCACGTTCTCCCAGAGGCCGGCGTCGGTGAGGGTGACGGCGTCGGACCTGATGTCGCGCAGAGCGTGCTCCCACTCGCCGCCGAGCCGGCGTACCACCGCCATGGTGCGGACATGCTGGCCCGCGATGTCGTGCCAGCCGAGCCCCCGGTAGATCTGCTCGGCCTGGGAGAGCAGGTCGAGCGTACGGGTGCGCACGCCGCCGCTGGCGAGGATGTGCGCCGCCGACTCCAGCGCGGCCAGCCGGCCGGCGGGCGGCAGCGCCGCCGAGGCCGGAAGGAGGATGCCCAGCGCGCGTTCGGTCTCCTCCCACCTTCCCTTGATGATCGCTTCCCCTGCCAGGGCGCTGAGGGCGATCACGAGGTCCTCCGGCGGGCATTCCGGCAGGGCCTGCCAGGCCGCTTTGACCAGGTCGGAGGAGTCGAGCCCGAGCTGCGTGCTTACCACGGCCCGCTGGGCGAGCAGGGCCGTCGGGTCGTCGGCGAAGGGGAGCTGTTCGGCGGCGATCGACACCGCGACCTCGTACTGCCCCATGGAGTGCGCGGCGTTGACCATCGTGTGGGCCGTGCGGGTGTGGCGGCGTCCCGGGGGCAGCACGGCAAGGGCCGCACGTCCCGCGCGCAGGGCGTCCACCGGCCGCGAGCCCTTCCAGTACGACAGCGCCTGCCTGGCCAGCAGCACGCCGCGCTCCTCGGGAGGGGCGAGCACGGCGGCCCTGCCGTACCAGTGGCCGGCCGACAGGGGCGCGGTCCAGCGGGTCAGCTCGGCCGCGCGGAGCATGGCGGGCAGCGCCTCGGCGCTCGTGCCGCCCTCGGCGAGGTGGGTGGCCCACTCCAGGACGCGGCGGGTGCCGCTCAACCCCTGCCGGTGGAGCAGCTCGGCGATGCGGGTGTGGACCCGGCGCCGCTCGGCGGGGCCGAGATCGGCGTACAGGGCCTCGGCGACCAGTGGGTGGGCGAACTCGTACATGCCGTCGTCGGTGGCCATGACCAGGCCGTCCCTGACCAGCCCGTCGAACGCGCGCTCGGCCTCGCCGGCGTCGAGACCCGCCACCTCGGCCAGCGCGGCTAGGTCCGCCATGCCCGCTGGGCGGGTGCGGCGCAGCGCCGCCAGCACCTTGGCGAGGTCGCGCCCGCCTTGGTCGCGCTGGAACAGGCGGCTGAGGATGGCGCCCCTTCGCGGGCCGGGGTAGGCCGACTGGACCGCGCCGCCCTGTACGAGCGTCAGCACCGCCTCGCGGACGAACCACGGGTTGCCCCGGCTCTCGTCGTGGACGCGCCGCAGGATCGACTCGCTCGGTGTACGGCCGAGCAGGCTGGTCACCAGCGCGGTCACCTCGTCCAGCGACAGCGCGCTGAGCTGGACGACCAGATCGGCGTCCATCGCCGGCAGCCGTCTCGCCGTACCGGCGACCGCCAAGCCCCGCACACGCCGGGGGAGGTAGGACAGCACGCCTAGGGTGTCGGCGTCGGCCAGGTGAAGGTCGTCGATGGCCAGGAGGGTACGGCCTGGCAGGCCTTCCAGCAGGTTCGCGGTACGCACGGCGGGGGCGGCGCCCAGGATGCCGAGCGCGGCCTGGTCGATGGCGTCAAGGAGCTCCTGGAGCGGCCCCCGGGCCGCGGGTGCGGCGTGGAGCGGGCCGAGCGCGTCGGCGAGCGAGGCGTAGGCGAGGCCGCTGCCGAAGTCGTGCGCCTGGCCGTGCAGCACGCGGTATCCCATGGTTTTGGCGAGCGCCTCGGTCTCGGCCAGCAGGTGGGTCTTCCCTATGCCGGCCTCGCCGTGGATCAGCAGGGTCACAGGCGGCCGTAGCAGCGCGGACTCGAAGCGGCGCAGGACCGCCGGGCGATCGGCGGGGTCCTGTGCGGGAGGGTCGCCCACCCGTCACCGTCCCTGGTCGCCGGCCAGAGCCGAGTCGTGGACGGCGAGCGCGGCGGTGAGCAGCAGCCCTCGTACCGTCTCCTGCGGCAGGTCCATGGTCTTCACCAGGGCGAGCTGCAGGGAGCCCATGACCGCCCAGGCCCGCACGCGGGCGGCGTCGCCGGGGGACGGTCCGGCGAGCCTGGCGTAGATTTCATCGCGAAAGGCCCGGATCGTTTCTCCAGGGGACCCTGGAGGGGCTTCGTCGGCTCCGCCGATGTCTTCCATGAGCAGCCCGATGACGGCCCGGTGGGTCACCACGAACTCCGTCAGGGGCTCGATGAAGAGCCGGGGGTCGGCGCCGTGGTCGGCGCCGAGCATGGTGAGGAGGTCGTCGGCCGCCGGTGCGATCAGCTCGGCGGCCAGCCGGTCCTTCGGGTGGAAGTGGTAGGCCACCGCCGTCTTGGTCAGGCCGACCCGGGCGGCGATGTCGGCGAGGGATGTGGCGGCGTAGCCTCGCTCGGCGAAGAGCTGGCGTGCGGCGGCGAGGATGCGGCTACGGGTGTCAGTGCCACGGTCGAATGTGGTCATGGTCTCACTTCTCAGCGCGGTCGAGCGTTTCAGGATGTTCGCGCCTAAGCTCATTAACGGACGTCCTGCACGGCCGTACAGAACGATGTTTCACACAAGTTTCCCATTTCCCCAATAGTGTCTGGGACGGTCACCGATGGCTAGCTTGCTCGGTCGATTGGGTGGTTGGTGCGCGCGGCACGGCCGCGTCGTGCTCGTGGCCTGGATCATCCTCGCGGGAGGGCTCACGGCCGGCACGCTGGTGTTCGGGCGCCCCGTCAACAGCAACGCCTCCATTCCCGGTACGGACGCCCAGCGCGCCCACGACCTCATGCGCGCCGGCTTCGGCCCGGGCTACGACGCCGGCGGCACCGTCCAGATCGTCCTGTACTCCAAGGACGGGACGCTGCTGACCGCCGAACGCCGGCGCGCGGTCGAGAAGGCCATGGTGGAGGTCCGCAAGGTCCCGCACGTCGTGCGGGTGGACACGCCGTACCGCGTGGGCGGCGTCTCCTCCAACCTGTCGATCGGCGTCATCACCGTGCGGCTCTCCGGCCAGGATCCGGGCAAGCTGGCGGAGACCTCACGGCAGATCTCCGAGGCGGCGCAGCCGGTACGTGCCGCCGGCATCGAGGCCGTCCCTGCGGACAACGCGACCGCCGCGGACAAGGAGATCAAGACCGGGACCAGCGAGATCATCGGCGTCGGGTGTGCCCTGCTGGTGCTGCTCCTGGCGTTCGGCACGCTGGTCGCCGCGCTGGTGCCCATCTTCACCGCGATCATCAGCCTCGGCGTCGGTCTCGGCGTGATCGGCCTGCTCGGTCATGTCATGGACGTGCCCAAGCAGGCGTCGGTCATGGCGTCCATGATCGGGCTCGGCGTCGGCATCGACTACGCGCTGTTCCTGCTCTCCAGGTACCGCAAGCTCCTCGCCGACGGTGTCCCGGTGCACGAGTCCGTCCGCCGTACGGCCGCGGGGGCGGGCGGGGCCGTGCTGTTCGCCGGGGGCACCGTCGTCATCGCGCTGACCGCGCTGATGCTCGCGGGCTTCCCCATGCTACGCACGCTCGGGTGGATCACCGGCATCTCGGTGGTGTGCGCGGTGCTCACCTCGCTCACCTTGGTGCCCGCGCTGCTCGGCATCCTCGGCCACCGCGTCAACGCGCTGCGCCTGCCGTTCGTCGGGCCACGGCGCGGCCGGGCGCATGCCTCAGGGAACGGCTGGGCGGGGCTCGGCACCTGGGTCGCCGGTCGCCCGTGGCGGGTGCTCCTGGTGGCGGTGATCCTGCTCGGCGCCCTCGCCGCCCCGGCCCTCGCGCTCCGGCTCGGCCCCACCGACGACGGGTACGCCGACCGGGGGACGGCGGCCAGGCGGGCGTACGAGCTCATGGATACCGGGTTCGGTCCGGGGAGCAACGGCGCGCTCATCGTGGTCGGCGAGCTGGACACCAAGGTCGGCAATGGCGACCCGCCCGCTCCCGTGGTGAAAGATCTGAAGAACCGGCTGGGGTATGTCCCCGGCGTCGCGTACGTGGCGGCGGCGAAGATCAACGTCTCGGGGACTTCCGTGCTGTTCCAGGTCCTGCCCGAGTACGCTCCGAGCGACCCCCGGGCGGCCGGTGTCGTCCGCGCGGTCCGCGGCCTGCACGTGCCGGGCGTACGGCTGCACGTGGGCGGCGAGGTCGCGGGCATGACAGACGCGGGCGACCGCATCGCCCAGCGCACCCCGTTGGTCATCGCCGTCGTCGTGCTGCTCAGCGCCCTGCTCCTGCTGATCGCCTTCCGCGCGCCGCTGGTCGCCATGAAGGCGGCGCTGATGAACCTCATCTCGCTGGGCGCGGCGTTCGGCGCGCTGGCCATCTTCTTCTCGTACGGGCTCGGCAGCCGCCTGGTCGGCATGCACCCGCCCGTGTCGATGAACGGGTCGTACCTGGCGACGCTGTTCTTCACCGTGCCGATCGACTCCTACGTCCCGCTCATGCTGTTCGCCGTGCTGTTCGGGCTGTCCATGGACTACGAGGTCTTCCTGCTGACCTCGGTACGCCAGGCGTACCTGCGCTCCGGCGACAACCGGCGGGCGGTGGCCGAGGGGCTGGGGGCGACCGGCAGGGTGATCACTTCCGCCGCTCTGATCATGGTGGTGGTGTTCGTCGCGTTCATCGCCTACCCCGACCCGCTGGTCAAGGTCTTCGGCGTGGGCCTCGCGGTGGCCATCGCCGTGGACGCCACCGTCATCCGCGGGCTGCTCGTCCCGGCCACGATGGTGCTCCTCGGCCGCCTCAACTGGTGGTGCCCGGCATGGCTCGAGCGGATCCTGCCCAACCTGTCCGTCGCCGACCACACCGACGAGGAGCCCGCGAGGCCCGGCCCCGACAAGGAGCTGGTCATTACCGGCCGGAACTGACCCGGTTCGCGAGCCGCCGCGAGTGGTCACGGCGCCGGTCAAGGACGGCTGCGACGAGTGCCTGGCGTACGGAGGTGTGCTTGACCTTGATGTACGCGATCAATAGCAGGACGGCGATCAGCAGGGGAATCACCAGGGCGCCGGCGCCGAGATCGGGCTGCTGGGGGACACCGGCGGCGGGCAGCGCCGACTCCGCGGCCGCGAGGGTGATGGAGGGGGCGTGGGGGAGTGCGAGGGCGCCGGGGAGGGTGATGGACGCGGTCCCCGACAAGGAGCCCTCGGCGGCCATCTTGGTCTTGATCTTGTCGGGGTAGCCGTAGCCGACGACAGAGCTCTGGTCCCTGACCTTCTCCCTGACGTAAGCGCCGTCGACGTTGCCCTCGATGGTGTGCATCGTGCTGCCGTCGACGGAGGTCACCAGGCCGACATGGTCGATGTTGTCGACGACGCCGGAGCCTCCCCAGTCGAAGAACACCACGGCGCCGGGCTTGGGGGTGGTGCCCCAGGCGTCGTGGCTGATGAACCACTTGGCGTGGTCGACGGTGTACGCGAACTCGCCGAACCACTTCTGATAGCCGAGCTTGTGAGCGGCCCAGGACAGGAACATGTCGCACCAGGGCTGTGCCGAGTAGTCAGAGTCGAACTCTACGTTGTTGCCGTACCAATCTCCGAACTTGGTGTAGCCGCCACCCTGCTCGCTGTAACCGACCTGGGACTGGAGCAAATGAATGATCTTCTGAAGTTCCGGTGACATAGGAAGTGAGGGATCCTTCCAGGTTGTACGACTGACGCTGGGGCACGTCAGGGCTTCTGTGGAGCAGGACGTTAGCCAGGAAAAGCCCAGGTCAAAAGGGTGCCAAGTTGACCTATGCCGCCTGTCTCCACATCAGCCGCGCGCCGGAAACCCCTTGTTCCACGGGGTTTTCGCGCCCGTACGGCCTCTCGGCGTATGATTCCTCGAATGGGATTCCTTTACTCAAACATGAACAAAACGGTCAAGAGTGAACGCCGTTCGGTAGAACTTGTTCTAGAATCGGCTGCATGATGCCCGATCTCGAGACGCCTCAGGAGTCAGATGACGAGGCCCGTCTCGCGTCGCTCGCCGTACTCGCCCAGCAGGTCAGGGACCTCGCCGACGCGGTCGTGCTGACGGACGTGCCCGAGGACGAGCTGACGGCCGTGACCGCCGATCTGGTGTCTCTGACCGAGCGGCTGACCGCCACCCGGAGGGCGGCCCCGCTACCGCACGAGTTCGGGCCCGACGGCCGGTTCCGGCACCTGGGCAACGCCGTCACGGGCGAGTGCAACCCGCACGCGCTTCCCCTGGTCATCCACAGGACCGCCGAAGGCGGCTCCAGGGCCGAGGTGACCTTCCGCCCCACCCACGTGGGCCCGCCGGCCTCCGTGCACGGCGGCGTGAGCGCCATGATCCTCGATCACCTGCTGGGGGACGCGGTCGCGGCGTCCGGCAAGGCGGGCGTGACGGGCACGCTGAGCATCAGGTACCGGCGGCCCGTCCCGTACGACGAGCCGCTGGTGGCCTCCGCGACCGTCTCCCGCAGCGAAGGGCGCAAGACCTGGGTCGACGGCATGATCGCATCGCTGGACGGCACGGCCCTGGTCGAGGCCACGGGCCTGTTCATCGTCCCCGTCCAGTGGATGGACGGCCCCGGAGCCGATCTGAGCTCCGTCAACGCCTGACACGCGGGCGGGGGCGGCGCGTTCGCCGCCGCCCCCGGGTGAAGTGCGCCGAGCCCCGAGTCAGGATGCCGGCGTCGCCCCTGGGCTGGGGTTGGCGGCGGGCGGGCCGGTCGGCACGTGGAGCTGCTGTGCCAGCCAGGGCAGGGCCTGGGGAAGCTCGCGGTTCCATGTGTTGAAGTTGTGGCCGCCGCTCGGCAGGATCAGCGAGGACGCCTGCATCGGGGACTTCACGGCACGGAGGAACGCCAGTGTCGTCTTGTAGTTGGACTCGCCCTTCATGCTGCTGGTCACCAGAACGGAGATCGGCGGGTGGGGCATGTTGGCGAGACGCCACATCAGGTCGTTCTCGTTCTGGAGCTTGCGGCTGCCGGCGAACAGGTCGCCGGTCGTGGCGTCGATCGGCGACTTGAAGTAGCCGGACAGGGAGACCGCCGCGGAGAAGGCCTCCGGGTGGCGCATGCTCAGCTTCAGCGCGCAGTAGCCGCCGGTAGATCCGCCGAGGATGCCCCAGTTGGCGGCCTCGGTCCCGACGCGGAACGCGCCGGCCATCGACTCGCGGAGGTCCTTGGTGAAGTACGTCTCGACCTGGGGGCCGCCGGGCACGTCCATGCACTCGGTGTCGCGGGGCGGCGCGACGGTCGGGCGCATGAGCACCAGGACCGAGGGCACCATCTCGTTGCGGTCGATCGCCTTGGCGGCGACGGTCGGGATGTTCATCCGGGTGATGAGGTTGCGGGCGTCGCCGGGGTAGCCGGTCAGCGCCACGATCGCCGGGAAGCGCGTGTTGGCGAACTTCTTGTCGAAGTACTGCGGGGGCAGGTAGACGAACGCCGGGGAGCTCAGCCTGGAGGTGGCCCCCGAGATGACCACCTGCTCCAGCTTGCCCCCCGAGTGGCCCTTCTTCGTCGAGATCAGCGGCACCCGCGCGCTGCTGATGACCTGGACCCCCGTCGACGGCCGCGTGCCGGGGGCGATGTTGCCCTCATCGGCGACGATGGGCGCCGCGACGGTGCCGTCGGTGCCGAGAAGATCACCCCAACTGCCGTAGAAACCGAAATAGTTGTTCATGACGAGCGCGAGCGCCAGCAGCGTCAGCACCTGGTTTCCCAGGAGCACCCCCACGCGCCCGAGAATCGCCGGCAGGGTGCGCGCGCTCAGCCGTGGCCATATCCACCACACGGACGCGATTAGGCCCGCCACTGCGAGCAACCCCACCAGAAGCTCCAGCTTTGTTGCTGTGAGTCCCAATCTAACTCTCCCCCGGTCTTGGTCCCACTCCCAGCGTCTTTTAGGGTAGTGCCCAGCAAAAGTTACTCAATCGATATAAGGCCAGGGTAAGGATGTATCACCTCACAGATGTCCGACGCACGGACCTCAACCTCTAGTGTGTCCTGACGTGAAGGATCGGACACACCTTTCGCGGATGCTGGCGTCGCGCTCATGGGTGCCGGCGGCCGCCGGATACGCCGCGCTCATTATTGGAATTCTCGACATCATCCGGGGCGTGGTGCCGCATTTCCGGCGGAGCCGCGTCAGCGCCATCGCGGACGTCCTACCGGGCACGGTCAGCACACTCGCCGCCGCGGCGTCGATCCTGGTCGGCGTGCTGCTCGTCATGCTGGCCCACGCGCTGCGACGCCGTAAGGCGCGGGCCTGGCGGGCCGTGGTGGTCCTCCTGCCCCTGGGAGCCCTGGTGGAGGGCCTGCGATGGCGGCACTCCGCGACCGCTGTCATCAGCCTGCTGCTGTTCATCGTGCTCCTGATCAACCGGCGTGAGTTCCTTGCCCTGTCGGACCCCCGATCACGCTGGCGCGCCCTGTGGAACTTCCTCGCCCTCGGCCTCCTCGACATCGCCATCGGGTGGGTGATCGTCAGTGCGCATCCCAGGATGATCGTCGGCGATCCTTCCTTGGGCGAGCGGCTCCAGCATGTGATCCTAGGGCTCTTCGGCATGGAGGGCCCGGTCCAATACTCTCTCGACCGCACCGCTGACCTGGTGTATTACTCACTGGCCGGGCTCGGCGCGCTCACCGCGATCACGACGCTCTACCTCGCGCTGCGCCCGGAGAGACCGGTGGCCGCGCTCAGCGGCGACGACGAGACGCGGGTCCGGGACCTGCTCGCCCGGCACGGCGGGCTCGACTCGCTGGGCTACTTCGCACTTCGGCGCGACAAGAGCGTGATCTTCTCACCGTCGGGCAAGGCCGTGATCGCCTACCGCGTCGTCGCGGGAGTGATGCTCGCCAGCGGCGATCCCATCGGCGACATGGAGGCGTGGCCTGGAGCGATCAAACGCTTCATGGAGGAGGTCAGGCGGCATGCCTGGGTCCCCGCCGTCATCGGGTGCAGCGAGGCCGGCGGCGAGATCTGGACCCGCGAGGCGGGGCTGTCCGCGCTCGAGATCGGCGACGAGGCGATCGTCGAGGTCGCCGACTTCACCCTCGAGGGACGGGCCATGCGCAACGTCCGCCAGATGGTCAACCGCACCGAGCGTTCGGGCTACAAGTGCCTGGTCAGGCGCGTCCGTGACCTCACCGAGGAGGAGAAGGAGCAGATCCGCACCGCCACGGAGTCCTGGCGTGGCACCGAGACCGAGCGCGGCTTCTCCATGGCCCTTGGCCGCTTCGGCGACCCGGCCGACGGCGACTGCGTCGTCGTCACCGCGCACAAGGCCGGTGAGGACGGCGGAGTCCTGCCCGGTGGCGACATACGTGCGATCCTTCACTTCGTGCCCTGGGGCGAGAGCGGCATCTCGCTCGACCTGATGCGCCGCGACCGTGACGCCGACCCCGGGCTCAACGAGCTGCTGATCGTCAAGGCGCTCCAGGCCGCTCCCGCCTTGGGTGTGACCAGGGTCTCACTGAACTTCGCGATGTTCCGCTCGGCGCTGGCCCGGGGCGAGCGGCTCGGCGCGGGCCCGGTGCTCAGGGCCTGGCGTGGCGTCCTGGTGTTCCTCTCGCGCTGGTTCCAGATCGAGTCGCTGTACAAGTTCAACGCGAAGTTCCGGCCGTTCTGGGAGCCGAGGTTCCTGGTGTACCCCACGGCGCGCGACCTGCCGCGCATCGGCATCTCGGCGCTCCAGGCCGAGGCGTTCCTGACGGTCGGCATACCGAGGCCGCCCTTCCGGGGCAAGCGCCACACGAGCTCCGGACCGACCCCGTCGGGCGGCCCGATACCAGTTTCGCCATAAAGAATTTGGAAAAATACGCCTATTTATCTTTCGGCTTGATAACGACAACCGCGCGCCGGACAAACGCCTCGGAAACCGCCCTGTCGTACGTCGTGGGCCGGCCCGAAACGAGGCGCGTGGCACCCTGAGCGCGACAAGGTGCGAAATCTGGCGTTAACCGTGCGACAAGGTTTGTGTTCCATGCTTAATGCCCGGAAAGGCAATATTTCCGGGGGTGGAAGTGTGGCGCCACCGATGATACCGGTCATTCCGCGCGTCATGGACCATCAACACGATAGGTCATCATGGGGACGATCCTCGCTTAAGGTAAGCATCACGTTAATGCAGCGCCAAGCTGCCGATGACCCGGCTGCTTTTACCGTGAGATCAGCGATCCGGTCGTATCTCAGTAGGAGCCGATCATGGGGCAGCTCCGGCCATGGTGCCGGTTCGCGGTCTTGCTACCGCGAGGGCGCGACCATCGTGGTAGTCCCCCTTGGAGGTTTGGCCCGTGGCCACGTCGGTTCGAGCTGTCTCAAGTCTTCCGATGACGGGCGGGCCGCGTGTCGGCGCGCCGCTCCGGCGCGCGAACGTCGCCGGGTACTTGGGGCTGGCCACGATGGGCCTCGCCATCGCCGTCATGCTTGCCATCGCCCTCCTCGGGCCCTCCGCGGCGGTGCCGGACCTCGGCGGCGGGGCTCCGCCCTGGTCGTTCCGGGTAGCGCCCTCCGGCCTCCTGGTGACCCAGCTCGCCTGGGCAGCCGTCATCGCCGGCGGCCTCGGTGTGGGCGCCGGGCTGTACGCGCTGCGCCGTGGGTGGCTGCCCGCGCGAGGCATCCTGCTCGCCGGCACTCTGGTCGCCGTCGTCGCCCTCACGCTCGTCCCGCCCGCCGGGTCGACGGACGTGCTCAACTACGCGGTCTACGGGCGCATCGCCGCGCTAGGGCACGACCCGTACGTCATGACCCCGGCGTGGCTGCACGGGATAGCGGACCCGGTGGGTGAGCTGGCTCCCCTGGCGTGGCGACACGCGCCCTCGGTCTACGGGCCGCTGGCCACCTGGGCACAGATGGCCGCGTCGCGGCTCGGCGGTGACTCGATGGCGGGCACGGTGTTCGTCCTGAAGCTCATCACCGGGCTGGCGTTCCTGCTGTCCGCGCTCATCCTGGACCGGCTGGCAGGGCCGGACCGCGAGCGGCGGGTCCGCGTCCACCTGCTGTGGAGCCTCAACCCGCTCATGCTGTGGCAGGTGGTGCTGGGCGGTCACGTCGACGGCCTCGGGGTGGTCTTCCTCGTCGCGGCCCTCCTCGCCCTGCGCCGGGGCGGCGTGGCCGCGGGGCTGGCGGCCGGGGCGCTGCTCGGCGCGGCAGCCGCCGTCAAGGCGCCGTTCATCCTCGCCGGGGCGGGTCTGGCCTGGGCCGCCCGCCGGTCGGCCGCCACGTTGCCGGCGATGCTGATGGGCGTGTTCGCGGCCTTGGTCGGGGCGTATGCGACGCAGGGCCCGGAGGCCTTCGACAACCTGGCCGGCAAGATCGGCTCCCACTCGCTGGCGGACCCCTGGCGTGTGATCACCGACGCGTTCGGCCTAGGAGTGGAGTGGTCCACGCTGGAGGGGCAGCTGGCCCTCGGCGCGGCCTTCCTGATCGGCCTCCTGCTGTGCTGGCGGCTTCCACCCGCGCCACCCGGCGTGCTCGCGGCACGCCCGGCGCTGGCGTGGTGCCTGTGCTGGCTGCTCACCTCGCCGGTGCAGCACCCCTGGTACGACGCCTTGCTGTTCTCCCTGCTGGCCCTGATGCCGGCAGGCCGCCTCGACGGGCTGCTGATCGCCCGGGGGATCGTGACGAGCCTCATCTACCTGCCCGGCGCCTCTGGCTTCCAGCCGACCGCGATGACCCAGTGGATCTCCGAGATCTACCGCCCGTGGGTCGCTCCACTGGCGGCCGATCTCATCATCGTCTGCGTCATCGTGCTGAGCTTCGCGGGCGCCCTCGCGAGGCCGGTCAGGCGATGAGGCCGGAGCCCTGCAGCCGCTCGTCCAGCGCGGCCACGCTGCGGGTGCGGTGCCACGGGCTGAGCTTCTCGCGCGTCTCCACAACCGACCGGGCCAGGCGTGGTGAGGTGTTGTGCTCCGCCAGGCGCGCCGCCTCGCCGAGCTCCTCGCACGCCTCCTCGATGTCGCGCAGGTGAAGGTGTGCCTGCGCCGTCTTCAACTTGATGTAAGCGACGTTGCGGACGAAGGCCGGGTCGATGCCCGCCGCCGCGGTGGCGGCCACCTGGAGTGCCTGGGCCGGGTCACCGGTGTCGAGCAGGCAGCCCGTCTTGGTGGAGAGATACTGGCCTTCCCCGTAGAAGGGGACGAGCCGGGCGCCCGGATCGCCCGCGTCGGCTCCGTGGAGCTCCCGCTGGGCCTGGTCCACGGACCGGAAGCAGCGCGTGTGGTCCTTGCGGCGCTCGCCCTTGGCGGATCGCCTGACCACGGCGGCGTACGCGCGGGCGCCGACGTCGCAGGCGTAGGCGGTCAGCAGCTTGCTGCCCGCCCGCTGGCCCCAGGCCAGCGCGCCGAGCGCGTGCTCGACCCCGAGGCGCGGGTCGCCTCGCCAGGTGGCGAGCTGGCTCCAGTTGGCCAGCACCATGCTGCACATCGCGTCGTCGTCGGCCTGGTGAGCGGCGTTCCGGGCCTGCGCATAGTGGTAGTCGGCGCCCCGGAAGTCGTTCAGGTTGAACATCATCCACGCGGTGCAGCGGCGGATGTCGGCGAGCAGCGACAGCAGCTTGGAACGCATCTGCTCCTGCACCCCGGCCGCCAGCAGGGAGACGACCAGATTCTGCTGGGCGAGCACGGTCGCCACCGTCGCCTGGGGGCCGAGGGAGTCCTCCTGGCGCATGCAGTGCCGTAGCACCGCCTCGATGTGGCCGATGGTCACGTCGTCCACCCTGCTCGGGCTGGCCGCCGCCATCGCCAGGCGCTCGGAGTCGTCGGCGTTGAACCGTTCGAGTAGCGGCGACGCGTAGGCCGAGGTGGCGGCCGCTCCGATCAGGGCGAGAACGTCACGTCGATTCATCTGCGTTGCCCAATCCGTGAAGGCGTGGACGAGCTGCTCGAACTCCCGATCATGCAGTTCTCCTTGAGACATCGCCCCGGGGAGCCGTTGAGGGGGCAAAATGCCCTTAATGTCAGTAAATGTGAGGCTAACGGTGCTATGCGGAGGCGGGATATCCCGTCTCCGGGGGACATTCGCGTTCTGGTCGCTGGCCGTGTGGTCCTCCCCGTCGACCAGGTCGCACGCACGGCAGCCGTAGATGCGCGCGAGGCGGTTGAGACCCGCCACCGGAGGTTCATTGCCGGTGATGCCGGGCCAGGCCTCCCATGAGCCGAGCTTGCGGACGCTGAACGGCTCTGAGGGCCACAGCGCCTTCCACTCGTCGACCACACGGTCCTGGGTGTGGCGATGTGCCTCGCGGAACGCCTGCCGGGCGTTGAGCCGGTAGCGCCGCTTGTACTCATGGGCGATCTCTGTCCATGTCGAGCCCTTCTCCCGAAGCTCGGTGGTAAGTCGGTCCATCTCCTCTTTGAGACTGCGTGGCTTACGTGGCATCGCGTACCCTCCGACCCCCGTGGATGCGTATTGCCGACACCGAGAGTAGCCAAAGCAATCAATTGACTACGCACGGTTGCCAGGAATCGGCGACCAGGCAACCGGTTTCTGTCACGATCGGCCGCCCAGACGCGGGATCCGGCGCCCAGGGCTACAGACACACCCCGTCAGAGCGCCTGTTGACGCCGATGCCGCCCACCGGAAGGTAAAGGTCCGCCCCGTTACCCGGATCCGCTTGATCGGGTACGGGGGCCGTCACGAGGCCGACGCGCCGCTGAGAGCGCAGGCCGAGGGAGATTCGTGATGACCAGCATCCCATCCAGCCCCCGTGAGGCCCGCTGGGAGCTGCCCGCAGACCCCAGCGTCATGGCGAAGTGCCGCGCGATGGTCCGGGAGGCGCTCGCCGAGTGGAGACTGCCCGACCTGATCGACGACGTGGTGGTCGTCGTGACCGAACTGCTCGGGAACGCCATCATTCACGGCGGGCCCCCCATCCGTGTCGTTCTCACCGCGGGCGAGGGAACCGTGACCGGCTCCGTGACCGACGGGGGCGCCGGTTGGCCGAGGTTCTGTACGGCCGGAACGGAACTGGAGCACGGGCGCGGCCTTCGGATCGTCGCCGCGCTCACCGAGAGATGGGGCGTCGAGCCCGTCCCGGCCGGAGCGGGCAAGACCATCTGGTTCACGTGCGCCCGGCACCCGTCCGAAGCCGCACGCCCCCCGTCGGAGACCGCCAGGCCGCCGTCGTCCGAGACCGCCCGCGCTCCGTCGCCGGGTACCGCGCGGCCCCCGTCGTCCGGCAACGTGTGGCCGAGGTCGGTCCGTACACGCGCCGGCTGGCAGGCCGCCGTCGGCCAGTGACCCGCGCCGGTCGGCTCAGAGGGCTGAGTACAGGATGAAGACATTGCCCGAGGGGTCGCGGAGCACGGCCCTGACCTCGTGCGGGCCGGTCTCGGGGCCGCTGAGCACCTCGGCGCCCGCCGCCGTCAGGTCCCGTACGGCCTCGGCGACGTCGCCGACCTTGTACGAAGGCGCGGTGACCGGCCCAGCCACCTGCTCCTCCGAGGCGGCGAGGGCGATCGTGACACCTCCGCCGTCCAGGGCGGCGAAGCGGTCGCCGTCCCGGAACTTCACCGTCAGGCCGAGGACCTCTGAATAGAAGGTCACGGCCTTGTCCAGGTCGCTCACGGGGATCAGAACGTTGCCGAGCTTCTGGGCGTGCGCGCTCACGCTGGCCTCCACGGGAGTAGATCGTCCTGATCGAAAGTTAGCCGTACCGGCATGCCCGCGCACACCCGCTCACGTGCGCAATCCGCGACCCACCCGAGCGCGCGCACGCTCCCGGCAGGTCGTCCCAGGCCGAACGCCTACGGCTCGCGGCGCACGGGGTCGTCTGTGGCCGGTCAGGTGAGAGTGGGGCCGTCGTCCGGCGAGACGGTCGGCTCCTGGCTCGGGGGCTGGCTCGGGGGCTGGCTCGGCTCCTTGGTCGGCTGCGGGGTCGGCTCGGCGCAGGGCTCGCCTCTGCGGCTGGATGTCGCCGAGTCGCTCGCGGTGCCCAGGTTGGAGCTGACGTTCACCGTGACCCTTCTGACGTCCAGATATCCGCACTGCGGAGTCGCGAACCTCACCGTGAACGTCCGGTCGTACACCGAGTCCCCCGAAAGGGACGCCTGGCGTGCGGCGGTGCGGGTCACGGTACGCTCGCCGACGCTGATCGTCTGCTCGAAGGCGGCCGACAGTGTGACCGGGTCGGCCGTCGCGTTCCGCACCCGGACCATCAGCGTGCCGCCGTTCCACGATGTGACCGAGACCGTCGGGGGAGCGCACTTCGGCCCGGCTACCCTGACCTCCTTGAACTGTGTGCCGTTCGCGGCGGGAAGCTGCGTGGTGACCCTCACCCCGAAGAAGGCGGTCGTGCCGCACGCGACGTCGCCGAGGTCGCCCGGCACCGTGAGGCTGTACCTGGTGTCACCGGACAGGGTGCGGCTCGCGCGGTCCACGACCTTCGCGGAACCCTCCCCCTCCCTGCGCGTGAACTCCGCGGCCAGGCGCACCACCCCTGGGCCACCGGCCCGTACGGCGATCCGCGCGGCGCGCCCGTTCCAGTCGACCGAGACGCTGTCGACCGAGGGCGGCGGGCACGGGCCGCCCCGCACCGAGACGACCTTGCTCTTGGACCCGCCCTCCGCCTTGGGCGCGGTCGACACGGTCACCTGCCGGTAGACGGTCCTGCCGCAGGCCGGCGCGGCGAATCCTCCGTCGGACGCCTGGGTGTAGGAGGTGGCGCCCGCGAGCACGAAGGTCTTCGGCCCGCCCGAGGTGAGGCCGGACGGGGAGGATCCCTCGGCGAAGCGCACGGTGAGGGTCACCTTCTCCGGTGTCGAGGTCCGTACCCGCACCGTGGCGGTCCGCCCGTCGAACGCGACGACGGACAGGTCGCGCACCGAGAGCGGGGTGGGCGTCGGTGTCGGCGTCGGTTTGGGGGTCGGGGTCGGAGTGGGTGTCGGCGTCGGCTTGGACGTCGTCCCCGTCGTGGTCTTCGGCGTGCTCGCGGGGGAAGCTGTAGCCGGGGGGAGGGCAGAGGACGGCTTCGGCGACGTTGTCACCGCCGGATCCCGGCTGGGCGTCTTCACCGGCGTCGTCACCGGCTTCTTCGACAGCGCCTTCGCCGGGCCGTCACCGGGCGGCTCCACGACCGCCCGTACCGTCGGCTTGGGGGACGTCGTCAGGGCGACGTCGCGAACGGTGGTGTCGTGGCGGTTGGCGGCGAGCACCGCGATCACCGCGCCGACCACCAGGATGCCGGCCCCGATCAGCACGCGGGAGCCGTTGCGTACGGGGGCGCGCAGCACGGTCTGCGCCAGACTGGTGCTCGCCTGCGGCTCGGGCTCGGCCAGAGGGAAGAACAGCGCGAGCAGGGCGGCCAATTCGGCGAGGTGGCGGCGGCCGCGCTGCTCCCACTCCGGCCCGTACGCCCCAAGCGCCGCGGTCTCCAGCTCGCCGACGAACGCGAGCGCCGTCGAGGGGCGGTCGGCGGGGTTCTTGGCGAGGCCGCGGGTCACCAGAGCGCGCACAGAGCCCGGCACGGCGTCCGCCGGGATCGCCGCCGTCTGGTGCAGGTGCATGAGGGCGGCGACGTGGTCCGCGTTGTACGGCCTGTGCCCGGCCAGGCACTCGAAGAAGACGCACGTCGCGGCGTAGACGTCGGTGGCGGGGCTGGCGGGGGCGCCGTTCCACTGCTCGGGGGCCATGTACGGCGGGGTGCCCGAGGGCAGGCCACGCTGGCCGGTCGGGGTCGCGATGCCGAAGTCGGCCAGCTTGCTGAACCCGTCGGCCTGGACGAGGACGTTCTCCGGCTTGTAGTCACGGTGGACGATGCCGCCGGCGTGCGCGGCCGACAGCCCGAGAAGCGAGCCCTTCAGCACGACCAGCGCGGCCTCGGGGCTCGTGGAGCCGTGCTCGCGGAGGATCGTGCGGAGCGGGACGCCGTCCACGAGCTCCATGACGATGGCAGCCCCGAGGGGGCTCTCGACGTACTCATAGAAACGCACGATGTTCGGATCGGTGATCTCGACCATGGTGCGGGCCTCTTCGCGGAACGCGGCGAGGAAGTACGGGTCGGATCTCAGGTCGTCGCTCAGGTACTTGATCGCCACGTGGGCGCCGGTGCCGCTGTAGGTGGCCAGGACCACCCGGCCGCTTCCGCCGGAGCCGAGCACGCGTTCTTCCCGGTATCCCGGGACAGACCAGGCGTCCATCGTCTTCCCCTCGGAGGTGCTGATGCTCCCGTGTCCCCAGACGAAGGTCTCACCGGATACGCCTGTTGTCACGGCATTGGTAGATCATTAAAGTGACGATTCGATTACGGAAGGTATGCCGGTTCAGCATATGTCAAGGTGTTGGCCGGTATTCCGCCAAATCAAGCAAATGTTCGCTTGGCTGGCCAGGTCGTGCCGGTGGGCTCGGACCGATGGTTGCGCCGGGCGCACGGATGGCCTGACCGCCGATGGACGTCGATGACCGAGGACGGTGGCGGCCGGCTCGATGAGGCTCTGAGCCGGACCGTCTCCGAATTGTTAGGCTCGGGACCCAGGCAACGCTGCCCTTCAAGCGGAGGTCCGTAATGACCGCTCACGGCGACTGCGACCCCCGGTTCGCCCGGGTCCGCGAGGTCTTCGAAAGCCAGTTCGCCGGAGGCGAGGAGCTGGGTGCCGCCTTCGCCGTCTACCTCGACGGTGAGCCGGTTGTGGACCTGTGGGACGGCGTTGCCGACCGGCACACCGGACGCCTGTGGGAGCGGGACACCCCGGCGCTCGCGTACTCGTGCACCAAGGCCGTCACGGCCACCGCGCTGCTCATGCTGGCCGAGCGTGGGCTGGTCGACGTCCGAGGGCCCGTCGCGGAGGTGTGGCCCGAGTTCGCGGCGAACGGCAAGGAGAGGGTCACGGTCGAGCACCTGCTCACCCACCAGGCCGGGCTTCCGGCCTTCGAGCACGAAGTCCCGGTCGAGGAGTTCGAGGACCAGGCCGCCATCGCCGATCGTCTCGCGGGCCAGGCCCCGGTCTGGGAGCCGGGCACCGCCCACGGCTACCACGCCCTCACGTACGGCTTCCTGGTGGGCGAGGTGATCCGCCGCGTCACGGGCAGGAGCGTGGGCGCGATGGTGGCCGAAGAGATCGCAGGGCCGCGTGGGCTCGAGTTGTGGCTGGGAGCCCCCGACGACGTCGCGGCCCGCGCCGCCCGCCTGTCCGCCGGTGATCGCACCACGCCCCGAGACGGCGCGGCGGGTGACACGACGGCCGGCGATGGCGCGGCACACGGCGGGACGGGCGGTGACGGCGGGCCGGGCGCGCGGCCGGCCGGCGGCCCGCCTGGGCAGGGGCCGGGTGACCTGCTGTACGAGATGGCGAAAGCCTCGCTCGACCCGGACAGCCTCATGAACCGCGCCATGGCCAACCCCAACGCCAACAAGCTGAAGGGCGGTGCCAACCATCCGGTGATCCTGCGGGCGGGCTGGCCTGCCATGGGCATCGTGACCACCGCGCGCGGCCTGGCCGGGTTCTACCGCGACCTGATCGCGGGCGACATCATCAAGCCGGAGACCCTGGACGACGCCATGCGGCGCCGGGTCCGAGGCCCCGACCGGGTGATGATCGTCGACAGTTCCTTCGGCCTGGGCTACATGCGCCCCGCGCTGACCTATCTCACTCCGCCCAAGGGTGCCGAGACGGCCTTCGGCCACGCGGGGTTCGGCGGTTCCCTCGGGCTAGGGGACGTGCGGCATGGTCTGGCGTTGAGCTACACCATGAACAGGTTGGCCAAGGTCGCAGGCAGCCTCCGCGCCTATCACCTGGCCGAAGCCGCCTACGACTCCCTCACCTGAACCCCTGCCCAACTTTCCGGAGGAATCATGACGCAGCCGGGACAGAACAGAATCCAGAGCGTGCCCCATGAGGTGAACCGCCTGGCGATCGCGGTCGGGGAGCCATTCGATGCCTTCCGTGATCGCTACGAGGCGGCAGTCCCCGAGTTCGACGCCGAACGTTTCGCGCGGCTCGCCAAAGAAAGGGCCGACTGGGACACCGTTGTCCAGGCGACGGCCGAGAACGCTCCGCACCGTTTCATCCTCTACTGGAGCCAGGATTTCGGCCCGATTCTGCGGCTGGCGGGGGACCGGTGGCGCTGTGTGCAGTACCTGATGGGAAACCACACGATCGCCCAGCGGATGTTCCACCACAACCCCGCCATCCTGCTTTATGCCCCGCTTCGCACGGCGATCTACGAGGACGCGGAGGGCGAGACCTGGTTCACCGTCGACCAGCCCAGCACCCGGTTCTCCAGCTTCGGCGATCCCGACATCACCAAGGTCGGCGTCGTACTCGACCAGGAACTCGCCGCTCTACTGGAGTACCTCGACGTGCCGGTGCCGGAGGCACTCACCTCACACAGCGAGTAAGCCCGTCCCGCGGGGGCCGTACCGCCGTTCTGGATGCTCTAGCCATCCAACCGGGTGGGGACGAGGCCGACGCCGCCGAGGACGCCGGGGGCGGAGGGGTCCTCTTCGAGGTCGTGGTCGGGGCGCCAGGAACCGACGTGGACCAGACCCGGCTCCACGAGTTCGAGCCCGGAGAAGTACGAGCTGATCGTGTCGCGGTCGCGTACCTTGAGCGCCCCTCGGGTCGCCGCGTAGATGTCCTCGGTCCGCGCCAGCGTCTCGTCGCTCAGCTCGCCCTTGAAGCCGTGGGAGAGCAGCAGGGCTCCGCCGGGCGGGAGGGTGTCGCGCAGGTGGGCCACGACGCGCGAGGCATCCTCGTCGTCCCCGACGAAGTGCAGGATCGCGCACAGGATGATGGCCAGAGGCTTGCCGAAGTCGATGTGGGCCCGGACCTCCGGGTGCTCGATGATCGCCTTGGGATCGTTCAGATCACCCTCCATGACCCTGGTCAGGGGGTTGTCGGAGAGCAGGGCGCGGGCGTGGACGAGCACGATGGGATCGTTGTCGACGTAGACGATCCGCGAGCCGGGCGCCGTGTCGAGGGCGACCTGGTGGACGTTCTCGCGGGTGGGGAGCCCGGTGCCGATGTCGATGAACTGGTGGATTCCCCGCTCGGCGAGGAAGCGCACGGCTCTCCCGAGGAAGGCGCGGTTCTCGCGGGCGACGTGCCTGACGTTCGGCAGCACGTTGATGACCTTCTCGGCCGCGTCGCGGTCGGACGCGAAGTTGTCCTTGCCGCCCAGGTAGTAGTCGTACATGCGGGCCACGCTGGGTGTCTTCGGATCGATCCCTGCTGGAGCCTTCTCCTGCTCGTTCATCCGCGCCCTCGCCCTCGTAGTCCGGACCATAACGTCCTCTGACTAACCTCCCTATGGCCGAATATAGACGAAATTCCCGACGGTGTTGATCATGTGATGATTTTTGGTCTCATGTCGCGGCGGAGGAAGGACTCTCCCCGGGTGCCGGGATCCGGCGGCGGTCATGGAAGCGCAGGTGGTGCGGATGACGCTCGCTGTCGCGTCGCGATGACTTTCGATGTAGGAAGTTAACATTCGGCTACGCCAGCCCTCACACAGCCGTCGCCACAGGTAGCTTTTGCAGAAATTTGGGGCGAATGCCCCTAGGCGGCGCGGGAAGAGAGCTATGGCCAGCACGGGCAGGCACAGGCGCGGCAAGATGCAGGGCATCTCGACGGTCGGCGATCTCATCGAGGTGCTCGAACGCTACGATCCCGACCTCGAGGTCCGGATGGCCATCCAGCCGCGCATGCCTTTGGGGTACACGGTCGGGCCGGTAGCCGAGATGGACGACGTCGTGTGGATCGGCGAGGGCGGCAGCGACGGCTACATCCCCGACACGGCCGCGTCCCGCCTCGGCTGGCGCTGAGCCCCGCGCGCAGGCCGGGGATCGTCGACAAAGAGGCTAGGTGAGCGGCAGGTTCTTCAAGGCCTCGCGCCGGCTCAGGCCGTTCAGGCCCTTGTGTTTGACGTAGCGGATCACCTCGCGCGGGTCCGTCTTGGCGTACTCGCGCAGGGCCCAGCCGATGGCCTTACGGGCGAAGAAGTCCGTGTCGGCCAGGCTCGGCTCGATGCAGGCGTACAGCAGGCCCGCGTCGGTGCGGTCCTTGAAGGAGTTCTGGCAGAGGATCGCGGTGCGCCGCCGCCACAGGTCGTCGCCGGTGGCCCACTCGAGCATGAGCGGGCGCATCGTGTCGGGATAGGCCCGCAGCAACGCCCCGACACGGTTGATCGCCAGGTCGTCGACGTAGTCCCACCAGGCGCCGGTGACGATCATCTCTTCGTACATCGGCAAGGTGTAGAGCGTCTGGAATCCCTTGTAGTAGCGGAAGGCGCACAGCTCCATCGCGGCGTACCGCTCCTCGCGGTACTCGGCGTCGCGCCACATCGCGAGCACGGTCCTGCGCCACTCGGGCGCCGTGTCGATGCGGAGCTCGGCGAGGACCCTCTTCACCGCCGCCCGCCGCGGCACGGCCTGCACGCCAAGAAAGGGCATCTTCGACTTCATGTACGCCTGCATGGCGGGCGCCTTGGCGGGATCGGCCACCTCGGTGAGTGCCAGCCGTACGGCTTTGTGGAGCGGGGTCATGCTTTGTGGCTGGTCCGTTCCCCTGTGGCGAGACCGTCGAACAGCATGGTGACATAGTGCTCGGCGAGGGCGCTGGTGTTGAGCCGGCCACCGGGACGGAACCACCGCACGGCGACCCAGATGGTGTCGCGGATCATGCGGTAGGTCAGCTTGGGGTCGACGTCGGCGCGGAACTGGCCCTCGGCCTGGCCGCGCTTGATCTGCTCGACCCACATGCGCTCGACGTCGTCCTCGGCCTTGATGAGGTAGTCGAAGCGGTCGCCGGGGAGGGAACGGAGGTAGTTCCAGTCGTTCTGCATGACCGTGATGGCGGCACGGTGCGGCTCCAGGGTGCTGAAGCCGATGCGGACCATCTCGGACAGCGCCGTGCGAGGGTCGCCGTGCCGATCGAGGGCCACCCGGTAACGCCCGATGAGGTCCTTGAGAAACGTCGACAGGACCTCGTCGACGATCGTCTCCTTGGAGTCGAAGTGGTGGTAGAGGCTCCCGGAGAGGATGCCGGCCTCGTCGGCGATGTTGCGTACGGTGGTGGCCTGGAAACCCTTGCGGGCGAAGAGCTCGGCGGCGAGCTTCACGAGGTGGTCGCGGCGCTCGGACGCGGGGCCGGACGCGGTGGCCCGCCGTGTGGTGCCCTGGCGCTTGGCCGCCGCGGAACTCCGGGGAAGAGCTCCTCCGGCGGGCCCGGCGACCGCCGACGTGCCGCCGGAGTTCTTTCGCGTGTTCACGTCCTCCATTATGGGCCTCCATGCAATCGCTTGTTCACCTAACGCCTGCGGTGAGTCGCCTGCTCATCCCATGTTCCGCGTCTGGCAAGCGTAGGGTCGGCTCAAATCGTAGAGACGTTCTCATTCGATGAGATCCCATGGTCGCGGGTATGGAATATAGGAAACTTTCCTATTAGATTTGTCGGATTGTCCCAGACGGTACCCGCGTACACGGGCACCGCGAGCCATACGGTCCTGCGAGCCTCCGGCGTGACCCGCTGACGAGCCGCAGGCGAGGAGAGTGCATGAAGCGGAGCCCCGAGCTACTGCGTCTGGCCGATTCGGTCCTCCTCCCCGGGTTCGAAGGAAGGAGACCGCCCGACTGGCTGCGCCGCCGCCTCGGCGAAGGGCTGTCCGGTGTGGTGCTCTTCTCGAGGAACGTCGGCACCCCGTCGCAGCTCGCCGAGCTGACCGCCGGGCTGCGCGCAGAGCGTCCCGACGCGGTGATCGGCATCGATGAGGAGACCGGCGACGTCACCCGCCTCGAGGCGCACACCGGCAGCTCCCGGCCGGGCAACTACGCGCTCGGCGTGGTGGACGACGTGTCCCTCACCGAGGAGATCGCCCGGGGGCTCGGCGCCGATCTGGCCGCCGCCGGGATCAACGTGAACTTCGCACCGGCCGCCGACGTCAACTCCAATCCCGGAAACCCGGTCATCGGCCTGCGGTCCTTCGGGGCGGATCCGGCGCTGGTCGCGCGGCACACCGCCGCCTGGGTACGGGGGCTCCAGGCGGCCGGCGTCGCCGCGTGCGCCAAGCATTTCCCCGGTCATGGTGACACGGCGGTCGACTCGCACCACGGCCTCCCCGGCGTCAACGCGTCGCTGGAGGAGCTTCACGACGTGGAGCTGCGGCCGTTCCGCGCGGCCATCGCCGAGGGCGTGCGCATGGTCATGACCGGTCACCTGCTGGTCGGCGCGTACGATCCCGAGCTCCCGGCCACGCTGAGCCCGCACATCCTCACGGACCTGCTCAGGCGAGAGATGGGCTTCGACGGCGTGACCATCACCGACGCCATCGAGATGGCCGCGGTGACCGAGCGGTACGGCATCGGCGGCGCCAGCGCCCGGGCCGTCGCGGCCGGGGCCGACCTGATCTGCGTGGGCGGGGAGAACTCCGACGACGCGGTGGTGGCGACGATCCGCGAGGCCATCGCCGACGCCGTCACCGAAGGGCTGCTGTCGGAGGAACGGCTGGCCGACGCCGCCCGCCGGGTCGGCGAGCTGGCCGCCTGGAGCGCGTCGTCCCGGTCAGAGCAGCCCGCCGCGGACCTCGGCACGGCAGAGGACCACCACGTGGCGGTGGGTCTCGCCGCCGCGCGCCGGGCCGTGCGCGTCACCAGGCGGCCGGGAGCCGACCCGCTCCCGCTGGTCACCGCTCCGCACGTGGTCGAGCTGTCCCCCCGGATGAACCTCGCGATCGAAAAGGACATGCCGTGGGGGGTGGGCGAGCCGCTGAGCAAGCTGCTGCCCGGCACCACGGTCGCCCGCTTGGAGCAGGAGAACGCCGGGACGGCGCTCGGCGAGGCGGCCCTGCTCCCGGCGGCCGACCGGCCTCTGGTGGTGGTGGTGCGGGACGCGCACCGTCATGCCTGGCAGACGGCGGCGCTCGACCGGCTGCTCGCGGCACGGCCCGACGCGGTCGTGGTGGAGATGGGCCTTCCCGGCCGTACCGACCTCGGCGCGGTGCACATCGCCACGCACGGCGCGGCCCGGGTGTGCGGCCAGGCCGCCGCCGAGGTCATCACCGGCCTGCTGGAGCCCTGAGGCCGCCGGACGCGCGACAGGGTCCGCACCCCTCGCGTGGTACGGACCCTGTGTCGTCGAACGCGGTCAGTGGTGGGAGGCCGAGAGCACCGAACCCGTGGCGGGATCGAGCAGCACCTGCTTCGCCTTCGGCTTGTTGAAGTCGAACATGCCCTTGAGGGAGCCGGCCCGCGAGTCGAAGGACGAGTCGCCGATCCGGCCGGTGCCCCAGTTGTCCTCGATGAACTTCAGGACCGAGGTCTGGTCGGTGAGGGTGTGGTCGACATGGTTGACCTTGCTGTAGGGGGAGATCACCAGCAGCGGCGTCCGGGGGCCGTAGCCACAACGGTCCGCGTAGCCGCCGGCCACCTTGGCGTTGCCACACAGGGCGGCGCTGTCCTGGGCGGGGTCGGAGGACCCGTTCACGATGGGGGCGGCCTTGTGGTCGTACCAGCCATCGGAGTCGTCATAGGCGATGATGACAGCGGTCGACGCCCAGTCCTTGGACTGCTGGAGCTTGTTGATCGTGTTCACCACGAAGTTCTGCTCGTCCAGCGGGTCGGAGTTGCCCGGGTGACCGTCCTGGTAGGCGGCGCCCTTGAGGAAGCTGACCGCTGGCAGGTTGCCCGCAGCGAGCGCGGCGTTGAAGTCGGTCAGGTCATAGTTGTGGTTCGCCTGGTCGGTGCGCCCGATCGCCGCGACCGAGGACGGCGGCAGGTGCTTCGGGTTCGACGTCGACTGGTAGTACTGGAACGGCGAGTGGTGCGGGCTGTAGTCCACGACCGAGTTGCCGCCGATGTTCTGGTGCGTGGAGCCGCAGACCGCGTAGCCGTTCGCGGTGCCGGTGGGCCGGAAACCGCCCTGGAACCAGCCCCAGGTGACGCCCTTCTTGTTGAACAGGTCACCGATGTTGGTGCCGGTCGCCGCCGCGAGGTTGTTCTTGGAGGTGTGGTTGTTGTCCGAGCAGTCGTCGAACGCGGGGTCGGGGTCGTTGATCACGGTGCCGACGCCGTTCGCGTCCGGAGAGGACACCACGCCGGCGTCGCTGACCTTCGCGTGGGTCACGGGGTCGACGGCGTAGAGGCCGTGGGTCTGCCCGGAGATGAGGTTGAGCGCCCCAGGGGTGGACGGCCCGAACCCGGTGTTGTAGGAGTTGTCGCTCATCGCATAGTGCTGAGCGTAGTTCCACATCCCGGTGACGGTGTTGCCGTCGTAGTAGTCCATGACGATGCCGGGCGCGGTGAAGATGTTGTTGCCGCCGCACGTGGTGTGCTCGGTGTTCTGGACGAACTTGTCCATCTTGCCGCCGTCGTAGGCGAGCTGCTCTGCACCGTACCCGTGACCCTGGCTGCAGGTCAGGGCCTGCGCGGGGGTGAGCCGCTTCGGGTTGTACAGGTTCGGGTTCTGGGTGAGCAGCTTCTGGGTCAGCCCGTCGACGGACGGCGTGCCCTTGGCGGCCGTGAACTTGGTGCCGTCGGTGTTCGCGGCCTTGGGATAGGTGCCGAAATAGTGGTCGAACGACACATTCTCATTGAAGAGCACGACGAGGTGCTTGATGGGGGTGTCCGTCCGGACGCCCTGCTCCTGCGCGGAGACGGGCAGGGCCGTGGCGTCCAGGGTGGCGGCCGATCCCGGCGACATGTTGGCGAAGGCGAGGACGCCGGCCGCCACCAGGGTGGCCGCCGCCACGTACCGTCGCCGTGTTCTCGTCTTATCAGGGCGTGCGCCCACGATGCCTCCTGTGGTGAGAGCCGGGCCGGTCTTCGGCCCGTGGCGCCGGAAGCGCGAGCCTCATGGCGTCCATGAAATCCCACCGGACCCGGGCGACGCGCTGGCTCCAAGAAGGTGACATCAATGCGAACTGACCCCAAACAACATCAAATCTGTATATTGCGGACATAAAAATCCGCTGTGTCGCGCACTCCGGGGGGCACGAAGAAGTAGCCCCCGCCGAACGGCGAGATGTAGTCGACAAGGGGTTCGTCCAGCAGGTCGGCGTCCGCGGGGACGTCGCCGGTGTTGCTCGTCAGCAGCGTCTGCTCGCCCGCGTGCGGGTGCGCCCAGCCCTGGCCGACGCCTGGATGGAGTGGCTGCGGCCGGTGCCGGGGGAGCGGCGGGCGCGCGGGGGTGCGAGCATCCGGCCGCGAAGGCCAGTACGAGACCCGCCATACCCATACGCCTGACGTGCACGCCGGCGGTTCCTGTCGGAGATCGTTGGTTTAATGGCCGACGTGGACATCGCACGGCTCGCCGACGGGCAACGGGAGTTCGACGGCCTCGACCTGTCGAAGGCCGCCCTCACCGACCTGCTCCCTCCCGGCCCGCTGGTCTTCCGTGACTGCGACCTGACGGGATCCGATCTCACCGAGGCCGGCCTGGTCCAGGCGGTCTTCGAGGGGTGCGTGCTCGATCGCGCCGACTTCCGGCGGGCCGACCTCGACGGGGCGCGGTTCAGCGGAGGCGGGGGAGCCGGCGCCCGGTTCGGGGGCGCCGAGCTCATCGACGCGGTCTTCACCGACGCCGACCTCTCCGGCGCCGACTTCGTGAACGCGCTGCTCACCGACGTCTCGTTCACCGGATGCCGGCTGATCGGCGCCAAGCTGTCGGGCTGCCGCGGCACGGGCTACACCGTGGCCCGGAGCAATCTCACCCTCGCCGACCTGTCCGGGTGCGGCTTTCGCGGGCAGGCGATCGAGGGCGTCCGGTTCGACGACGCCAACCTGGCCGCCTGCGACTTCACCAAGGCCGTGTTCACCGACTGCCGCTTGATCCGTGCCCACCTGGTCGACGCGAAGTTCGACAAGGCCGACCTGCGCGGTGCCGACCTCGGCGAGCCCGACGACACCGACCTGCGCCGTCTCAGGGGCGCCGTCATCGGCCACGGCCAAGCCGCCGCCCTCCTCGCCGCCCGGGGGCTCACGGTCGTGTGACGGCCCCGCCGGTGCGTACCGGCAGGCCTCCGAGGGCTAGCGCGCTTGGGTGCCCGTGCCCCGCCGTGCCTCACAGCTTGGCGACAACTTCGGTGAAACGGACATATATGCCACTATCCCGGGAAAGTTTGGTGATCAAGGCGAATAGGAATGGTGAATGAGCGGTATCTGTGCGGGGCGCGTCGTCGTGGTAACCGGTGCCGGGCGCGGCATCGGGCGGGAGCACGCCCTGGAGTTCGCCAGGCAGGGCGCGAAGGTCGTCGTGAACGACCTGGGTACCGATCTTGAGGGGGCGGGCCGCTCCGGCGGTCCAGCCCAGGCCGTTGTCGAGGAGATCCGCGACCTGGGCGGCCAGGCGGTCGCCAACTGCGACGACATCGCTGACTGGGACGGCGCGGCACGGTTGGTGAAGACCGCGCTCAGCGCCTTCGGCGGGCTCGACGTGCTGGTCAACAACGCGGGGTTCGTACGCGACCGCATGCTCGTCTCGATGACCGAGCAGGAATGGGACGACGTCGTCCGTGTCCACCTCAAAGGCCACTTCCTGCCGCTGCGGCACGCCGCCGCGTACTGGCGGGAGCGCTCCAAGGCGGGCGAGCCCGTGGACGCCCGGGTGATCAACACCTCCTCAGGCGCCGGGCTGCTGGGCAGCGTCGGCCAAGGCAACTACGCGGCGGCCAAGGCGGGGATCATCGCGCTCACCCACACGGCCGCCACCGAGCTCGAACACTATGGCGTGACGGTCAACGCCATCGCGCCCTCCGCGCGCACACGGATGACCGAGGAAGTCTTGGCCGGGATGATGGCACGGCCCGAGTCGGGATTCGACGTCATGCATCCCGCCAACGTGGCTCCTTTGGTGGTCTGGCTCGGATCGGGTGAGTCCGCGGGCGTGACCGGGCGGGTGTTCGAGGTCGAGGGCGGCATGATCTCGATCGCCACCGGCTGGCGCCAGGGACCCGGGGTCGACAAGGGCGCGAGGTGGGAGGTCCGGGAGATCGGCGAGGCCGTCGGCAAACTGCTGGCCGACGCCCCCATGGCCGACCCCGTGTACGGCACGGCCTGACCGATCCGCCCGCAACCGCACGCGACCGCCACGCCGTCACGTGCGGGAGGGCTACCGTGCGGTCAGTAGAAGGCGTAGCACTCCACCTCTGAGCGGCGATAGGTCAGACCGCTGTCGACGGACTCCCGTACGCACTGCTTCTCCCTGTCGCTGAGGTAGAGCACGCCGCACACGGTCACGCCGGAGTACGTCCGGCAGTCGAGGTCGGGGGCCCGCTGCCCGATCACGTACTTCTCCTCGACCCGTGCCCGGCATTCCTCCTGCGCCTTGGTCGTGTCGGCATATCGGCACTGACGGGTGAGTATCCGGTATTGATCCTTGCTGACGGACTGCTTCTCTTCTTGGCCCGGCGGCCCCCCGGCCGCGACCGTACCGAACATCGTCATCGTGGCGAGCACGACGACCGTCGTGATCCTTTTCATGACTTCCCCCAGTCATGACTCTCTTACCCGCGCCGTGGCCTTCCGAAGAACCCCACAGGCAAATCGCCTTGTCGTGAGCCCGTGAAACCGTACTTGGGGTCCTGCTCGCGTACGGCGACGGCCGGCGGTCCGCCTGAACGGCGGCGACCGCGTGGTGAGCGGCCTGCACGCCAGACTGTGATGGCCCTTATCGCTGTGACCAGGGTCACAGAACTTCTTCATTCTTGGCTATTGACTTTTTCGCGGGCGATTCTGCTAGACCTCTCTTTCGGGTCTTGATGGGCCCACATCTCATCCACTAAAGTCGGAAGGTTGCCGCGATGGAGCAGTCGCTACCGGTTCGGTTCATCACCGTCACCGAGGTCATGCCGATCACGCCGCACATGTCCCGTGTCACCTTCAGCGGGCATGGCCTGGCCGCCATCGGTGACGAACCCGATCAGCAGGTCAAGCTGTACTTTCCGAGGCCGGGCCAGACCGCCCCCCGCCTTCCCGAGCCCGGCGGTGACTTCACGCGGTGGTACGAGGCGTACAACGCGATCCCCGAGCCCGAACGGCCGTGGACGCGCAGCTTCACCATCCGCGCCCGCCGGCCCGAGCACGACACCATCGGCATCGACTTCGTCCTGCATGGTGACACCGGCCCGGCCACGCGATGGGCGCGATCCGCCAAGCCCGGCGACGTCCTCGGCATGTTCGGCCCCTCGGACTACTTCTCCCGCTCCGTCCCGCTCAGCACGTCGATCGGCGCCGCCGACTGGCTTCTGCTGGCCGGGGACGAGGCGGCGCTGCCGGCGATCGGCACGCTGATCGAATCGCTGCCCGAGGGAGGTCGCGCGGTGGCGTACATCGAGGTCGCCGGCGCGGCCGAGGAGCAGCGGTTCGAGACGCGCGGCGAGGTGACCCTCCACTGGCTGCACCGGGGAGAAGTCCCGGCCGGGCACGGTGACATGCTGCTCAGGGCCGTGCGTGACGCGGAGTTTCCGCCGGGACAGGTGTTCGCCTGGATCGCCGGCGAGTCGGGCGGGGTGCGCGCGCTGCGCCGCCACCTGGTCGACGACCGTGGCATCGACAAGCGGTCGATCGACTTCAGCGGGTACTGGCGGCTGCACCTCACCCAGGACGACGCCCCGACCCCGGACGACCTCACCGACGCCCGCGAACTTGTGGCGCGGGCACAGGACCTGACGTCGGACGAGCGGGCGAGGACGGCGGTCTTCGATGAGGCGTACGAAAACCATTCCGCGCCGTGGGTCATCGGGGAACCACAGCCGGCCGTCGTCACCCTCGAACGCGAGGGCTGGATCCGGGGGACGGTGCTGGACGCCGGGTGCGGCACCGGGGAGCACACGATCCACCTCGCCCGGCTGGGGTACGACGTCCGTGGCATCGACTTCTCCGCGAACGCGATCGACCAGGCCCGGGCCAACGCCGCCGGGCACGGGGTCGAGGCCCGGTTCGACGTCGCGGACGCGCTCCGCCTGGACGGCGGAACAACGTACGACACGGTGCTCGACAGCGCCCTCTTCCACGTCTTCGCTCCTGAGGACCGCGCCCGGTACGTGCGCTCCCTCCATCTGGCCTGCCGCCCGGGCGCGCTGGTCCACGTGCTCGCGTTGTCCGACGAAGGGCCGGGGTACGGCCCGGAGATCAGCGACAAGGCGATCAGGGAGGCGTTCGGCGAAGGATGGGTGCTGGAGGACCTGCGGCGAACCCACTACCGGGGCGTCGTCGGCCCCGACAACGAACTGGCCGACCTCCCCGCCTGGCTGGCCCGAGCCCGCCGAATCTGACGCTTCGACAGGCGTCGAACCCAGGGTTGATGTGGAAGCGCCGCCTGGGGGTGGCCGACACGTTCGTGGCCTGCGGAAAGCGATCCGTCCCTGCCGACATGTCCGTACGATGCTCACGGTACTGACTTGCCGAGTATGGGATGGAACGCCGTGAAGATCGCCTATGTCACCTATGACGGTCCGGACGACGACAGGGAGGTTCTGCTCGCGGCGTGGGGGCGGGCGGGTATCGACGGCACGGCGGTGCGCTGGGACGACCCGGCGGCCGACTGGGCGGCCTACGACGCGGCCGTGGTGCGCTCGACGTGGACCTACGTGGACCGCCGCCGGGAGTTCGTCGACTGGGCATACAGGACCGAGAGCGTGACGCGGCTGCTGAACCCCGCCGCCGTCCTGGAGCGCAACACCGACAAGACGTACTTGCGCGACCTCGAGCGGCGCGGGGTCGTCACCGTGCCGACGCACTGGGTCGGCCGGGGTGACGAGGTGAGCCTTCCCGAGTGGGATGACTACGTCGTCAAACCGGCCGTCTCGGCAGGGGCCCGTGGCGCCATCCGCACCGCCGACGTCGCCGAGGCGGAGCTACACGCGAAAAAGATCGTCGCGGGCGGCAAGGTCGCCATGGTGCAGCCGTACCTCGACATGGTCGAGACCGAAGGGGAGACCTCGCTGATCTACTTCGGCGGGGAGTTCAGCCACGCTCTTCGCCGCAACGCCATGCTGGCGGACGGCACCCAGGACCCCCGTGCCCACCAGTACGGGGCGGACCTGCGCGATCCGGCGCCCGATCAGCTCGAGCTGGCCGGGCGCGTGCTGGACGCGATCGACGAAGGGATCCTGTACGCCCGGGTCGACCTGGTCCGCCTCCCCGACGGCACCCCGGTGCTCATCGAGCTGGAGCTGACCGAGCCGTACCTGTACCTGTCGTACGTCCCCGGCGCCCCCGACCGCTTCACCACGGCCCTACGCGACCTGCTCTGAACGACGACGGCTCGCGCCCAGAGGGCGCGAGCCGTGTTCACATCTCGCCGCTACTCAAAAATCGAACTTCCACGCCGACCGTGCTAGGGGAGGACCACCGCGAGGGGGGTCACTCCGGCGGCGCGGAGGACGGTGGGGAGTTTGGCGGCCCAGGGGTGTTCGTCGACGCTGAGGCCCCCTGGGTTGTCCACCACGAACCGGACCGCGCCGTCAGGGGCCGCCTGCTCGGTCCACTTGGCGCCGAAGCCGGACAGCGCCGAGGCGACCTTGGCCTTGTCCGCCGGGTTGACCGTGATCCGGATCGGCGACTCCCGGTCGGGGATGGCCGCGGTGACCGAGGCCGTGGCGTCAGGGGTGGCCGTCAGAGTGCGGGCCGCGGAGGACTTGGGCAGGTCGGCGCTGATCGCGTTGGTGACCAGTCGCGTCGTGCCGTCGGTGAACGCCCGGAAGTTCGGCTCGGCGGCGAACAGCACCGCATGACCCTGGCCGACCGGCTCGTCCAGCACCGCGGCCGTACCGCCGAGCTCCTCCGCGCCCAGCTCGAACCCGGACACGAACCAGTCGGGCGAGGTCGCGGCCGGGTAGGACGCCACCACCTGTGACGGGTCCGAGGCCCGCATCAGCGGGTTGTAGGAGTAGAAGGACCAGGCCGTGGAGCCGACGCCGGCCGCCAGCGGACCCTTGGCCACGTCCACCCTGAACAGCGAGCCCGGGACATCCGAGGTCGGCGCGGTGAAGGTGGCCGTGCTGATCCCGGCGAGGGAGGCGAGCTGCGCGCCGCCACTCCAGCCGATGTACCGGCCGCCGGCGCTCACCCATGCCTTGAGCGCGTCACGTCCGGGCTGGCCGAGAGCGGTGTTGGCCGAGGACGCCGGACCGGCCGGGACCAGCAGGACGTCGATGCCCGCGAGCTTGCCGGCGGCCACGTCCGCCGGGGTGAGCTGGGTGAAGGGGAGCTTCCACTCGCGGTCGAGGCGCTGCCGCAGCCAGCCGAGGGACTCGACGGTGGTGGTAGAGGTGGCCGACAGCGCCAGCACGCCCACCTTGGGCCGCTCGGCCGGAGCCGGAGGCGAGACCACGGCGGGGATCTGCTTGGCGGGTGTGGCGAGCGGCACCAGCGTGCTGCCGGACGAGCCGCCCGACACGTTCCCCAGCAGCGGCAGGCTCCACGCGGTCACGTCGTAGAAGTACGGGAACGGCGTGTAGCTGTCCTCGTTCAGCATGGCCTGGATCCAGTGCTTCTGCCCCTGGGCCATGGGGATCCAGTACGTGCCCTTGGGCAGCGTGGCCTTGCCGGGCGCCCGGCCGTACTCCTTGTAGTCGGGCACGGTGGTCGCCTTGGCGAGCGTGAAGACCTGGACGTCCATGCGCTGCAACCGGCGGACGATCGACTCGACCGCCGCCTTCTTGTCCGGGTCGTCGGCGCGCAGGAAGTAGCCCCGGACGAGCCGGTCGGGCACCTGGCTGATGACTTCATGGCCGGGGTTGTAGACCTGGTTCGGCTCCAGCTTGCCGGCGAGGCCCTCCTTGACCGCGTCGGCGTACATGCCGTGCCACGTGTTGAGGATGCTCTCCTTGTGGGACGCGGCGGCCGAGAGCGACACCCACTGCGTGAGGTACTGCTCGAAGGTGCGGGTGGCGATCGGGGAGCTGCCGCCCTTCTCGAACGTCATGCCGGCCGCGTTGAAGCCGGTCGTCGGCACGGTGTCGCCGTACCCCATGTAGAAGAGGTCGTAGACATCCCTGTTGGTGAAGGGGAGGCCGCGACGGGTGAATTCGTCGATCATCGCCTGGCCGTACAGGTTGCTGATCCAGTCGTACGCGGGCTCGGCGATCTCGTGGTAGATCGGGTCGGCGTTCGGCGGGAAGAAGTAGGCCGTGCCGCCCTGCTCGTGGGCGTCGATGTAGAGCTGCGGCGGGTACTTCCTGAGCATTTCCAGCTTGCCGTCGGTCTCCGGCTGGGTACGGGCGAACCAGTCGCGGTTCATGTCGAAGCCGTACGCGTTGCGGCGGGTGTCGGCCTCGCGGCCGTCCGGGTTCTGGATCGGCAGGACGACCACGGTCGCGTTGTCGAGGATGCGCTTGGCGGCGCAGTCGTCGCGGTCCGAGAGGTCGTACAGCGTCTTGAGCGCCGCGTCGGCGCCGCTCTCCTCGTTGCCGTGCACGTTGCCGGTGACCCACAGGATGGCCGGGCTGCGCTTGGCGATCTCTTTGACGAGCGCCGAGGGGGTGAGCGGGCTGCGCAGCGCCTTGATCGCCAGCTCGGTCGCGGCGAGCCCGCCCTTGGTGACGTTCGCGGCCTTGCCGACGATCGCGTACTTCAGGGGGCGGCCCTGGGCGGTGGTGGCGAGGGTGCCGGAGATGACGCGGTCGCTGCCCTTGTCGATCGCGTCCACAAGGGTGTCGGACTCGGCGGAGGTCACCTCGCGCTCTCCGATGTCGAAGCCGAGCACGCTCTTGGGCGTCGGGACCTTGTTGAGATACACGGGTGTGGTCTGGGTCGGATCACACGTGCTGGTTGTCTGGGGAGTGGGATCCGCCTTGGCGGCCCCGGCGGGGAGGGCGATAGCGATAGCCAGTACGGCAGGCGCGACCACCTTGAAGCGCTTAAGCATGTGATCACCGTGTCATCAGCATTTGTCGATGACAAGGGTGATTTTTTACATCTGCGTTATGTCTGAGGCTAATGTCCTAGATGCGGTTACTTGCTGTGGTTAAGGGCACACAGTGAGGATTCCGCCGCCTGGGTGAGGCGCTCGGTCAGCCGGTGGAGATGCCGCCGTCGACGGGGATGACGGCTCCGGTGAGGTAGGCCCCGGCGCGGGAGGACAGGTAGATCGCCGCCCCCGCCATGTCGTCGGGACGTCCGATGCGGCCAAGGGGCACATGGGTCTCGATCATGGCGCGCATCTGCGGGTCGTCGAGCGCGTAGGCCATCATCTTGGACTCGAACGGGCCCGGCGCGATGGCGTTGACCGTGATGAACTCCGAGGCCAGCGTGTGGGCGAGGTGCCGGGTCAGCATGTGGACGCCCGCCTTGGCCGCCGAGTAGGCGTAGTTCTCGACAATGGGCACCCGGAGGCCGTCGATCGACCCGATGTTGACGACGCGCGCCGGGTCGTCGGCGGAGGCGGAGGCACGGAGCAGCGGCAGGAAACGCTGGGTCAGGTAGAAGACGCCTTTGACGTTGATGCCCCACAGCTTGTCGAAGGCGTGCTCGGGGTACTCCTCAAGCGGCGCGCCCCACGTCGCGCCCGCGTTGTTCACAAGGACGTCCAGCCGCTCCTCGCGCTCGGCGACGGCGGACACCAGCGTCTCGATGCCCTCGGGTGTCGACAGGTCGGCGGGCACGGCGACGCAGCCCAGCTCGGCGGCCGTCTTCTCCACCTCGGCGGCTTTCCGCGAGGAGATGTAGACCGTCGCCCCCGCCGCCACGAAGCCGGAGGCGATCATCTTCCCGATGCCCCGGGAACCGCCCGTGACGACGACCGTCTTGCCTTCGACCGAGAACAGATTCATGCCATCCGATGATGCCGTACGCCCTCCGCGCCGTCCATACCGACCGGTCGGTTCCGAGCCGTACGGTGTTCCGGAAGCCGTCGTTCATCCTTGGAACCCGCCGTAGTGGCCTCGGAAGAAAACCAGGGGCCCGTGGTCGACGTGCGCGTCGAGATCGTGCACGCGGGCCACGACGATGACGTGGTCACCCGCGAGGTGCTCCGCCTCCACCGAGCAGTCGATCCAGGCCAGCGCGCCGTCGATGACGGGGCTACCTCCGGGCGAGGGACTCCAGGGCACCCCGGCGAACTTGTCCCCGCCGCTGGTCGCGAGCTGCCTGCTCACCCGCTCGTGGTGCTCGGACAGGACGTTGACGCAGAGCCGTCCCGCCGATCTGACCCTCGGCCAGCTCGTGCTGGTGTGCGCGACGCAGAAGGCCACCAGCGGCGGGTCGAGCGACACCGAGGTGAAGGAGTTCGCCGCGAGGCCGCAGGGCTCGCCGTCCGGGCCGATCGCCGTGATGGCGACCACGCCGGTGGCGAAGCGGCCGAGCACGTTCCTGAAGTGCTGACCGTCGACCGTGAAGGCGGGCTCTCCGTCGGCGACGGAGACGGGGCGCCCGTTCCCCGCGGGGAAGGACCGCCCGTTGACCGGCAGGCCGTTCCGAAGTGGCGGCAGGGACGGTGGCGCCTGGCCGGCCCCGGGAAACACTCGACGGGAAGTCGTGCGGGGGACGCGTTCCTCCATCATATCCCTTACTTAACCAAGCACTTGCTTGGACGACAGGAGCGAACACGTCCGTATGTAATGTCGGCGATGCGTTTCCGCACGTCAGCGAGCCTTTCTCCTCCATAGGGTCCTTCCCGTCAGAGGGACCGCCGCTACCACCATGCAACCTCAACTACGGTCAAGGTCAAGGCCGCGCCATGAATGAGATCGTTGACATCGTGGATAAGGCACTCCTAACCTCAAAAAGGGCAAAGACGGCGTACCGAGCGGGGAGGGCGACGGAGTGATCATGGTGACGCTCCGCGACCTCGGGGGGCCCCATATGCTGAAATATGGTATTAAACCTGGGCACATCAGGCGCTTCACCGTAACTCGACGGGCCAACGCCACCAAGAACCCACGAGCCCTGATGCGACCCCCGTCACCATGGACGACCACCTCGCCGGCCGCTGGATCGCCGGGCCGTTCCGTCTCCTCGACTTCCGCCTGGAGACCGATGGACCCTGCGCCGTCGTCCTCATCATGACCGGGCACGCCGGCGACCCGCGCCGGCGGCTCTCCCCGGCCGATCGGTGGCCGCTGTGAGGATCGCGGTCCTGGTGAAGCAGATCCCCGCGTTCGAGGACATGCGGCTCGTGGACGGGCGGCTGGAACGGATCGGCGTCCCGCTGGAGATGAACCCGTTCTGCCGCCGCGCGGTGGCCAAGGGCGTGGAACTCGGCGCCACCACCGTGATCACCCTCGGGCCGCCGAGCGCGGAGGAGGTGCTCAAGGAGGCGATCACCTGGGGCGCGAAGGAAGGGGTGCTCGTCACCGACCCCGCGTTCGCCGGTTCGGACACGCTCGCCACCGCCCGCGCGCTGGCCGCGGCGATCAGCCTCACCGGACCGTACGACCTGATCATCGTGGGCCTGAACTCCGTGGACGCCGACACCGGCCAGGTCGGCCCGCAGATCGCGGAACTGCTCGGCCTGCCGTTCCTTGGGGGCGTCCGCGAGATGGAGCTGGAACGCGTGAGCGAGACGGTCTCGGAGACCTACTCAGGCGTTACGGGCGAGATCAGCGCGAGGTGCGAGCGCGACGACGGCTTCCTGCGGGCACGGACCCGGCTCCCGGCGGTGATCAGCGCGGCCGAGCGGCTGTGCGACCCCTGCAAGGTGCCGGCGCGCGAGCGTGACGACTGCTCGGGGCGAATCCGCAGGATCACGGCGGCCGACCTCGGCGAGGGGCCCTGGGGCCAGGAGGGCAGCCCGACCCGGGTGGGCGACATCCGCATGCTCTCCGTGCCCCGTCGCGGCCTCCTGCTCTCCGGACCGGTGCGCGAGCAGGTCCGTACGGCGTGCGACCTGCTGAGGGAGAGCCGTCTCGCGGACGGCACGGTGGCGCCGGTCGTACCCGCCGAGCGGGAGACCGGGTCGGGCGCGGTCGTGGCGGTGCTCGGCGAGCCGGGACGCGCGAGGATCACCAGGGAGCTTCTCGGCGGCGCGGCAGGGCTCGCGGCCAAGCTCGGCGGCTCCACCGCTCTGTTCACCACCGAACCCGCCGGTGAGCAGGGCGAATGGTGGGCCGACGCCGTGGTGGGCCTCGACCGGATCGATTCCCCCTGGGCCTTCAGCGAGGTGATGGGGACCACGTCCGCCATGGCGGACATGACTCCGGAGGACGTCGCCGAGGGAGCCGCCGCCTGGGCGAGCGAGGCGGCGCCGTGGGCGATCCTGGTGCCCGGCACGTCCTGGGGGCGTGAGACGGCCGGACGGCTCGCCGTGCGGCTGGGCGCGGGGCTCACCGGCGACGCGGTGGAGCTCGAGGTCGCCGACGGGCGCCTGGTCTGCTGGAAGGCCGCGTTCGGCGGGCAGCTCGTCGCCGCGGTGACCAGCCGCTCCGGAATCCAGATGGCCACCGTGCGGTCCGGGGTGTTCCCGGTGCCGGAGCTTCGGGCGGGCGCGGTCGCGCCGGTCACGAAGGTCCCCATCCGGTCGAGGAACCGGGTCGAGGTGACCGGATGGGTCACCGACGACGATCCCTCGCGCCTGGAGACCGCACGGGTGGTGGTCGGCGTGGGCCTCGGGGTGGATCCGACCCGCTACAACGAGCTCGAACCACTGCTCGGACCGCTCGGCGCCGAGCTGGCCGGCACGCGCAAGGTGACCGACAGGGGCTGGCTGCCCCGGTCACGGCAGGTCGGCATCACGGGCCGGTCCATCGCGCCGGAGGTGTATGTGGCCCTGGGAACGTCCGGGCGGTTCAACCACATGGTCGCGGTGCGCGGGGCTCGGTTCGTCATCGCGGTCAACCCGGATCCGCGGGCCGAGGTGTTCCACGCGGCCGACGTCGGAATCGTGGCCGACTGGGCCGAGGCCGTGCCGCTCCTCGCCGAGGAACTGGGCCGCTCGCTCCGCGGCTGACAGTCCCTGCCTGACGCCCTTGCCCTCGCCCGACATTCCTGGCTGCGCCTGATATCAGTGCTGGAGCGGGCTTGACGGCGCCGTGGATGACCGTGATATCGGAAACGTGTCCTGGCGGGCGTGGGGGACCCGCCAGGACACGTTCCGCCCCGGCGCGACTTCCAGGACCCCGGCGAGGGTTGGGGTCCTGGCCGTCGTTATCGCACGGAGTCGGTGGGAGGCCTGTCGCCAGAGTGGTGTGCCCAGATGTCCTGGGGCTCCTCCTCGGCCGGCCTTCTGAGATGGCGTTTCACGAGCTGGGCCGCGCCGACGGGATCGCCCGCCGGATGGGTGACGGTCAGGCCGTCCTCGTTCCAGACGAACGAGCCGTTCCTGCACCACACGGTCAGCTCTGTTGTCACCGAGAGCACGGACATCCCGTTCCCGCTGCTCTGGTACGTATGGGTGAATCCCTCCCGATGCAAGGCGTAACGCAGTAGACGCGTCGCCTCTCGGGGATCGTGCCAGGGCAGATATGGCGTGCCCGCACGGACTGCCAGCACAGGCCCTCACTCCCTCGCCGACCCTTTGATGGATTTGTACCAACGTTTGGATAATGCGGTGTGGAGACGCTTTGGGTCAAGAGGTTGTTTGATGTCAGATCGAGATCGTCTAGATTCGTAGGTACAAAAGGACGCAACCGTAGGTGAGATTTGGCACGGTCGACGCTGTACCAGCAGGTGGCCGGCGAGCTGCGCAAGGCCATCTATTCCGGCGAGCTCGCTCCGGGTGCCCAGCTGCCCACCGAGATCGACCTCATGGACAGCCATGAGGTCAGCCGGAACACGGTACGCCTCGCGCTGGCCGAGCTCGAGAACGAAGGCCTGATCACCCGGATGCGCCGCCGCGGCAGCTTCGTCCGCGACCGCCGGGCGCTGCTCATGCGCCCCCAGGACGAGCTGGGCGCCTCGCCCGGCGTGCCGCGGAGGGAAGCCTTCGCCGAGGCCGTCACCAAGGAGGGCCGCAAGCCCGGCCAGGAGATCGAGGTCTCCATCGTGGAGCCCCCTGAGGAGATCGCGGCCAGGCTCGAGCTGGACGAGCATTCGGTCGCGGTGGTGCGGCGCAGGCTCCGCTACGTCGACGATCAGCCCTACAACACCAACGACTCGTACTTCCCGCACGCGCTCGTCCGCGATTCCGAGATCGCGCGCCCGTCGGACATCACGCGTGGGGCCAACCGCGTGCTGGAGGAGCTGGGTCACCGGCAGGTCCGCGTTACGGACGACATATCGGCTCGTATGCCAACTCCCGAGGAATCCTCGCGTCTGCAACTCGAACCTGGTACGCCTGTTGTCGTATATGTCCGAGTTGGTTACGACCGTGAGGACACCCCGGTCCGGGTCGCCGTGTCGGTCCTGCCCGCCGACAAGCATCTGATCAGGTACGAGCTCGAACTGAGCTGACCTACGCGCGGGTCGCACGCACCGTGGCGCGCCCGCGCCGTCCCGCCTCCGGCGCGGGCTGGGGCCGCCACTCCGGCTGACGATGCGCCGGCCCTGCGGCGAACGCCGTTCTCACCGGCCTTCACTTGAGAAGGTCACGGGCCCCCGGTCGAGCACTCTCGGTGTTCAGGGCGTCACCTATGGCGATGAAAGGATGATCTATGTATCCCGACACCCTCAACCAGGCGAGGTCTCTCACCCTCCGTAACGCCACCTTCGATGACCTTCCCGGCGTCCTCACCCTCCTGGCCGAGACGGCGGGCTGGCTCAACGGCCGTGGCATCCGGCAGTGGCCGGACGGAGGCTTCCCCGCCGCCAGGATCGAGCCGCTGATCGAGGAAGGCACTCTGTACGTGCTGGACGACGACGAGGAGGGCCTCGGCGGGTCAGGGGAAAGGCTTTCCGCCCCGGCGGCGACCCTCGCCCTGGACGACCACGCCGACCCCGAGTTCTGGCGGCGCGGCGACCACCCCGAGACGGGGCTGTACGTCCACAAGCTGGCCGTCAAGCGGGCCATGTCCGGGCGGGGGCTGGGCGGGACCCTGCTCGACTGGGCGACCCTGCGCGTGGCGGCCTCCGGGCGGCGGTGGCTGCGGCTGGACTGCTCGAAGGACAACCCGGGGCTCCAGGGTTACTACCGGAAGATCGGTTTCCGGCATGTCCGCACGGTGGATCTCCCTCACCGTGCCTCGGGGGCTCTGTTCCAGCGGGCCGTCGACCTGGCCTCTCCTGCGGTTCCGCGCGCGCGTAGGCGGCTGCCTTCGCATGCGTATTCCAGGTGAGACCAGGCCATAGAGGACGCACTCACATGCCGGGGTAGATCATCCGGTAGCCGTCCAACCCCGGACAGGTGAGTGCCTGTGGGTGGTAGCGGTCCAACTCCGGACGAGAGGGTCCGATAGCCTCTGGACCCATGACCGGATCGCTGCTCGAGGTGATCGCGCTGGACGTGCGCGACGCCGTGGCCGCAGAGGAGGGCGGCGCGGATCGCCTGGAGATCGTGGCCGACATGTCCGCCGGCGGGCTGACCCCCGCCCCGGAGGTCGTCGCCGCGATCGCCAAGCAGTCCGCGCTGCCCCAGATGGTGATGCTCCGATCCAACGCGGGGTTCACCGCGACGCCCGAGGAGCTCGAAGACCTGGAGCGGGACGCACGCATCCTGGCGGACGCCGGCGCGGCCGGTTTCGTCTTCGGGTTCCTCGACGACCAGGGCGCGGTCGACCTGGCGGCCACCGAGGCCCTCATCCACGCGGTCACCCCTCTGCCCTGGACCTTCCACCGCGCCGTCGACAACGCCGCCGACGTCCTCGCGGGCTGGCGCGCCGTACGGCTCCTGCCGAACCTCGCGACCGTGCTCACCTCCGGCGATGTGTCCGGCATCGCGGCGGGACTGCCCGTGCTCCGGTCACGGGCGGAGGCGGGCGACGCGCCCCTGATCCTCGCCGGTGGCGGCCTCAAACCGCATTTGGTGCCCCCTCTGCTCGACTACGGCGTGCGCGCCTTCCACGTGGGCGGCGCCGTACGGGAGTCCTGGTCCGACCCCGTCGACCCCGAGCGGGTCCGGCGGTGGCGCGAGATCGTGGACACGATCTGACGTGCGCGTCACGCCTGTCACCCTCGCCGGTGAACCCGTCGCCGGGTTCGACGCGACCCACGCCGAGCAGGCGGAGCGGTACCCCGGCCACACCGGGGCCTGGCAGCCCGTGCACACCGTGTACGTCCCGGCGGACCGCTTCGACCACCACACCGTCCGGTCGTGGGGAGACACGGCACTGGCGTCGCTGGAGCGCCACCTGCCCGCGGACGCCGACCTGTCGTCGGTGTTCGGGCCGCTTCCCGAGGTGTTGGCCGCGGACGTGCGCCGCCGGGTGGCACGCAAGCTGGCGGATGAGCCCGTCGAGGATCTGAGGATCGACTTCGAGGACGGATACGGCACGCACCCGGCCAGGGACGAGGACCGGCACGCCGAGCAGGCGGCCAGGTCGATCGCGGTCATGCGCCACGCCGGGACGCTGCCGCGCCGCTGGGGTGTGCGGGTGAAGTCGTTCGCCGACGGCGACCCGGCGCGCAGCATCCGGACGCTGGACGTGTTCCTGACCGGCGTGGTGGAGCGCGGCGGCCTTCCCGAGGGCTTCACGGTCACCTTCCCGAAGGTGACGATGGAGGCGTACCTCGGCCAGTTCGCCGCGACCCTCGCCTCGCTGGAGGAAGGGCTCGGCCTGGCCACCGGGACGCTGCGCTTCGAAATGCAGGTGGAGACGCCGCAGACCGTGATGTTCCTCACGCGCTCGCCCGGCCTCGTGCCCTCGCTGGGCGGGCGGCTGGCGGCGGCGCACTTCGGGGTGTTCGACTACACCGCCGCCTGCGGGCTCCCGCCGGGGGAGCAGCGTCTCGACCATCCGGTGTGCGACCACGCCCGCGAGGTCATGCGCACGGCCCTGGCGGGTACCGGGGTCGAGCTGTCGGACGGCTCCCTCGCCGCCTCGCCCGCCTCCGACTCCACCGAAGACGCGCACGCGCTGTGGGGTGCCCATGCGGCGATGGTGCGCCACTCGCTGCGCCACGGGTTCTACCAGGGCTGGGACATGCACCCCTCGCACCTCGTCAGCCGGTACGCCACCGTCTACGCCTTCCACCTGGCGAGCTACGAGGCCTACGCGGAGCGCGTACGAGCCTGGGAGGCCCGGCGGGACGCGGGCGGAGGCGTGATGGACGAGCCCGCGACGATCAAGACCCTCGCCGCCGCCCTCCGCCGGGCCGACCTCGCCCTCGGCGAGGCGGTCTAGGGGCGCGGGATGCTGCGGAGGTTCGCGCGGGCCATCTCGACCATCTTGCCGACACCGCCGCTGACGACGATCTTGCCCGCGGCGAGAGCGAAGCCCTTGATCTGGGCGGGGGTGATGCGCGGCGGCACGGCGATGACGTTGGGATCGGTCACCAGATCCACCAGGAACGGGCCCGGGGACGCCAGCGCGCGGGCGAGGCCGTCTCGGACCTCCGAGGGCTTCTCGATCCGCAACGACGGGATGCCGGCCGCCGCCGCGATGGCCGCGTAGTCCACGGGGTCGTGGTCGGTCTGGTAGTCGGGAAAGCCCTCGACCAGCATCTCCAGCTTGACCATGCCGAGAGACGAGTTGTTGTAGACGATGATCTTCACGGGCAGCTCGTGCAGGCGCACGGTCAGCAGCTCGCCCATCAGCATGCCGAGACCGCCGTCCCCCGACATCGAGATGACCTGCCGCCCCGGGAAGGCGAACTGCGCGCCGATGGCGTGCGGCAGGGCGTTCGCCATGCTGCCGTGCAGGAACGAGCCGATGACCCGCCGCCTGCCGTTCGGCGTGAGGTAGCGGGCGGCCCACACGTTGCACATGCCGGTGTCCACGGTGAACACCGCGTCTTCGGCCGCCAGCTCGTCCAGGACGGCCGTGGCGTACTCCGGGTGGATCGGTATGTGGTGGTCGACGTCCTTGGTGTAGACGTCGATGACGCGTTCCAGGATGCGGACGTGGTCGCGGAGCATGCGGTCGAGGAAGCCCGTGTCCGATTTCTGCTCCAGCACTGGGAGCACGGCGCGCAGCGTCTCGCCGACGTCGCCGTGCACGGCGACGTCGAGGCTCGTGCGGCGCCCGAGCTTGGTCGCGTCGTGGTCGACCTGCGCGGTGTGCCCCTGCGGGAGGAACTTGTCATAAGGGAAGTCCGTGCCCAGCAGAACGACCAGGTCGGCCTCCTGCAGGGCGTCGTAGCAGGCGCCGTAGCCGAGCAGGCCGTTCATCCCGACGTCGAAGGGGTTGTCGTACTGGATCCACTCCTTGCCGCGCAGGCTGTGCCCGACGGGGGCGAGCAGCCTGGCGGCCAGCGCCATGACCTCCTCGTGGGCGTCCTTGCAGCCGGCGCCGCAGAAGAGGGCGACGGTCTGGGCGGCGTTCAGGGCGTAGGCCAGCGCCCGCACGTGGGACTGTGGAGGCATCACCACGCCCCTCTCCATGACGAGCGTGCTCGTGCCCGTGGCATTCGCGGTCGGCAGCGCGGCGATGTCGCCGGGAAGTACCACCACCGAGACCCCGCCCCTGCCCTCGGCGTACTGCATGGCGATGCGCAGCACCCTCGGCATCTGCTCAGGCCGGCTGATCATCTCGCAGTAGTGGCTGCAGTCGGCGAACACCCGCTCGGGATGTGTCTCCTGAAAGAACCCGGTGCCGACCTCCGTTGACGGGATGTGCGAGGCCAGGGCCACCACAGGCGCACCCGTGCGGTGGGCGTCGTACAGGCCCTGGATCAGGTGGGTGTTCCCGGGCCCCTGGCTCCCCGCGCAGGCCGTGAGCCTCCCGGTGAGCTGTGCCTCGGCCGCGGCGGCGAACGCCCCCGCCTCCTCATTGCGCACATGGACCCAGTCGATGCCGTCGGTCCGGCGGATCGCGTCCACGATGGGGTTGAGACTGTCACCCACGACGCCGTAGACGCGCTGCACGCCGCCCTGGCGGAGCACCTTGACGAACTGCTCGGCCACCGTGGCGCTCATGACCGGGCCCCTGTGACGGCCCTGCGGGCGCGTGGATACGTCTGCGTGGTCATCGAGCGGTCCCCCCGGTCCGGCTGGCGCGGCGGGTACGGAGCCGTGGCACGGTGCCGCCGTCTCGGGTACTCCTTCCGCGCCCTACCCAGCGCAAACGTCTCCTATGGAGATGTCAGGAGGGAAGCGCGCGCCCGCAGGCGGCGAGCATCGCGGAGCGGCCGACCAGCTTGACGTGCTCGCCCCGGCCGAGTGAGGCGGCGAGCGCCGCCTCCGCCCCCTCGATGGCGAGCCACTCGTCGTACGTCACCGGGGTCACGCCGCGCGCCGCGAGCATGTCGTCCAGCCGGGACACCGGGGCCGCGCGCCCGGGACGCGAGGCGTGATCGGCCAGCAGCGTGCGCACGGTCTCGGCGGCGTCGGACTTGTTGGTGCCGATGACGCCGGTCGGCCCGCGCTTGAGCCAGCCCGCGACGTACTGCCCCTCGGACACCCGCCCCGCGACGTTCGGCACTGTCATCGTCGCGTCGTCGAAGGGCACGCCCGGCAGGGGGACGCTCTGGTAGCCCACCGAGCGCAGCACCATGCCGACCGGGATGGTCTCGAACTCGCCGGTGCCGGTGACCCGCCCTCCGTCCAGCCGCGTGCGCTCCAGCCGGAGCGCCTCCACCCGGGCGCTCCCGAGGATCTCCACCGGACGCAGCCAGAACCGCACGTCGAGACGGCGCGGGCGCCCCTCGGCCGCGCGCTGTGACCACGATTTGAGCACCTCGACGTTGCCCCGGATCTGCCGCGACAGCTCGCCGAGGTCGCCGGTGCCGGCCTCGTCTGGACGGACCAGCACGTCGCAGTTGGGAAGATCGCCCAGCTCGCGCAGCTCCTTGAGCGTGAACTTCGCGTGCTCGGGGCCGCGCCTGCCGATCATGTGGATGCCGGTGACCTGGCTCTTCGCCAGGCGGTCGAGCACCTCCTGCGGCACGTCGGTGGACCGCAGCTCGTCGGCGGTCTTGGCGAGGATCCGGACCACGTCGACGGCGACGTTGCCGACGCCGATCACGGCTACGTCGTTGCTGTCGAGGGAGAAGGCGTCAGCTGGCATGTCGGGGTGGCCGCAGTACCAGTTGACGAAGTCGGTCGCGGCGACGCTGCCCGGCAGGTCCTCACCGGGGATGCCGAGACGCCGGTCGACCATCGCGCCCGTGCAGTAGACCACCGCGTCGTAGCCGGCGGCCAGGTCCTCCACAGTGACGTCGGATCCGAGTTCCACGCCGCCGAGGAACCGCACCGAGGGCAGCTCCAGCACCCGCCGGAGGTAGCCGGCGATCGACTTGATCGAGGTGTGGTCGGGCGCGACGCCGTATCTCACCAGGCCGAACGGCGTGGGCAGCCGGTCGAGCACGTCGATCTCAACGGGCTCACCCGCCTGCTTCGTCAGTGCCTCGGCCGTGTAGATCCCGGCGGGACCAGATCCCACGATCGCCACGCGGAGCGACATGCGGCCTCCTTAGCGGGACTCGTCGGTCCCACATCGTCATGGACCAGATTGTCGCGGAACCCGGTCCTCCCGGCCAGACTCGCACGCCGGAGGGGATCGATGAAATCGGGCCCCGTGACGGGGGGAGGCGGGCGCGGGGCCAAATCGGGCGAGGCCCGCGCGAGACTCGATAGCCTGTATACCTGTCAATCCCCGCGACCGAGGAGTAGCCGTGCTGCTGCGTATGTCCACCCTGTTCCTGCGCACCCTGCGTGAGGATCCGGCGGACGCGGAAGTGCCGAGCCACAAGCTGCTCGTCCGCGCCGGCTACGTCCGCCGTGTCGCCCCCGGCATCTACTCGTGGCTGCCCCTCGGCAAGATCGTCATGGAGAACATCGCCCGCGTGGTGCGCGAGGAGATGAACGCCATGGGCGGCCAGGAGGTGCTCTTCCCCGCGCTGCTGCCCCGTGACCACTACGAGACCACCGGCCGCTGGACCGAGTACGGCGACACGCTCTTCCGGCTGAAGGACCGCAAGGGCGCCGACTACCTGCTCGGGCCCACCCACGAGGAGATGTTCACCGACATGGTCAAGGGGGAGTACTCCTCCTATAAGGACTATCCGGTCATTCTCTATCAAATCCAGACGAAGTATCGCGACGAGGCGCGTCCCCGGGCCGGCATCCTTCGTGGCCGCGAGTTCATCATGAAGGACTCCTACTCCTTCGACCTCGACGACGACGGCCTCAAGCGCTCGTACGAGCTGCACCGCGAGGCCTACATCAAGCTGTTCGACCGGCTCCACATCGACTACAAGATCGTCTTCGCGGTCTCAGGGGCCATGGGCGGCTCGGCGTCTGAGGAGTTCCTCGCGCCCTGCGTCACCGGCGAGGACACCTTCGTCGCCTGTCACAACTGCGGCTACGCCGCCAACGCCGAGGCCGTCGTCACACCCCCGCCACCCGCCGTGACCACCGAGCACCCCGCGGCCGAGGTCCTCGACACCCCCGGCACGCCGACGATCGAGTCGCTGGTGTCCCTGGTCAACGAGCGGTACGGCCTCGGAGTGACCGCCGCCGACACCCTCAAGAACATCGTGGTCAAGGTGCGCACCCCCGGGTCCGGCGACACCGAGACGCTGATCGTCGGCCTGCCCGGCGACCGTGAGGTCGACTTCAAGCGTCTGGAGGCCGCACTGGAGCCGGGCATCCCCGAGATCTTCGAGGCGCCCGACTTCGCCAGGCACCCGGGCCTGGTCCGCGGCTACATCGGTCCCCAGGTCCTCAAGGAGCTGGGCATCCGGTACCTCGTCGATCCCCGGGTGGTGGCCGGCAGCTCCTGGGTCACCGGAGCCAACGAGCAGGGCCGGCACGCCGCGCATGTCGTGGCGGGCCGCGACTTCGAGCCCGACGGCACGATCGAGGCCGCCGAGGTGCGCGCCGGCGACGCCTGCCCCCGCTGCGCCCACCCGCTGTCCATCGACCGGGGCATCGAGATCGGCCACATCTTCCAGCTCGGCCGCAAGTACGCCGACGCCGCCGGGCTCGACGCCCTCGGCCCCGACGGCAAGCCCATCCGCATCACCATGGGCTCGTACGGCGTGGGCGTCTCGCGCGCCGTGGCCGTGCTCGCCGAGCAGAAGCACGACGAGCTGGGCCTGGTCTGGCCCCGCGAGGTGGCACCCGCCGACGTCCACATCGTCGGCACCGGCAAGGACAACCAGGTCGAGGTGGCGCTGAAGCTCGCCGAGGAGCTGGAGGCCAAGGGCGTGCGCGTGCTCGTCGACGACCGCGCCGGGGTCTCGCCGGGAGTGAAGTTCAAGGACGCCGAGCTGCTGGGCGTCCCGACGATCCTGATCATCGGCCGCGGGCTCGCGCAGGGCGTCGTGGAGTTGCGTGACCGCGCGACCGGCGTCAAGGAGGAGATCCCGCTCGCCGAGGCCGTCGACCGCGTGCTGGCCGTCGGGGCTCCCGTAGCCTGACACCCATGTCGAAGGGGGTTCCCCGCCTCTCGGCCCGAGGCGGGGAACCCCCTTTTCCACGTGCCGTTCCAGTCCAGTCCGTACGGCACGCGTCTTTGGTATCGGAATGACTAGCCTCGGCTGCCACCGAGCGTCTTGCGCCAGTGGAAGCCGCCCGGCAGGTTCACGGTGACGGTGCGCCGCCCGTCGGCACCCTTGGTGACACGGAATCCACGTCCGCCGTAGCTGTGCCCGACACCGCTCCGCGACAGGTTGAGCCTGAACGGCCCCATCTTGATCGACTTACGGTAACTCCAGCCCATGTGTCCCTCCGTGTTCTTCCGATGGACGGGCAGCTACCCGGGACACGGTTTGCAAACGTGGACGTATGGGCTTAATCGCCTTACAGGCAAAGGGATTCACTGATTGAGGGAGACCGGGGGCGAGGTGGTCGGTGCCCCCTTCAGCGGCGGGGCGGGCTCGGGCGCCGGCCAGCCGGGCAGGTTGGCGATCGCCGGGCGCCAGCCGTACCCCCTGACGGCGCACTCCTGCATGGCCAGCGCGGCGAGCCGCCGCAGCGAGGAGTCGTCCACGGCGGCCAGCTCGAGGTAGGCAGCGGTCACGCGGTCCTCCACCAGCGCGGCGAGGCGCGCCGCGTCAGCCGCGGCCGTCACGGGAAACGGCAGGTCGTACGCCGTGCCGGACTCCGAGGGGGTGCCGCCCCTGCTCGTGATCAGCTGGCGTACCTGGTCGCGCCTGGCGCGGTGGGCGTTGAAGCCGGCGGTCGCCGAGGACCGCAGGCCCCCGCTCGTGCGGGCGCCCACGATGCCGTAGGCGTACACCGCGGCGTGCTCGGCGTCGAGCACCTTGTTGAGCCCCTGGAGCGGGTCGATCACGATGCCCTCGCCAGGGCCGCCGCGTGCGCGGCCTCGCAGGCGCCGATGCAGGCGAGCAACTGCGCAAGGGCGGGGGAGACGCCGCCGATCTGGCGCGGCCGGGAGGCCGCCGCCTTGCGCTCCAGCTCGCGCAGCCTTCCGACCGAGACCCTGGCCACCCCGGGCGGGGAGCCCGCCGAGGCCGATGGGGTCGGCGAGGCGGCGGTGGGCGCCGGGCTCGAGGGCAGGCGGCGTCGCAGCTCCGCGAGGTGAGCTTCGTGGCGCCGCTCGAAGGGCAGCAGCTTGGCGGCGAGGCCGGTGCCCTGGCGCGCGGCCTGGCGGTAGAGCGCGAGCACCTGCTCCTTGTCGGCGATCACTTTGGTGAGCAGCACGGTCTCGGGATCGGGCGGCCGGGGCGCCTGTGGCGCCGCCTGCTGTCCCGAACAACCGGCGACGGCCACGGCTACCGCTCCGGCGGCGGTGCCACACAGCATCGCGCGCCGGGTCAGGGCACGCTGACGCACGGTGTTGCCTCCCGTGGATGACGGCTTTTCCTGGCTTGGCACATAGCATCGTACGGCGCGTCGCCCGGTGGGTAACCGAGTGACGCTCTTTCCGTGCCCCGGTGTCGATAGGCTGGTGAACCGTTGGGCGAGGTACGCCTTCGTCCGTCTCTCAAGACGTACGATAATTCAACTGGGAGGTCAACATGGGCGCCGACGCTCGACGTGACCACCTGATAAAGCTTCTCGAGCCCGTCGCCGCCGCGGAGGGTCTCGACCTCGAGGATGTCACGATCACTCCCGCGGGCAAGCGGCGGCTGCTACGGATCATCGTGGACGGCGACGACGGTGTCAGCCTGGACAAGGTCGCCGACGTCAGCCAGGCCGTGTCGAAGGCCCTCGACGACAGCGACGTCATGGGCGGCAACCCGTACGTCCTGGAGGTCACCTCGCCCGGGGTCGACCGCCCGCTGACCGAGCCCCGCCACTGGCGCCGCGCCAAGGGCCGGCTGGTGAAGGCCGACCTGAGCGACGGCACCTCGGCCGAGGGCCGTCTCCTGGCCGTCGACGACTCCGGCGTGGAGCTGCAGGCCGAGGGCGGGCCGCGCCGGCTCGCGTGGCGCGAGCTGGCCAAGGGCAGGGTTCAGGTCGAGTTCCGCCGCCTCGACGGCGGAGACGGGCTCGACGAAGAAGACGCCGACGACGGCGACGAAGGCTAGGGGGGAGGCCTTGTGGACATTGACATGAGCGTCCTGCGAAGCCTTGAGCGGGAGAAGGACATCTCCTTCGACCTGGTCGTCAAGGCGATCGAGGACGCACTGCTGATCGCGTACGTCCGCACCGAGGGGGCGGCACCGAAGGCGCGTGCGGAGCTCGACCGTGGCTCCGGGCACGTCATGATCTGGGCCGCCGAGCTCGACGACGAGGGACAGGTCGTCAGGGAGTACGACGACACCCCTGGCAACTTCAGCCGCATCGCCGCGACCACGGCGAAGCAGGTGATCCTCCAGCAGCTCAGGGACGCCGAGGACGAGATCAACTTCGGTGAGTTCGCCAGCCGCGAGGGCGAGCTGGTCGCCGGCGTCATCCAGCAGGGCAAGGACCCTCGGGTGGTGCTGGTCGACCTCGGCAAGATCGAGGCGATCCTGCCCCACAACGAGCAGGTCCCCGGCGAGGAGTACATCCACGGCGAGCGGCTGCGCTGCTATGTCGTGCAGGTGAAGAAGGGGCACAAGGGCCCGTCGGTCACGCTGTCCCGCACCCACCCGAACCTCGTGAAGAAGCTCTTCGCCCTCGAGGTCCCCGAGATCGCCGACGGCACGGTGGAGATCGCCGCGATCGCCCGCGAGGCCGGCCACCGCACAAAGATCGCGGTGCGTTCGCGCCGGGGCGGGGTCAACGCCAAGGGCGCCTGCATCGGCCCGATGGGCTCGCGGGTGCGCAACGTGATGACCGAGCTCCACGGCGAGAAGATCGACATCATCGACTGGTCCGACGATGCCGCCGACTTCGTCGGGAATGCCCTGTCGCCCGCGCGGGTTTCCCATGTCGAGGTGCTAGATCTGGAGGGTCGCGTGGCCCGGGTCACGGTGCCCGACTACCAGCTCTCGCTCGCGATCGGCAAAGAGGGGCAGAACGCCCGTCTCGCCGCTCGCCTCACCGGATGGCGCATCGACATCCGTCCCGACACCCAGGCGACGGCGGCGGGAGATGCGGCCGGTCCTGCCGATGCCTCCGCAAGGTAAGCTTGAATACGGTGGCCGGGCAGCTCCGCTGAGAACGTGTGTGGGCTGCCGGGTTCGCACGGTAAAGTCCGAGCTGCTCCGCCTGGTGGTGGTCGAGGGCGAGATCGTCCCTGACCAGCGAGGACGGCTTGAGGGCCGTGGTGCTTATGTGCATCCGATTCTCAGCTGCCTGGAGCTTGCCGAACGCCGCCGGGCGTTTCCGCGCTCGTTTCGTGTCGCGGGACCGCTCGACGACGCTTGTCTGCGGGCCTCTATCGCGGGGCTTGACGCCGAGTAGGACCGGGTGAATGGTTACCAACTGTCATGTAGGACGCCGAGTCGATAGGCGGGTCAGATAGCGATGAGCGCCTGATGAGCATGCGGCGATGAGTACGTCTAGGTAGCGACGGTCCGGCGGCACAGCCTCCCGGGCCGAGTTAGGGAGTGCAGTGGCGAAGGTCCGAGTCTACGAGCTCGCCAAAGAGTTCGGAGTCGAGAGCAAGGCCGTGATGGCCAAGCTCCAAGAAATGGGCGAGTTCGTTCGATCGGCGTCTTCAACGATAGAAGCGCCGGTCGTCCGCAAGCTAACGGAGGCGTTCTCCAGGGGATCCTCCGATTCCAGGGGCGGCGACAGGTCGTCCAGGGCGCCGAAGGCGTCCCCCCGGCCGGCTCCGAGCCAGGCCGGCAACGGTGCGGTAGCGCCAGGCCAGACGGCCCCGCGACCGGGGCCCAGCCCGCGGCCGGGTCCGCGACCCGGGCCCGCGAACGTCGCGCCGCGTCCGCCCGTTCCGATGCCCCACGTCAACCAGCAGCCTCCGCAGGAGACTGCCGAGGCTCCACGCCCGGCCGCGGTGGAGCGTCCCGAGGTAGCCCATACCGAGGACACCCGTACCGAGGCTCCCCGCCCGGCGACGCCGCGTCCCGACGTCCCGCGCTCCGAGGCGCCCCGGTTCGAGGCTCCTCATTCCGATCATTCCGATCATTCCGACTCCGCTCCTCGCCAGCCCGCGCAGGGCGGACAGGGTGGGCGGCCCGGTTCCGGTCCGAAGCCGGGTCCCCGGCCCGGTCCGGCCCAGCGTCCCGCGGCGTCCTCCGCCCCTGGTGGAGGCGCACCCGGCGGTGCTCCGGCGGGGCCGCGCTCCGGCGCTCCCGGTTCCGGCGCTCCGCGGCCCGGAGGCCCGAAGCCGGGCCCGCGCGGCCCGCGCCCGGGCAACAACCCCTTCTCGTCCAACGCGAGCGGCATGGGCCAGCGCCCGCCGCGTCCGGGCCGTGACGGTGGGGCTCCTCCCACCCGTGACGGCGCCCCTCGTGAAGGCGGTCCCCGCGAGCCGCGCCGTGATGGCGCCGGTCCCCGCGAGCCTCGCCGTGAGGGTCCCCGCGACGGCACGACGCCGCGCCCGCCGGGCGCTCGTTCCGGTCCTCCCGGATCGGCGGGTCCCCGTCCGGGTCCCGGCTCCGCGGGTCCGCGTCCCGGTCCCGGTGCGGGTGGTCCCCGTCCCGGTGGTCCGCGTCCCAACCCGATGATGATGCCGTCCCGCCCATCCGGCCCCGGACAGGGTGGTGGCGGTGGTGGCGGCGGCGGCGGCCGTCCCGGTGGCGGCGGTGGCCGTCCCGGCGGTGGCGCCGGCGCCGGCCGTCCCGGTGGCGGTGGCGGTGGCGGCGGCGCTGGTCGTCCCGGTGGCGGTGGCGGTGGCTTCAGCGGTCCCCGTACGGGCACCGGTGGCCGTCCCGGCGGTGGCGCCGGCGCTGGTGCCGGTGGTGGCGGCGGCGGTTTCGCCGGTCGTCCCGGTGGCGGCGGCGCTCGTGGTCGCGGTGGCACGGCGGGTGCCTTCGGGCGTCCCGGCGGCCGTCCGACCCGTGGCCGCAAGTCGAAGCGCCAGAGGCGTCAAGAGTTCGACAACATGCAGGCGCCGTCGATCGGCGGCGTGCAGGTCCCTCGTGGCACGGGCCAGACCCTGCGCCTTCCGCGCGGAGCCTCGCTGTCCGACTTCGCCGACAAGATCGGTGCGAACCCCGCGTCGCTGGTGCAGATCATGCTGCACCTCGGCGAGATGGTGACCGCCACCCAGTCGGTGAACGAAGAGACCCTGCAGCTCCTCGGCGCCGAGCTCAACTACGCCATCCAGGTCGTCAGCCCGGAGGAGGAGGACCGCGAGCTTCTCGAGGCCTTCGACATCGAGTTCGGTGAGGACGAGGGCGACGAGACCGATCTCGCGCCGCGTCCGCCGGTCGTGACCGTCATGGGTCACGTCGACCACGGTAAGACCAAGCTGCTCGACGCCATCCGCAACACCAACGTGGTGGCCCGCGAGGCCGGTGGCATCACCCAGCACATCGGTGCCTACCAGGTGGCCACCCAGCACGAGGGCAACGACCGGAAGATCACCTTCATCGACACCCCGGGTCACGAGGCGTTCACCGCCATGCGTGCCCGTGGTGCCCAGGCGACCGACATCGCCGTGCTGGTGGTCGCGGCCGACGACGGCGTGAAGCCTCAGACCATCGAGGCGCTCAACCACGCCCACGCGGCGAACGTCCCCGTGGTGGTCGCGGTCAACAAGATCGACAAGGAGGGCGCGGACCCGACGAAGGTCCGGGCCCAGCTCACCGAGTACGGTCTGGTGGCCGAGGAGTTCGGCGGCTCGACGATGTTCGTCGACATCTCCGCCAAGCAGGGACTCGGCATCGACGACCTGCTCGAGGCGATCCTGCTGACCGCCGACGCCGAGCTCGACCTCCGTGCCAACCCCACGATGGACGCCCAGGGCATCGCCATCGAGGCCCACCTGGACAAGGGCCGCGGCCCCGTGGCGACCGTGCTCGTGCAGCGCGGCACCCTGCGGGTCGGCGACTCGATCGTCTGTGGCGAGGCCTTCGGCCGCGTCCGGGCGATGCTGGACGACAGCGGCGAGCAGGTCAGCGAGGCCGACCCGTCGCGTCCGGTCCAGGTGCTCGGTCTCACGGCCGTTCCGGGCGCCGGTGACAACTTCATCGTCGTCACCGACGACCGCATGGCCCGTCAGATCGCCCAGCAGCGGGCGGCCCGGCAGCGCATCGCCGACATGGCGAAGTCCAGCCGCAGGCGCACGCTCGAGGAGCTCTTCAGCGACCTGGAGAAGGGCAAGGTCGACGAGCTCAAGCTCATCATCAAGGGTGACGTCTCCGGTTCCGTGGAGGCCCTGGAGGACGCTCTGCTCAAGATCGACGTCGGCGAGGAGGTGCGCCTCCGGGTGCTCCACCGTGCCGTCGGCGCGATCACCGAGTACGACGTCAACCTGGCGATCGCGGACGACAACGCCGTCATCATCGGCTTCAACGTGCGTCCCGAGGTCAGGGCGCGCGACCTGGCCGAGCGCGAGGGCGTCGACATCCGCTACTACTCGGTCATCTACCAGGCGATCGAGGAGATCGAGGCGGCCCTCAAGGGCATGCTGAAGCCGGAGTTCGAGGAGGCCCAGACCGGCACCGCCGAGGTCCGGGACGTCTTCAAGGTTCCGAAGATCGGCAACGTGGCGGGCTGTCTGGTCCGCTCGGGCACGATCACCCGCAACAGCAAGGCCCGCATCATCCGCGACGGTGTCGTCGTGGCCGACAACCTCACCGTTTCGTCGCTGCGCCGCTTCAAGGACGACGCGACCGAGGTCCGCGAGGGCTTCGAGTGCGGTATCGGTGTCGGGTACAACGACATCAAGATCGACGACGTCATCGAGACGTTCGAGATGCGGGAGAAGCCGCGCGCCTGACAGTGCGAAGCAGTACGGCGGCGGTGTCCGTGGGTTCGCCCCACGGACACCCCCGCCTTCCTTCGCACCGGGATCGCGGCGACAGCCATGTACATAGGTGCTCTGACTTTGGACATCCTGCTCGGCGACGTGCATTCGCTGAAGCAGAAGCGTTCTGTGATACGTCCCCTCATCGCCGAGGTGCGTCGCCGGTTCCCGGCGGTCGCGGTGGCCGAGACCGGCCATCTGGACCTCCACCGCCGCACCGAGATCGGCGTCGCCGCGGTGTCCGCGACGGCCGCCAACTGTGGCGAGGTGCTGGAAGCCTGCGAGCGGCTGATCGCCTTCCATCCGGAGATCGAGGTGCTGTCCGCGAGGCGACGACTCTTCACCGAGGACGAAGATTAGGGGTCCGCGGGAAGTCACCTGTCCCGTGGGCCGTTGAGCGAGTAAAGCGAGCAATAGAGGGGGAGCGCGATCGTGGACGCAGCACGCGCCCGTAAACTTGCGGACCGCATCCAGCAGATTGTCGCCGAGATGCTGGAGCGCCGGATCAAGGATCCACGCCTCGGCTTCGTGACGGTGACCGATACCAAGATCACCGGCGACCTCCGTGACGCGACGGTGTTCTACACCGTGTTCGGCTCCGAGGCCGAGCGGGCCGACACCGCCGCCGCCCTTGAGAGCGCCAAGGGCGTCATCCGTTCGGAGGTGGGGCGCCAGACCGGCGTGCGGCACACGCCGACGCTGACGTTCAGCCACGACCCGCTGCCGGACAACGCCCGCCACCTCGACGGCCTGCTCGCCGAGGTCAGGGCGCGCGACGAGGAGATCGCCAAGAAGGCCGAGGGCGCCGTGCACGCGGGCGAGCCCGACCCGTACCGCAAGCCCGGCGACGAGGACCTCGAGGCCGACGACGATCTGCTGTCAGGAGACATCGGCGCCGAGTCGTCCGACCGGGCAGGGCGTTCCGCCCAGTGACTTCCGGCGTACGACCTCAGACCCAGCCTCCCGCATACGGGGTGCGGGAGGCAGACTGGCGGCGAGCCGTCGAGCTGGTCCGGGACGCCGGCGAGGTCGCGCTTGTCTGCCACGTCACCCCCGACGGCGACGCACTCGGCTCGATGCTTGGGCTCGGCATGGCGCTGCGGCGCGCCGGCAAGCGGGTGACGGCGTCGTTCGGCGACCGCCGTTTCTCGGTGCCGCGCATGCTCAGCTTCCTGCCCGGCCAAGATCTGCTGGTCGAACCCGCGCGGTACCCCGCCGAGCCGGCGCTGATGATCAGTTTCGACGCGCCGACGGTCGACCGTCTCGGCCTGCTGGCCCCGAACGCCGGCAAGGCCCGCGAGCTGATCGTCATGGATCACCACCCCTCCAACACCGGGTTCGGCACCCTGCCGCTCGTCGACCCCTCCGCCGCCTCGACTTCCATGCTGGTGGAGGAGCTGATGGCGCGGCTCGGCCTCGAGATCGACCGTGACATCGCCACCTGCCTCTACACCGGCCTGGTCACCGACACCGGGTCGTTCCGGCACGCCTCCACCACGCCCGCCGTGCACGAGATGGCGGCCCGCCTGGTCGCGACCGGCCTGCGCACCGACGAGATCGCCCGCGAGGTGTGGGACCGTTCCCCCTTCGCGTATCTCAAGCTGCTCGGGGCGGCCCTGGAGCGTGCCACGCTGGACCAGCAGGCCGCCGGTGGCCTCGGCATGGTATGGACCTTCGTGCCCCGGGCCGACCGTGCCGCGTACTGCCTGCCGTACGACGAGTGCGAGGGGATCATCGACGTGATCCGCCGCAGCGACGAGTCTGACGTCGCGGTGGTGCTCAAGGAGGACGACGAGGGCGCCTGGCAGGTCTCCACGCGCTCCAAGGGCCAGGTGGACGTCGGCCGCGCCTGCACGGCACTGGGCGGCGGCGGCCACGTCCGGGCGGCCGGCTTCACCTCGCACGACTCACTCGAGGAGACCATCGCGAGGTTCCGCTCGCTGATCGGGCCCTCGGCGTGATCTTCCCTTTCGGTGGCGTGCCGACGAGCGTTTCGAGGATGTTCCGATGAGTACGGCGGGCAGCGAGACAGGCGGTACGGCCGGGGTTCCCGCGAACGGGACCACGCGCGCGAAGCGGCCGGCGCCGCCCAGCGGGCTGGTCATCGTGGACAAGCCCGCCGGCTGGACCTCCCACGACGTGGTCGGCAAGATGCGGCGCCTGGCCGGCACGCGCAGGGTCGGCCACGCCGGCACCCTCGACCCCATGGCCACCGGCGTGCTGGTGATCGGTGTCGAGAAGGCCACCCGGCTGCTCGGACACCTGGCACTCACGGTTAAGGGCTACGACGCCACGATGCGCCTCGGGGTGACCACCAACACCGACGACGCCGAGGGCGAGGTCCTCACCGAGACCCCGGCCTCCCACGTGACCGACGAGGCGATCCGCGCGGGCGTGGCCGCGCTCACCGGCCCGATCATGCAAGTCCCCCCGCAGGTCAGCGCCATCAAGGTGAACGGCGAGCGTGCCTACAAGCGGGCCAGGGCAGGCGAGGAGGTCGCGCTCCCGGCCCGCCCGGTGACCGTCCACGCGTTCGAGATAGCCGGCATCCGCCGCGCGGGGGACGCCGTCGAGGTGGAGGCCTCGGTGAGCTGCTCCAGCGGCACGTACATCCGCTCGCTGGCCCGCGACCTCGGGGCGGCGCTGGGCGTCGGAGGCCACCTGACGGGCCTGCGCCGCACCCGCGTCGGGCCGTACGACCTGTCGGTCGCGCGCACGATCGAGCAGCTCGCGGACGACTGCGTGATCCTTCCGATGGCCGACGCGGTGGCGGCGGCCTTCCCCCGCATGGACGTGTCGGAGGACCAGGCCAGGCTCGTCGCCCACGGCGGGCGGCTGCCCTCCGCTGGTCTCGGAAGCGGGCCCATCGGCGTCTTCGGCCCGGACGGCACCTTGCTGGCGCTCGTCGAGGAGCAGGGCAGCGCCGTCAAGCCCCTCGCCGTCTTCGTTCCCTGAGCCCGCGAGCCCCGCGCGGTCCTCGTTTCCTGATCGGACCCGTCGCGACCGTTCCCGTCGTGCCGGACATGCGATGAACCATGTCCGCAGTTTGCGATCTTGCTCGGCGATTTTTGCCGTGCGTAACTGATCGGCCTCATAAGGTCATCACATGTGCCCGCGTCCCCGGCGACCACTTCTCCCGTCGTCTCACTGATCTGTCGACGTCTTAAAACGACAGTCGATGTCGCAAATGGAGGAACTGTGCGTCGTATCGGACTTGCAATGGCGGGTGCGGTAAGCGCCCTGGTGCTGGCCGTCCCGCACGCGGCGGTCGCGGACACCACCGGAGGCACCACCGTGACGTTCACCGTCGCAGCCGGCGCTCTGTCGATCACGGTGCCCGCGCCGGTGAACCTCGGCAGCGGGTCGCCCGGCGCCACGATCAGCGGGCAAATGGGGCTGGTGAACGTCACCGACGCCCGCGCCATGCTCGTCGCCACGTGGACGGCGACGGTGTCGTCCACGGACTTCACCACGGGCGGCGCGTCGGCCGCCGAGACGATCCCCAAGGCCGACGTGTCCTACTGGTCGGGACCGGCCACCGTGACGACCGGCGTAGGCGTCTTCACCCCGGGGCAGGTCACCGCGGCGGCGGCACAGTCTCTGAGCATTCCCCGCACGGCGTTCTCGCTGTCGGCCGGTGTCGGCAACAACTCCGCGACCTGGAACCCGACGCTGGTGGTCGCGGTTCCGGCCGCCGCCGTCGGCGGCCTCTACACCGGGACGGTGACACATTCGGTCGCACCATGACCGGGCGCGGCTACTGGTCGCACTGACGCTGCTGATCACACTCTGGAACGGCATCGTCTCCATAACGGGCGGGGCAGGCGGGCACGCGAGTGCGGACGCCACCCCGCCCCGGGTGAGCCGGCACGCGAGTGCGGACGATCCTCAGCGGGGCCGCTTCGAGATCCGGCTGCTCGAGGCCCCTGTCGACCGCCGTGACGATCCCCGGGCGCACACCTACATCGTCGACCATCTCGCGCCCGGTACCGTCATCCGCCGGCGCGTCGAGCTGAACAACACATCCGATAGGCCGCTGCACACCGAGATCTATCCCGCCGCGGCGGAAATTCACGGCGGTACGTTCGGGTTCGCCGCCGGCCGCACCGCGAACGAGCTGTCGAGCTGGATGTCCGTCGACCGGCCCAGTCTTGACCTCCCGCCCCGGGGCAAAGCACAGGTGCGAGCCATGATCGACGTGCCTCGGCGGGTGCAAGCCGGGGAGCGGTACGCCGTCCTCTGGGCCCAGGTGGTCGCGCAGGCGGACGGCTCGCACAACGTGGCCGTCGTCCACCGGGTCGGGATCCGTGTCTATCTGGATGTCGGCCCCGGCGGCGAGCCACCGTCGGACTTCCGGATCGAGGCGATGACCCCCGAACGCGCCGACGACGGACGCCCCGTGGTGGCCGCCCGGGTCCACAACACCGGCCGGCGCGCGATCGACATGAACGGAACGCTGACGCTCTCGGACGGCCCCGGCTCGCTGAGGGCGGGGCCGTTCCAGGCGACGCCCGGCACCACGCTGGCCCCGGGCGACACCGGACCGGTGACGATCACGCTGGACCGTCTGATCCCCGCCGGTCCCTGGAAGGCGCACCTGACACTGAACAGCGGCCGGGTCAGGCGGTCGGCGACCGCCACCATCACCTTCCCCGCTCACGGCGCCGGCAGGGCCGTGAAAGCCGATCCGGGCCCGGACGTTCCCTTGCTGCCGATGGCCCTGGTCACGCTCGGCCTGCTGGCCCTGCTCCTTGCCGTACTCGCCGTCCGGCAGCGGCGGCGCCGGAAGGGGACGGCCCAGACCGAACCGGACGTCCTGGACCTCCGGTAGGACGGGTCTGGTGACCCGTCTATCGTGGTCACGTCGCCTATCCAGACATGTCACTGGGAAAAGTTTTGTACCAGGGCATGTCACCGGCAGAGCTGCGTACACCGACATGTCACCTGGCACAGCCTGCGTACATCGACATGTCGCCGGAACGGCTGAAAGGTCCCCATGGTGCCTGACCTCCCGAGCTACGAGTGCTCCTGCGGGCGCTCCTACGCCCCCTCCGTGGAGCGGTGGCGGTGTGACTGCGGCGGTCTTCTTGAGCTCCCACCCGTCGCCCTCACCTGGAACCCCCGGCCGGGGGACCATTCCCTGTGGCGCTACGAGGACGCCATCCCGGTCCCCGGCCGCGCGCTCAGCCTCGGCGAGGGCATGACCCCGCTGGTCGAGGCCTCCCTGGACGGCGACGAGAGCGGGGTGCGCCTCAAGATCGAGTACGCCTCTCCCACGGGCTCCTTCAAGGACAGGGGCGCGGTCATGCTGGTGACCCTCGCCCGTCTGCTCGGCGCCACGCGGCTGGTCGCCGACAGCAGCGGCAACGCCGGCACGGCGGTGGCGGCGTACGCGGCCCGCGCGGGTCTCGCCGCCGAGATCTTCGTACCGTCCGGCACGAGCGAGAAGAAGCTGCATCAGATACGGGGGCACGGCTCGCGGGTCACGGTGGTCGACGGCTCCCGGGAGGACACCGCCAAGGCCGCCGCCGAGCGGGTGGACGCGACCGGCGCCTTCTACGCCAGCCACGTCTACAACCCCTACTTCTACGAAGGCACCAAGACCTACGCCCTTGAGGTGTTCGAGCAGCTCGGCGAGGTCGCTCCCGCCACGCTGGTCCTGCCGGCGGGCAACGGCACGCTGGTGCTCGGCGCGTACCTCGGATTCGCCGGGCTCCGCGCCGCCGGGCTCATCGATCGCCTGCCGCGCATCGTGGCAGTACAGGCGGAGCGTTGCTCTCCGGTGGCCTCGGCGTTCGCGGCGGGGAGCCACCACGTGGAGCCGGTGCTGCCGGAGGCGACCGTCGCCGAGGGGATCGCCATCGCCGCACCTGCTCGGGGTGCCCGCATGCTGGAGATCGTCCGGGAGACGGGCGGGTCGGTGGTGACCGTGTCGGAGGACGAGATCGCGCGATCACACGCCGCCCTGGCCGCACGGGGGCTGTGGGTCGAGCCTACGGGCGCCGTCGCGTACGCGGCCGTGCGCCGGTTGCGTGCCGAAGGGTCCCCGTTCGTCGAGGGCGATGTCGTGGCCCCGCTGTGCGGCTCCGGGCTGAAGGCGTCCCTCTGACCGCATCGGGCTATCGGGCCATCTGCCAGTACGGCCGGGTGCGAAGGCCGCACGAAGTGTGGCGCGGGCCGTACCGGGGTGGGGCGCGAGAAATCGGGGACGGGCAGGGTGGACGGTAGGGTGGAGATCGCCACAGCAGGCCGGGGGAAGCCCGCTACGAGGAGTTCGCATGAGTCCATCGGCCCGTCCCACGCCCCAGACCGGCGGCACCACGGAGACCGGCCGCTCGGTGGAGACCGGCGACACGATCGAGCCCAGCGGTCGCGAGGCCGGCGGTGCGGCGGAGCCCCGGGGTGCGGCCGAGACCGGCCGCTCGGCGGAGACCGGTGATTCCACCGGCGCCGAGGGGCAGTCGGGCTCTGCGGATCTGTCCGCGCTGGTGCCGGACTCGTGGCTTCTGCTGATCTACAAGGTGCCCTCCGAGCCGTCGCGGGTGCGCGTGGCCGTCTGGCGTGAGCTGAAGCGCCTCGGCGGGCTCTACCTCCAGCAGGCGGTCTGCGTCTTACCGCGTATGGGCACGATCGAGGAGGACCTGCGGCAGATCCGGCAACGTATCCAGTCGCTGGGCGGCATTTCCTACTATTTCCCGATCGCGACCGGTGATCGCGAGCAGGATCTCACGCTGGTCCAGAGCTTCCAGGACATGGCCGCCAAGGAGTACGCCGAGATCATCGAGGAGTGCCAGACCAAGTTCGTCAAGGAGATCGAGTTCGAGCGCTTCCGCAACAACTACACCTTCGAGGAGTCGGAGGAGATCAGGCAGGATCTCGACAAGATCCGGCGCTGGTTCGAGAAGGTCATGGCCAGAGACTGGTTCGGCGGCCCCGGACGGGCCGAGTGCGACCGGTGGCTGGCCACCTGCGAGAGCCTCCTGGAAGACTTCGAGCAGGACGTCTACGAGCGCACCGGCGGCACGGGCCGTGCGGGCGAGTGAGCCGTGCCTGGTGGCGCGGGTGCGGGCGTCCACTGGACGAGACCGGCAACTGCCGGCGCCGCGGGCGGTGCCGGGCCCGTCGCCCGCCACCTCCCCCGCTGGGCTACCCTCGTCCCCGTGCGGATAGAACCGCTCCGCATGGCAGGCTTGGGTGGGCGCGATCATCGGCACAGGGATGACATCAGCACAGGAACGAGGTCGAGGTGCAGGGCTGGCACGGACTCGACGACGTGCCCGGAGACTGGGGCAGGTCTGTCATCACGATCGGGGTGTTCGACGGGGTGCACCAAGGTCATCAGCGCATGGTCGAACGTGCCGTCGCGATGGCGGCCCAGCTGGGCCTTCCCTCCGTGGTGATCACCTTCGACCCCCATCCGGGCGAGGTGGTGAGGCCGGGGAGCCATCCGCCCCGGCTCACCACGGCGCGGCATCGCACCGAGCTCCTCGGCGCGCTCGGCGTCGACGCGGTGTGCGTGCTGCCGTTCACGCTGGAGTTCTCCCAGATGACCCCCGACGAGTTCGTCCAGGCGGTGCTCGTCGACCGGCTGCACGCCGCCGGGGTCGTGGTGGGGGAGAACTTCCGTTTCGGCCACAAGGCCGCGGGTGACATCGAGACGCTCCGCCAGCTCGGAGAGAAGTACGACTTCGCGGCCGAGGGTGTCCCCCTGGTCAGCGACGGCGAGGCGATCTCGTCCAGCCTGGTCCGTGAGCACCTGGCCTCCGGCGACGTCGCCGCCGCGGCGGAGGCGCTCGGGCGCCCGCACCGGGTCGAGGGCGTGGTCGTCCGAGGCCACCAGCGGGGCAGGGCGCTTCTCGGCTTCCCCACGGCCAACGTCGAGTCACCCGCCTTCACGGCCATCCCGGCCGACGGCGTCTACGCGGGCTGGCTGGGATGCATGCAGTCCCCGTCGCCGTACGAAGGGCAGCGGTGGCCCGCGGCGATCTCCATCGGCACCAACCCGACCTTCGAGGGCGTCGAGCGCACCGTCGAGGCGTATGCCCTCGACCGTGACGATCTCGACCTGTACGGCGCCCACGTCGCCGTCGACTTCGCCCTGCGGCTTCGCGACACGTTGAAGTTCGACTCCGTCGAGGCGCTCATCGAGCAGATGCGCCGCGACGTGGACGAGGCCCGGCGCCTCCTCGAGGGCTGACGGCTTCCGGCCCCTTTGAGGGCGTCGAGCAGGGCGCCCCTCAGCGGACGAAGCACGGAGGCGTCCGCGGCGATGGTAGCCTGACGTGTCGGCTCGGTTTCGGCGCGATGCGCGCTGCCCGCCGATCGGTTACGGCGACTGTAGGCACACATGGTCGCTCGTAGGCAAATTTCTGTCGCGTGTGCCCGTAGATATCAAAGGAGAGCCGTGTCGCTCGACACCGCCGCCAAGAAGCAGATCATCGATGAGTACGGAACCGGGGACGCCGACACCGGGTCCCCCGAGGTGCAGATCGCACTGCTGAGCAAGCGCATCAGCGAGCTCACCGAGCACCTCAAGACCCACAAGCACGACCACCACAGCCGCCGCGGCCTGCTGCTGCTGGTCGGCCGGCGCCGTCGCCTGCTGAAGTACCTCATGAGCAAGGACATCACGCGTTACCGCACCCTGATCGAGCGGCTCGGCCTGCGCCGATAGTGTGGGAGGGAGCGGCGTCCTGCCGCTCCCTCTCTCATATCAGGGCAAAGGCCTCCCTGATATGCGGAGACCCGGTCGGCGCGTCGTGAGGCGACGCGAGGCCGCTTCTGAGCAAACTGGCCTCGAGCAAGACAACTGAACAGCCGAGAAAGTGCCCCGCGTCCGCACAGCACAGCACAACGCGCGTTCCCGTGACGCCTGCGGGCCGGTCCTCGGTAGTGGCTTCCGGATGTCGACGGCACGCATGCCGTACAGCCCGGGTGCTTCGATCGAAGACCGGCGCTGCACATGACGGGGAGCCGGCATAACGGAGCCAGGCACGAGCGAGCCGACCGCGACGACATAACCGGTCGGCCGGCGAGTGCCTGAGCGAGTGCGAGAACAGCACGGACGCGGGCGACCCAAGAGGAGGTCCCCCGTGGAGGGTGTCCACAGCACGGAAGCCGTTATCGACAACGGCTCATTCGGCACGCGTACCATCCGGTTCGAGACCGGGCGGCTCGCGCGCCAGGCGGCGGGAAGCTCCGTCGTCTATCTGGACGACGAGACCATGGTCCTGTCCGCCACCACCGCCTCCAAGCATCCCAAGGAGAGCCTGGACTTCTTCCCGCTCACCGTGGATGTCGAGGAGCGGATGTACGCCGCGGGCCGGATCCCCGGCTCGTTCTTCCGCCGTGAGGGCCGGCCGTCCGAGGATGCCATCCTCACGTGCCGCCTGATCGACCGCCCGCTGCGCCCGTCCTTCGTCAAGGGCCTGCGCAACGAGGTCCAGGTCGTGGCGACGATCATGGCGCTCAACCCCGACCACCTGTACGACGTGGTCGCGATCAACGCGGCGAGCCTCTCGACCCAGCTCGCCGGGCTGCCTTTCTCCGGCCCGATCGGCGGCGTGCGCGTCGCGCTGATCAACGGCCAGTGGGTGGCGTTCCCGACCCACACCGAGCTGCAGGGCGCGACCTTCGACATGGTCGTCGCCGGGCGGGTCCTCGAGGACGGCGACGTCGCGATCATGATGGTCGAGGCCGAGTCCACCCGCGACACGCTCAAGCTGGTCAACGAGGGCGCGGTCGCTCCCACCGAGGAGACCGTGGCCGAGGGCCTCGAGGCGGCGAAGCCGTTCATCAAGGTGCTCGTCGAGGCGCAGAACAAGATCGCTCAGGTCGCCGCCAAGGAGACCGCGCAGTTCCCCGTCTTCCTCGACTACCAGGAGGACGTGTACGAGGCGGTCGCTGGTGCGGTGAGGAGCGAGCTGGCGTCCGCTCTGACGATCGCCGGCAAGAAGGAGCGCGAGGCCGAGCTCGACCGGGTCAAGGCTCTCGCCCTGGAGAAGCTTGGACCCGACTTCGAGGGCCGAGAGAAGGAGATCTCCGCGGCGTTCCGCGCGCTCACCAAGAAGCTCATGCGCGAGCGCGTGATCAGCGAGGGCGTCCGCATCGACGGCCGGGGCACCAAGGACATCCGGCAGCTCAGCGCAGAGGTCCAGGTGGTCCCGAGGGTCCACGGGTCGGCCCTGTTCGAGCGCGGTGAGACCCAGATCCTGGGCATCACCACGCTGAACATGCTCCGCATGGAGCAGATGATCGACACGCTCAACCCCGAGCGCACCAAGCGCTACATGCACAATTACAACTTCCCGCCTTACTCCACCGGTGAGACCGGCCGTGTGGGCTCGCCCAAGCGCCGCGAGATCGGCCACGGCGCGCTCGCCGAGCGGGCGCTCGTGCCGGTGCTGCCGAGCCGCGAGGAGTTCCCGTACGCCATCCGGCAGGTGTCGGAGGCGCTCAGCTCCAACGGCTCCACCAGCATGGGCTCGGTCTGCGCCTCCACCATGGCGCTCCTCGACGCGGGTGTCCCGCTCAAGGAGATGGTGGCGGGCATCGCGATGGGCCTCATCGGCGAGGGCGGCCAGTTCGTCACGCTGACCGACATCCTCGGTGCCGAGGACGCCATGGGCGACATGGACTTCAAGGTCGCCGGCACGCGTGACGTCATCACCGCCCTGCAGCTCGACACCAAGCTCGACGGCATCCCCGCGACGGTCCTGGCCGGCGCGCTGAAGCAGGCCAAGGCCGCCCGTCTGGCGATCCTCGACGTGATGCAGGAGGCGATCGACTCCCCGGCGGAGATGAACCCGACCGCGCCGCGCATCATCACCATCAAGGTCCCGGTCGACAAGATCGGCGAGGTCATCGGCCCGAAGGGCAAGATGATCAACCAGATCCAGGACGACACCGGCGCCGAGATCACGATCGAGGACGACGGCACGATCTACATCGGCGCGACCGACGGCCCTTCGGCCGAGGCCGCGCGGATCACGATCAACTCGATCGCGAACCCGCACATGCCGGAGATCGGGGAGCGCTACCTCGGCACGGTCGTCAAGATCGCCGCGTTCGGCGCGTTCGTCAGCCTGCTGCCCGGCAAGGACGGCCTGCTGCACGTCTCCCAGATCCGCAAGCTGCACGGTGGCAAGCGCATCGAGAACGTCGAGGACGTCATGAACGTCGGCGACAAGGTCCAGGTGGAGATCGCCGAAATCGACTCGCGCGGCAAGCTCTCGCTGGTCCCCGTAGAGGTCATCGAGAAGGAGGCCGCGGCCAGGGCCGAGGGCGGGGTCCCCGACGAGGACACAAGCCACGCCGACTCCGAGACCCGCGAGCCCCGCGAGGACCGCGGCGGTGACCGGCCGCGCCGGTCGCGCACCCGCAGCGGACGGGACGACCGCAACTCGTGACGACCACCACTCTGCACCCCGGCAGGGACGGTGTCGGGGTAGTACAACGCACCGTCCTTCCGGGTGGGCTCCGGGTGGTGACCGAGACCATGCCGACCGTGCGTTCCGTCGCGGTCGGCATGTGGGTCGGCATCGGATCACGTGACGAGGCCTCCGAGCACACGGGGGCCACCCACTTCCTCGAGCATCTGCTGTTCAAGGGCACTCCCACCCGCGACGCCCTGGAGATCTCCTCGGCGATCGAGGGCATCGGCGGCGAGATCAACGCGTTCACCGCCAAGGAGTACACCTGCTACTACGCGCGGGTGCTCGACGAGGATCTCCCGCTGGCGATCGACGTGCTGGCCGACGTCGTGACCTCCTCCCTGATCACCGCCGAGGACGTCGAGTCCGAGCGCGGCGTGATCCTTGAGGAGATCGCCATGCACGACGACGACCCTTCGGACGTCGTGCACGAGCAGTTCTCCGCGGAGCTGTACGGCGACACCCCCATCGGGCGGCCCATCCTGGGCTCGGTGGAGTCGATCAACACGCTGTCGCGTGACCGCATCGCCGAGTACTACCAGCGCTACTACCTGCCCCCGCACACGGTGATCTCCGTGTGCGGGAACGTCACCCACGAGCGCGTGGTGGAGCTGGTGGCCTCGGCCTACCAGCGGGCGGGAGCGTTGGGCGGTTCCGAGGCGCCGATCTCGCCGCGCCTGTCCGGCCCGGGGGCCTCGCCGCGCTCCGGCGTGCGGGTGGTCGACCGGCCGACCGAGCAGGCCAACCTCGTCCTCGGCACCACCGCGCTCTCCCGCACCGACGACCGGCGCTTCGCCCTGGGCGTACTCAACGCGGCCCTCGGCGGGGGCATGTCGTCCCGGCTCTTCCAGGAGATCCGCGAGAAGCGCGGCCTGGCCTACTCCGCTTACAGCTACACCGCCCAGTACGCCGACACCGGCGAGTTCGGGATCTACGTCGGGTGTCTTCCGGCCAAGGTCGACGACGTGCTCAAGATCTGCCGGGAGGAGATCGCCCGGGTCGTCGCCGAGAGCATCACCGAGGACGAGATCAGGCGCGGCAAGGGCCAGATGCGCGGCGGTCTCGTGCTCGGCCTCGAGGACACCGGCTCGCGCATGTCGCGCGTCGGCAAGAGCGAGCTGGTGTACGACACGCTGATGTCGGTGGACGAGGTGCTGGCGCGCATCGAAGCCGTCACCCCGGACGAGGTCGACTCCGTGGCAAGGGAGATCCTTGCCCAGCCGATGACGCTGGCCGTCATCGGTCCGTACGGCGACAAGGACTTCAGCGCCTTCATCGCCTGACGGCACTCGGCCGGCGGCGATACGTTGCCGAAGGCGGCGGTCCCTTCGCGGGGCCGGTCACGACGCGTGGCAAGACGAGGCCCGGGTCCCTCCGAAGGGGCCCGGGCCTCGTCTTGCCGCTACGCTTGGGGGTCGTGATCAGGGTCGGAGTTCTGGGCGCCCGAGGGCGCGTCGGTGTGGAAGTCTGCAAGGCCGTGCACGCGGCCGGCGACATGGAGCTGGTGGCGGCCGTCGACGTCGGCGATCCCATAGAGTCGCTGTCGCCGGCAGAGGTGGTGGTCGACTTCACCCACCCCGACGTGGTCATGGACAACCTGAAGTGGTGCCTGGAGCACGGCATCCACCCTGTGGTGGGCACCACCGGCTTCGACGCCGGCCGCCTCGCGACCGTGCGCGGCTGGCTCGCGGACAATCCAGGGGTCAATGCCCTGATCGCCCCCAACTTCGGCATCGCCGCCGTGCTGATGATGCACTTCGCCCAGCAGGCCGCGCGCTACTTCGAGTCCGTCGAGATCATCGAGCTTCACCACCCCAACAAGGCCGACGCCCCTTCCGGCACTGCCCGCCGTACGGCCGAGCTGGTCGCCGAGGCGCGGCGCAAGGCGGGCATGGGCTCCATGCCGGATGCCACGAGCACCGAGCTGGCCGGTGCCCGCGGCGCCGACGTCGACGGCGTACGGGTACACGGGGTGCGCCTTGCGGGCCTGATCGCCCACCAGGAGGTCCTGCTGGGCGGCGACGGAGAGATCCTGACGATCCGCCACGACACCATGAACCGCTCATCGTTCACCCCCGGCGTCCTGCTCGGCGTCCGCCGTGTCCGCGAGCTTCCCGGCCTGACCGTCGGCCTGGAGAACCTGCTCGACCTCTGACCGTTGTCAGGTCGCCTGCAACGGCTTGTGGCCTACAGGGCATCCTCAGACAGGGCTCCGCAAAGGCCCACACGGCCTCTCCAGGCCGCACAGAAGCCTTCCAGGACTTCCGGGACCTTTTAGGACCTTTCGGGAGCCAGAGGGTTCTACAGGGCGAGGCCGATCGTGAACAGCAGGCCGAAGGCGAGCTGGATGCGCCCCGTCTGCTGGAGCGTGGTGATCAGGGCACGCCCGTCCCCCCCGCCGTGTACGGCCCTGACCGGGGCGACCGCGAGCGGCAGTGCGAGCACGGTGAGCGCGGCGAACGGCCGTACGGCTGCCAGGCCGAGAGCGATGGCGAACGGCAGCAGCAGGCAGGCGTTGTAGAGCAGGCGGGTGCGGGTGTCGCCCAGCACGACGGCGAGCGTGCGCTTGCCCGCGGGGCCGTCGGTCGCGATGTCCCGCAGGTTGTTCACGACGAGCAGCGCGCAGGCCAGCAGCCCGACGGGTACGGCCGCGGCCACGGCCGGCCAGGGGAGACGTTCCAGCTGTACGTATGTCGTGCCGGCCACGGCCACCAGGCCGAAGAACACGAAGACCGAGATCTCGCCGAGCGCCCGATAACCGTACGGGCGGGAGCCGCCGGTGTAGGACCACGCGGCGGCGATCGACAGCGCGCCGACGATCAGCAGCCACCAGGCCCCCGTCACCACGACCAGGGCCAGGCCCGCCACCGCGGCCGCAAGGAAGCATCCGAGCGCCGCTAGCAGCACCGACCGGGGAGCCGCCACCCGGGAGCCGACGAGCCGCAGTGGGCCGACGCGGGCCTCATCGGTGCCGCGCACGCCGTCGCTGTAGTCGTTGGCGTAGTTGACGCCCACCTGGAGGATCAGCGCGACGAACAGGGCAAGCAGAGCTCGCCACCACACCGCTCCGCCATACGAGACTGCCACGCCCGTCCCCACGGCGACGGGCACCACCGCCGCGGGAAGCGTGCGGGGCCGTGCCCCTGCGAGCCACTGAGCGGGTGTCGCCAACGTCGCCCCTCTTCGAAGATTCTGTTCCCGGCGGTCACCCGGGAATTCGCGTATGCAGGGTATTTCATGGCGCTCCCATGGCACGTACGCGGGGCCCGGCGGGCGCTCCGCCACGGCGTCGGGTCACCCACCTGGTACGGAGTCATGGGGACGCCCGCGCGGAAGGGGCGGACGCGGCGGATCGGTCAGCTTATGTCGGTGGTGAGGCGGATCATGCGCACCGGGCGGCCCATGTCGAGGATCCGCTCGGCCTCGTCGGGACCCCAGCCTGCTGACGTGAGGAAGCCGACCATGGCCTGGTCGTCGGCGAAGACCCAGGTGACCACGGTGGCGAAGCCGTCGTCGCGGAGGTGGTCGACGGTGGCGTTGAGCAGCCGGCTGCCGTGGCCACGGCGCACGTGGTCGGGGTCGACGAGCAGGGTGAGAAGCTCGGCCGTCGTGGAGGGGTCGAGATCGGGGTCCTCAGCGGGGGCGTGGGAGGCCGCTCCCACCACCAGCTGGCCGCCCGGCTCGCCATGGCCGCTCGCCAGGGAGGACAGGGCGTCTTCGGTCTCCACGGCCACCAGCAGACGGTGGCGCGGCGTGGGCGGGGCCACGACGGCCTCCTCCCACTGGCGGCTCCACAGCTCCTCGGCCGACGGGCCGGTCATCTGCTCCAAGGGCCCCTCGGGGATGACCTGGCGGTAGCCGGTCTTCCAAGCCCGGATCTGGGTGGCCGTCACCGCCGGGACGTCCTCGCGTCTCGCGGCGCGTACCCCCACGTCTGCCATGTCGGCCGGTCCCCTTTCGTCTGCCCCACACCGTATCGGGGTTCGCTCACACCGACGGACGCGGAGTCCGCCCTCCGGGCGGGCGTCCGTCAGGAAGGACGTGCGGCGCCCTGCTGGCGCCTGGCGCGGTAGGCGCGGGTCTTGGTGCGGTTCCCACAGACCCGCATCGAACACCACGAGCGTGAACGGTTCTTCGACGAGTCGATGAACGCCCACTGGCAGGTGCCTTCGTTGCAGACTTTGAGGCGCGGCCAGCCGCCGTCGGCGTGCGCGGCGAGGATGGCCGCCGCCACAAGCCCGAGACCTCTGGCCGCGCCGGTGGTGAGCGGCTGCGACTCTGGCGACCCGTTCACGAGCGTGATGCGCATCGGCAGGGCCGCCAGCGCGGCGTCGAGCTCGGCGGTCATCGCCTCAGGCGCGGCGTCCCGCGAGTGGTTGTGGCGTAGCGCGGACCGCAGGCCTTCACGGAGGTTGACGGCGAGGGCCCAGTCGTCGTCCACGGCACGGTCGGCGTCGGAGATGAGCGCGCGCTCCCGCAGCCAGAGGGCCAGCTCGGCCGGGGACGCCAGCTCGTCGGTGTCGCCCTCGACGTCGTAGGTGTTCACGAAGTCACGGAGCAATTCCGCCGGGCCGTTCATGTCACCACTGTAGGACAGTTGAAGGTTGCGCCCGGAATCAACCCCCCGCGGCGCTGGCCGTACTGGCCTGCGTCGCCGCGCTGCAGCGCGCCTGACCGCGGGTCAGGCGCCCATGGGGACGGAGTAGACGAGGCGGAAGCGGTCGCCCGGGACGACGATGTCACTGGTCTCCACCGGGCGCTCGCCCGACCAGTGAGTGCGCTCGACATGAAGGACGTGCACCCCGGTGGGCAGGTCGAGTAAATCGCTCTCGATCGGCTGCGGCACCCGGGTGTGCACGCTCTCGCGGATGTCGGTGATCTTGACACCTGCGGCGGACATGCGGGCGAGGAGGCTCTTGCGGCCGTTGGTGCCCTCCTCGGGGAAGGGCTGCGCCCTGCCGAGGTCGCCCGACTCGTAGGAGGTGGCGAGCTGCATGGGCCGGCCTTCGGTGCGGAAGACGTAGCGCGTGCGGATCACCGGGTCGCCCTCGTCGAGGCGCAGGCGCCGGGCGACATCTCGCCCCGCCTTGGTCTGGTCGCTCCGCCAGTCCCAGGTGGCGCGGTGGCCGCCCGCCTGCATGTCCGCGGCGAACGGGGCGTCGTGGTCGATGTAGCGGCAGCGCTGCAGGGGGTAGAGCACGGACTTCTCGCGGACGTAGTGCCCGGAGCCGACCTTGCCGATGATGAGGCCTTCCGCGGCCAGCACGCGCAGCGCGTGCCTCGCGGCGGTCTCGCCGACTCTGAACCGCTGGGTGAGTTGCGCGCGAGACGGAATAGGAGCGCCCGGCGGCAGAGTGCCGTCGACTATCTGCGCCCGCAGCTCTTCGACCACTCGGAGGTACACCGGGTCGTTACCAGTCATCCGTCCATCCCTCAGGGGCGTTCGAGATCGTTTCCTTATCTTGCCGTAATCGAGAGACAACTGGGAGTAATGACGAAGACTTGGAGTCCCAACTTTACCAAACGTGGTTCTACGGCTACATGAGGTTTGGGAAGGCCTTGGGAGCCACGCGGTGGCCGGCCTTCCTAGCTGCGCGGGCGCGCCGCCGCGAACCAGGCGGGCCGTCCGTCCGCGGCGGCGGGAACGATCTCCGGCCTGATCCACGCGGACGATCGGAAAATTCTCCCCAGAAGCATGTAACGCACCCGTAAGCGGTTGCGATTGCATGGGTAGAGGTCGTCGATGTGTGTACCCCCGAGCACATATCGGCGGCCTCTATCCATTTTCAATCATCTCCGGCGGAAGCGGCACGCACCCCAATCAGGCTTCCTGGTGGGGCGAACCGGGGTGGCGGGGTCCACCGTCTCCCCGGATCCAGGTACCGTTCGGTCTATGGCATCGCCAACAGGAACCTCCGACGCGCCCTTCGGTCGCATGCTGACCGCGATGGTCACGCCGTTCACGGTCGACGGTGCCGTCGACACAGAGGGCGTCCAGCGCCTGGCCACCTACCTCGTGGACGAGCAGAACAACGACGGCCTTGTCGTCGGGGGCACGACAGGAGAGTCTCCCACCACCACGGACGCGGAGAAGGAGTTGGTCCTTCGCGCCGTGGTCGAGGCGGTCGGAGACCGCGCGACGGTCGTCGCCGGAGCCGGCACCAACGACACCCGTCACTCGGTCGAGCTCGCCATGGCCGCCGAGCGCGCGGGGGCCCACGGCCTGCTCCTGGTGACGCCGTATTACAACAGGCCTCCGCAGGAGGGCCTGTACCAGCACTTCACAGCGGTGGCGGACGCGACCGGCCTCCCTGTGATGCTGTACGACATCCCGGCGCGCACCGCCACGCCCATCAGCACCGAGACGCTGCTGCGCCTCGGCGTCCACCCGCGCATCGTCGCGGTGAAGGACGCCAAGGGCGACCTCTTCGCGGGCTCGCAGGTGATGGCCTCCACCGACCTGGTCTTCTACTCCGGGGACGACGCCGTCAACCTGCCCTGGCTGTCGGTCGGCGCCGCCGGTTTCGTCAGCGTGGTGAGCCACGTGGTCGGCACCGAGCTGGCCTCCATGATCCATCTCCACCAGTCCGGCCACGTCGAGGGTGCGCGTGCCGTGCACCGGCGCCTGTTGCCCGTCGTGACCGGCATCATGACCCGCGCCCAGGGCGCCATCATGGTCAAGGCGGCCCTCGGCCTCATCGGCAGGTCCGCGGGACCCGTGCGCCTTCCGCTGGTCGACGCCACCCGCGAGCAGATCGCGGTCCTGAGAGAGGATCTCGTGGCCGGTGGCGTGAAGTTGTCCGACTGACGTGCCGCGCGTCGCAGATGACGCGGGAAAATCATCTGGCTTGCCCGCCGTGCGTTCCACGCGACACGGCGGAGAAACATCCCAACGAATCGCCGCGCGCCAAACGCGGCGGGGAGGAACAGAGAGTTTGAGAGAGAGACAAAGAGATCGTGGCCCGCGACGTGCCGCACGGCTCGGCGAGGGAGCCGTGTGCGGGCGGCGGGCCGGTGTGCACGGGGGTACAGCATGAGTCATCCGCATCCCGAGCTCGGGCCTCCTCCGCCCCTGCCGGAACATGGCCTGCGCATCGTCGCGCTCGGCGGGCTCGGTGAGATCGGCCGCAACATGGCCGTCTTCGAGTTCGAAGGCCGCCTGCTGATCGTCGACTGTGGTGTGCTGTTCCCGGAGCCCGACCAGCCGGGCGTCGACCTGATCCTGCCCGACTTCGACTACATCAGGGACCGTCTCGACGACATCGAGGCGGTCGTGCTGACCCACGCCCACGAGGACCACATCGGCGCCGTGCCGTACCTCCTGCGCGAGCGTTCCAACATCCCTCTCGTGGGGTCGCGGCTGACGCTGGGTCTGATCGAGAGCAAGCTCACCGAGCACCGCATCCAGCCGGTCAAGGTGGAGGTGGCCGAGGGGCAGCGGCAGCGGTTCGGGCCGTTCGAGTGCGAGTTCTTCGCGGTCAACCACTCCATTCCCGACGCGCTCGCCGTCGCGATCAGAAGCCCCGCCGGCATCGTGCTGCACACCGGCGACTTCAAGATGGACCAGCTGCCGCTCGACGGCCGTCTCACCGACCTCGGCGGGTTCGCCAGGCTCGGCTCCGAGGGCGTCGACCTGCTGATGTCCGACTCGACCAACTCCGAGGTGCCCGGCTTCGTGCCGAGCGAGCGCACCATCAGCCCGGTGATCGACGACGTCTTCCGCAGCGCGACGAAGCGCATCATCGTGGCCTGCTTCGCCTCGCACGTGCACCGGGTGCAGCAGATCTTCGACGCCGCTGAGGAGAACGGCCGCAAGGTCGCGCTCATCGGGCGCTCGATGGTCCGCAACATGGGCGTCGCCAGGGACCTCGGCTACCTCAGGGTGCCGCCGGGGATCCTCGTCGACTCCCGGGAGATCGAGGAGTGGCCGCCGGAGGACGTCGTGCTGATCTGCACGGGGTCGCAGGGCGAGCCCATGGCCGCGCTGTCGCGCATGGCCAACCGCGACCACCCGATCCGCGTGGCCGAGGGCGACACCGTCCTGCTGGCGTCCTCGCTGGTGCCAGGCAACGAGACGGCCGTCAACAAGGTCATCAACGGGCTCACCCGCTGGGGTGCCCGCGTGATCCACAAGGGGAACGCCCTGGTGCACGTCTCCGGCCACGCGGCCGCGGGCGAGTTGCTGTACGTCCTGAACCTCACCAAGCCGTCCAACTTCATGCCCGTGCACGGCGAGTGGCGTCACATGCGCGCCCATGCCAAGCTCGCGGCGCTGACCGGCGTGCCCGACGACCACATCGTCATCGCCGAGGATGGCGTGGTCGTCGACCTGGTCGACGGCCGGGCGAGGATCGTCGGCGCGGTGCAGTGCGGCTACGTCTACGTCGACGGCTCCTCGGTCGGCGCGGTCACCGACGTCGCGCTGAAGGACAGGCGCATCCTCGGGGACGAGGGGTTCATCTCCGTCGTCGTCGTGGTCGACTCGACGACGGGCAAGGTGAGCGGTGGGCCCGAGGTCTACGCGCGCGGGTCCGGCATCGAGATCGAGGCGTTCGACGCGGTCATCCCGCTGATAGAGAAGGCGCTTCAGGACGCCGGGGCCGACGGGGTCGCCGATCTCCAGCAGATGCGCCGTCTCACCCGCCGCATCGTCGGTCGCTGGGTCAGCGACACCTACCGCCGCCGGCCGATGATTATTCCGGTGGTCGTGGAGGTCTGATCCGGCGTAGGTTTCACGTGCTGGAGCACTTCTGCCACGCACGAGGAGCCGCATGCGAGCGAGACGAGCTGATCGCCGGTGAGCGCCGACGCCCAAGGGGCCGGCCTCACCGGCGTGGCGGTCGACGTCGTCTATACCAAGTACGACGGATCTCTCCACTGGCACCACACGGCCAGGCTGCTGGGTGAGGACGAGCACGGCGTCTGGACCGGCTGCCCGGCCGGTTCCACCGGCAGGCGGGGGAGCGAGCGCCCGATCGTCTGGCGGCAGCCCTTCGTCATGGTGTTCCCTCGCGACGCCTGGTGGACCGCGGTCTTCAACGGCCACCCCAGCAAGACGGCGATCTACTGCGACATCACCACCGTTCCCCAGTGGCGGGACGGCCGGGTCACCATGGTCGACCTCGATCTCGACGTGATCCGCATGCGTGACGGACGGGTGCTGCTCGACGACGAGGACGAGTTCGCCGAGCACCAGGTCCGCTACTCGTATCCCGGGGAGGTCGTCACTCTGGCGGAGCGGTCGGCCGCCTGGCTGATGGCCGCGGTACGTGACGGCATGGCCGCGTTCTCCGGCGTCCACGAGAGCTGGCTGGCACAGGTCACCTGACCGTGCGGCGAGGACGGCCATGGCGTGACCATCCGGGCATGTGCCGACTGCACCGCCCTTCGCTTGATCGTCGGCGGAGATGCCCGAGCTCGATCCCGCCGATCCCGGGTACGCCTGGCTGGGCGGTCGCGTCATCGAGTCATGACCGGCGAGAATGGAGGTACCGGGGGTCGGCCGGTGAGTAGGCTCGTGGCGTGGTCAGGGAAGGCAGCTCCATCGACAAGGCGCTGGCGGTGCTCGAGGCGATAGCCGATCACCACCGCGTGACCGACATCGCCGCGGCGACCGGCGTCTCCAAGTCGACCGTTCACCGCATCCTGCAGTCGCTCGTCGAGTGGGGTTTCGCCCGTCCCGACGGCGCCGGGGGCTACGAGCCGGGGCCGCGCATCCTCACGCTGGCGGGCAGGGTCATGAGCCGCTTCGACCCCTCCCGGCAGGCGTCCACCGCCCTGCGCGCCCTGCACGAGAGCACGGGGTACACCACCCACTTCGGCATCCGCAGCGGAGACGAGGCCGTCTACGTCGAGAAGCTCGAGGGCCGCAGGCCCTACCAGATGCTTTCCCGGGTGGGCATGAGCCTGCGCCTGCACAGCACCGCCATCGGCAAGGCCATCCTGGCCGAGCTGGGGGACGACGAGGTCCGTGCCGTCTCCGGGCGCACGGGGCTCCTCCGGCTGACCCCCGACACCCTGACCACAGTCGACGACCTGCTGGCCCACCTCGCCAAGGTGCGGGCGCTCGGCTACGCCATGGACGACGAGGAGAACGAGCCCGGCATCCGCTGCCTGGGCGCGGCCGTCTTCGACCACACGGGGCGCGTGCTTGGCGGCATCTCCATCTCCTCGCTCGCCATGGACATGGCACGCCAGGGGCTGGAGGAGCTGGCTCCCGCGGTCATCGCCGCGGCCCGCGAGGTCTCCCTCGCCCTCGGCGCGCCGACCGCCGCCGTCGCCCGCTGACGCTGACCTGGTGACCGCTGTTACCTTTCAGTCTCTTCAGGCGTTCCGGACGGCTCCCGCCAGCAGCCGCTGGATGTCCTGAGGCGTGGCGACCCGCCCTGTGCCCCCCTGTCCCTCCAGGCTGACGGCCGCGGCTGCCGTACCGGCCCGCACGGCGCCGCGGAGTGGGTCTCCCGCCGCGAGCCGGGCGGCCACGGTGCCCGCGAAGGCGTCGCCCGCTCCTGTCTGATCCACGATCGTCACGGCCGGGATGGCGGGGATCTCCACGGGAGGCCCGTCGCCGTCGCCGAGCATGACCCCCTCGGCCCCGCGCGTGACGGCCACCGCCCCCGCGCCGAGCGCCAGGCACGCTCGTACGGCCTCGGCGGGGTCGGCCGTGCCGAGGAGGGGGAGGCTGTCACCGGGGCACGAAGGGGTCACCAGCGCGGTGTACGGCGCCAGAGCCGCGAGCATGCCCGCCGCCGCGCCGGGCGTGGTCAGCCGGGAGCGGAAGTTCGGGTCGTAGACGACCTTGCCCCCGGCCTGGCTCACGATGTCGGCGGCGTGGCGCACGGCGTGCGCACAGGACGCCGAAAGGGCCGCCGTGACGCCGCTGACGAGCAGGACCGCCGTCTCTGCCAGGGGCGCCCTGGAGACGTCCGAGGGGCCCATCCTGGAGGCCGCGCTGCACGCCCGCATGTAGCCGAAGGCCCGCTCGCCGCTCGGGTCGGCCCCCACGGCGTAGGCGCCGGTGGAGCCGGTGCCCCGGCGCATCCAGCGGGTGTCGACGCCGTGGGCGGCCGCGAACCGGACCAGCCGCTCGCCGAACTCGTCCTCGCCCACCAGTGTCACAAGGGCGACGTGCGCGCCGGTCGCGGCCGCCGCCACGGCGGCGTTCAGCGCGTCTCCGGAGAACGACAGGTGAAAGATGTCCGCCTCGGTCAGGGGAGCGGACGCCGAGAACTCCACCAGCGGCTCGCCGATCACCACCACGTCCACGACGGACTCCTCTTGTTTCATTTTTATGGGCTTCGAGTGCAACAGATACGCCGTCCAATGTCCCATTGGATGGAGATTCCATTACATGGAACATGACGTCAATACATAGAACACAATCATGATGGCGCACGGCGCGCCTCCCGGGCGTCAGGGCCGGCACATGCGTACCCTCGGTACCATGGCCACCCGTACGTCGAAAAGCACCCCAAAGGGGTCGGCGAAGCGGTCCACGTCGTCGCGTACGTCCCCCGCCAAGCGGCCGGCCCGGGCGCGGGCCACCGGCGCGCGACCGGGCCGCCGGCCGCCCGCCCGCCGTCAGGCAGCCGCACCCCCGGACCCGATCAGCTGGGTCTTCCTGGCGATCGGCAAGCTCTTCATCGGCGTGTGGCTGCTGTTCGCGAACGGCATCGGCACCGCCGCGCGCGCCTTCGGTCAGCAGGCGCGCGAGCTCGACCCGGCGCACCGTCGCGACGGCCTCGGTCTGGCCGTGCTCGGCGGGGCGATCGTCCTGGCCGCGATGACCTGGCGCTCCACCCAGGGAACGGTCGCTGCCGTGGTGGACGCGGTCCTGCGCGGCACCCTCGGGTCCCTCGCCTGGTCCGTCCCCATCCTGCTATCGCTGATCGCGTGGCGCCTGCTGAGGCATCCCGACCAGAACGCCGACACCGCCCGCATGATCATCGGCTGGACCGCGCTCCTGGCAGGCCTGCTCGGCATCATCCACGTCGCGCACTCCACGCCGTACCCCTCCGGCCCCGGCAGGACCGACGGCATGGACAAGGTCTCGGCGGCGGGGGGCATGATCGGGTTCATCGTCTCGGCTCCCCCCTCGAGCATCCTGCCGGCGTTCATCACGATCCCGCTGCTCCTGCTGCTCTCCGGGTTCGGCATCCTGGTGATCACCGCGACGCCCGTGCACCGGGTGCCCGAGCGCCTGGGTGAGATCCAGCACATGCTCTTCCAGAAGAGCGAGCCGCAGACCCCCGGCGAGCCGGTCCGGCGTGCCCGCAAGCCCCGGGCCTCCCGGCGCAAAGGCGGCCTGGAGGGCGAGCCGGAGCTCGGCGAGCACATCAAGCCGTACGACACCCCGCTCATCGCCGACGCTCCCGTCAAGCGCCCCGGCCACTCTCCGGAGATCGTGCCCGGCCTGGTGGACGAGGACGAGCAGCCGGAGTCGCCGCGCGCGCCTGAGCCGACCCCGGCCCCGCGCAAGGTCGAGCAGCTCGTGCTCTCGCCGCAGGCCGGGCCGTACGCCCTGCCGGACCTTCAGGTGCTGCGCCAGGGCACCCCTCCGAAGCCGCAGACCAAGGCCAACACGACCGTGGTCAACGCGCTCACCAGCGTGATGGAGCAGTTCACCATCGACGCCCAGGTGATCGGGTTCACTCGTGGCCCGACGGTCACGCGGTACGAGATCGAGCTCGGGCCCGCCGTCAAGGTGGAGAAGGTCACCGCCCTCACCAAGAACATCGCGTATGCCGTGAAATCGGCGGACGTCCGGATTTTGTCGCCAATTCCTGGCAAGTCGGCGATCGGGGTAGAGATCCCGAACACCGACAAGGACCTGGTGAGCCTCGGCGACGTGCTCCGCTCCCAGGTCGCCCAAGCCGACCACCACCCGATGATCGTGGGGCTCGGCAAGGACGTCGAGGGCCGCACCATCGTCGCCAACCTCGCCAAGATGCCGCACCTGCTGATCGCGGGCGCGACCGGCGCAGGCAAGTCGGTCTGCGTCAACGGGCTGATCTCCTCGATCCTGATGCGGGCGACCCCGGACGAGGTGCGCATGGTGCTCGTCGACCCCAAACGGGTCGAGCTGAACACCTACGAGGGCATCCCCCACCTGATCACGCCCATCATCACGAACCCGAAGAAGGCCGCGGAGGCCCTCGAATGGGTGGTCGGCGAGATGGACCGCCGCTACGACGACCTGGCGGCGAGCGGCTTCCGGCACGTGGACGAGTTCAACAAGGCGGTGCGCGCTGGCAAGCTAGTGCCCCCGCCCGGCAGCGAGCGGGTCTACCAGCCCTACCCCTACCTGCTCGTCATCATCGACGAGCTCGCCGATCTGATGATGGTCGCCCCGCGTGACGTCGAGGACTCCATCGTCCGCATCACCCAGCTCGCCCGCGCCGCGGGCATTCACCTGGTCATCGCCACCCAGCGGCCGTCGGTCGACGTCGTGACCGGCCTGATCAAGGCCAACGTGCCCTCCCGGCTGGCGTTCGCGACCTCCTCGCTCGCAGACTCCCGGGTCATCCTCGACCAGCCTGGGGCGGAGAAGCTCGTCGGACAGGGTGACGCGCTCTTCCTGCCGATGGGCGCCAGCAAGCCGATGCGACTGCAGAACGCGTTCCTCTCCGAGAAGGAGATCAACGACATCGTCTCCCACTGCAAGGCGCAGATGCAGGTGGAGTACCGCGACGACGTCGCCGCCGTGGCGACCGCCAAGCGCGAGATCGACGAGGACATCGGCGACGACCTCGACCTGCTCGTCCAGGCGGCCGAGCTGATCGTCACCACGCAGTTCGGCTCGACCTCGATGCTCCAGCGAAAGCTGCGCGTGGGATTCGCGAAGGCCGGCCGCCTGATGGACCTGCTGGAGAGCAGGAACGTCGTCGGCCCGAGCGAAGGCTCCAAGGCCCGTGAAGTGATGGTGAAGCCCGACGAACTACCCGGACTGCTCGCCGACTTGCGCGGAGAGTGACCCCTCCGCTACCGCTCCCCCCGATAACTGGTTGAATGTGAATGACTACGCATCGTCGGAATACGGGCGCGTGGCGCAGGTGCACGGCGAGGGGGACGTATGAGCATTGGAGTGACGCTGGCCGCGGCACGACACGCGGCAGGCATGACGGTCGCTCAACTGAGCGGCCGCACGCGAATCAGGGAAACGGTCATCTACGCCATCGAGCGAGACGACTTCTCGCTCTGCGGAGGCGATTTCTACGCCAGAGGTCACGTCCGCAACATCGCCAAGACGCTCGGGCTCGATCCCGACGCCATCGTGCACCAGTTCGACGAGGAACATGGAGGTGTTCCGCTACCCGTGCGCGCCGCGGCCGTCTTCCAGGCGGAGAGCACGATCAAGCTGCGCGACCGCCGCAGCCCCAACTGGTCCACCGCGATGGCCATCGCCCTCGCGATCGTGGCGGTCTTCGGGGTGACGAGGGTGATGAGCGGGTCCGGCGAGACCACCGCCACCGGCGCCGATCTCAAGCCGACCCCCGTGCCCAACGGCACCGCCTCGACCCGGCCGTCCAGCAACCCCAAGGCCGCGAAACCGGCCGGCGACCTGGTGACGCTCCAGGTCAAGGCCAACAAACCCTCGTGGCTCGAGGTCAGTGACAGTAAGGGCAAGCAGATGTTCCGGGGCACCATGCCCGCGGGGCACACCTCCACCTGGAAGGCCCACAAGGAGGTGCGGGTCACCATCGGCAACGCGGGCGGCGTCGACCTGGAAGTGAACGGCAAGCACGTGGGCGTGCCGGGGAAGGCAGGGGAGCTGGTCCGCAGATCGTTCGGCCCGGAGGCGGCCGGCTCGAGATGACCCGGGCCGCCATCCGGCATGGCCCCTGGTCGCCGCCCGGCGGCGCCGCCCGGTGTGATCGCCGGCCGCCGCCGGCGACGGCTGTCGGCGGAAGAACCGGGGGGAGTGCGTCACGTGGTGGCCAACTCCCGATACCGTAGGGCCCATCATGTCTTCCCGCCGAACCGCATCGCTGATCACACTGGGCTGCGCGCGCAACGAGGTCGACTCCGAGGAGCTCGCCGCGCGCATGGAGGCTGCCGGGTGGCAGCTCGACGACGACAACCCCGATGTCGTCGTCGTCAACACCTGCGGCTTCATCGACTCGGCGAAGAAAGACTCCATCGACACGCTCCTCGCCGCGTCCGACTCCGGGGCCAAGGTCGTCGCCGCCGGCTGCATGGCCGAGCGCTACGGCAAGGAGCTGGCCGAGGCCCTTCCTGAGGCATCCGCCGTCATCTCCTTCGATGACTACACCGACATCGGCGCGCGCCTCGACGACGTCCTCGAGGGCCGGCCCCTGGCGCCCCACAGCCCCCGCGACCGGCGCACGCTACTGCCCATCAGCCCCGTCGAGCGCTCCACGGGCGCCGGCCACGCCCACGTCCCCGGCCACGGCGAGCTGCCCGACGGCCTTGCCCCCGCGAGCGGCCCTCGCACGCTGCGCAAGCGGCTCTCCGGCGGCCCGGTGGCCTCGCTGAAGCTAGCCTCCGGGTGCGACCGGCGCTGCACCTTCTGCGCCATCCCCGCCTTCCGCGGCGCCTACGTCTCGCGTCGTCCCGAGGAGCTGCTCGCGGAGGCCGCGTGGCTCGCGGGGCAGGGCGTCAAGGAGCTCGTGCTCGTCAGCGAGAACTCCACGTCGTACGGCAAGGACCTCGGCGACCTGCGCGCCCTCGAGAAGCTCCTGCCCTCGCTCGCCGCCACCGACGGCATCGAGCGGGTCCGGATCAGCTACCTGCAGCCGGCCGAGCTCCGCCCCGGCCTCATCGACGTGATCGCCGGCACCGAGGGCATCGCGCCCTACTTCGACCTGTCGTTCCAGCACGCCAGCGGGCCGGTGCTGCGCCGGATGCGCCGCTTCGGCGACCCTCGCCGGTTCCTCGACCTGCTGGAGACCGTCCGCGACCGCGCGCCCGAGGCCGGTGTGCGCTCCAACTTCATCGTCGGCTTCCCCGGAGAGACCGAGGCCGAGTTCGCCGAGCTGGTCGGGTTCCTCGAGGAGGCCCGCCTCGACGTCGTCGGCGTCTTCGGCTACTCCGACGAGGACGGCACCGAGGCCGCCGGATTCGGCGGGCAACTCGACCGCGACACGATCGACGAGCGGGTGGCCGCGCTCACCGAGCTGGCCGAGGAGCTGACCGCGCAGCGCGCGGAGGAGCGCATCGGCACCGAGATCGAGGTGCTCGTCGAGGAGGACCTGGGCGACGGCGGCTACGAAGGCCGTGCCGCCCACCAGGGTCCAGAGGTCGACGGCTCGGTGACGGTCCAGGGCATCGGCCTGGTCCCCGGGCAGATCGTTCGCGCCACGGTCGTCGACGCCGAGGGGGTCGACCTTATCGCCCGCATCAAGGCCGGGCCATGACGAACCCGCCGGAGACCGGCACCGAGCCGATGGTTGAGTCCGTGCCTCGGCAGGTCAGCCCGTGGAACATCGCCAACGTGCTCACGGTCCTCCGGCTGGTGGTCGTCCCGTTCTTCGTGGTCTGCATGTTCGTCGACGGCGCCGGCTGGCGGTCCGCGGCCCTCGTCGTCTTCCTCCTCGCCTCCCTGACCGACCAGCTCGACGGCTGGCTCGCCCGGCGGTACGGGTTGATCACCGACTTCGGCAAGATCGCCGACCCGATCGCCGACAAGGCCCTGATCGGCGCGGCCCTGGTCACGCTTTCGGTGCTGGCCGAGGTGCCCTGGTGGATCACCGTCGTGATCCTCGGCAGGGAGGTCGGCGTCACGGCCCTGCGCTTCGCGGTCATCCGGCACGGCATCATCCCCGCCAGCTACGGCGGCAAGGTCAAGACCGTGCTGCAGATCGTGGCCATCGCGCTCTACGTCTTCCCCGGCGTGCCCGGCCCGCTCAGGTGGATCGCCATGGGGCTCGCCCTGGCCGTCACCGTGGTGACCGGGCTCGACTACGTCATCCGGGCACTGCGGCTGCGGAAGGTCGCCCAGAAGGCCCGCGGCGGATGAGCTCGGCTCTCACCGCTGACGTGCTGTCCCTCCTGGTGCGCCGGGAGGCCACAGTGGCGGTGGCCGAGTCGCTTACGGGCGGGCTGATCGGGGCCACGCTGACCACGCCGAGCGGTGCCTCGGCCGCCTTCCGTGGCGGGGTGATCGCCTACGCCACCGATCTCAAGGCCGGGCTGCTCGACGTCCCCAAAGATCTACTCGATCGGGAGGGTGCGGTCCACCCCGAGGTCGCCGCGGCCATGGCCGCCGGGGTGCGGCTGCTCGCCGGCGCCACGTACGGCCTGGCCGTGACCGGGGTCGCCGGGCCGGACGAGCAGGACGGCAAGGCGGTCGGCACCGTCCACATCGCCGTCAGCGGACCGGACGGGGCTATTTGGCAGCGCGACCTTCTTCTGCCGGGGTCGCGGGAAGAGATCCGCGAAACTACCGTAAGGGAGGGTTTGGATCTCCTGAGAGGTGTGCTGGAGGCGTATGTGGGGGAACATTCGGGGTGATTACCGCGTTACGTCACCAGCGAACATGCTCCCCACGGTCTGCCGCCCTGTTGGTCGATGAAGGTACGGTGGAGCTGTGAGTGAGGTTCGTGACCCATCGGTGAGGAGCACGTCCGGCGTACGCGCGGCAAAGGGGCCGAGCGCACCAATGATGACGGCGAGGAGCATGTACGAAGGGCATTCGAAGAACGGGCGATACGAACCGACCGCGCGGAGCGTTGTGAAGGCGCCTGCGCCCGGGAGGGAGCGACAGATGGTCCTGCTGCGTCAGCTGCTCGGTGACGTGCTGCGGCGGCTGCGGGTGCGGCAGGCGCGCACCCTGCGTGAGGTTTCCACCTTGGCACGTGTCTCCCTTGGCTATCTGTCCGAGGTGGAGCGTGGCCAGAAGGAAGCATCCTCGGAGCTGCTCGCCTCGATTTGCGGCGCCTTGGGCGTGCCGCTTTCGCAGGTGCTCCGTGAGGTCTCCGATCAGTTCGCGCTGGCTGAGCTTCAACACGCACCCGTGCTGGCAGATGCGCCCGAGCACGAGCGTCTGCCCATTTCCGAGACCGTGTCAAGCACGATCTCGGGTCCCGAGTTCGACGGTTTCCCCGAGGTCAAGGACATGGTCGCCGCATAGGTCGCGGCTTCCGGCTTTTTCCTCCCTGATGAGTCGGACTGTCACGGTGTGTCACGCGTGATGGTCCGTGTTTTAGCGTGCTGCCCGGTGAGCGGGCCCGTCAACGGGGCTGGCAGGCGGGGCAGTAGAAGACCACTCGTTCGTATGGCTGCGCCCCGAGCTCACCGCCGATCAACTTGTTGCCGCAGCGAAGACAGGGCCGCCCGGCCCGGCCGTACGCCCAGAGGCGCCTGCCGGGGCGTTGATCGCCCGTGGTCAGCGGACCACCCGTATTGTTCTTGCTCGCGTCCAGTAGCCGATGAGCGAGCGACATCATCTTCTCGAGGTTCTCCACCTCTTCGACGAGCCTGAACGGTGACACCCCGGACAGGAACAGCGTCTCGGCACGCCAGATCGTGCCTATACCGGCCACGTTGCGCTGGTCGAGCAGGGCCTCCCCGATCGTGGTCTCCGGGTGGCGCGCGATGTTGGCCGCCGCCCGCTCCGCGTGCCCGGCGTCCCAGTGAGGGTCGAGCAGGTCGGGCCCCAGATGGCCCACGACCTGGTCCTCGTTGTCGGTGCGCAGCAGGTCGACCAGGCCGAGCTTGATCCCGACCGCCTGCCACTCGTCGTTGGCGAGGATCAGCCGGACGACGTCACCCCTCCGGACGTGCGACCCCGCCGCCTGGATCCGCCAGCTTCCGTCCATCCGCAGGTGGGTGTGGACGGTCTGCCCGTCGTCGAGCCTGGTCAGCAGGTGCTTGCCCCGCGACACGGTGGTGACGACGGCGCGGCCGGCCAGGTCGGCCGTGGCGTACCGGGGGACCCGGAAGTCCGACCGGGTGAGCACCCGTCCGTCGAGGGCGGCCCGCAGCTTCGCCGCGGTGCGATAGACGGCGTCGCCCTCGGGCATGGTGTGGTCAGTCCCAGGCGGCCGGGTCGGCCGCGAGTTCCAACACGCGGTCGGGCAGGGCGTCGGCGGCTATCTGGTCCAGGGTGACCTCCTCGAGGATGGCGCGCTCGCTGGCGCGCAGGGCGATCCAGACCTGCTGGAGCGAGCGGGCCGCGCCACGGTAGCCGACGTGCTCGGGCCGCTCACCGCGGACGTTGGCCAGCGGCCCGTCCACGGCGCGGATCACATCGGCCAGCGAGATCTCGGTCGCCGGCCTCGCGAGAACGTAGCCGCCTTCCGGGCCTCGCTGGCCGCGCACGAGACCGGCACGGCGCATCTGGAGCAGGATGTTCTCCAAGTACTTGGGAGGCATTTCCTGTTCCTTGGCCAGCTCGCCCACCGTGGTGGGTCCGCTGCCGGAGGCGGCCAACTCGGCGGCGGCGCGAAGGGCGTAGTCGACACGGGCGGAAAGACGCATGTTGTCGATTATCCCGCCTGTTAAACCGTGGTTACGCGCAACCGCTTCACAACAGGCAGATGATCTGAGAAACCCACGCGCGGCACCCGGGCGCCGACCACCCTCAGACCCGGGCTCACCAGCACGTGATCGATGCGTTCGACCGGGTTGTCGCGGGGGGCCCTCCTCACAAAGACATGAGTGATCCTCGGTCGACGGGGGGCCGAAGGCAAGGTGCGGCGGACGTTACCCGGCAGGTGATGCCGGTAAACTGGCAGGAAGCTTTACTGATGAATGGTTGTGTCACAGGCGCGGTGCGTTTGTGATGAACCCAACGGGGACCGACGACAAGAAAGCATGCAATGGAGCGACGTCCTGGCGTGCCCAGGTTGCTACGGGAGATCAACGACCGGGCCGCGCTGGAGCTGTTGCTCGCCTCGGGCCCGCTGACCAGGGGACAGATCGGCGATATGACCGGTCTATCCAAAGTCACCGCGTCCCAGACGCTGTCCAGGCTCGAAGAGCGCGGCCTGGTCGAGGTGGTCGGAGAACAGTCGGGGAACCGTGGGCCCAATGCGGCGCTTTACGGGGTGATTCCATCGTCCGCCTATGTGGCGGGGCTCGATGTGGGGCCCGAATCCGTCACCACCGCCATCGCGGATATCAACGGTGAAATCGTGGCCGAGTCGACGGTTTCCACCAATGGGAACGACGACCCCGTCGCTCTGGTGCACAACGCCGTCGTGAAGGCATGCCGCTCGGGCAAGGTCGCCCTGTCCCGCCTCAAGGGCATCGTGATCGGCACGCCCGGTGTGGTCGACCCGCGCAGCGGTGACGTGAAGTTCTCCTTCGACCTGCCCGGCTGGCACGAGGGCAGCCACCAGGCCCTGGCCCATGACCTGCGACGGCCCGTCAGCATAGAGAACGACGTGAACCTCGCGGCCATCGCCGAGCGGTCCGAGGGCGCGGCGAGGGGCGTCGACGACTTCGTCCTGCTCTGGGTGGAGCGCGGCGTCGGCCTCGCCGTCGTGCTGGGCGGCAGGCTGCACCGAGGGCGCTCGGGAAGCGCGGGCGAGATCGGTTACCTTCCGGTGCCGGGAGTGCCGCTGGCGGCCGACGTCAAGGCCGTCCCCGGGAGGCTGCCGGCGCTGGCGGGCGGCCTCCAGTCGCTGATCAGCGCCGAGGCCGTGGCCGAGCTGGCCGAGCCGTACGGCTTCGCGGGCGGGTCCGCCGCCGACGCCGTCCGCGCGGCCGTCGAGAGCGGGGAGGCCGGGTCGGCGTTCCTCGACGAGCTGGCTCACCGGCTCGCACTCGGCGTCGCCTCGGTGTGCGTGGTCCTCGACCCGACGCTCGTGGTGCTCAACGGCGAGGTCGGCAGGGCGGGCGGTGGTGCGCTGACCCACCGGGTGGAGGAGGCCGTGGCCCGCATCTGCCCGATACGGCCGGAGGTCGTGGTGAGCGAGGTGAAGGGCCGTCCGGTCCTGCGCGGCGCCATCCTGGCCGCGCTGGATCAGGCCCGCGAGGAGATCTTCACCTCCTGACCCGGAAGCACATCTCCGCTGAGTCACCGCAGGTGGGGATGACCGGTGTACGCAGCCTGAATTCCACATGAACTGATCAATCGTGGCAGCCGCATGGCTAGGGGCGCTACGAGAATTGGACCAGTTTGTGTGGGAGGAGTGGACTCGGTGGTTGCCGTGCTGGACTGGCTGGCGCGACTGGTGATCTTCCTCGGCGGCGCGGGTCCTGTCATGTTCTCGATCTTCCTGCTGGTCGCCACCCCCTTCTTCGATCGGTTGCTCGTACGGCGAAAGCGCATTACCTTCCGGGTGCTGTACAACTCCAAGATCGGCGTTGGGCCGGAGATGCTGCACGACGGCACCGACGCCACCGAATCGGGTCCGCCACAGCTTCGCCAGGTGGCGCGGTTGCTCGACCGGATGAGCATGGTGGTCATCCGCATCCGCAACAGCGGCAGCTACGAAATCGATCCGGACGACTTCGAGAGGCCGCTGTCGTTCACCTTCGGCGGCCGTGTCGTATGGAACGCCAGGGTGTCCGAGGCGAGTACCGAGGAGCTCCGCGCGCAGCTCCGGGAGAGCCTGCGCTTCTTCACGGCCGAGGACAGCCCGCCCGCCCGTGACAACCTCCTCACCGTGCGGCAGCGGCTTACCGAGCGCCTGACGCGCTGGCTCGCCCCTCCGCCGGGGCAGGAGGTCGTCGAGCCGGACTGGCACGGGGTGCGGATCGACGGGCTGTCGCTGAGAAGCGGGCAGAAGGCGAAGCTCGTCGTCGTCCTGCGCGAGCCCGGCTCCAGCGAAGGAGACGTCACCAAGGTCGTCCGTCACTCCGGCAAGCTGAAGGACGCCGGTCTGGTCAAGGATGAGGGCGAGAAGCGCCGCGTCACGCTGTCAAGGGTCAGCGGCGCGCTGGCCGTCCTGCTCACCGTCGTGCTGGTGCTCAGCCTGATCTCCAGGCCGACTGACAGTACCGTCGCGTGTGCGTCCGGTGATCTGCGGATCGTGGGGTCGAGCGTGTTCATGTCGACGATGCGGACCATGGCGGACGAGTACCGCAAGGCGTGCGGGGACGACGCGCGGATCACGACCGAGGGAAACGGCTCCATCGAAGGCGTCCGCAGCGTGATCGACTCCGATCCCGCGGTCTCGGGCGGACTCATCGCGCTGTCGGACGGCAAGAGCGACGATCCTGGAGCCCCGCTCCAAGCCTATAAAATCGCGATCGTCGTTTTCCACGTGGTCGTGAACAGTGGGGTGGGGCTGACCACGGTGAGCCTCGATGACCTACGCAAGATCTACAACGGCACCTGGACCGACTGGAGCCAGATCCGCGGTGGTCAATCCCTGCGGATTCGGATCGTCGGACGGGGGCAGAACTCCGGCACCCGGCAGCTCTTCGAGAAGCGGGTGCTCGGGCCCGGCATCGGTGAGAGCTCCTTGTCGTCCAACTTCTGCAAGGAAAAGGACCGTAACTCCGCCGCGCCCGTCATCCGCTGCGAACGCGACGACAACCCCGAGATCGTCAACCTGATCAGCACGATCCCCGGAGCGATCGGCTACGCCGACGAGCTGTCGATCGCGGAAGCACGCCGGGCCAACAGCATCACGGCGTTGACCTTGGACGGCAAGGCGTTCGACGTCTCGACCGCAGCCCGGTCCGGTTACCCCTTCTGGACCGTCGAGTATCTCTACTTCAAGGGCAGGCTGGAACCAGGCTCCCTGAGGGCGTCCTTCGTCACGTTCGTGCGCGAGCATTCACGCGCCCAGGCACGGCTCAGCGAGTCGGGTTTCGAGCCTTGCGCCACCTCGCAGGCCATCCGGGAGTTGTGCGCCCTGCGCTGACCGGCCATGGCGGCCGGCCCACCGGAATGGGCGGGCCGGTGCCACCAGGGCCGGTCAGGCGGACTAGGCGGTGAGGAGCTCCGCGGCGGCCTGGGCGTTGGCGCGGGCGGCTCCGTACGTCGCGATGTAGGCCGCCGCGGACGGGCGCCAGATCGGCAGGCCCATCTCCACGACGGTCGCGTCCGGGCGCCCGGCCAGCAGGGCCGACACGATGTCCTGGCTCGAACGATGCCGGTGGGCGTCCTTGACCACGATGACCAGCGAACGGCCCCGGGCGCGCTCCAGCAGCCCGGCCACGTCCGCCGCGTCCGGCTTGATCCGCGTGATCTCGGCGTCCGGCAGCCACGGGGCGAACCCCCAGGGCACGTCGCCGACCGCGATCGTGGGCGGGGTGTCCACCTCGACGACGAGCGGGTTCACCAGCGGGGCCGCCTTACCCGACAGGCTGACCGCCCGGCGGGCGGCGGCCAGGCCGATCACGTTGCCGTCCCTGGCCTCCCCGCGCGGAGTGCCGAACCAGCCGCGCAGCCGGGCGACGCGCTCGGCGGCCTCCTCCAGGCGGGCGAGCGGGAGACGGCCGTCGCGGACCGCCGCCACGATCTCGGCCTTGATCTCCTGGATCTGCTCCCGCGTGGGCAGCGGACCAAGGCAGAGCAGGTCCGACCCGGCGGCCAGCGACAGCACCGCTCCTCCGCCCAGCCCCACGCTCTCGGTGATGGCGTGCATGTCGAGCGCGTCGGAGATGACCACCCCGTCGTATCCGAGCTGACCCCTGAGCAGCTCGGTCAACGCCGGGGCCGACAGCGTGGCGGGAGCCGTACCGGTCAGGAAGGGGACCCGCACGTGCGCCGTCATGATCGACTTGGTGCCCGCCTCGATGGCGGCGCGGAAGGGGACGAGCTCACGCTCCCACAGCACCTCGCGGGAGACGTCCACCACGGGGATCTCCAGGTGGGAGTCCTGCCGGGTCGCGCCGTGTCCCGGGAAGTGCTTGACGCAGGCCGCCACTCCCGCCTCCTGCAACCCCGCGACGGCCGCCACGGTGTGCCGGGCGACCAGGGCCGCGTCGGAGCCGAAGGACCGCGTGCCGATGACAGGGTTGTCGTCGGCGGTGTTGACGTCCGCGTCCGGCGCCATGTCGAGGTTGACCCCGCAGCGCGCCAGGTCGTCGCCGATCGACCGGTAGACCCGGCTGGTCAGCTCGATGTCGTCCACGGCGCCGAGCGCCGCGTTGCCCGGGTACGGGCTGCCGACGTGATAGGCGAGCCGGGTGACGTCCCCGCCTTCCTCGTCCAGGGAGATGACCGGGTCGCCGGCGCCTTGAAGCTGCCCGGTGAGGGTCGCCAGCTGCTCGCCTCCCGCGATGTTGAAGCCGAAGAGCGTGACACCGCCCAGGCCGCCTGAAAGTTCGCGGAGGATCCAGTCGGGGGCCGTGATGCCGGGGAAGGCCGCGAGCAGCGTGCCGGCCGCCAGACGGTGCAGCCCCCGGTCGCCGTCGCCCACGGAGAACTCGCCCGGGGAGGACTCGCCCACGGAGATCTCAGACATGGCTGTACTCGACTCCTTAGCTCGAGAGATGGGAAGGCTGTGGTGTTCAGCCTTTCACGGCGCCGGCCACCAGGCCTGACACCATGCGCCGCTGCACCAGCAGGAAGAAGGCGATGACCGGGATCGTCATCAGCGTCGAGGCGGCCATGATGCCGCCCCAGTCCGTCGACCGCTGGCTCGTGAAGAACTCCAACGCCACGGGCATCGTGTACTTGCCCTGGTCGTTGATCAGCGTCAGCGCGAAGACGAACTCGTTCCACGCGGTGATGAACGAGAAGATGCTCGTCGCCACCAACCCCGGCGCTACCAGGGGGAACAGCACCTTCCAGAACGTGATGAACCGGCTCGCGCCGTCGATGGCGGCGGCCTCCTCCAGCTCCTTGGGCACGGCGGCCACGAAGGTCCGCAGCATCCAGATCGCGAACGGGAGGGTGAATCCCACGTTGACGATCACCAGGCCCAGGATCTGGTCGTAGAGGCCGAGCCGCCTGACCATCAGGAACAGCGGGATCAGCAACGCCTCCCCAGGCACCATCTGCACGATCAGCAGCAGGATCAGGAAGCTCGTACGGAACCGGAACCTGAAGCGCGCCACGGCCGTGGCCGCCAGCAGGGCGAGGATCGAGCCGATCACCACGGTACCGACGGCGACGATCGCGCTGTTCATGAGGTACTGCCAGATGGAGTGCCCGGCGACGCCCTTTGTCAGCACCCGGGACACGTGGTCCATGGTGGGCGAGAGCGGGAAGGGGATGAACCGGGTCGTGAAGATCTCGTCGTTGGGCTTGAACGCGGTCGAGACCATCCAGTAGACGGGGAACACCGCGAACAGGAAGACGATGACGCCGGCCGCGTTCAGCCCGGACGTCTTGAGCTGCTTGGCGGTCCGCGGATTCATCGCACATCCTCCGTTCTCACGATTTGACGGACATATACGGCGGTGATGAGCAGCATGATCACCGTAAGGATGACGGCGATGGCGGCGCCGAAGCCCATCTTGGGTGGCGCGCTGAACGCCTCGGTGTATGCCCAGAGCGACAGATTGAACGCGTCTCTGTTGGTGGTGCCACCGGCCAGCACGTAGAGCTGGGTGAAGACCTTGAAGTCCCAGATGAGGGACAGCACCAGAAGGACGGAGAACACCGGCTTCAGGAGCGGGAAGGTGATCCTTCTGAAGGTCATCAGGGGGGTCGACCCGTCGACCCTGGCCGCCTCGTACAGCTCAGATGGGATGCTCTTGAGGCCCGCCAGCACCGACACCGCGATGAACGGGAACGACGCCCAGACCACCGCCACGATCAGCACCAGGTAGATCGTCGAAGGGTCGTTGAGCCAGGGCTGGCCCGACCAGTCCGCGCGTCCGAAGACCAGGCTGGACAGCCAGTCGGGGAGCAGGTTGAGCAACCAGTTCACCACGCCCGCGTCGGGGTCGAACAGCCACTTCCAGACGATGGCGGTGGCGGTGGGCGGCGTGGCCCAGGCGGCCATGATGCCGACGATCACGAAGGTCGACATCTTCTTGCCGAGCTTGTGGAGCAGGAGCCCCACCAGCGTCCCCGAGAGAAGCGTCAGCCCGACGGTGACCGCGGCGAACACCACGGTGTTGCGGAGCGATGACCAGAACAGATCGGACTGGAAGACCTGCGTGTAGTTGTCCAGCCCGAGGAACTCGGCGGGCTGGGGGTTGGGCCGGATCTGGCGCAGTCCCACCTTGTGGAAGGACATGTCGACCATCTGGTACAGCGGGTACAGCAGGAGGATCGCGATGACCAGGAGACCCGGCAGCAGCAGCGCGTAGGGAACGACCCAGGCGGGAAGCCCGCCGGACCGGCGCGGAGGCCGGTGGGACCGGCGCCGCGCCGGGGCGGAGGAGTGACCTCCGCCCCGGGCGACCGTTGATGTCTGCGCCATCGTCACTGCTGGTTCAGGATGGTCTCGAGCTCCTTGTTGGCGTCGGCTAGGGCCGTGTCGACGTCCTTCTTGCCCTCGATCACAGAGCGGGCCGCGTTCTGCAGCACTGCCTTGGTGTCGTTGGCCTCGGCCCAGTTCGGGCTGGAGGGGAAGCCCTTGGCGACCTTGAAGGTCTCGGCGAACGGCGCCTGCACCGGGTCACTGGCGAACTGCGCCAGGGCGTCCGGGTAGAGCGGGAGCAGGCCGCCCTCCTTGGCGTACCGGGTGCCGAACTCCTTGCCGGCGGCCAGCTTCAGGTACTCGGCGGCCAGCTCGGGGCTCTTGGCGTCCTTCCAGATGGCGATGTCGTTGCCGCCCTGGAAGGCCGGGGCCGGGCCGCTGCCTTGCTTGTTCGGAAGCGAGAAGAACGCCATTTTGTCGTCGCCGACCTTGCCCTTGCTCTGCTCCTTGATGGTGGCGATGTCCCAGCCACCCGTGACGTACATGCCGACCTTGCCGGCGGCGAAGCGCTGACCGATGTCGACCGAGTTCTGCGAGAGGCGGCCCTTGCCCGACACGGCGTCCTTGGACACCAGGTCGGTATAGAACTGGAAGCCCTCCTTGAACGCCGGGTCGGTCAGCTTGCCGACCCACTTGCCGCCCTCGGAGGTGGCGAAGTCGCCGCCGGCGGACCAGACGAACGGCGAGAGGGACATGTTGGCGTCGGAGCCCCCGTTGAAGGCGAACCCGTCGACGTCCTTGCCCTTCTTCGCGACGATCTTCTTGGCCGCGGCCACGAGCTCGTCCCAGGTCTTGGGCACCTGGATGCCGAGGCTTGTGAACCAGTCCTTGCGATAGAGGACGGCCCGGGTGCCACCGCCCCACGGCGCGGCGTAGATCTTGCTGTCGATCGTCTCGTATCCCCACAGGTTCTGGGGGATCTGCTGGAAGTCGGCGTTGGACTTGACCAGGTCGGTGACGTCGGCGAGGGCGTCCTGGGCCACCCAGGCGGCGACCTGGTCGTTGCCGAACTCGGTGACGTCCGGGCCCTCGCCGCCCGCGAGCGCGGCGGTCCACTTCTTCTGGGCGTCAGGCCAGGGGATCCACTGGACGTTGACGTCGGCGCCGGTCTGCTCCTTGAACTTCGCGTCCAGGTCGGCCATGTACTTGTTCTGCACGTCATTGGGGGCGCCAAGCCGCCAGACCGTCAGCTTCTGGCCCGCGAACTTCGGGCCCGAGGCGGCGGCGGACGCCTGGGGGTCGGCTGTCTTGGCGGGCGCGCTGCTTCCGCACGCGGCGACACCAATGGCAAGAGCGGCGGTCGTGGCCGTCGCGGCGGCGATTTTTCCGATCTTCATGTCTGGGTTCTCCCTTCCCGGCTTCACGTCGGGCTCGCGCTCATCGAAAGGTGCACGTCGGGGCCGTGCACCTGGAGAAGGCGCCATCCTCGTGCTCTGCGCTGCGACATCCCGAGGCTTGATCGCTTGCCTGCGGGGTGACTGCGGCTAAACTAACAAGAAACTTTATTAAAAGAAACGCCCGTTAGCGGATCGTGACGAGAGGGGCCCGATCCCATGCCAAGACGACATCCCGGGACACCGCGGTTGCTACGTCAGCTCAACGACCGCTCGGCGCTGGAACTCCTGCTCTCCATAGGGCCGCTGACCAGGGCCGAGCTGGGGGAGCACACGGGGCTGTCCAAGGTCACCTCCGGGCAACTCCTGTCCCGCCTGGAGGAGCGCGGCCTCGTGGCCGTCTCGGGGGAGCGCCCGGGAGGCCGAGGGCCCAACGCCGCGCTGTACACCGTGGTGCCCTCCAGCGCCTACGTCGCGGGGCTCGAGGTCCTGCCCGACAGCGTCACCGCGGGCGTGGCGGACATCACCGGGAAGATCATCGCCGAGGTGACCGTGGACCCCGGCGAGACGGGAGAGCCGGTGAAGACCGTGCACAGCGCCGTACGGCGGGTGTGTGACTCGGCCAGCGTGAGCCTCTCCCGTCTGCGCGCGCTCGTCATCGGGACGCGCGGCGTGGTCGACCCCCGCACCGGGGACGTCCGCTTCTCCTTCGACCTGCCGTCCTGGCACGCGGGAGTCCTCGCCGACCTCCGCGCCACGATCGGCTCCTCGGTGATGATCGAGAACGATGTGAACCTGGCGGCGCTGGCCGAGCACTCGTACGGGGCCGCGCGCGGGGTCGACGACTTCGTCATGGTGTGGTCCGGGGTCGGGCAGGGGCTCGGCGTCATGCTCGGCTCCCGCCTGCACCGGGGGTTCACGGGAGGAGCGGGCGAGATCGGATGGCTGCCGGTGCCCGGCGAGCCGCTGCCCATCGACGTCACGGAGCCGCAGTCGGGGTCCTTCCAGCGCCTGGTCGGCAACGCGGCGATCACCGGTCTCGCCGCCGCACACGGCATCACGCCGGGCCCGGCCGCCGACGTCGTCCGTACGGCCGTCGAGGCGGGGCTCGACGGCTTCCTCGACGAACTCGCGGCGCGGCTGGCCATCGGAGTGGCGGCGGTGACGGTCGTGCTGGACCCCGGGCTGGTCGTGCTCAGCGGCGACGTGGGCCGGGCCGGGGGTGCCGCGCTCGCGGCCAGGGTCGAGGAGGCGGTGGCCCGCATCTGCCCGAGCCGCCCCAAGGTCACCGTGACGAGGGTGGAGGGGAACCCTGTGCTGCGCGGAGCCGTGACCGCCGCCCTGGATCAGGCGCGTGAGGAGGTCTTCTCCAGCACGGTGGACGCCTGATCTTTCATGGGGATCGCCTGGGCCTGCGTTTATGCGAGACTTGTTTCCCGTGCATAATATCGTGCTGATCTCTGACCCTCGCGTGACCTCGATTCCCGTTGACGAGAGCGGGGAGGCGCTGGCCGATGTGCGGAGCGCCCTGGCCGTCGACGGCAGGCTGGCGGACCCGGCGGGTGCCTACGCCCACCTGCGTGAGGGCCTCCTCGCCCGGCTGGAGGACGCGCAGCGGCAGCTTCCTTACGGCTACCGCCTGCTCGTGATCGAGGGGTACCGGCCCCCCGCCTTGCAGCGGCAGTACTTCGAGGAGTACAAAGACGAGCTTCGGGCGACATTTCCGGGAATGTCGCCCGAAGAGCTGCATGCGGCGGCCAGCCGGTACGTCTCACCCCTCGAGGTCGCGCCCCACACGGCGGGCGCGGCGGTCGACCTGACCCTCGCCACCGACGACGGCGTCGAGCTGGACATGGGAACCCAGGTCAACGCCAACCCCGAGGAGAGCGACGGCGCCTGCTACACCGCCGCGCCGAACATCTCCGAAGGCGCGCGCGAGCACCGTAAGATCCTCTGCGCCGCCCTGGAGGGCGCGGGTCTCGTCAACTACCCCACCGAGTGGTGGCACTGGTCCTACGGCGACCGCTACTGGGCCATGACCACCGGCTCCAAAACCGCCCTCTACGGCCCCCGAACCCTGTCCTGACTTTCAGGAAGCAGGAGACCCGGGCCATGACCACGGGAGCCAGGACCCCCATCTACGGCTCCCGCACGTAACGGAGGGGATGACCGTTCGTGGCCTCCGGGAGGGCCTCAGGCGCGTAGGCGCAGGCCGCGGGGTGTGGGGTGGAAGCCCGCGGCCTCCAGGGCGGCGGCCAGGGGCGAGTCGACGATGGCCGTGCCGTCGGCCTTCTCCACGGTCAGCTTCCCGAGGGCCCCGTCGCGTACGGCCAGTGCCAGCGCGTCCACGGCGAGCTGCAACCGGTCGTCGTCGGCGAAGGACAGCAGCGTCTTCCCACCGCGCTCGACATAGAGCACCAGACGCCCGTCGACCAGCACCACCAGCGCGCCCGCCTTGCGGCCGGGCTTGTGCGTGACCTCGCCCGGGTGGACCGGCCACGGCAGGGCGGCGCCGTACGGGTTGGCGGGGTCGGTGGACGCCAGGACCACCGCGCGCCGCTCGCTAGCGCCGGCATCCTGCGGGCGGGCGCCGCCGAAGTCGGAGAACAGAGTCGCCGCGATGGCGCGCATGCGGTCGACGGCTCCGGGCACGGCGAACTGGGCGCCGCCGAGCCCCTCGACGAAGTAGCCGCGACGGCACCGGCCCGTCTCCTCGAACGCTCGCAGCACCGGATAGACGCTGGCGAATCCCCCGGTGAGTCGCTCCGCCGCCACCGCCCCCTTGGTCACCACGCCGTGCCGCTCAAGGAGCACCTCGGCCTGGGCATGCCCCCGCTGGGTCGCGTCATCGGACGGCTCGGGCAGCAGCCACCAGCGCCCGCTGACGGTCGGTGGTCCGGCCCGGGTCGGAAGCACGGCCCTGCGCCTGCGGGCGGCAGCCGAACGATGCGCGGGCCGTCCGGAACCGAGGGTGGCTCGCAGCGGCGCGAGCGTGTCGCCGGACACCCGGCCCGCCCACACCAGATCCCACAGGACGCCGGCGAGCGCCGTGTCGTCGAGCGACCCCACCCGGCTCTCGAGGTCGCGGAAGAACAGCGCGCCGCCGCCGCTCAGCGCTTCCAGCACCTTCTCGTGCAGCGGGGTCATCGTGATCTCGGCAGGCGGGGGCAGCAGGAGCGGAGCGGTGTCGGCGAAGAACAGGGCCACCCAGCCGTCACCGCCGGGCAGTGAGCCCTGACCGGCCCAGACGACCTCGCCGGAGGCGGTCAGCTCGTCGAGCAGGGCGGGCTCGTACCCCGGAACCCTGCTCGGCAGGACCAGCGTCTCCAGCGCGGACGCCGGCACGGCCGCACCCTGCAACTGCTCGATCGCGTGGACCAGGGCGTCCATCCCCCGGGCCGACCGGCCCTCGGTGATGCCGTGCCAGGCCGGGGAGAACGCGCCCAGCACCTCGGGCGGGACCGGCTCGACCTCCTTGCGGAGCCGGGCGAGCGATCTGCGCCGCAGCAGGCGGAGCACCCCCGCGTCACACCACTCCTCACCCCATCCGCCGGGCCGGAACTCGCCGGCCACCACCCTGCCCGAGGACGCCAGCCGCCGTAGCCCGTCGACCACGACGGCGACGCCGAGGCCGAACCGCGCCGCGGCCGTGGTGGCCGGGAACGGGCCGCGCGTGCGGGCGTGCCGGGCGAGGAGATCGCCGAGCGGATCGGCCACCGGCTCCAGGAAGGCGTGCGGCACGCCCATCGGCAGAGGGGCGCCGAGCGCGTCGCGCAGCCTGGCGGAGTCCTCGATCGCCGCCCACTGCTCGACCCCGGCGACCCGGACGCGGATGGCTCGCCGGGCCGCCTCCAGATCGGCCAGCCACGCGGGATCCCCCTCGCGAACGGTGACGTCCTCGGCCTGCAACGGGCCGTGGGTCCTCAGCAGGTCGGCGAGATCCTCGGCATCGCGCAGGGGGCGGTCGAGCCGGGCCAGCTCGCGCTCGGTGTCGGCCACCACATCGGGGTCGAGCAGCTCGCGCAGGTCGGCCTCGCCCAGCAGCTCGGCCAGCAGATGGGTGTCGAGGGCGAGCGCCTGGGCCCGCCGCTCCGCCAGCGGCGCGTCCCCTTCGTACATGAAGGCACCGACATAGGCGAAGAGCAGCGACGCCGCGAAGGGCGAGGCCTGGTTGGTCTCGACCTCGACCACGCGGATGCGCCGGGCGGCGATGTCGCGCATCAGCCGTACCAGCCCCGGCACGTCGAACACGTCCTGGAGGCACTCGCGCATGGTCTCCAGGACGACCGGGAACGAGCCGTACTTGCTCGCCACCTTGAGCAGGTTGGCCGCCCGCTGCCGCTGCTGCCACAGGGGAGATCGCCTTCCCGGGTTGCGCCGGGGCAGCAGGAGAGCGCGGCCGGCGCACTCGCGGAACCGTGACGCGAACAGCGCCGACCCGCCGAGCTCCTCGGTGACGATCTGCTCGATCTCGTCGGCGTCGAAGACCGCCACGTCGGTGGGCGCCCCTTCGAGCGTGTCGGGGATGCGAAGCACGATGCCGTCGTCGGAGTGCATGGTCTGCACGTCGACGCCGTACCGCTCGCGTAGCCGCCGCCCGATGGCGAGCGCCCACGGCGCGTGGACCCGGGCGCCGTACGGCGTGTGGACCACGACCCGCCAGTCGCCGAGCTCGTCGTGGAAGCGCTCGACCAGCAGGGTGCGGTCATCGGGGACGTAACCGGTGGCCTCCCGCTGCTCGGCGAGGTAGGCGAGGAGGTTGGCGACGGCGAACGCGTCGAGCCCTGCCGCGGGCAGGCGCTCGGTCTTCCCCGTGGACAGCTCGCGCAGGAACGCGCCGATCGCACGGCCCAGCTCGGCGGGGCGGCCGGGGGCGTCGCCGTGCCAGAACGGCAGCTTGCCCGGCTGGCCCGGGGCGGGGGAGACCAGCACCCGGTCGGCGCTGATGTCCTCGATGCGCCAGGAGGTGGCGCCCAGGACGAAGACGTCTCCCACCCGGGACTCGTAGACCATCTCCTCGTCGAGCTCGCCGACCCTCCTGCTGCCGCGCCCGGTGTCGCCTCCGACCAGGAAGACGCCGAACATGCCGCGGTCGGGGATGGTGCCGGCGTTGGTCACCGCCAGCCGCTGTGCCCCGGGACGGCCCGTGATGCGGCCCGTCACGCGATCCCACACGATGCGCGGCCGGAGCTCGGCGAACTCCTCGCTGGGGTATCGCCCGGCCAGCATGTCAAGCGTGGCCTCAAGGGCGCTGCGGGGCAGGGTGGCGTACGGAGCGGCCCGCCTGATCAGCGTCTCCAGCTCGTCGACGGTCCACTCGTCGAGCGCGCACATCGCCACGATCTGCTGGGCGAGCACGTCGAGAGGGTTACGCGGGTAGCGCATCTCCTCGATCTCACCGGACTTCATGCGCTCGGACACGACAGCCGTCTGGATCAGGTCGCCGCGGTATTTGGGGAAGATCACGCCTCTGGAGACCGCGCCGACCTGGTGACCGGCCCTGCCGATGCGCTGGAGGCCGCTGGCGACGCTGGGGGGTGCCTCCACGCAGGCCACCAGATCGACCGACCCCATGTCGATGCCCAGCTCGAGGCTGGAGGTGGCGACCACGGCGGGCAGGCGCCCTGACTTGAGGGCCTCCTCGATCTGCGCCCGCTCCTCCTTGGAGACCGACCCGTGGTGGGCGCGCACGATCTCGGGAACGACACCCCTACCTGAACCGGCCTGCGCCATCACCACCGCTGGCAGGGGCAGCACGACCGGTGAGCACTCCCCGGACGAGGGGCCATCAGCGGACGAGGCCGCATCACCAGGAGAGACCAAGTCGCCACGAGAGGCCCCGTTGCCGGGAGAGGCCGCCGGGCCGGCGGGCTCGGCCGCCATCTGCTCGAAGGCCAGCTCGTTGAGCCGGGCGCACAGCCGCTCGGCGAGGCGCCGGGAGTTGGCGAAGACGATCGTCGAGCGGTGGCTCCTGATCAGCCCGAGCAGATGCTCCTCGACATGCGGCCAGATGGACCGCCGCGCCGGGGGCTCCATCGACCAGGCGGCCTCGCCGTCGTCGGACAGGGCCGGCTGACGGGGCGCCCCGTCGAGATCGGTCATGTCTTCGACGGGGACGATCACCTGTACCTCGATGACCTTCTCCGAAGGGGGCTGCACGACCGTCGTCGGACGGGCGCCGCCCAGGAACGTCGCCACCTCGCTCACGGGGCGGACCGTGGCGGAAAGGCCGATCCGCTGTGCCGGCCGGGCGAGCAATGCGTCGAGCCGCTCCAGCGTCAGCGCCAGATGCACGCCCCGCTTGGTTGCGGCGACCGCGTGCACCTCGTCGACGATCACCGTCTCCACCCCGCGCAGGGCATCACGCGCCTTGCTCGTGAGCAACAGGTAGAGCGACTCGGGAGTGGTGATCAGGATGTCAGACGGGTGGGCGGCGAAGCGGCGGCGGTCCTCAGTGGCGGTGTCGCCCGACCGGATGGCGACCGAGATCTCCGGAACGGGCATGCCCATCCGGCGGGCGGTCTGCTTGAGGCCGGCGAGCGGCGCTCGGAGGTTGCGCTCCACGTCGACCGCCAGCGCCTTTAGCGGCGAGACATAGACGACACGACACTGCCGCGGCTGCCCATCTTCCCCCGCCCGGGCCTTCGGCGACCTGCCACTCGGGGCCCCCGCCGACAACCTCGTCTCTGGAGTGCCTGGGCCCTGGGAGCTCCGCTCTGGAGGTCTGGCGGTCATGCGCTCGGCGGCGAGGCGGTCGAGGGACCACAGGAAGGCGGCGAGGGTCTTGCCCGACCCGGTCGGCGCGACCACGAGCGTGTTGTCACCGCGCGCGATGGACCGCCACGCCCCCTCCTGCGCCGAGGTGGGCGCGGCGAAGGCGTCGGCGAACCATTGCCTGGCCACGGGAGTGAAATGGTCGAAAACCGATGCGGTCACGGCTTCATCATGCAACCCGCCACCGACAAAACGCGCCACCGCCCACCCTCTGACGTGCTCGAAGGGGTGAAAACCTCGGACCGCGCCACAAAGGACGGGCCGCCCAAGCCTTGACATCGGGCACGCCTTGAACGTCACCTGGAATATGGACATCGATTACGCGGCCATCGAGGCGACCCGGGACCGGATCCGCGAACAGCACCTCCACGCGCAGCGCCCCGAGAGCAGCGCGCGCGGACTCCACCACTTCGCACTGATCTGTTCGGACGTCGAGCGGACCATCGAGTTCTACCAGGACATCCTTGAGTTCCCGCTGACCGAGATCTTCGAGAACCGCGACTACAAGGGGTCCAACCACTTCTTCTTCGACATCGGCAACGGCAACCTGCTGGCGTTCTTCGATCTTCCGGGCCTGGACCTCGGCCCGTACCAGGAAGTCCTCGGCGGGCTGCACCACCTCGCGATCTCCGTCGAGCGCGGGAAGTGGGACAGGCTCCGTGGCAGGCTGGACGACGCCGGGGTGCCCTACCAGCTCGAGAGCGACGCCTCGATCTACTTCCGCGACCCCGACGGAGCGCGCTTGGAGCTGCTCGCCGATCCCCTCGGCGAGATGTACGGCACTCGAGTCATGTGACCCCGCCTACCAAGCCCCTTCTGCCACGCGCTCCTTAGACGACCGTGCCTTCCAGACCTCTTTACTGCGATCACCAGGACCCGCCTTCCGAGTTCTGTCCTCCCTGCCCGCGATCTTCGAGTGACGCCATCCGGGAGCCGCTGGGTCTTGATCCAAAGGGCGGGAAGAGTGGCTCAGGTCTGGCCACATGGGCTCCGGGACCATACTGGGGGGATGCGCTTGACGGACTTCTGGAACCGGATGAACCGCCATTTCGGTGAGAGGTACGCCGAGTCCTGGGCGCGTGACTACGTGCTGGCCGAGCTGGGTGGCCGCACCGTTACCCAGGCCCTCGCCGACGGGGTGGCGGCCAAGGATGTCTGGCGCGCCGTGTGCGGGGTGACGGACGTCGACTCGCGTCTGCGCTGACCGCCCAGGCCCGCGTCGGTCCTCGCCGGTACGCCTGCCCGGCTTTCCAGCCGGTGTCCGGAGCGGTTCCACCGCTTCGGCTGCCCACCACGGTTCGCCGGCGTCGACTCGGCTCTGCTGATGGCCGCACGGCGGTCGTCGCACAGGCGACGGAGGATGTCCGCACGGCCGAAGAGATCATCGTCGAGAGACGGATCTGAAGTCGATCATTACCAGGCCGGGCACCCTGATCATGATCCAGATATGCCAGTGCTCCGAGAAGTCGAAGTATTCGGAAGTTCGGTGGAGTTGAGCTGTGATCGAACAACCGTTCGGCTATATTGAAGTGGCCGACGCCCTGGGTCCGCTCCGGGAAAATGTCGGTGGCACCCCGTAGCTTGCAAGCGACGGAAACGACTTCGACACACCCTCCAGGGGAGCACCCATGGCAGCCAACGACCGCGAGAAGGCCCTTGAGACTGCTCTCGCTCAAATCGAGCGGCAGTTCGGCAAGGGCTCTGTCATGCGCCTCGGCGATGAAACGCGCGCCCCCATCGAGATCATTCCCACCGGGTCCATCGCGCTCGACGTCGCGCTCGGCATCGGCGGGTTCCCCCGTGGCCGCATCGTCGAGATCTACGGCCCCGAGTCCAGCGGTAAGACCACGGTGGCGCTTCACGCCGTCGCCAACGCACAGCGTGGGGGCGGCATCGCCGCGTTCATCGACGCCGAGCACGCCCTCGACCCGGAGTACGCCGGAAAGCTCGGCGTCGACACCGACGCTCTGCTGGTCTCCCAGCCCGACACCGGTGAGCAGGCTCTGGAGATCGCCGACATGCTGATCCGCTCCGGCGCGATCGACCTGGTGGTCATCGACTCGGTCGCGGCCCTCGTGCCCAAGGCCGAAATCGAAGGCGAGATGGGCGACAGCCACGTGGGTCTCCAGGCCCGCCTGATGTCGCAGGCTCTCCGCAAGGTGGCCGGCGCTCTCAGCAACACCGGCACGACGGCGATCTTCATCAACCAGCTCCGCGAGAAGATCGGCGTCATGTTCGGGTCACCCGAGACCACGACCGGCGGCAAGGCGCTGAAGTTCTACGCGTCGGTGCGTCTGGACGTGCGTCGGATCGAGACGCTCAAGGACGGCACCGAGGCGGTCGGCAACCGCACCCGGGTAAAGGTCGTGAAGAACAAGATGGCCCCGCCGTTCCGGGTGGCCGACTTCGACATCCTCTATGGCTTTGGCATCTCCCGTGAGGGTGGCCTGATCGACATGGGTGTCGAGCACGGCTTCGTCCGCAAGGCCGGCGCTTGGTACACCTACGAGGGCGAGCAGCTCGGGCAGGGCAAGGAGAACTCCCGCAACTTCCTGAAGAACAACCCCGACATCGCCAACGAGATCGAGAAGAAGATCAAGGAGAAGCTCGGGGTCGGGCCTCGCCTGGACAACCCCGCCGAGCCTCCGGCCCCTCCGGTCACGGCCGCTCCCGCTCCCGCTCCCTCCGGTCGTGGCAGCAAGGCACCCAAGCCGGGTGACGTCTGATCTGAGCTGATCTCACATGGCTGCAAGCGACGACACCCCTGGCCCTCTACGGCCAGGGGACTGGGGAGCCTGGATCGAGGAGAGCCCAGGGGCGGATCAACGGGGGAGCTCTGGTCCACGTCAGCGGTCGCGTGAAGGGCTAGGGTCTCGCGGAGCTCAGGAAGCTCGGGGAGATGGCGGCGGTCAAGAAGCTCGAGGAGATCGCCGAGGTCGGGGTGGTCGTGGCGGGCGGGGCGGGGCATCGCGTGGGTTCGACGGGCCCGTTGAGGGCTCCCCGGCCGCTGAGGATCCTCCGGCGAATCCTGAGGCCGTCGCCCGGGCTGTATGCCTTCGGCTGCTGACCATCGCGCCGCGTACAAGAGCCCAGCTCGCCGAGGCGCTTCGCCGGAGGAACATCCCCGACGAGGCGGCGGAATCCGTGCTCGCGCGATTCTCCGACGTTGGGCTGATCGACGACGAGGCGTTCGCCGAGGCATGGGTCAGCTCTCGCCATGCCGGGCGCGGTCTGGCCCGCCGGGCACTCGCCGCCGAGCTGCGCACGCGCGGCGTCGACGAGGAGACCGTGCGAGACGCGATCGACCAGCTCGATCCCGACCAGGAGCTGGAGACCGCCCGGCGGCTCGTCGCCCGCAAGCTCCCGGGCACCCGTGGGCTCGAGCCGGCCGCCCGGGTCCGTCGGCTGGCGGGCATGCTCGCCCGCAAGGGATATTCCGGCAGCCTGGCCTTCCGCGTCGTCCGAGAGGCCCTCGAGACCGAGGGCGAGCCGACCGACCACCTCCCCGACGGCTTCGAATAACCAGTCCCACAGAGCCGCCGGCCGTTTGGTCAGCGGGCGAACTCCGTGGCGCGGGACTCGCGGACGACGGTGATGCGGATCTGGCCGGGGTAGGTCAGCTCCTCTTCGATCTGCTTGGCGACGTCACGGGCGATGACCTGGGCCTGGATGTCGTCGATCGCCTCCGGCCTGACCATGACCCGGATCTCGCGGCCGGCCTGCATGGCGAAGACCTTCTCCACCCCGTCGTACGACTGGGCGATCTCCTCCAGCCGCTCAAGGCGCTTGACGTACGCCTCCAGCGACTCCCTGCGCGCGCCGGGGCGGCTGCCGCTGATCGCGTCGGCGGCCTGGGTCAGCACCGCCTCGACCGTACGGACCTCGACCTCGTTGTGGTGGGCCTCGATGGCGTGAACGACGTCCTCGTGCTCGCCGTACCGCCGGGCGATCTCGGCGCCGATGAGGGCGTGACTGCCCTCGACCTCGTGGGTCAGTGCCTTGCCGATGTCGTGGAGCACCGTGCAGCGCTTGAGCTGCATGGGGTCGAGCCGCAGCTCGGAGGCCATGATGCCGGCGATGTGCGCCGACTCGATGAGGTGCTTGAGAACGTTCTGCCCGTAGGACGTGCGGTAGCGGAGCTGGCCGAGCAGGGTGATCAGCTCGGGGTGCATGTCGGTGATGCCCAGCTCGACCAGGGCGTCCTCGCCGGCCCGCACGCAGAGGTCCTTGACCTCCTCCTTGCTGCGCTCGTAGGCCTCTTCGATGCGCTGCGGGTGGATGCGGCCGTCCAGGACGAGCTTCTCCAGGGTCAGCCTGCCCGTCTCGCGGCGTACCGGGTCGAAGCACGAGAGCAGCACGGCTTCGGGGGTGTCGTCGATGATCAGGTTGACGCCGGTGGTCGACTCGAAGGCCCTGATGTTGCGACCCTCACGGCCGATGATGCGGCCCTTCATCTCGTCGCCGGGCAGGTGGAGCACGCTGACGACGGACTCGGCGGTCTGCTCGGTGGCCACCCGCTGCACGGCCAGGGTGACGATCTTGCAGGCGCGCTTCTCACCCTCCTTGCGGGCCTCGCCCTCGATCTCCCTGACGATCAGCGCGGCCTCGCGCTTCGCCTGGTTCTCGATGGTCATCACCAGCTCGGACTTCGCCTGGTCGGCGGTCAGCCCGGCGACCCGCTCCAGGACCTCGCGGCGCTTCTGCTCGACCTGGTCGAGCTCCGTGCGCCGGTCGGCCAGCTCGGTCTCGGTCTCGGCGAGCTTCCTGCCCCGGTCGGCCTGCCTGCGGGCCTCCTCGTCGAGCCGCTCCTCCCGCTCGGCGAGGCGGTTCTCCCTGCGCTCGAGGTCGGCCCTGAGCTCCTTCAGCTCGTGCTTGAGGCCCCGGGTCTCCTCCTCGACCTCCTTGCGCATCCGCAACGCGCCTTCCGTGGCGGCCTCTGCCCTGCGCAGCACCTCGCCGGCCTCGGACTCCGCCTTGATGCGGATCTCCACACCCTCGCGGCGTGCGTGCTCCAGCTCGGTGTGGACGTCGGCGACCTGCTCCGGCGTCGGGCCTCGCTTGGCGGAACGGTCACTGCCGGTGCGGCGTATCAGCACAACAAAGACAATCGCGATGAGTGCCAGCAAGACAACGGCTACCGCCAGCATGATCACGACTGTCGAATCCATGCGCGCCCACCCCTCCTCGCGTCGTGAGCCTCAGCACGCGAGGTGTTACACGCACAGCACGGACAGGCCCGACCGGGCGATTGTGGCCAGACAAATATGTCCAACGTGGTGATGCCGGGGCACCGGTCCGCTGGGTGTGATCAGTCTCGATCGTCCGTCGTATCCCGTTATGGCAATCCGCACTGCGCGGAGTAACTCCTCACTGTGGTCGAGATTAAGCGTCAGAGAGGTAACGAGCAAGCAAAGTTCGCCCGTCAAGCTACTTTTGCCCCCCCGTCTGAGCCGGTTCAGGCGTCACCGGGGCGACTTTCTGCCCGATTGATCCTGTTATGTGGCCTAAAGTATGAAAAATGATCACGGTGGTGGAGGTGGGTCCCGTCTGCTTCTCGGCCGGATTCAGAAGATTTTTGCGACAAGCCGCACGTTGCCCAGGCGGGCGGGTATGGGGCCGCCATGGCACAGATCGGTTACACGCTGATGTGCGAGCAGACATCGGCCAAGCAACTCGTTGACGACGCCGTGAGCGCGGAGCGGGCCGGATTCGACTACGAGACCATCTCCGACCACTACTTTCCGTGGCTGGAGGAGATGGGGCATTCTCCGTACGCCTGGTCGGTGCTCGGCGCGGTGGCCCACGCCACCGAGCTCATCCCGCTGATGACCTACGTCACCTGCCCGATCATGCGTTACCACCCCGCCGTGGTGGCCCAGAAGGCGGCGACCATGGGCGTGCTGTCGGACGGGCGCTTCACGCTCGGGCTCGGCGCCGGTGAGAACCTCAACGAGCATGTGATCGGGCAGGGCTGGCCGCCGGTGAACGTCCGCCACGAGAAGTTCGGCGAAGCGGTAGAGATCATCCAGGCCCTGTTCGGCGGCGAGTACGTCAGCTACCGGGGCGACCACTTCACCATCGACTCGGCCAAGCTCTACGACCTGCCGGACGAGCCCGTGCCGGTCGGGATCGCCGCCTCCGGCCCGCAGTCGGTGGACCTCGCGGCCGAGTACGGCGACGCCCTGATCGCCACCCAGCCCGACAAGGACCTTGTGCATCGTTTCCACGCGTCCGGAGGCGCGGACAAGCCCGTGTACGGGCAGCTCGTCGTGTCCTACGACACCGACGTGGAGGCCGCGAAGGAACGGGCCCACCGGCTGTGGAAGTGGTTCCCCGCCGGGTGGAAGGTGCTGGCCGAGCTGCCGGGGCCTGTGAACTTCGCGTCCTACGCGAAGTTCGTCCGGCCCGAGGACGTGACCAAGCACGTGCCCTGCGGCGCGGACGTCGGCGCGGTGGTACGAGCGGTCAAGGAGTTCACCGACGCGGGTTTCACCCACGTGGCCCTGGTGCAGGTCGGTGCGGACCGCCAGCGAGAGTTCCTCGGCTGGGCCGAGAAAGAGCTCCTTCCCGCCCTCCGCGACCTCTGACCGCCGAGCAGGCATCGCCTGGCCCGCGACCGGTTCAGGGACGGAAGAGCTGCTGGTAGAACGCGAGCTCGGCGGCGAGGGCGGCGCTTCTGGTCTCGGCCCTGCGGAAGCCGTGTGACTCGCCCTCGAAGGTGAGGTAGGTGCACGGAATGCCACGCTCGTTGAGGGCCGCCACGAACGCCTCCGACTGCGCGGGGGGTACCACAGGGTCGTCCTGGCCCTGCATCAGCAGCATCGGGCAGTCGACCTGGCCGGACCTCGCGAGCGGTTCACGCGAGGCGTACAGGATCGCGTCCTCCGGGCCGACCAGCCACTCGACGTACCTGGACTCGAAGTCGTGGGTCGAGGCGGCGAGGGGGGCGAGCGCGCTGATCCCCGCGATGGAGACGCCGCCGCAGAACAGGCCGGAGGCGCAGCAGGCGGCCATGGTGGTCCAGCCACCGGCGCTGCCGCCCCGGATCGCGATCCTCGCGGGGTCGGCCACCCCATCGGACAGCAGCCATTCGGCGGCGGCGATCGTGTCCTCCACGTCGACGACGCCCCACTGGCCCTTCAGACGGTCGCGGTAGGCGCGGCCGTACCCGGTGGAACCGCCGTAGTTCACGTCGATGACGCCGATGCCGCGGCTGGTGAGCAACGCCTTCCGCAGGTCGAGCGCGCTGGTGGCGTGGGCCGTGGGCCCCCCGTGCACGAACACGACGTACGGCGGGGCGGCGTCGCCGGTCCGTACGGAGGGATTGGTGGGAGGGTAGACGTGGGCGTGCACGCGCCGGCCGAACCGGCTGTGGATCTCCACGGACCGGGGCTCCGGCAGGTAGGCCACATCAGGCAGCTCGCCGACGTCGCGCCGCAGGCGCTCGGCCTGCCCGGTCACCGTGTCGACCCGCACCACTGACAGCGGGGCCCTGGTTCCGTAGGCCACGCCGCACAGAGTGGAGCCGTCGGCGCTGAGGCAGGGGACCCAGCCGTCGTACGGCAGGTCGGGCTCGGTCAGGACACCGGTCTCCGGATCGAGGATCGCGAGCCGCATGTCCCCCCGGCCGTGCAGGACGGCGAGCCGGCCGTCGCCGAGGACGGCGTACGGCGCGCCGCCCAGCTCGTAGAGCGCCCAGGCGAACTCCTCATCGGCCGGGTAGAGCGGCCGAGAGGAAGCGCCGTCGATCCCGGCCTGCTCGAGGTTCCACCAGCCGGAGATGTCGGAGATGAGGTAGAGGGTGTGGTGATCCTTCCACCGGGGGGCGAGCACCGACTCGGACTCGCCGCCCCTGACGCGCCAGGAGCCGCCGTCCGCGAGCCTGGTCACGCGCAGCTCGGTGCCGACCCATGGCATCCGCGGATGGTCCCAGCAGATGTAGGCGAGGTGCTCGCCGTCGGGGGAGATCGCGGGGAAGGCGTAGAAATCGCTGCCGGCCACCCGCTGCCTGGGCTCCCCCTCACCGCGCAGCGGGATCGACACGATCGAGCGGATCACCCTGCCGTCGCCGGTGTGGCGCTCCTGGACGCACCACACCTCGTCGCCGTGGACCGTGAGATCGGCGTAGCGCAGGCCGGACGCGGTCTCGGGCTCGGGTGTGATGGCCCGGGGCCCGCTGCCTGAGACACCACCGGTGGCCCGGCCGTTCCCCGCGCCGGGGGCCTCGGCGGGCACGACGTACAGCCTCTGGTCGGCGTGGTTGGCGAACACGACCCCCCACCCCGGTGCGACGGCGTACGACCGGCCGCCGTACTCGTGGACCCGGGTGCGCGCGTCCCAAGGGACGGGCAGCAGCTCGCGGCGCGTGCCGTCGGGGGCACGGTGGACGATGGTGCGCCGCCCGCCTTCCGCGGGGCGATCCTCCTCCCACCAGACCTCCTCGCCACGGACCGCGGGGTACCCGGGCCGCAGCCCGGAACGGACGACATCTGAGGTGGAGATCGGCGAGGGCCAGGCACCAAACGGCAAGGAGGGGTGCCCGGACGTGCGCTCGGGGGGCATAGCCGCATCCTGCCGGAAAACCCCACCGCGTGTGGCTGCTACCGCGCTGATCGTGATTTCACGTAGCGCTCCAAAGCGGGTGGAGAAGTGTATTTCGCGGCCAGCGATCCGAGGTGATCGATGACCGCGCGCCGCCAGGTGCCGTCTTCGGACATCCTGCGCAGCGCGTCGTCGACCTGATCATGAAGATCGCCGCTGTCCTCGCGCATGGCGATGCCGTACTTGTCCCTCGAGAAGGTGGCGCCGACGAGGCGGAAACCGCCCGGCGACGCGGAGGCGAGGCCGGCGAGCACGGCGGCGTCGTCGGTGACCGCGTTCACCCGCCGGGAGGCGAGCATCCCCACGCAGTCCCGCACGGTCGACGTGATGAGGAACGCGCGCTGCCACGCCACGCCGAACCTCGCGACCAGCGGGCCCGGGGAGGCGGTGCACACTCTCTTCTGCGCCAGATCCTGGAGGCGACGGATGGACAGGTCGCCCGCGCCGGTCAGGATGTCCTGCCCCGAGACGAGGTACGGCCCTGACAGGGGGTGCGGCCCGGCGGCGGCCCGGACGCTCGGAAGGAGCACGCCCATGGCCAGATCGATCCGGCGGGTCGCGGAAGGCGGGTCCAGGGAGAGGCCGATCCGGCCGCTGGTCCGCCCGAGGGGTGTGGGCACCGAAGGCGCCGTGCCGTCCTGTGGCCCGAGCTCGACGTAGCTGACCTGGTCGTCGCGGTAACCGAGGCGCCTGGCCACGTAGCCCGCGACCTCGATCTCGAACCCCGCGTACCCTCCGGCGGGCAGGCGGTCGACGAGCCCCGGCCGGCCGGGACGCACCCCGACGACCAGGGCGCCGTGACCGCCCTGGCAACCGGTGAGAACCACGCCCAGCGTGACCAGCGACGCCGCGATCAGCGCAGTGCGGAGCGTCGCGGGCGGGGTCGGCGGCTTCCTGCTCATCGCAGTATTAGAGCCGCCTCGGAGCGCCCCCGCCCGCGATCAGGTCAAACCTTTACCCGATCCCTCTGATGGTTGGACCGGTGTTCACTCGATGCCTGCGCTGACGCCCACGGCGGCCGGTGCGCCGACCACCGTGGCGGTCGTACGGCGGCTGCGCCTGCTCCGCCGTTCCAGCCTGTTGGCGACGTAGCTCAGAACGAGGTTGATCGCGATGTAGACCAGTGAGATGACGATCGCGCTCGGGATGAGGTTGCCGAAGTTCGACGGGATCTGCTTGAGCCCGTAGTTCAGCAGTTCCTCGTACGCGATGACCCAGCCGAGCGCCGTGTCCTTCAGAAGGACGACCATCTGGCTCACGATCGCGGGCATCATCGCGGTCGTGGCCTGCGGCAGCAGGATGAGCCGCATGACCCCGCCCTTGCGAAGCCCGAGGGAGTAGCCCGCTTCCGACTGTCCTCGCGGCACCGACAGGATTCCGGCGCGGAAGACCTCGGCGAGCACCGAGCCGTTGTAGAGCGTCAGCCCGATGACCACGGCGGCGAAGGCCGGCACGCTCACGGTGTAGCCGCTGATCGTCGCAGGACCGGCCTGTGCGAAGAAGATCAGCAGAAGCAGAGGGATCGCGCGGAAGAACTCCACCACCGCGCCAGACGGCACGCGGACCCAGGAGTGCTCCGAGAGCCTGCCCAGGCCGAAAATGACGCCGAAGACCAGCGCGAGCACGGCCGAGACCACCGCGGCCTCGAGCGTGGCGATCACCCCGGGAAGGATCTGCCCGGTCCAGACGTCCCCTCGCAGGAACGGCTCCCACAGCTTGCCGGCGAACTGGCCCTTGTCGGCCAGTGCCTTGATCACCAGATAGGCGATGGCGAGGATCACGACGGCGGAGATCAGCGTCAGGATGTTGTTGCGCAGACGTGCGCGGGGACCCGGCGCGTCGAAAAGGACGTTGGCGCTCACGCGTCCTCCTTCTCTCGTACGGGCTCCCGGGCGGGCGTCTGCCGTACGGGTGTCTCTGGCACGAGGCCGGTCATCGGCTCACCGCCAGGCGCTTGGCGAGCCAGCCGAAGAAGAAGCCGGTGGGCAGGGTGAGCACCATGTAGCCGACCGCGAACCCGAGGAAGATCGGGAGCGTGCCGCCGTAGTCGTCGAACATCTGCTTCATCACCGCCGACGCCTCGATGTAGCCGGCGACGATGACGATGGTCGTGTTCTTGGTGAGCGCGATCAGGATGCTGCCCAGCGGGGCGATGACCGAGCGGAACGCCTGGGGGAGCACCACCAGCCGCAGGGACTGCAGGAAGGTGAGCCCGATGGCACGGGCCGCCTCGGCCTGGCCGGCGGGCACGGTGTTCATGCCGGCCCGCAGCGCCTCGCACACGAACGACGCCGTGTACGCGGACAGCCCGAGTACCGCCCACCAGTAGTAGTTCGTGGGCGAGTCGCTCGAAAGGGTGAGCTGGAGGGTGTCGCTCAACCCGAGCGCGCACAGCAGCAGAACGAGGGTGAGAGGGGTGTTGCGCAGGATGTTGACGTAGAAGGTGCCGGCGGCACGCAGGACAGGGGTGGGGGACACCCGCATGGCGACCAGGATCGTGCCGAGGATCAGCGCCAGCAGCCCGCTCATGAGGGTCAGGCGGATCGTCGACCAGAAGCCTGTGAGGATCGTACCGAATTCCTGTACGAGGGGACTGAAGTCGAAGAGCGATTCCATCGGGCTCCACCGGAGACGGGGAGCGCCGGTGAGGTGACCTCACCGGCGCTGGGGAAAGGGATCAGCTGCAGCCCTCGGCGGGCGGCGCACCCGTTGCCGTGAACTTCAGACCGGTCCCGCTGAAGTGAGTGTCGAAGATCTTCTGCATCGTCCCGTCCTGGTACATCTTCACGATGGCCTTGTTGACGGCGTCGCAGGTCTCCTTGTCGCCCTTCTTCAGGCCGACGCCGTACTTCTCGTCGGTGAAGGGGGCGCCGGTGACCTTGAGCGCTCCACCCTCACGCTTGGCGAACCCGGCGAGGATGGTGTCGTCGGTGGTCACCGCGTCGATGGCGTTGCCCTTGAGCTTGGTGACGCACTCCTCGTAGGCGCCGGCCGGCACGAGCTGGACGTCGACCTTCTTGTTCTCCTTGTTGGTGCCCTCGGCGATGTTCTTCCAGGAGTTGGAGCCGGTCACCTGGCAGATGCGCTTGCCCTTGAGGCTGTCCAGGGAGGTGATGGAGGTGTCGTCCGCGCGGACGAGCGTGTCCTGGTGGGCGATGTAGAGCGGCCCGCCGAAGGTCACCTTGGGCTTGCGCGCCTCGGTGATCGAGTAAGTCGCGACGATCATGTCGACCTGGCCCTGCTGGAGGAAGGTCTCGCGGTTGGCCGAGCGCGCTTCCTTCCATGTGATGCCGCTCTCCGGGACGCCGAGCTCCTTGGCGATGTACTTCGCCACGTCGACGTCGAAGCCCTCGACCGTGCCGTCCGGCTTCTTCAGGCCCAGCCCGGGCTGGTCGTACTTGACGCCGATGGTGAGCTTCTTGTCGTCCTTGGCCTTCTGGAGGGCCGACTTGGGGCCGCTGTTGCCACAGGCGGCGAGGCTGCCGGCCAGTGCCGCGGCAGATAGGAGGATGGCCCCGATCTGTCGTGAACGCATATGCGTGTACCTCAGCTTTCTTCGTGACGAGCGTGATCAGTGCGTCGGGATCGCTCTGTACGCCTCGGATGGCGCGCACGGCGATGTGCCAAGGGTGGACGGATCAGTGCGTCAGGATCTTGGACAGGAAGTCCTTGGCCCTGTCGGTCCGGGGGCTGGTGAAGAACTCGTCGGGGGTGTTCTCCTCGACGATCTGCCCCTCCGACATGAACACGACACGGTTGGCGGCCCGGCGGGCGAAGCCCATCTCGTGGGTGACGACCACCATCGTCATGCCGTCCCGTGCGAGACCGATCATGACGTCGAGGACCTCCTGGACCATCTCTGGGTCCAGCGCCGAGGTCGGCTCGTCAAAGAGGATCATCTTCGGGTCCATCGCCAGGGCGCGGGCGATGGCCGTGCGCTGCTGCTGGCCCCCGGAGAGCTGGGCGGGATACTTCTCCGCCTGGCTGTCGATGCCGACGCGTTCGAGCAGCTCCATGCCCCGTTTGTCGGCCTGCTCGCGAGGGATGCCCCTCACCTTGGTCGGGCCCAGTGTGACGTTCTCGAGGATCGTCTTGTGGGCGAACAGGTTGAAGGACTGGAACACCATGCCCACGTCGGACCTCAGCCGGGCAAGGGCCTTGCCCTCGGCGGGAAGCGGCTTCCCGTCGAAGACGATCGTGCCGGAGTCGATCGTCTCCAGACGGTTGATGGCCCGGCACAGCGTCGACTTCCCGCCCCCGGACGGGCCGATGACCACGACGACCTCCCCCCGGGTGACCGTCAGATTGATGTCCTTGAGCACATGAAGGGCACCGAAGTTCTTGTTGACGTTCTCGACTCTGACGAGAGGAGTCGCGTCCCCGTTCTCCGTCATGCTGGACAACGTAGGTGGTCAAGGCCACCGGTCACTAACCGCGAGGTACCGATCGCATCACGGCCTGGTCACGGACCGGAGCCTGACCGGCCTCACAGCGTCTCGTCACCCTCCGTGGCCATCCCCTTGGAACGGGCCAGGCGCGGCGTGCGACGAGCGTCGTGGAGCGCCTACCCTTGTCTGTTGAGATGACTGTCACCGAGGAGCGCGCCCGCACCTACGAAGTCCGCACGTACGGGTGCCAGATGAACGTCCACGACTCCGAGCGGCTGTCCGGCCTGCTGGAAGCCGCCGGGTACGTCCGGGCCGACGACGGCGACACGGCCGACGTGGTCGTGTTCAACACCTGCGCCGTCCGCGAGAACGCCGACAACCGGTTGTACGGCAATCTGGGCCACCTGCGCCCGGCCAAGATGAGCAACCCCGGCATGCAGATCGCCGTGGGCGGCTGCCTCGCGCAGAAGGACCAGGGCGAGATCGTCCGCAAGGCCCCCTGGGTCGACGTGGTCTTCGGCACGCACAACATCGGCTCGCTGCCGGTCCTCCTCGAGCGCGCGCGCATCGCCCAGGAGGCCCAGGTCGAGATCAAGGAGTCGCTCGAGGTCTTCCCGAGCACGCTGCCGACCAAGCGGGAGTCGGCGTACGCCGCGTGGGTGTCGGTCTCGGTCGGGTGCAACAACACCTGCACCTTCTGCATCGTCCCGGCGCTGCGCGGCAAGGAGAAGGACCGCCGCCCCGGCGACGTCCTGAGCGAGATCCGGTCCCTGGTCGACCTCGGCGTCCTGGAGATCACGCTCCTCGGTCAGAACGTCAACACCTACGGTGTGGAGTTCGGCGACCGGCTGGCCTTCGGCAAGCTGCTGCGCGCCTGCGGTGACATCTCGGGGCTCGAGCGCGTGCGCTTCACCTCCCCGCACCCGGCCGCCTTCACCGACGACGTCATCGCCGCCATGGCCGAGACGCCGAACGTCATGCACCAGCTCCACATGCCGCTGCAGTCGGGCTCCGACCGTGTGCTGAAGGCCATGCGCCGTTCCTACCGGGCGGAGCGCTACCTCGGCATCATCGACCGGGTGCGCGCGGCCATGCCCGACGCCGCCATCTCCACCGACATCATCGTGGGCTTCCCGGGGGAGACCGAGGAGGACTTCCAGGGCACGCTCGACGTGGTCCGGCAGTCGCGCTTCGCCAACGCCTTCACCTTCCAGTACTCCATCCGCCCCGGCACCCCTGCCGCCACCATGGAGCACCAGGTGCCCAAGGAGGTCGTCCAGGAGCGCTACGAACGGCTCGTCGCCCTTCAGAACGACATCTCCTGGGCCGAGAACAAGGCGCAGGTGGGCCACACGCTCGAGGTGCTGGTCGCCGAGGGCGAGGGCCGCAAGGACGAGGCCACCCACCGCATGTCCGGCCGCGCGCCCGACAACCGCCTGGTCCATTTCGTGCCGAGCATGCGAGGCACGACGGACAAGCATGGCGTGCCCAGCGTGCCTGGCATGACCGGCGAGCAGAGCGTGCCGAGGCCGGGTGACATGGTGACCGTCGAGGTGACGTACGCCGCCCCGCACCACCTCGTCGCCGACGGCCCCGCCCTCGCGCTGCGCCGCACTTGCGCGGGCGACGCGTGGGAGGCCAGGGAGAGCGCCGCCTGCGGCACGGGCACGGGTTCCGGCACACCCGGCACGGTGTCGCTCGGCATGCCGGCCCTCCGGCGTTCCTGACCCGTACGAGCTGAGCCGTCGCGTACGCGGAGGTCACCGCGATCCGGCGCGCCCGCCGAGAAGCTGGTCGCAGTAGTCCCGGCGGAAGTCCTTGAAGGTCGCGCAGGGGTTCGGCATCTGGTCCGGCCGGTCGGCCGGGGGCTGCTGGGCTCTCGGCTGTGACGGCTCCTGACGCGGTTCGGACGGCTGCTCGCGTGGCGCCGGCTCGGGTGGCGTCGCAGGGCGTCTCGGTCGGCTCGAGGGCGTTCCCGGACGATCGGGGCGGCCGGGCTCCCATGGGTACCAGGCGGTCGGAGGCCCGTGCCTGCGGGTCCCGTGCGATCGCCGGCCATAGCCGTACGAAGAGCGCCCGCCCGTCCCTCGCGGCGTCGTGGCGGCCTTGGTTTCGGCCCGCACGCTCACGGCGTACGAGTCCACCGTGGCGCTTTCGAGAGGAGCGGGCACGAAGCCTGTCCACAGGCGCTCGGGTGGCTCCGCCTGTCCTCCGGAGGCGGTGAGAGCCGCATGACGTGCGCTTTCATCTTCTTCGAACAGCCGGCCGGCCGCAGGGCCGTGAACGGCCGCCGAGCCGCTGTCCGGCGGGGCGGCGGGGGGCGACGCCCGCGACGCCGGATGCGGCGGCGCGGACGGCGATCCGGGAGCCGGTGGAGTGGTGGCGACGGTGATCCCCAGCCCTACGGCACCCAAGACCACTGTGACGCCGCTGACGGCGGCCACCGTTCGAAGTGAGATCAGTCCAAGTGATGGCAAGTCGTGATTCTTCCGTGATTCAGGTGCGCTAATTCGGCCTCTGGGGCTAGTGTGACGACCGCCCGCGGAAGCCGGAGCGCTTTCCCCCCGATAGGCCGCAGGAGTCATTTACATGGATCGGCACGACCGTCCGTCGCCGGGCCGCTACGACGAGTCCAGCTCAGCACTCCCCACCGAATATCTCGCCACAGAGCCCCCCTCCCGTTCAGGCTCGCGCAGACGGACCCTGGTGATCAGCGCGGCCGCCGCCGTGCTGGCAGCCGCCGTCACCGCCGGAGGAGTCATCACGCTCACGGGCAACTCGACCGGCACGACAAGCGCGGGCGCCGTGACCCAGGAGTCCTCAGGCCAGGGAGCCGGCTCCGGCGACACCGCGACCGACCAGGGCGTCACCTCCGGCGACCCGGGCGACGCGTCCGCCCAGGACAGCGGCGCGGGTTCCTCGGACTCTTCGGGCACGAACGCATCGGGAGAGTCGACGGGCTCCTCCGGCCGGTCCGGCGACACGGCGGGCGGGCCTGACTCCGCGGTGGGCCCGACGGCCGATCCCGTCGCGAACACCGAGAGCACCAAGCACAAGAAGCCCGCCGGCACGGACACCACCCAGGGCCAGGGCCCGGCCCCCGACGGGACCGCCGGCTACGTCGAGCCGTCCCCCCAGCAGCCCGGCAAGTTCAACGGCCTGGGCGGCGCCTTCCTGAACCTCGGCCCGCTGGCCCAGCCCTCCACGACGCCCACGCCGGTCCCCTCGGCCACCCCCACGGCGAAGCACTCGCCCAAGCCTTCGGCGAAGCGCACCGCGAAGCCTTCCCCCAAGCCGACTGCGAAGCCCAGGAAGAGCCCCGCGAAGTCGACGCGCGCTCCCTCTTCGAGCGGCAAGGCGTCCACCGTCGTCGCCGCCGAGGATGAGGTGGCGCGCCTGACCAACATCGCCAGGCGGGAGCAGGGCTGCGGTCCGCTGCGCATCGACGAGCGCCTGCGCAAGGCGGCACGCGGTCACTCCGGCGACATGGCGGCCAAGGGGTACTTCGATCACACCTCGGCCGACGGCCGTTCCCCGTGGGACCGCATCAAGGCCACCGGGTACAACTCCTCGATGTTCGCCGAGAACATCGCACGCGGCCAGGCCACGCCCGACGCGGTGGTCAAGGGGTGGCTGAACAGCCCGGGACACCGCGCGAACATCATGAACTGCAAGCTCAAGGCCATCGGTGTCGGCGTCCACTTCGGTACCGGCGGCCCTTGGTGGACCCAGGACTTCGGTTCCGACTGACCACGCTCGCCTGACGGCTCCGCCCGGCCGGTCGCCCTGATCGGCCGGCCGGAGGTGTTTGGCTTCATGTCCGGTCCGGTGACGCCGGGCTCGTTCGGGTGGCAAGGCCAGTGCGGCTAGCCTGATCTTGTGCTTGTCGCCGCGGCCGTGTGCCCGCACCCTCCGCTGATCGTGCCCCGGCTCGCGGGCACGGCGAGCCCAGAGCTCGACGGCCTCCGGGAGGCGTGCCTGTCGGCGATCGGGTCGCTGGCCGAAGCGCGGCCGGACACGCTCATCGTGGTCGGCGGCGCGGACACCACGGCCTCGTACGAGCCGGAGGCGGGGGGAAGCCTCGCCCCCTGGGGCGCGGACGTCCGTGTCGGTTCGGGAAGCCCGGTGCTCCCTCTCTCCCTCACCATCGGCCGCCTGCTGCTTGACATGGCCCGCTCCGGGCCTCCTTCCAGGTACGAAGCGGTGTCGTCGGCGGCCCCCGCGGAGGCATGCTCACGGCTCGGTACGGACCTGTCGAGGCGGGGGCGGCGGGTGGCGCTGCTCGTCATGGGCGACGGCTCGGCCAGGCTCACCGTGGCGTCGCCCGGCTACTTCGGACAGGGCGCTCTGTCGTACAACGAGGCGCTCGCGCGGGCGCTCGGCGGCGCGGACGTGGCAACGCTGGCGGCGCTGGACCCGGGCGAGGCCGGCGAGCTCTGGGTGGCGGGCCGTGCGGCGTTCCAGGTGCTCGCGGGAGCGGCCGGAGCCGGAGGAGATCGTTTCCGAAGTGACCTGCTCTACGACGCCGCGCCCTACGGTGTCGGCTATTTCGTGGCCCGCTGGAGCCTGCCGGAGACGCCGTGAACGCGGAGGCGGGCATCGATGAGCGTGGAAGCCACACGAACGGTCGGGGGAGTTCGGTCACAGCTCGGTTGTGGCTACCGTGAAGGGATGGGCGCGGTGCTCGCCGCGCCGACGATGACGAGAGATGGACTTGAACGTATGGCAGACGTCGCCTTCGGAACCGTGCCGACGCCGCTCGGCGACGTGCTGGCGGCCGTCACCAAGGAGGGCGTGGTGGCGACCGGTTTCCGGGACGGCCCCGAGGCCCGGCGCAGGATCCTCCACCGTGTCGGCGCCCCGGAGGTGGACGATCCCGCCCGTACGACTCACGCCCGCCAGGAGCTGGCCGCCTACTTCGCCGGGGACCTTCGGGCGTTCACGGTGCCCGTCGACTGGCGCCTGGTGTCCACGCTGCAACGCACGGTGCTGGGCACGCTGTACGAGAAGATCCCGTACGGCAAGGTGACGACGTACGGCGAGCTGGCGGCGAGCAGCGGCGCAGGAGTCCCCGCGCGCGCCATAGGGTCGATCATGGGCAGCAACCCCATCCCCATCATCGTCCCGTGCCACCGTGTCGTCGCGGGTGACGGTCTCGGGGGGTTCAGCGGCGGCGACGGCGTCGACTCCAAGCGCTGGCTGCTCACCCTGGAGGGCTACCTCCCGCCGACCCTCGACTGGGAGCTGTAGTGGAACGCTCGGGTGGGCCACCGGTCGTCGCCGTCGTCGGGCCGACCGCGGCCGGCAAGTCCGACCTGGCCGTCGACCTCGGTCTCCGCCTGGGGGGCGAGGCGGTCAACGCCGACTCCATGCAGCTCTACCGTGGCATGGACATCGGCACGGCAAAGCTCTCGCCCGCCGAGCGCCGTGGCGTTCCCCACCACCTGCTGGACGTCTGGGACATGACCGAGACGGCGAGCGTCGCCGAATACCAGCGGATGGCCCGCCCGCTGATCGACGGCATGCGCGCCCGGGGCACGGTGCCGATCCTGGTGGGCGGCTCCGGCCTCTATGTCCGCGCCGCCCTCGACGATCTCGAGTTCCCCGGGACCGACCCGGGCATCAGGGCCCGGCTGGAGGCCGAGCTGGCGGACGCGGGTCCCGAGGTCCTCCACCAGCGCCTGAAGGAGCTCGATCCGGTCGCGGCCGAGGCGGTCCTGACGAGCAACGGCCGCCGCATCGTGCGCGCCCTCGAGGTGATCGAGCTGTCCGGCCGGCCCTTCTCGGCCACGATGCCGTCCTACGACGCGGTCTACCAAAGCGTGCAGATCGGCGTCCAGGTGCCCCGGCCACAGCTCGACGAGCGCATCGCGATCCGGGTCCACCGCATGTGGGAGGCCGGGTTCGTGGAGGAGGTCAGGGTCCTCGCCGGGCAGGGCCTCACGCGCGGCCGTACGTCCAGCAGGGCGCTCGGCTACGCGCAGGTGCTGCGGTTCCTCGCGGGGGAGTGGACCGAGGAACAGGCACGCGAGGAGACCATCAGGGCGACACGCCGGTTCGCGCGGCGCCAGGAGTCGTGGTTCCGGCGTGACCCTCGTGTGAGGTGGCTGCCATTCGACGCTCCCGACCTGCTAGAACAGGCACTGGCGCTGCTCGCGGCGTAAGCTCTGGTGACATGCGTTTCGTAAAGGGCCACGGCACCGAGAACGACTTCGTCATCCTTCCCGACCGTGATGGGAGCCTCGATCTGCCCTCGTCGCTGGTGACGGCGCTGTGCGACCGCCGCGCCGGCATCGGGGCCGACGGGGTCCTTCGCGTGGTGCCCGCCAAGCTCAGCGCCGAGGCCGTCGAGATCGCCGGCCGAGCCCGTGAGGACCGGCCCGGCGACCCCGAGTGGTTCATGGACTACCGCAACGCCGACGGCAGCGTGGCCCAGATGTGCGGCAACGGCCTGCGCGTCTTCGCGCGCTACCTCGTGGACGCCGGACTTGCCGAGCCCGGCGAGTTCGACGTCGTGACCCGTGCCGGTGTCCGCCGCGTACGGCTGGCGCGCACCGGGGACGTGACGGTCGACATGGGCCCGCCACACATCCCCGGCGAGAGCTGGACCACCGTCGGCAACGACGAGTACGCCGGCCTGGTCGTGGACATGGGCAACCCCCACCTGGCCTGCGTGACCGGGCGTCCGGTGACCCAGCTGGACCTGACCGCGCAGCCTGGCTTCGACCCCGCCGTGTTCCCTCAGGGCGTCAACATCGAGCTGCTCAACGCCGTGGGGGAGCGCCGGGTCGTGATGCGGGTGTTCGAGCGCGGTTCCGGGGAGACGCGTTCCTGCGGCACGGGAGCGGTCGCCGCGGCGGTGGCCGCGGCGCGCCTGGAGGGGGAGACGACGGGCACCTGGACGGTCGAGGTCCCGGGCGGCCTGCTCTCGGTCACCCTCGACGGGACCACCAGCTACCTGACCGGCCCGGCCGTCCTCGTCGCCTCCGGAGACGTGCCGGCCATCACGCTCGCCTGAGACTTCTTCCCGGCGAAGGCTTCCGAGGGCATCTCGGGGATCTCCCGGTCCCAGAACTCGTCAGTCGTCTTCGGCCCTTATGACCGCTTCGCGGCACCGCCTTCTCCACCGCACCGCCCGCATGTTTGGGGCATGGTCCGTGAACTGGCAGACTGGCGTGCCATGGACGTGGACATCTGGGCCTGGGTCGCAGACACCCAACGGCAACTGCACGAAGCGGGGAACACCGGGCTGGCCATCGCGCTTGGTGACCTGCCCGCGCAGGCTTTCGAGGGCCGGTATGCCCAGCTTGACGTGATGGCGCCGGCGGTCGCCCAGCAAGCCGAGACGCTCGAGCTGCCCTGGCTCGAGCTCTTCGCCCGGCACTGGCACCTCGTCAGCCGCATCGGCGACCGCGCTCAGGGATCGGTCGCCCTCGGCGACGCCGAGGCCCTGCTGGAGTTCGCGCGCCGCGAGGACACCAAGGACTGCCCGTCGGTCCCCGCCACGGTCGAGGCGCTGGCCGTGTGCCAGGCCAACGTCGACGGCCCGGGGTACGCCGCGGAGCGTCTCGCCTCTCTCGGCGCCGCCCTCGAGAGCGTGCAGCCCGGCTCTCCGGTGTTCTGCGGGCTCGTCACGCAGTACGTCTCGGCGCTGTCCGACGCGGGCGAGGTGGAGCAGGCCGTCGCCTACTACGAGTCGGCCGTCGCCGGTCGCAGGGGTGCCGACGGGCAGGTGAGCTGGGAGCTGGCGGCCTCGGGCGTGCGCGCGCTGCTCGCCGCCGGCCGCACAGAGGAGGCCCTCACCGAGCTCGACAGCGCCAAGGACTTCCCGGCGGACGACCCGGTGGCCAAGGACCACCGGGAGGCCGTGCTGCGCGCGCTGGTGCTCGCCACGGCCAAGCGCCCGGCGCAGGCGCTGGAGGCCCTCCCCGACCTCGACGTCATCGGTGACCACCCCCGCGACTGGGTGGAGTGGGCCCGCGCGGTGCGGTTGCTCGACGAGGTCATCAGCAACACCTGGCAGCTCGGCCGCGTCATGCGCCAGTGGATGACCTACTACGAGACCATGGGCGTCCACCGCGGCCGGGTCGAGCTGGCTCTGATCGCCGGTGAGCTGGCCGTGGCCCGCCAGGGTGTCTGGCAGGCCCGCGCGCTGGCCGATCTCGCCGAGTCGTGGCTGGGCGAGCTGCGCGCGACCGAGGGGCTGCCCGAGCGCGTGGCCGCCCTGCGCGCCGCCGTCGGCGCCGCCACGGAGCCCGCCGCTCCGGGGCCGCAGGACGAGCTGGTCGCCTACTTCGACGCCGCGGACGGCCACAACGCCGACCCCGAGCGCTGGGTGGGCTGGCTGTGGCCGCTGTCGGGCACCGATCTTGAGGCCACCCGCCGCCACACCACGACGCTGGGCTTCCTCGGGTACGCGCCGCTGGGCGCCGACATCCTGTGGAAGACCATCGTCGAGGACGCAGACCCGGCCACGGCCGAGGAGGAGGACGTCGCCTACCTCACCGGCGTGCTGGTGGAGGCGGGCCAGGACGACCGGGTGGAGCGGTTCGCGGCCATGCTGCCCGTGCCGACCTCCCACCTCGCGCTGGCCAGGCTCCACCGCGCCCGCGAGCGGTGGGCCGAGACCACGTCCGAGGCAGAGAAGTCACTCGAGGCGGGCGCCGAGGGCACCATCGCGCTGGAGGCGCGCCGCCTGCTCGCGGGCGCCGCCCAGCAGCTCGGCGAGAACGCCAAGGGCGCGGCGATCCTGCGCGACCTGGTCGAGTCGGACGCCGGCGAGGAGGAAGACGTCTGGCGCATGATCGTCATGGCGACGGCCGCGGAAGACTGGCCGCTCGTCCGCCAGGGCGCCGCCAAGCTCGGCATGCAGCTCGACACGACTGAAGGCCCCATCGAGGAGGAGTGGCACCTCATCCGGGTCGTGCTGCCGGTCTCCGACGGCAGCCAGCGCGAGGTGCTCGCCGTGCGCACCGGCCCCGCCACCGCCCGCCTGCTGATTCCCCAGCCCCGTGGCATGGACTACAACGCCGGTGACATCGTCGTCGTCGACCCCCGCCCGCTCGAGCCGGTGCCCGAGAGCGCCGAGGAGCAGGAGAGCTACGTCATCCCGTTCGCGGGTGTGGCCCTGCTGCGCCCGGGCGGCTACACCAGCTGGTTCTTCGACGGCGCGGCCCCGAGCGAGGAAGACTGGACCGAGTTCAACGAGGTGCTGGCCGAGCGCGGCTGGCCCATGTGGGTCTACAGCGACGATAATTACTCGGTCACCCACCCCACCAGCGGCGAGGGGCTCCAGGGCGTCTACGGCTGGATCGCCGTGCCGCCGGGGGTCGAGCCGGTCGACCTCGACGCCCTGCTCGATGACGCGACCGAGCGGTGGAGCCACCCGCTGGCGTGGCTCGACCTCGCGCGGAGCGCCGGCATCGAGGTGGAGCGGCACGAGCGCATCACGAAGGAGTACGGCCTCTAGAATTCCATTCGGTGTTTCGGATGGGAGAGAGGTGAGCGTGATGCTCGAGCGGTTCCGGCTTGACGGCAAGGTCGCGATCGTCACGGGGGCGTCCTCGGGGCTGGGCGTCGCCTTCGCGCGCGGGCTGGCCGAGGCGGGCGCCGACATCGCGATCGGCGCCCGTCGCAAGGACAGGCTTGAGGAGACGCGGCGTCTGGTCGAGGAGACCGGGCGCCGCTGCGTCGCGGTCGCCACCGACGTCACCCGGCCGGAGGACTGCCAGGCCCTCGTGGAGGCGGCGGTCGCCGAGCTCGGGGGCGTCGACATTCTGGTCAACAACGCCGGTGTCGGCGCGGCGGTGCCCGCGCTCCGCGAGACGCCCGACGAGTTCCGGCAGGTCGTCGACATCAACCTGCACGGCGCCTTCTGGATGGCCCAGGCCTGCGCGAGGGTCATGCGTCCCGGGTCCTCGATCGTCAACATCGGCAGCGTGCTGGGCGAGACGACCGCCGGCCTGCCGCAGGCCGCGTACAGCGCGTCCAAGGCGGCCGTCGTCGGGCTCACCAGAGACCTGGCCCAGCAGTGGACCAAGCGGCGCGGCATCCGGGTCAACTGCCTGGAGCCGGGCTTCTTCGAGTCCGAGATGACCTCCGGCTACCGTCCGGGCTATCTCGAGCAGCAGCTGGAGCATCGCGTGCTGATGGGGCGGCCGGGTGACCCGCTGGAGCTGGTGGCCGCCGCCATCTTCCTCGCCTCGGACGCCGGCTCGTACGTCACCGGGGTGGTCCTGCCCGTGGACGGGGGGTTCCTGGCCACGTGAGCCCTGGGTCCCCCTGGGGGTGGCTGGGCGGTTTATTGCGGTTCGCACATCATTAACCGGTTTGTGAAAGAGTCACACCGACATCTATGTGGTTACTGGAGGGTAGTTGTGCTGGAGATCGACCGGCTCGCCGCGGTGGTCCGTGATGAGCGTCCGTGGGGAGGCTTCGAGAGGTACACCCACAACGAGACGTCCACCGTCAAGATCATCGAAGTCGCGCCGGGGCAGCGGCTCAGCCTCCAGCGGCACAAGCACCGCGACGAGCTGTGGGTGGCTCTCGACCCAGGGGCGGTGTTCGAGATCGACGGTGAGCGTGTCGAGCCGTCGGTGGGCGACCGGGTGCTGATCCACGCGGGCCAGAGCCACCGGCTCAGCTCCTCCGGCCCGGCGACGAGGATTCTCGAGGTCGCCTTCGGCCACTTCGACGAGGACGACATCGAACGCCTCGACGACGCCTACGGCAGGACCTGACCCACCGTACCTGTGTGACACCCACGCACGGGTGTTCGCTTCTTCGCGGCGTGAGCCCTGACCTCGCATGATTCATGGGTCATTGTCGCCGCCTGCTCGCCTCCCCCCAGAGGACTCATCCGGATCTTCCTGGGGTTGGCGGGTTTCTCCTGGGCTTTGCCGTAATCGCGGCTTTCAGGGGTAGTTGCTATACCTAGGTATTACTTTTCTTTTACCTGGGGGTGGCAGTGCGCCTGCGTGGATCTCGCGCGATCATGGCCGGGGTAGCGGCGGCCGTCATGCTGGCCGGGTGCGGCCCCATCGACGCGAACAGCGCCGGTGGTGGCGGCGACATGGGATCAGGGCCGGTGGGCGGCGGCGCTTCGACCGGCGTCAGCCCGCTGGACAATCCCAAGGGCACCGAACGCGGCCTCGCCGTGATCAAGTCGTCCAAGGACCGTGCCGCGGCCGTGAAGGTGATCGACAGGTTGGCCACCAAGGGCCGTGGCCCGAAGACGGGTTACAGCCGGGACGAGTTCGGGTACGCGTGGGCCGACAACGCCGAAAGCATCCCGTTCGCGCACAACGGCTGCGACACCAGGAACGACGTCCTGGCACGCGACGGCGAGGACCTGAAGTACCGCTCGGGCTCGAAATGCGTCCTGGTCTCGATGACGCTTCACGACCCCTACACCGACAAGACCATCGACTGGAAGAAGCAGAACGCCTCCGAGGTCCAGATCGACCACGTCATGCCGCTGTCGTACGACTGGCAGATGGGCGCCGCCCGGTGGAGCAAGGCGAAGCGGGTCCAGATCGCCAACGACCCGCTGAACCTCATGCCGGTGGACGGCTCCACCAACTCCTCCAAGGGCGACTCAGGCCCCGCGACCTGGCTTCCCCCCAACAAGGGCATCCGCTGCTCCTACGCGGTGCGCTTCGCCCAAGTCGCCCTGAAGTACGATCTCGCCGTCACCAGCCCCGACAAGGACGCCATGCTCGCCCAGTGCGCGTAACAGGAGCACAGTCAGCTGAACAGGACGTCATGCCCGCGGGGCCGTGCCCTGGCGAGCCCCCTCTGCCCGCCATGGCACGGCGGTCTAGTCAGTCGTCGTGCTTCTGGCTGAACTTCACGATCTTTCCGGTCTTGACGGAGATGTAGACGCGGTACTCGGCGTAGCGCTTCTTCAGCTCCACCTTCCAGACCCGGTAGCCGTGCTCCCACTCGCGCTCGACGTCGGTGACCCGGGCGTCCGGTACCCGCTTCTTGGCGATACTGACCGCCTGCCGGTAGGTGATCGCCGCGGTCGTCGCGTTCACCGCGCTCGTCGAGACGCTGGTCGCGGAGGTTGTGGTGGTGGCGGAGAGTTGGGTCGAGGCCGAGGCGGCCGCGGCGCCGGCGCCGAGGACGGCGACCACTCCGGCGCCTGCGATGGTGAGTTTGGCCGCCTTGCTGATGCGCTGTGTGTTCGTCATGTGCCCAAGGCTGGCCCGGGGCACGATAACCCCGCGCTTCGGCAACGTTAAGGGCCTCCTAAGACCAGAACGACCATGGCGCCGCCGCCCGGGGCGGTGCCCAGCAGCAGGGAGCCGCCCGACGCCTCCGCCGTACGCCGCGCGATGTCCAGCCCCAACCCGGTGGACCCCGCGCCGCTGCGGCCCCGTTCCAGCGGATCCCCCGCCTCCGGCCGCGCGGGGAACCCCGGCCCCGAGTCGCTGACCTCCAGCCGTACGCCGCCGGGTGCGGGCGTCACTCGTACGGCGAAGGAGGCGCCATCGGGGGTGTGGGCGAAGACGTTGCCGAGCAGCGCGTCGACGCAGGCGGAGAGCTCGGCGGCGCTGACGGCCACCGTCAGCGGGCCTGCGGGGAGGTCCAGTCCGACCGGCCGGCCCTGGTCCTCGGCCAGTACCGACCAGAACGTCACGCGCTCGGCCGCGACGGCCACGGCGTCGCAGCTCGCCTGCTCCTGCGACCGGCGCCGTACGTCCGTGATGACCGAGGTGACCGCGCGTTCAAGCGCGTCGACACGGTTACCGAGCCGCACGGCCTCCTCTGGGTCGGCCAGCGACTCGGCCTCCAGCCGCAGCCCCGTCAGTGGGGTGCGGAGCCGGTGCGAGATGTCGGCCGCCGTCTCGCGTTCCTCGGCCAGCAGGTCGCTGATCCGTCCCGCGAGGTGGTTCAGCGCGATCCCGACGTCGCGTACCTCCTCGGGGCCGCCCGGTGTCGCCCGCGCGACGAGGTCCCCTGCGGCGAGCCGATGGGAGACCCGGGCCAGCCCGGTCATGGGCCGGGTGAGCGCGAGCGCGAGCCGGTCCGCCACCAGGATGCCCACCCCGATCAGGGCGAGCCCGAGGACCAGCATGCCGAGCCATACTTCACTGACTCCGTGGCTGAGGTCGTCCTCGCTGAGGAAGGCGCGAACCACGGCCGTACCGCCGGAAAGACCCTGCACGGCGACGAGGACCTCCAGGCCGGAGGGGGTCTGCGCCGTGAGGCTCCGCCCCCGCGCGGCCAGCTCCACGGCCGGCGATCGGGGCGCCGGGGAGCCGGCGACGCGGCCGTCCGGGAGGAAGACGGTGATCGCGTGCCCGCTCGACGCAGAGGTGCGCTCAGCCGTCAGCGAGAGGCCGTCGAAGGCCGCCGTGCCCACGGACGCCGCCACGGACTGCGCCTCGGCCGTCGCCTGGGTCACCGCGCCGCTCTCGGCCAGCGCCCGGACCAGCAGTGCCAACGGGACCAGAAGGGCGATCAGCACCAGGGAGGTGGTGGCCGCCACGAGCAGGGCGAGCCACCGTCTCACGAGGGCTCGACCAGCTTCACGCCGACACCGCGTACGGTCTGCAGGTAGCGGGGCTCCTGCGCGGTCTCGCCCAGCTTGCGGCGCAGCCATGACAGGTGGACGTCGACGGTCTTGTCCGCGCCGCCGTAGGGGAGCTGCCAGACCTCGGTGAGCAGCTCCCGCTTGGTGACCACCTCGCCGGACCTGGTGGCGAGATAGTGCAGCAGGTCGAACTCGCGTGGCGTGAGATCGAGAAGGCTGCCGTCGAGAACCGCCTCGCGGCTGCGCGGGTCCAGCCGCAGGCTGCCCACGGTGACCGAGGAGTCGGTACGGCTGCCGGCGGTGCGGCGCAGCACGGCCCGGACGCGTGCGTCGAGCTGAGCGGCGCTGAAAGGCTTGACCACGTAGTCGTCGGCGCCCGCGTCCAGAAGGCGCACCATCTCGGTGTCGCCGTCCCGGGCGGTAGCCACGATCACCGGCACGCGGCTGACGGCTCTGAGCATGCGCAGCATCTCGGTGCCGTCCAAGTCGGGCAGGCCGAGGTCGAGCACCACGAGGTCGGGACGGTCCGCGAGGGCCTGCCGCAGGCCGTCGAGGGCGGTGGGGGCGGAGGACACGGCGTGACCCCGGTCACGCAGGCCTCGCATGAGGGCGGTACGGATCGTCACGTCATCCTCGACGAGCAGGATGTTGGCCATGTGCGGTTACGCTAACCGGTCCGGGGCTGTTGGCATAAGCCAGTTATGGTGCCTTTAACCCGGTCTTAGGGGACGGCCAGGGAGGATCAGCCCATGAACCGGCGCCTGCTTCTCGTCGTGTCCGGATGGCTGGTCGTGGGGCTGGTGGCCACCGGCGCGGGCGTCGTGGTCCTCACCTTCCTCGGAGACTCGGTCACCGGCTCGGCCACGCGCGCGCTCTCGCCCGCCGAGGTCCGGCGCGCCCTGGACGCCTCGCCCTCGCCTCTGTCGCCGGGCTCCGGTAACGGCTCGCGCACGGGGGCGCCGTCGGACGGGACCGCCGACCGGCCGGGGCAGAGCAGGGCGTTCTCGGCGCGTGGCGGAGTCGTGGTGGCCCGATGTGCCGGCGGCCTGGTGACCTTGCGCTCCTGGACCCCTGCGCAGGGGTACGAGGTGAAGGACGCGGAGCGGGGTCCACGCGACAAGGTGCGGGTGAGGTTCGAGAGCGGCGACGCCCGCACCGAGATAGAAATCCGCTGCTCAGCCGACCGCCCCGTCTCCACGATCAAAAACGACTGAACGTTCACGGGCTTAAGAGCGATCGGCAAATGGGTGAGCCGCCACCGCGAGGTCGGCCCCCTGCCCGAGCACGCGGGCGGGCGCTCTGGATGAGTTGACGGACGGTGACGAAGGCCGCGGCGAGGTACAGGTAGAAGTCCACGACGCGGTCCTCAACCCTGCTCCGCCGTCGCTGCAAGCCGTCGTCAAGCGATGATCAACCGGACTGCCCCACCCTGGTGCGCAGCGGATCAACAAGCTCACCGCCGCCGACATGGGTCACGCTGTCCAAGGTTCGCGTCACCGCCACCCGTTCAGGCTTCCCGAGCGGGACCGCGTACACCGGCCCTACCGCAACATTGCACCCGGTCACCAGCGAGGGCAGGCACAGCCATGGCCCCCTCTGGTACAGAACGGTCCGGCGCAAGACCGGGCATTCGCGACGCCAAGCACTGACCGCAGCGACTCCCTGCTGACGAAAGGACACCTTGCATGACTGATCTGATGCCTGAGGCTTTGCCCGACTCTCCTCACCCCAAGTCGGCGGGTCGGGGACGGTTAAGAAGGTGGGTGCCGGGTTCTCGCGCGCGTGCCGCGGTGGTCGCGGCGGTGCTGACCGTGACCGCTGCCGCTGCGGCGGCGCTGGGTCCCGCCGGACCGGCAGCGGCCTACGTTCCCTACCCGCTCGCGTTTGCGTGGGGGTACGGTGGCTACGGGCAGTTAGGCAACGGGTCGACGGCCAACCAATCCTCCCCGGTTTCCGTGCTGGGCCAAGTGATCCAGGTCAGCGCCGGCTATCGCCACACTCTGGCGGTGCGCGCGGATGGCACCGTGTGGGCGTGGGGCTGTAACACCAAGGGAGAGCTGGGCAACGGGACGACGACGGCCAGCTCGGGACCTGTGCAGGTGACCGGCCTGACCGGAATCGTGAAGGTTGCTGCGGGCTACGATTACAGCCTGGCGTTGCGCTCGGATGGCACGGTGTGGGCCTGGGGCTACAACGTCAACGGGGAGCTCGGTGACGGCACGACCACCGACCGCACCGTCCCGGTGAAGGCGGCCGGGTTGACCGGGGTGACCACCCAGATAGCCGCCGGCCATGACCACAGTCTCGCGTTGCGTTTGGACGGCACCGTGGCGGCGTGGGGCGACAACACCCACGGGCAGCTCGGTGACGGCACCACCACCGATCACACGACCCCGGTGAACGTACTCGGGTTGACCGGGGTGACCCAGATTGACGCCGGCGAATTGCACAGTCTCGCGGTGCGCGCGGATGGCACCGTGTGGGCCTGGGGCTACAACGTCGCCGGGCAGCTCGGTGACGGCTCGACCACCGATCACACGACCCGGGTGAAGGTGGCCGGGTTGACCGGGGTGAACCAGATTGCCGCCGGCGGCTACTACGGCCTCGCGGTGCGCTCGGACGGCACCGTGGCGGCCTGGGGCGACAACTACTTGGGGCAGCTCGGTGACGGCACCGCCAAAAACGTCCGCATCACCCCGGTCACCGTGTCAAGCCTGACCAACGTCTTCCGGGTCAGCGCGGGCCTCGATCACAGTGTCGCAGTGCGCTCGGACGGCACCGTGGCGGCCTGGGGTGACAACTACTTCGGGGAACTCGGTGACGGCACCACCACCAGCCAGACCACCCCGGTCACCGTGCTTGGGCTGAGTGCGGTGTCCCAGATCTCGGCGGGGGGCTACCACACGGTGGCGACGGTGACCGGGCCGTGACCGCCCGGACGATGATTACCGGCACCGGTATCGCCGGGACCACGCTCACGTGCGAGGCCGCTTTCCTCACTGCCACCTCGGTCAGCTAAAGCTCAGATATCGGCAAGCTTGGGCGATGGGCGAAGTCGCGGCTGCGTAATGGTGGAAGTATGCAGTTGTAGGGGGACTGCACCACTTCTGGGGGAGATCCGATGCCAGAGCGCAGCTACTACCCCGACGGCGCCCCCTGCTGGCCGGAGCTCACCACTCCCGATCTCCCGTGCGCCGTCCGTTTCTACGAGAAGATCTTCGGCTGGACGCGCCAGGACCTCGGCCCGAGGTTGTGGCACTACACGGTGTGCCTGGTGGACGGCAAGCCGGTCGCCGCCATAACACCTCCGGCGGTCGGCCTGGAGTCCACCGAGGCGGCGTGGCGCGTCTACCTCGCCACCTCCGACATCGAGGCCTCGGCCGTGCGGGTCGAGGCCAACAACGGCAAGCTCGTCATACTCCCGATGACCCTGCCCGACTTGGGGAGCTTTGCCTTCGCCGTCGACCCCGACGGGGCGACCTTCGGCCTCTGGCAGGCGGGTCTCCACCTCGGGTCCCGCCTGTACGGGGAGCCGGGCGCCATGTGCTGGAATGAGCTCCACGCCAGGAACGTCCACGTGGTGGACGCATTCTACGAGGCACTGTTCGGCTACCAGCAGGAGCAGATCGGCGACGGGATCGATTACGACTTCGTCGTCTGGAAGATCGCGGGTGAGCCTGTCTGCGGGCGGCTGCGGATACCTTACGAGTCGGCGCGGGTCCAGCCGCATTGGCTGATCTATTTCACCGTGGCCGACTGCGACGGTATCGAAGCCCGCGTCGTGCCGGAGGGGGGAAAGGTGCTGGTCAGCGCGTACGAGATGCCCCAGGGCCGGGTGGCGGTCCTGGCCGACCCCGCGGGCGCCGCCTTCGCGATCTGCCAGCACACCGGCGAGGCCTTCACCGGCTAGTCACTGAACAAAGGTCTTCACCGGCTGGCTCCTGAAAGGCCGGCTCTGGGAAGCGGGTTCCTGAGGGCTGCCGATTCCTCGGACCCGCTCTCACCGGGATGGTGCCACGTCCACTCCGAAGGCGGCGGCGATGTCTCGCATGGCCCTTGCCAGCTCATCCCGGTCGAGCGCCTCGATGCGCTCCACCGGGCCTGAGATCGACATGCCGGCGACGACCCGGCTGCCGTCGCGGACCGGCACGGCCAGGCAGTGCACCCCCAGCTCCTCCTCGCCGAAGTCCATCGCGTACCCCTGGTCGCGTACCTTCTCCAGCTCCGCGAGCATCGCCTCGATGGAGGTGATCGTGTGCTCCGTACGGCGCGGCAGGCCCGTGCGCGTGAGGATCGCGGTGGCGTCGGCCCGGTCGGCGAGCAGCACCTTGCCCACCGCCGTGCTGTGCGGCAGCACCCTCCGGCCCACCTCGGCGAACATCCGCAGCCGCCGAGGGGACGCCGACTGGGCGACGTAGACGACGAAGTCACCCTCCAGCACGGCGAGGTTCGCCGTCTCGCCGGACAGGGCGACCATCTTCTCGAGGTACGACTGCGCCCACACGCCGACCATGCGCTCCGCCGCGCCTCCGAGGCGCACCAGGGCGCTGCCCAACGCGTACCGGCGGTCGGACTCCTGCCTGACGTACCCCCGGGCCAGCAGGGACCGCAGCAGCCGGTGGATCGTCCCGTACGGCAGGCCGGTGCGGGCGGCGATCTCCGACAGGCCCGCCTCCCCGCCCTGGTCGGCCAGGGCCTCCAGCACGTCCAGCGCCCGGTCGACACTCTGCACCGTGCTCATCGGGCCCGTACCCCTCGCTGAGCCGGTCTCCCCAGAGTGGCGGGGGACAGGCCGCGGAGGGATGCGTCGAGAACCTCGGCGGTGTGGGCGACGCGGATCTCCTCGCCACGCCTGCGCACCGCCGAGGCGATCTGCATGGTGCACCCGGGATTGGCGGATACCAGCAGGTCGGCACCGACGGTGAGCACCTGCTCGGCCTTCCGGTCGCCGAGGTCGCGGGCGGCCTCGGGCTGGAACAGGTTGTAGGTGCCCGCGGAGCCGCAGCACATCGCCGCGTCGGGGACCTCCCTGAGCTTGAGACCGGGGACGCTCGCGAGCAGCGCCCTCGGCTCGGAACGGATCCCCTGGGCGTGGGCCAGGTGGCACGCGTCGTGGTAGGCGACCGTGATGGGGAGGGGATGGCGCTCGGCCGCCGGGCCCAGCTCGGCCAGGAACTCGGCGAGGTCGAGGAAGCGCAGCGCGCGCGCCCTGGTGGCCCACGCCGGGTCGCCGGCGAGCAGCTCGGCGTACTCCTTGGTGCTCGACCCGCAGCCGGCCGCGTTGACGATCACGGTGTCCACGCCCGCGCGCTCGAACGTCTCGATCGTGCGGCGGGCGAACCGCGCCGCTTCTTCCTTACGCCCGGAATGCACCGACAGCGCGCCGCAGCAGCCCTGCCCCTGGGGGATGACCACGTCGCATCCCTCCAGCGCCAGCACGCGAACGGTCGCCGCGTTGACCCGCGGGAAGAACTCGGCCTGCACGCACCCCGTGAGCATGCCCACGACGGCCCGCCGCTCGCCCCGCGCCTCGACCAGACCGGGAAGCCGTATCCGGGGGGAGACCGGGGGAGCCAGCTCGGCCATGGCGGCCAGGCGCGGGTCCAGCCGTTCGAGCAGGGGCCGGAGGCGGGGCATGATCCTCTCTCCCAGCTTCAACGGCAGGCGGAGCGCCCGCAGCCGCCGGGGGTAGGGGAACAGCCCGAAGACCAGGGCACGGAAGGCGCGGTCGGTCCACGGGCGTGGGTGGACGCGCTCCACCTCGGCCCTGGTCGTCTCGATCAGCACGTCATAGCGGACCCCTGAAGGGCATGCCGTGACGCATGCCATGCAGCCGAGGCACGCGTCGAAGTGACCGGCCATCTCCGGGGTCATCGGCGTGCCCTCGACGTACTGCTTCATCAGGTGGATGCGCCCGCGCGGGGAGTCCATCTCCTCGCCCCACAGGGAGTAGGTCGGGCAGGCGGGCAGGCAGAACCCGCAGTGCACGCAGTCCTTGATCAGCTCGGGGTTCATGACCGTTCGCTCCTCACGCGCCGCGACCCGACGGCGAGCCGCCCGGGCGACATGCGCCCTTCGGGATCGAAGCGCTCCTTCACCCGCCGCATCAGCGTGGCGGCCCCGACGGGTCCCCAGCGGTCGAGCAGGGAGGCCGCCTCCGGGGGTGCCGTCCACACCACCAGTCTCCCGCCCTGAGCCGCCACGGCGGAACGGAGGGCCGACACGAAGATGTCCGCGGCCGGTGCGCTTGTGCCGGCCGGAAGGGCGAGGCTGAGGACGGACGACGCGACCGATCCCCGTACGCGGACGGGAACATCCCCGGCGACACGGGCCACCGCGTCCAGTGCCCGTACGGCCGCGCCGGGTGGTACGCGCAGCTCCAGCAGGAACTCGTCGCCGGGTAACCGTCCCCACCACGCCGGAGGCTCGTAGGTGATCACCGCGGTGGCTCCCATCAGCTCACCGGCGGCCTTCGCTCGTTCCTCGGCCGCCACGCCCTCAAGGAGCACGGACACGGTGACGGGGCCGTGGAGGTCGGGCCAGTCGATCTCCACCGCGCCAGGCTCGAGCTGTGATCCGGCGATGGCCGCGACGTCGGGGAGATCCTCCAGGCCGGGGACGGTGGCGGTGATCCAGGCGCTGGAGGCGGGCAGCGGGTGGAGCCGGAACGTCGCCTCGGTGATCACGCCGAGCGTGCCGTGGGAGCCGGTGAACAGCTTGCCCAGGTCGTAGCCCGCGACGTTCTTGACCACCTTGCCACCCGACCGGGCGACGGTGCCGTCGGCGAGCACGACGGTGATCCCGATCAGCATGTCGCGTGCCATGCCGTACCTCAGGCGGCGGGGCCCGGCGGTGGCGGCGGCGAGCGTGCCGCCGATGGTGGCGCCCTCTAGGGGGACGTCCAGGGCGAGTTGCTGGCCCGCGCCGCCGAGGGCGGCGGCGAGCGCCTCCGCCGTCACCCCAGCCTGCACCCGTACGACCAGGTCGCCGGCCACGTGTTCCAGGACCTGGTTCAGGCGGCCGGTGTACACCAGCAGGTCGCACCGCTCGGGCGGAGGGCCCCAGCGCAGCTTGGTGCCGGCCCCCACGGGAACCACGGCGAGGTGGTGCTCGGCGGCCACCCGCATGACGGTGGACACCTCGCCGGTGGATTCGGGAAGCGCGACCCAGCGGGGCGCGACCCCGGCGACCAGGTCGCCGGGACCGGCCTCGCGGACCGTCACGCCGCTCGCGGCCAGGGCCTCGCCGGGGGGAGTGGCAGGGGACATCAGAACAGCTCCGCCTCTCCGGAGGCCACGAGGGGATGCACGCCCTTGCGCACCCCGGGGGCCTCGCCGCACAGCCGGGGGGTGGGGAAGATCTTGCCGGGGTTGGACAGGTTCTTGGGGTCGAAGGCGCAGCGGACGAGCTGCATGGTGTCCAGGTCCTCCGGCGTGAACATCTTCGGCATATATCGGGATTTATCCACGCCAACCCCATGCTCGCCGGTGATCGACCCGCCGTACGAGATGCACAGGTCGAGGATCTCGCTGGACACCTGCTCGGCACGCTCGCCCGCGCCCTCCTCGCCGTCGTCGAACAGCACGAGGGGGTGCAGGTTACCGTCACCGGCGTGGAAGACGTTGGCCACGCGGATGCCGTACCGCGCGGACAGCTCCTCGATGCCCGCCAGGACCATGGGCAGGGCGGTCCTCGGCACGACACCGTCCTGTACGAGGTAGGCCGGGCTGATCCGGCCGACCGCCGCGAACGCCGACCTGCGGCCCTTCCAGATCGCCGCCCGCTCGGCCGGATCGTCGGCGACCCGCAGCTCGAAGGCCCCGCTTTCCTGGCAGATGCGCTCGACCCGCGCGAACTGGTGGGCGACCTCCGCGCCCGGCCCGTCCAGCTCCACGATGAGCACGGCACCCGCCCCCGGCGGGTAGTCGCACCGCACCGCCGCCTCGGCGGCCTCGATGGCCAGCGCGTCCATCATCTCGATCGCCGCCGGGACGATGCCCGCGCCGATTATCGCCGATACCGCCAGCCCGCCCGACTCGACGTTACGGAACGCCGCCAGCAGCGTGGTCACCACCTCGGGCGCGCGCGACAGCCGCACCGTGATCTTGGTGGCGATGCCGAGGGTGCCCTCCGAGCCGATGAAGGCGCCGAGCAGGTCGTAGCCCGGGTCCATGGCGTCGAGCTGCACGATCTCGCCGTCCGGGGTGACCAGCTCGATCGCGAGTACGTGGTTGACCGTGAAGCCGTACTTCAGGCAGTGCGCGCCGCCGGAGTTCTCGGCGACGTTGCCGCCGATCGAGCAGATCTGCTGGCTGGAGGGGTCGGGCGCGTAGTAGTAGCCGTACGGGCGCGCCGCCTCCGTGATCGCGAGGTTGGTCACGCCCGGCTCCACGACGGCCCGCCGGTTCTCTATGTCGACCTGCAGGATCCGGCGCATGCGCGAGGTCACGATCAGCACGCCGTCGGCGCGCGGCAGGGCTCCGCCGGACAGGCCGGTGCCCGAGCCGCGCGCGACGAACGGCGTGCCGGTCTCGTCGCACGCCCTGACCACGGCCGCGACCTGCTCGGCCGTCTCGGGCAGCACCACGACGGCCGGTGTGGCCCGGTGGTAGGTCAGCCCGTCGCACTCGTACGTGCGCAGCCGCACCGGGTCGGTGATCACGCCACCGGGGCCCAGTATCGACGCGAAACGGCCGGACAGCTCGGCCATGGCCGGTGTCATGGCATGCGGGCGTAGGCCGGGAGGGTGAGGAAGTCGGCGAAGTCGTCGTCGAGCGCGACCTCCTTGAACAGCTCGGCGGCCTGCCCGTACCGGGCCTCGTCGAAGCCGGGCTCCTCGCGGATCTTGCCGAGCTCCTCGGCGATGATGCGCTCCACGAGGTCCTTGGTCACCACCTCGCCGGTGTCGGCCAGCTCGATGTCGTTGTGGATCCACTGCCAGATCTGCGAGCGCGAGATCTCGGCGGTGGCGGCGTCCTCCATGAGGTTGTGGATAGCGACGGCCCCGCTTCCGCCCATCCACGCGGCCAGGTAGCGCAGGGCCACGTCAACGTTGTTGCGCAGGCCGGCCTCGGTGATGTCGCCGGGCGTCTTGGAGACCGACAGCAGGTCGGCGGCCGAGACCGAGACGTCCTCGCGGAGCCGGTCGAGCTGGTTCGGCCTGTCGGACAGGACCGAGTCGAACACCTCCCGGCAGATCGGCACCAGGTCGGGGTGCGCCACCCACGAGCCGTCGAAGCCGTCGCCCGACTCGCGTGTCTTGTCCGCCCGCACCTTCTCCAAGGCGACCTTGTTGACCTCGGGGTCGCGCCGGGAGGGGATGAACGCAGCCATGCCGCCGATCGCGTGGGCGCCGCGCTTGTGGCAGGTGCGCACCAGCAGCTCGGTGTACGAGCGCATGAACGGCGCGGTCATGGTCACGGCGTTGCGCTCGGGCAGCAGGAACTCGCGGCCACGGGTGCGGAACTTCTTGATGACGCTGAACAGGTAGTCCCAGCGGCCCGCGTTAAGCCCGGCCGAGTGGTCGCGCAGCTCGTAGAGGATCTCCTCCATCTCGAACGCGGCCGGGTAGGTCTCGATCAGCACGGTCGCCCTGATCGTGCCGTGGGGGACACCGAGGAGCTCCTGCGCGCGCGTGAACACGTCGTTCCAGAGGCGGGCCTCCAGGTGGGACTCAATCTTGGGCAGGTAGAAGTAGGGCCCTCGGCCCTTGGCGATCTGCCGCCGCGCGCTGTGGAAGAAGTAGAGGCCGAAGTCGAAGATCGAGGCGGAGAACGGCTCGCCGTCGACGACCACGTGCTTCTCTGTCAGGTGCCAGCCCCGGGGGCGGACCACGATGGTGGCCAGATCGTCGTCGGGCTTCAGCGCGTACCGCTTGCCCCCGGACTCGAAGTCGATCGTGCGGTCGAGGGCGTCGCGCAGGTTGAGCTGGCCGCTGACGACGTTCTCCCAGAGGGGGGAGTTGGCGTCCTCGAAGTCGGCGAGCCAGACCTTGGCCCCGGAGTTCAGGGCGTTGATCGTCATCTTCCTGTCGACCGGGCCGGTGATCTCGACACGGCGGTCCACCAGGCCGGGCGCGGGCTCGGCCACCCGCCATGAGTCGTCCTCGCGGACGGCCTTGGTCTCGGGCAGGAAGTCGAGGGTGCCGCCCGAGGACAGCTCCTCCTGGCGGGCCCGGCGGGCGTCCAGCAGCTCCAGCCGCCGCCCGTCGAACTCGCGCTGCAAGGTGGCCACGAAGCCGAGGGCCTCGGGGGTGAGGATCTCGTCGAAGCGGTCCAGCAGCGGGCCGTTTATCTCAACGCCGTCCATGGCCATCCTTTCCACAATGCGGAAATATAGTTCTGAATTGTGGAATCGACGCTACTCGATGCCCGAGTCAGGGGTCAACGTCCGGTGCCCCTGAGGGTTCCCCAAGGGTTGCCTCGGGGCCTTCCCCGATGGGCGCGGGACCGCCCGCCGAGCAGTCTTGGAGCATGACGAAGCCCCCCGCCGGTAACTTCCCCGCGAGTCCTTCCCGGATCGGCCGTACGAGGCTGAGAATCGTGATCGCCGCGGGCGCCGTACTCGGCGCCGGTCTCCTGCTGACCGGCTGCGGACTGCAGAACGTCGCCTCCCCGACGAAGGAGGCGACACAGGACTACGACGTGGCCGGAAAGGTGGCGACCCTGAGCGTGCGGACCGGGTCAGGGGCCGTCGTGGTCAACGAGTCCGATCGCCAGGGATTCCACGTGACCGAGACGCTGCACTGGAAGGGCGGCAAGCCCACCACCCGGCACCCGGTCTCGGGTGACACGCTGAGGCTGGACTACCGCTGCCCCCACGGCGACTGGGGCTGCGGGGTCGACTACGAGATCGAGGTCCCGCGCGGCACCCAGGTCAAGGTGGACTCAGGCTCGGGCGACATCACCCTGAGGGCCCTGTCCGGGGAGCTCAGGGCCTCGACCGGATCGGGCACGATCGACGCCAACGGCCTGGGCGGCAAGCGGGCTGTCGCGGAGACCGGCTCCGGCGACGTCGAGCTGCGCTTCACCGGCGTGCCCGACGACGTCAAGGTGGGCACCGGCTCGGGCACGGGCATCGTGCGCGTCCCGCAGGGCACCTACCACGTGACCACGGACACCGGCTCAGGCGACCGGAAGGTGGAGGTCACCAGTGACTACTCCTCCCCGCGCAGGATCGTCGTGAAGACCGGCTCGGGCGACGCCAAGGTGCTCAAGGCCTGACCCCGGCCCGATAACAAGGTGAATACCCCTGGTGGTCGTGACACCATCAGGGAAGACATCGGCGGGGTCTCCGTGTTGAACTGTGCGAAGCGGTGAGCCCACGAGCGCCGAGGAGCGCGACCATAGCCACAGAGAAGACGTATATGTCCAACGAGTCCTACGAAGACCACGCCAACGGTGACTACGACCTCGAAGAGCGGCAGGCACTCCGGCGGGTGGCCGGGCTGTCGACGGAGCTCGAGGACATCACCGAAGTCGAATACCGGCAGCTCCGCCTCGAACGGGTCGTCCTCGTCGGGGTGTGGACCGGCGGCACCATCACCGACGCGGAGAACTCCCTGCAGGAGCTCAAGCTCCTGGCCGAGACCGCCGGATCCGAGGTCCTGGAGGGCCTCATCCAGCGCCGTCAGCGTCCCGACACGGCCACCTACATCGGCTCGGGCAAGGCCGTGGAGCTGCGCGACGTCGTGATCTCCACAGGCGCGGACACCGTGATCTGCGACGGCGAGCTGACCCCCGGCCAGCTCCGCCAGCTCGAGGAGGTCGTCAAGGTCAAGGTCATCGACCGTACGGCCCTGATCCTCGACATCTTCGCCCAGCACGCCAAGAGCCGCGAGGGCAAGGCGCAGGTCGAGCTGGCCCAGCTCAGCTACCTGCTGCCGCGCCTGCGCGGCTGGGGCGGCAACCTCTCGCGCCAGGTCGGCGGCCGTGCCGCGGGCGGCGTGGGCATCGGAGGCCGAGGCCCCGGTGAGACCAAGATCGAGCTGGACCGCCGCCGCATCCGCGAGCGGATGGCCAAGCTGCGCAGGCAGATCGGCGGCATGTCCGTGGCCCGCGAGACCAAGCGGTCACGCAGGACGCGGCGCGAGGTGCCGTCGGTGGCCATCGCCGGTTACACCAACGCCGGCAAGTCGTCGCTGCTCAACCGGCTCACGGGCGCCGGCGTCCTGGTGGAGGACTCGCTGTTCGCCACGCTCGATCCGACCGTGCGCCAGGCCCGCACGCCCGACGGCAGGGTGTTCACGCTGACCGACACCGTCGGGTTCGTACGGCACCTGCCGCACCAGCTCGTCGAGGCGTTCCGGTCCACGCTGGAGGAGGTCGGCGACGCCGATCTGATCCTGCACGTCGTGGACGGCTCGCACCCCGATCCCGAGTCGCAGCTCGCCGCCGTGCGTGAGGTCCTCGCCGACATCGACGGCGTCGGTGACATCCCGGAGATCGTGGTGGTCAACAAGGCCGACGCGGCCGACCCGGTGGCACTGGCCAGGCTGTCGACGCGGGAGCGGCACAGCCTGGTCGTCTCGGCCCGCACCGGGGCCGGCATCGACGAGCTGATCGCCACGATCGAGCGGGAGCTGCCCCGGCTCGACCACGAGGTGCACATGCTCGTGCCGTACGACCGGGGCGACCTGATCGCCCGGGCGCACAAGGAGGGCGAGGTGCTCTCGCTCGACCACACCGGCGACGGCACGATCCTGCACGCCCGCGTGCCCGCCGGCCTCTACTCCGAGCTGGAGCGCACCGCCAAGCCGGTAGAGACCGTCTGATCGCTCGCCTGGAGACGCGGGGGTCGTGAGGCCCCCGCGTTCTCAGCCGGTACGCCGCGGGGCGACGACGGCGACGTCGTCCTCTCCCGGAACTTCTTGAGCATGTCCGCGGCGACCGCGCGGGGAGCTCATTGGAGATCTTCACGCGGCGATCGAGGACGCGTTCCTCGTTGTCCCGCGACAGCGCTTCGACGTGATGCCTGCTGGTATTCTCCTGCACGGCCAAGACAGGTCCCGGGCCAACCCAATGTTCGAATACCCAAGATAGTGCTCTTCAGAGAGGTTACACTGAGACCTCTGAAGATCCTGGGCGTGGGGGAATAAACGCCCAGGCTGGGATCAATGGTGCGAAACGTCGTAGAAGCCCTACGGCGTAGGGGAAACCTCGCAAAGGCGCAGGAAAACGACTGTGGCCCGCGAGGCTTGATTATTGCTACGATATACAAACCCTGACGAGACATTCTGGCGCTGGTTTCGCATGATGAGGCGTGTGACTGCTGTTACAGCAGGGGCTAAGCCGGCACCAGGCGTTACCCGGGGGCAGATTTTCGACATGCCGGGGCGCGGGACTCCGACGCTAAGCAGGGGCGTTCTTCTCAATAACCCTGTACAGCAAGCCGACCTGTGAAATAACGTAACTGAACTGAATTCGCCTGGCCATGATCCCGGCGATACCGTCGTCGCACACGAGTGCGGATGAGATCAGGAGACCCCCCAATGACGTCCGGAAACGGAGCGGACCCAGCGGGCGTGGCGCCCGGCCTGAGCTGGGCTGCGGCGGCGTTCCCGGATGTCTTCACGGCCTCGGCCGGGCGGTGATGCCATGACGGTTCGGCTTCTTACCAACATCGGCCGGCTCTGGACCGGCAACGACGTGTGCAGCAACGCCGCGATCCTCGTTCACAACGACCGGATCGCCTGGGTCGGCCGCGCCGCCGACCTGCCGCAGAGCGTCCCCGGTGTCGTTGACGACATCGTCGACGTCGACCACGTCGAGAACCTCGGCGGCGCTCTCGTGACGCCGGGCCTCATCGACGCGCACACCCACCCCGTCTACGCGGGCAACCGCTATGCCGAGCTGGCCATGCGCTCCGGCGGCTCCACACCGAGCGCCATCACCGCCGCGGGCGGTGGCATCGGCTCCACCGTCACGGTCACCCGGGGCACCGACCCGTGGACCTTGTGCAACGGCGTCAGGGAGCGACTGCGCGACTGGCTGCTCAACGGCACCACGACCGTCGAGGCCAAGACCGGCTACCACCTCACCCGCGACGGCGAGCTGGCCGACGTCCGCCTGCTCAGGGAGCTCGAGAAAGAGCCCATGATGCCGCGGGTGCACGTCACGTTCCTCGCCGCCCATGTCGTGCCCCCGGAGTACTTCGGGCGCCAGCGTGACTATGTCGAGGCCGTGGGTTCCTGGTGCGGCGACGCCGCCGCCGCGGGCGCCGACAGCGTCGACGTCTACTGCGACGACGGTCACTTCACCACCGACGAGGCCCGCTGGGTCCTCTCCTCCGGCCGCAACGTCGGCCTGCTGCCGCGCATCCACGCCGGCACCGACAAGCGGCGCGGCGCCGTCCAGCTCGCGGCCGAGCTCGGCTGCGCGTCGGCCGACCTGCTCCACAACACCTCCGAAGAGGACATCGCCCTTCTCGCGAGGTACGGCGTGCCCGCGGTCGTGTGCCCCGGCACGGCCCTGCAGCAGGGCAACCTGCCTCCGGTCAGGCGCATGCTCGCCCAGGGCGTCACGGTCGCGCTCGGCAGCGACCACAACCCCGGCCACTGCGGCATCACCTCGATGTCCCTGGTGATCAGCCTGGCCGTGGCCGCCTTCGGCATCAGCGTCGGCGAGGCTCTGCGGGCCGCCACTCTCGGCGGCGCCACGGTGCTCGGCGCGCCCGACCGGGGTGTCCTGGCTCCCGGCCGCCTGGCCGACATCGTCCAGTGGGACGCCGACCACGAAGGCGCGTTCGCCTGGGGCTTCGGCCTGAAGCCCCGCCGCGTCTGGCGCGGCGGCACCCCCGTCCAGTAACCCCTGCCGCACGGGCCCTCTGGGAGTACCCTTCGGGCATGTCGCAAGCGGTCGCCGTGGTCACCGATTCCACCGCCTACCTCGATCCCGAGGAGCTCGAGCGGCTCGGCGTCATCGTGATCCCGCTCCAGGTGATCGTCGGCGGTCGCATGCTCGACGATGTCGCCCAGATCGACCCCGAGGGGGTCGCCACGGCGCTCCGTGAGTGGTCCCCCGTCTCCACGTCCCGGCCGGCCCCCCAGCGCTTCGCCGACGCGTACGAGCTCGCCGCGGCGCGAGGCGCGACAGGCGTCGTGTCCGTCCACCTGTCCGGTGCGATGTCCGGCACGGTCGACTCGGCGAGGATCGCGGCCCAGGACGCCTTGATCCCCGTTGACGTCGTCGACAGCAGGTCGCTGGCCATGGGGCTGGGCTTCCCGGTGCTCGCGGCGGCGGAGGCGGCCCGTCGCGGTGGCGCCCGGAGCGATGTGGTGGCGGTCGCGCGGGCGTGCGCCGAGGCGACGAAGAGCTTCTTCTACGTGGACACCCTCGAGCATCTGCGCAGGGGGGGACGTCTCGGGGCGGCGGCGAACCTCCTCGGGTCCGCCCTCGCGATCAAGCCGCTGCTGCACATCACCCAGGGGACGATCGCGCCGCTGGAGAAGGTGCGTACCTCAGGACGGGCGATCACGCGGCTGGAGGACCTCGCGGTACGGGCGGCGGGGGAGGAACCGGTGGACGTGGCGGTGCACCACCTGGTGGCCTCGGGGCGCGCCCGCGTGCTGGCGGACCACCTCGCGAAACGGATCCCCAACCTGGCGAGGCTCCGGGTGGTCGAGGTCGGCGCGGTCGTCGGCGTCCACGTCGGCCCCGGCATGCTGGGCATCACCACAACCCCCACCCTCCCCGGCTCCCCGTAACCTCCACGGGCTCACCATCCACAGAACGCCATTCGGTGGGTGGGCGCGGGCATCGGGTCGCCTACGGTCGCTCTCGTGCGAACAGCGGACAGGCCTCCGGAGAGCGACGTCGCTGAGTCGCGGCTGCGCGCACTGAGCCCTCATATTCGGTCGGAAGCGATCCCCTTCCGATCCCTACGGTCCCGGCTGGCTGACGCGGTGGCCGAGCACGGGCCGCTTCTCGATCCGGGCCGTCCGGGCCTACGGGTGCTGTTGCTTCTCGGGGTGCTGGCGGCCCTGGTCGGGGGCGTCTACGCCTGGCGGTCACGACCAGTGGCCGAACCACTCGGTCCACCGATCCCCGTTGGCAGTGCGTCCATCTCCTTGGGCGGTCCGCAGCCTCGGCCTCCGTTCGCGACGCCGTCCCCAAGCGCCCAGGTGATCGTTCACGTGACCGGTAAGGTCAGGAAGCCGGGTGTGATCACGCTCCCGAGCGGGTCAAGGGTGGCGGACGCGGTGACCGCCGCAGGCGGCGTCCGCACGGGGGCGTCCGCTGGAGGGCTCAACCTCGCCCGAAAGCTCGCCGACGGTGAGCAGATCATCGTCGGAGCCCCCGGTGGCTCCGCCCCGACGACATTCCCTGCGACGACTCCCATGTCCGGTGCCGGCGAAGTGCTCGATCTGAACGCCGCGACTCCGGGCCAGCTCGAGACGCTGCCTGGCGTAGGACAGGTGCTCGCCGGCCGCATCGTGGAGTTCCGTCAGAGTCACGCCGGATTCCAGAGCGTCGATCAGCTCCGAGACGTCACGGGCATCGGCGAGAGAAAGTTCGCCGAGCTCCGCGAAAAGGTCCGCGTATGACGTCCCACTCGCCTTCCTCGCCCGGAGCACGAAGTGGCAGCCCGGCGGGCCGGCCGGAAGCCTCCACGAAACCGGGCCGAAGCCCGCACAACGATGACGGCATACGGGGAGATACCAGCCCGAAGGTAGGGGCCAGATCGGGACACGACCATCTCCAGGCGTATTCCATGCGCCTCGGGCTGCCCGCGCTCGCTGCGTGGGGCACCTCCCTCGTGCTGCTCGGCTGTTCCGTCCGTACCAGCTTGATCACGGCTGTCACCGCTGCGGTGATCATGGCGCTTCTCGCTTTCCACCGGGGTCGGTTCCGGCCGAGTGGTCAGGGTGGCCGGTCGAGCCGGGCCGGGATGGCGCGGGGTGGGGATCGCCGCCGGTGGGGTGGAGACCGGGGTCAGCTGCTACGGAGCGGGTGGCGGCGCTTGGAGGGAGGTCTGGAGGCCGGGTGGGGGAATGTGCTTCTTGCTGTGCTCGGGTGTGTTGCCGCGGTAGCGGGAGCGGTGGCGTTCCGGGTGCACGCGGTCAGCACGGGGCCGGTGGCCGAGCTGGCCGCGAGGCGGGCGGCGGTGACGGTCGAGATGACGCTGACCGGCGATCCCAGGATCCTCCCAGGTCACCGTGGCCTCGTCCGGCGGGACCGCGTGATCGTCGAAGGGTCGGCCGAGCGCGTCGAAACCTCCGGGGCGCGGTTCACGACCATGGCACCCGTGGTCGTGTTCGCCCAGGGGGCCGATTGGGTCGCTCTCCTGCCCAGCCAGCGGATAAGGGTCCGGGGCAGGCTGGGCCCGGCGGATCCCGGAGAGCTCACGGCAGGGATCCTCCTGGTCAGAGAGCCACCAGAGGTGCTGAGCGGGCCTTCCCCGCCACAACGGGTCGCCGCGGCCCTTCGCGCCGGGTTGAGGGACGCCGCGGCCGTGCTGCCGCCGGCCGAGCGCGGGCTCCTGCCAGGCCTTGTCGTCGGTGACGTGTCTCTCATGGAGGAACAGGTCAAGAACGACCTCAAAACGGCCGGGCTCAGCCACCTGACGGCGGTGTCCGGGGCGAACCTCGCGGTGATCGCCGGTGCGGTGATCGCCGTGGGGCGGGTCGCAGGGCTGCCCCTGGCCGTACGGGCCATCCTCGCGGTCACGGCGATGCTGGGATTCGCCGTGGTCGCCCGGCCGTCGCCGAGCGTGCTCCGTGCGCTGGTGATGGGCTCGATGGCCGCGGTGGCGATGGGCACGGGGCGTTCCAGGGACGGCGTCGCCGCCTTGTCGGCGACCGTCCTGGGGTTGATCCTGTTCGACCCGGCACTCGCCCGGGAGTACGGCTTCGCGCTCTCCGTCTTCGCGACCGGAGGCATCCTGGTGCTGGCGCCCCGGTGGCGCGACCGTATGGCCCTGAGGATGCCGCGTTGGGTCGCCGAGGCGATAGCCGTGCCGTGTGCCGCTCAGGCGGCGGTGACGCCCCTTCTCGTGCTCATGTCAGGCGAGCTGGAGCTTGTCGCGATCCCGGCGAACCTGCTGGCGGGGCCGGCCGTCGCTCCAGCGACGGTTCTGGGGTTCGCCGGGTCTGTCGTGGCACCTGTCAGCGTGGAGGCCGCGCGGTGGCTTGTACGGCCCGCTGGATACGCCGTCGGCTGGATCATCTGGGTGGCACGGCAGGCTGCCGGCCTTCCCGCCGCGACGCTGCCGTGGCCTGGGGGAGCGATCGGCTTGCTCCTGCTCGGACTCACCGCCGGAGTCGCCTGGTTTCTGCTACGCCGCGCGGCATGGCGCCTGATGGTGTGCGCCGTCGCAGCCGGGTTGGTCCTCGCCGTGGTGTTGATACGTCCGATCGTGGCGTCGTGGCCGCCGCCGGCATGGCTTCTGGTGTCATGCGATGTCGGCCAGGGAGACGCGCTCGTCTTGAACACCGGGAGAGCACGGGCGGTGGTGATCGACGCCGGCCCGGATCCCGTGTCCGTGGACCGCTGCCTCCGTGCGCTCGGGGTGAGACAGGTGCCCTTGATCATCCTCACCCACCCGCACTTCGATCACGTCGGTGGTCTCGACGGAGTCTTCCAGGGCCGGGCGGTGGGGGCCGTGGTGGTGAGCCCAGGTCACGAGCCACGACAGGAGAGCGCACGGGTGTCCGCCGATCTCGGCCGCCGCCGCGTTCCCGAATGGGTGGCTTTTCCAGGGATGGCGTGGAATCTAGGCCCTGTCTCGCTAAGGGTTCTCGGCCCCGCCGCGGAGGCCGTCCCGGCAGGCCCCGGGGAAGGAGCGATGGCCAACAACGCCAGCATCGTCATCCATGTGCGGTGGCCCGCCGGGTCGGCTCTGCTGTCCGGGGACGTCGAGACCGAGGCTCAGGCTGAGCTGCTGCGGCGCGGCCTGCCGAAGGCCGACATCTTGAAGGTTCCCCATCACGGATCCGCACGACAGGATCCGGCCTTCTTGGCCGCCACAGGCGCTCGGGCCGCGCTGATCAGCGTCGGAGCGGACAACGACTACGGTCATCCCGCCCCCCTCACGTTGAACCGCCTGCGTGGCCTGGGGATGCGCGTCTACCGAACCGACCAGGGAGGTGACCTCGCGATCGTGGCGGACCATGGTCACCTGGCAATCGTCCCCCGAGGTCCTTGATCGTGCTCTCATCCCGACGGGCACCCATCTGTCACCACGTCCCGGCCGGAGGTTCGCTTCGAGGTTGCCGGGCCGGATCCTCCCGCTGGAAGGGGCGTCGTCAGGCGGCCTTGTGCTTTGTGTGGAACTCGGTGTCGAGGTCGGCGGCGTAGACCGAACGACGGCACGCGGCGCAGCGGTAAAGGATGGGACCGTCGTCGAGCATCGCTCCGCAGCGGGGACAGCTGTGACGGTGTGGATTGGTGTTCATGGTGCTTTCACCTCCTCTTTCGGTCTCCGTTGCATCCAGACTGGCCGAGGATACCTGCAGTTGAATTGACGCTGACTTGCAGCGTTACCCCTGGTACGAGAGGAAGGCACTGTGGTGGCCGGGCCTGTGTTGAAGGCCTTGGATCTATCAAAGCGTGGGTGACCTTAATGCGGTTGCCAAGACGGGGGCTCGATCTCCGGGGTCCTGGTGGCGCGAATAGGGATCGCCGGCCCTCGGCGTACGGGCAGCGGTTGTGGTTGCCGTTGGGGTGTTCGGGCATGGCATGCTGCTCGCATGGCGACGGACCCAGCACCTGTGACGCTCGTGGTCGGCGACGAGGAGTTGCTTGCCGACCGGGCGGTGAGCTCGGTGATCGCGGCTGCACGCTCCAGTGACCCGGCTGCTCAGGTGCATGATCTGTTCGGCGGCAAGGTCGAGTTCGGGGACCTGACCCGCATGACGTCCCCGTCCCTGTTCGGTGACCGCACCATCGTGGTGTTCCGGTCCGCGCAGGACCTGGTCAAGGACGTGATCGCCGAGGTCGTGGCCTACACCAAGGCGCCGTCCGAGGACGCCGTCGTCATTCTGGTGCATCCGGGTGGCGTCAAGGGCAAGGCCCTCGTCGACGGCGTCAAGAAGGCCGGGGCCGCCGTTGTCACCGTCACCAAGCTCACCAAGGCGGGCGAACGCCTCGACTTCATCAAGGCCGAGATGAGGAACGCCGGCCGTTCGATGAACGCGGACGCCGCCCAGGCGCTTCTCGATGCGGTGGGCAGTGATCTTCGAGAGCTGGCCGCCGCGTGCAGCCAGCTGGCGTTCGACACCCCGGGAAAGGCCGTCGACGAGGCCGCCGTCGCGCGTTACCACCGAGGCAGGGCTGAGGTCAGCGGGTTCACCGTCGCCGACAAGGCGGTCGAGGGGAAGCTGGGGGAAGCGCTCGAACAGCTTCGATGGGCGCTGGCGACCGGAGTCGCCCCGGTGCTGATCGTGAGCGCGCTGGCGGGAGGGGTGCGGTCACTGGCGAAGGTGGGCAGCGCTCCTCGCAACCTGCGTGGTGGGCAGCTCGCGAGCCATGTCGGCATGCCCCCATGGAAGATCGACCGGGTGAAGCGCCAGCTCAACGGCTGGGGACCTGAAGGCATCGCCCGCGCCATGCAGGCCGTCGCGGTCGCCGACGAGCAGGTCAAAGGCGGCGGCACCGATCCTGCTTACGCTCTGGAGCGCACCGTCCAGGTCATCGTCACAAGCCGCACCGGCCGCTGAACCGAGGCCGGGTGTTCGGTGGTCAGGCTGGGGTGGGGGTTTTGTTTGGGGGATGGGGGGTTGGGGATATGAAGGCGCCGTCGTGGAGTTCGAGTACGCGATCGGCGAGGGTTATCAGGCTGGGGTCGTGGGTGGCGACCAGGGCCGTGACGCCCTCGCTCCGGACGACGGCGCGCATGAGCTGCATGATCTGCCGTCCGGTCTGCGAGTCGAGCTGTCCGGTCGGCTCGTCGGCGATCAGCAGTCGCGGCCGGTTGGCGAGTGCGCGGGCGACTGCGACACGTTGTTGCTGGCCGCCGGAAAGCTCGTAGGGCCGCTGGTTCATGTGCTTCTCCAGCCCGACCATCGACAGGAGCATCCGGATACGCTCCTCGCGTTCGGCGACGGGCGTACGGGAGAGGCGCAGCGGCACGCCGACGTTCTCCGCCGCCGACAGGACCGGGATGAGCCCGAACGACTGGAAGATGAACCCGATCACATCGCGCCGCAGCCCGAGTAGTCCTGCCTCAGGCAGTTCGGTGACCCGATGTCCGGCCACGACCACCTTCCCGCCGTCCGGACGGTCCAGCCCTCCGACCAGGTTGAGCAGCGTGGTCTTCCCCGAGCCTGAGCGTCCTCGGATGGCGATCAGCTCGCCGGGGTACGCCTCGAAGGAGACGTCGTGCAGGGCGACGACCTCCTTGGGCCCGGTCCGATAGACCTTGCGGAGCCGCTCGACCACGACCAGCGGATCATGCCCGAGGGCTGCCTGATGCTCAGCAGGGGCAGGGACGGGGGAGTGGTCGGGGTTGGTTGGTCGGGTGGTCACTGGGGGTCCTCCGGGCGGGGCTTGTCCGGCCATACTCCGATGTGGTCGCGCTCGAGCTCCAGCCGTACCCGGCGTTCCATGTCGAGCGCGTTCGTGAAGTCCCTGGGCAGTTGGAGACGCCCCACACGGTCGAGCACGGCGTACTCCTCGGCGATGATCTCGCCGCCTGCGGACGCGCGGCGCAGCGTCTCGCTGCTCGTGCGCCCGTCACGGATGCCCACCGTGCGGTCGACCTGCTCCGACACCAGCGCGTCGTGCGTCACGACCACGGCCGTGACGCCGAGCTCCCTGTTGGCCTGGCGCAGCGCGGCGAAGACCTGCTCGGAGTTCTCGGTGTCCAGCTCGCCGGTCGGCTCGTCGGCGAGGATGACCTCGGGAGAGTTGGCCAGCGCGACGGCGATGGCCACCCGCTGCTGCTCGCCGCCGGACATCTGGTCCGGCCTGCGGTCGGCGCAGTAGGCGACCCCCAGCAGTTCCAGCAGCTCGTCGGCGCGTGCCACGGGGGCGCGTAGGCCGGCGAGGCGCATCGGCAGCCGCACGTTCTCCCGAGCGGTGAGGTAGGGCAGCAGGTTGCGGGCGGTCTGCTGCCAGATGAACCCCACGACCTCGCGGCGGTAGCGCAGCCGGTCCTTGGCCGTCATGGCCAGCAAGTCGGTTCCGGCCACGCGCGCGACGCCGGCGGTGGGGATGTCGAGACCGGACAGCACGTTCAGCAGCGTCGACTTGCCGGAGCCCGACGCGCCCACGATGGCGATCAGCTCGCCCTGCTCGATGAGCAGGTCCAGGCCCTGGAGCGCCACCACCTCGACGCCCTCGGTCTTGTAGATGCGCACCAGGTTGTCGCAGAGGATGTGCGCGTCCTCGCCGAAGGCGGGCCGCACGTGGCCGGCCTGTGCCTCCAGCTCGGACAGACTCGGTGTGTCCAGCTCGGTCGGTGTGTCCAACTCATTCACCCACTCGCAGGATGGAGCCGAGGGACCGGCGGCGGCCGATCACGGCATGGAGGAACGCGCCGGCCAGCGCCACGGCGGCGAGCCCGGCGGCCAGCAGGACCGGGGTGGTGAGGCTGAGCTCGTACGTCCGCACGGCGAGGTCGCCGGCGTAGGCGCTCAGGTCGAGGCCGGGGCCGAGAGCCGCGGGCAGGGCGAGGCCGAGCACCAGCCCCGCGCACGCCGTGAGCACGATCAGCGGGGCGATCTCCAGCACGGTCAGGTTGGCCGCCTGGCGCTCCGACAGGCCGAGGGTGCGCAGGTAGGACAGCGCTCGCGACCGTTCGGCCGCGCCGACGACCAGGGCGATGAGCACGGCCAGCAGCGCGTACACGGCCAGGGCGATCGTCACGACGACGAAACTGCTCTTGATCGTGGTGGTGAGCGGCGAATCGGTCACCCGGCGGAGGGATTCATCGAAGGTCGACACCAGGATGTCGCGCCTGTTCCCCGCAGCCGCCCTCAGCTTGGCCCCGTCGAGAGCGTCGCCCTCGATGAGCAGCGTGTTGGTGTACGTCCGCGAGCCGGCCCGCTTGGACGCGTCGTACGGCACCACGATCAGGTTCTTCTCCGTGAAGCTGACGCCCGGGAGCCCGCCGGTGATCAGACCCCTCTTCGTGATCTTCATGCGGACGTGCCAGCCGATCTCGAAGGTGTCCAGGTTCGCCAAGTCGGGGGAGACGAGGGCCGGGATGCCGGGAGCAGCCGCCTCCGGCGCCGGGCGGGGCACGCTGAGAGGGGCGTCGGAGACGATCCGCCGGTAGGCGTCGAGGTCGACGGCGAGCACGGTCGCGGTCCTGCCGCCGTACCCGATCTGCGCCGTGCCCTTGTCCGCCCGCACGACCGACCGGACGCCGGGCACGCGGCGGATCTTCTCGATGACGTCGGCGGGGAGCTCGGCCTCGCGGTCCACCCGCGCGTCGGCCCCGGTCGCCCGCCAGGCGGCGAGCCGCTGCGTGGTGTCCAGCGTGCCCCCGACGACGGCCCCGTACACCGATACGGCCAGCGAGGGCAGCAGGATCAGCACGGGCAGCGCGGTGACCGACTTGGCGCGGGCCGCCAGGGTCAGGCCGACGAACGGCACGGCGGGCCGCGCCCGGGCGGCGAGCCAGACGACCAGACGCAGCGGGTAGGGGTAGCAGCGCAGGGTCATCAGCGCGGCGGCCACGGTGAGCGCGGCGGGCACGAGCATGAGGAACGGGTCGGCGCCCTGGGCGTCCACCCCGGTGGCCAGGCCCCGGGAACGCAGCAGGTACGCCCCGCCCAGCGCGAGGACGACCACCAGGAGCTCCAGCATCGTCCTCCGGGGGGACGAGCGGCGGGCCACCACGTCGTCGCGGCGGTCCTGGAGCGGCCGGCGGTGGACGAGGGCGACGCGGGCCGCCGCGAAGGCCGTCGTCACCACCGCGATGAGCAGCGGGCCGACATGGACGATCGGCGTTATGGGTCCGGGCAGCAGGTACGACAGCCCGTAGCCGGCGAGGATGGCGGGAACCGCGGCCAGGGCGACGGTGCCCGCGCCCGCGCGGACCACCTGCCCGACCGACGCGCCACGCGCGCGGGCCAGCGCGAGGGCCGCGCCCATGCGCTCGGTCAGCAGCTGGACCGCCAGCGCGATGACGCCGACCGCCACGACCGCGAGCCCGCACAGGATGAGGAACAGCAGCGCCTGAGCGGTCGCGAGCCGTTTCAGGAAGTCGGTCAGGATCTGGACGAGGGCCGTGTCGAGCTCGAACGGCGCGAACCCGGCGACCTGGCTCAACGTGGTGATCGTCTTGCCGTTCTCACGGCTCATGAAGCGCTGGAAGTCCGCCATGCTCTTGATCACGGAGGTCGCGTTGCGGGCCGTGACGGCCGATGAGTCGACCGCGACGACCCAGCTGTAGTTCAGGTCCCTGTCCACGCCGCTGAGCTGGGTCAGGGTGCTCTCGTCGGTGAGCGCGGTGATGTGGGTCTCGTCCACGTCCGACGGGGTGCGCCGGACGGTTACCTTGATCGCGTCGAGGTTGTGCTCCCAGAACCGGTCGGAAGGGGCCACGGGCTCGAACAGTCCCGTGACGTGCCCGAGCGCGGTGTGGCTGTTGCCGAGCATCAGCGTGGTGCCGACGGGGATGCCCATCTTCTCGGCGGCGCTCTTGACGAGCGCGATGTCGAACCGCTTGACGTCACGCAGCTCCGGATGGCCGGGCACCCGCGCGACGACGCCCGGTGGCCCGGGCGGGCTTCCCTGCACGTACCGGATCCGCTTCTCGGTACCGGACAGCCACCCCACGTCGACGTACTGTAACGGCCGCTCCCCGGGGCCGACGCGTCCCGCTACCGGGGTTCCGAACGTCTTGGCGGCGAAGTGGCTGTCGTTGCCCGGACTCGTGTCCAGCACGGAGGTGAGAGCCGGCGGCAGGTTGGTCCGCCACTTGCGGTCCTTGGCGCGGAACCCGTCCTCATCGGGGATGTCCTGGTCGGCCGTCCTGGGCCGCAGCGCGATGACCAGGTCCGTGAGGTTGGCGCTGGTGTCGTCGAGGATGCCGTGCAGGGCGTCGTCGTAGGTGGCCTCGAAGCCTCGGGGCAGTCCAGCGACCAGGAGCGACGCGCTCAGCGCCAGCAGCGCCAGCACGGCCGCCGCGCCCCGGTGGACCCTGAGCAGGAGCAGGGGGTTCATCGGTCCTCCCCGATGCGCAGGGCGCGGCCGAGGCCTTGACGCCGCAGTGAGCGGGCGAGGCCGGCGACGATCGAGAACAGCAGCGCCGCGACCGCGACCAGGATCGCGAGCGTCGTCGGCCAGGGGATGTCGAGCAGTACGGCCGGGGTCACCGAGGCGGCCTGGCCGGTCAGCACGATGTGCGGGACGACCAGCGCCGCGACCCCGACGGCCAGCAGCGTGCCGCCCACCAGCGAGAGCCCGATCAGGAACGCCTGTTCCACGGCCAGCAGGCCGAAGATCTGGCGGAAGCTGACCCCGAGTGCACGCAGGATGGCGAACTCCGCGACCCGCTCCCGCGCCGCCACGGCCGCGTTGACGAGGAAGCCGAGGACCGCGAAGACGAGCGCGGCGGCGAAACCGAGGATGAGCGCCCCCTGGAGGCCGCTGGCGAGGGGATCGTCGCGCAGCCGCCGGGTCAGCGAGCCGAGGTCCACCACGGTCTGGTCCCACTCCGGGTGGCGGGCCAGCTCGGCCGCCGCCGCCGCGGTGTCGCCGTCGCGGGCGGACATCCACCACTCCGCGGCGGCGTGCGTGTCGCGGGCGGTGGCGACGTCACGGCTGAGCAGGGTCGGCAGGTCGGCGAGGACGGCCGGGACCCCGGGCGGGGTTCCCGGCATGGCGTCGACGATCCCCGCGACGCTGACCTCGACGGGCTGGCCGTCCAGGGTCAGCGTGCCGTTCTTGCCCTCCGCCAGCTTCTCCCGTGCCGCGATGTCGGAGGTGATCACCACCGGCAGCGGCCTGAAGATCACCGCCTTCCCGATCGTGCCTCCGCTCATCGGGAGAAACAGGTCGCCGTTCTCGACACCCGCTCGCGAGGCGACCAGCGAGACGTACTCGGGGTCGGCCACATCGCCGGGGACGACTTCCTTCGGCGAGGGGACGGTCAGGGTGAACAGCCCGGAGGAACCGGCCTTCTCCCCGGCGAGGTACCCCACGCCCCGCACGCCGTGGCCCCACTGCAGGCTCCCGGGCATCGCTATCTTGGCGCCGGTGTCGGTCTTGGCCGCCTCCACCGACAGCTCGAAGGCGGAGCCCTTGTCGGGGATCGGGATCCGCAGCGCGAACCCCCGGATCCCGAGCGGGTAGCTCAGCCCTCCGGACCGTCCGGCCAGCGCGGACAGGTCCAGGGACACCTGATGGGGCTTCCCATCGGGAACCAGGGGCGAAAGGGGGACCTGGCGCTGCGCTCCGAGGGCGTCGGACACCACCATCGAGAGCCCGAGGTCGGCGTACCCCGGCGCGGTGGCGGGCAGGTCGAGGCGGAGCCGTACGTCCAGCACGAGGCTCTTCGGCGTGCCGGGCACCGGGACGAGTGGAGCGTCTGGCCTTCCGGCGGCGAGCCGCGCGGCGAGCGTGCTGACCGGATGTGCGGTCAGGTCGGGCCGGAGCAGCAGCATCCGGCCCAGCTTGGTGGCGTCGGCGGCGAGCAGCGTTCCCGTGCCGCCCGAGAAGGAGGCCGTGCCACGGTAGGCGGGGCTGACAGCGGTGATCCCGGGCAGCGCCGCGTAAGCGGACCCTCTGCCGAGCCGGCCCAGCTCGTCCGACTCCACCGGACCGGACACGCGCAGGTCGGCGCCCGCCTGGTGCCGTGCCTGGTCCACCTGTGACGTGCGCCAGGTGGCGGCGGTGGCCATGGAGACCACCCCGATGGCCACCGCCATGGTGAGCAGGAGGGCCGGCCCGGAGTAGCGCAGGGGGCGCCGGCTCACCTGCCAGGCGCCGAGCGCGGGGGCGAGCCCCGGCCGGCGTGAGGTGAACCGCTCGGCGATCCGCGAGACGCGGGGCACCAGCCGCAGGCCGAGCATGCCGCCGCAGAGCAGCGCCAGCGCGGGACCGGTCACGATCAGCGGATCGATGCCGAGGTCGCCGCCCGTGGTGGCGGTGACCGGGGCGCCGTAGCGCTGGAGCTGCCAGATGGCCAGCGCCGCGACCACGAGCAGCGCGAGATCACCACCGGCCCGTTGCAGCACGCCGTGCGCGTCCCCCCGGCCGCGTGCCGCCTGCTCCTCCACGTACGTACGGCGGGCGCCGCGCAGGGCGGGCAGCGCGAGCAGTACGGCGGAGGCAAGCGCCACGCCGCCGGAGACGGCGAAGGTGCCGATCCCCGGCTCGGGGGAGATGCGCACGCCGGCCGCCTGGATCCACGGGATCGCGTTGATCAGCCCGAGGAGCTGGGGAGCCAGGAAGGGGGCGATGATCGCGCAGGGGATGGCGACCAGCAGGGCCTCCGCTCCGGTGAGCAGGGCCAGCCACACGCTGCCCGCTCCCCGCGAGCGCAGGAGCGCCACTTCCATGCGCCGGTGGTCGACGAGCAGCCGCGCGGTCAGGATGAGCGCGTACGCGGCGAGCAGCAGCAGTTGCAGGACCGGTACGAGCATGGTCGACCGCGCGACCAGCGCCGCCTGGTCGAGCTGGGTCAGCATCTCGGGCAGGCGGCTGAACGTCTCGCACGAGGGGCAGTCACGCTTGAGGGAGTCGCCGAGGGCCGCGACCGAGGTCGCGAAGGGTCGCAGCCGTTCCTGGGTGAGGTGCCGCAGGTCGGGCACGGCGGTCCACGTGACCGTGACGGTCGTGGAGGTGAACCGCGCGAGGAAGGTGTCGCGTGGCACCATCAGCGGGCCGTAGGTGGTGTAGCCGCCGCGCTCCATGCCCCTGCGCAGCAGTTCCTCCCCGTTCCAGCGGTCGGCGTAGGGGTCGGCGAGCTGGAAGACGCCCGTCAGCTTCGCGCGTACGGTCTTGTGGTCGAGGCGTCCCACGAGGCTGAACTCGTCGCCGTAGGCCAGTCTCATCGCCTGCGCGGCGGGCTGCGAGAGCGCGACCTCGATGGTGCCCTGCGGCGCGGGCCTCGGCCACATGCCTTCCAGCAGCCGTGCCTGGCGCTCCAGCCCCTCGAACGTCCCGAACCGGGTCAGCTCCGGGTGGTTGAGCTTTGCCTGGCCTGGGAGTGCGTAGGAGTCGGAGCGGGCGCTGAGGGTGACGTCGTGGGGTACGGGCGGGGCGCCCTCAGCCCCGCCGAGAGCGCCGAGGCGGGCGCGCACGGCTCCGTCGATGCCGGTGAAGGTGCCCTGCTGTACGGAGGAGGTGATCGTCGTCGCGGTGGTCTGGAGCGAGGCCGTCTCCATGGCACGCCGCACGCCGACGTCGGCGACCGTGGAGGCGTACATGGTGAGCGCCACCAGCGTCGTGGTCGCGAGAAGGATGGAGCCGAAGGCGGCGAAGAGCAGGAGTGGTTCGCTGAAGGCACGCCGCAGCACCAAAGGTGTCCGCCCCCGCATCAACCCGCCTCCCGCTGATCATTCCCGTGCTCCGAACCCTACGGGCGGTGTCGTAGGGGGAAAGAGCAGGGCGGAGATGGTGATGTACCCGGTACCGGTCGGCAATGGCCATGTGATGTCGAAATCGTGACATTTCAAGATTAACGAGGTGCAGTACCCCGGATTCCGGGCATGCCAAAACGCCGCCCCCCACGTGGGACGCGGCGTTGTGGAAAGCCTGAGCCTACTGGGCTGGCTCGAGCGTGGCGGCGCGCTTGGCGATCGCCGACTTGCGGTTCGCCGCCTGGTTCTTGTGGATGACGCCCTTGCTGACGGCCTTGTCGAGCTGACGCGAGGCTGCGCGCATCAGCACGGCGGCCTCCTGTACGTTCCCCTGCTCGGCGGCCTCGCGGAACTTGCGGACCGCCGTCTTCAGGGAGGACTTGACGGCCTTGTTGCGCAGCCGGGCTTTTTCGTTCTGCCGGTTGCGCTTGATCTGGGACTTGATGTTCGCCACGAAGAAGCCTCGGTGAAAGTCGATTGGATGGGGCGCGCGGGCAGAGAGGGCGCGCCACACGCAGTTGTACAGAGTACCAACATGACGGGTCCACGCTCAAATCGAAGACCACGGCACACGTCTGCCTCATCATCGTAGCGCAGCGAGGAGCCCGCTGGTCTTGGTGCCCGGTAAACTGGAGGCGAAGCGCGGCGCCGGCACACCCCGCCTGAGTGGTGTGCGGGCGCGATCGCCGCGCCCAATCCGCAGTCCGGGTGACGCTGTCCGGGTGACCACCCGGGCGTGACACCATGGTCAAGGCTGGCATGCCAGCCTCCCGCTCGTCGTCAATCCTGCCGAAACGGACCCCGGTGCGCATCCACCCTGGCCAGACCGACCCCGCGTTGATCCGAAACTTTTGCATCATCGCGCACATCGACCACGGCAAGTCCACCCTTGCCGACCGGATGCTTCAGCTCACCGGTGTGGTAGACGGCCGGCACATGCGCGCCCAGTATCTCGACCGCATGGACATCGAGCGTGAGCGCGGCATCACCATCAAGTCGCAGGCCGTCCGGCTGCCATGGGACGGCCACGTGCTCAACATGATCGACACTCCGGGCCACGTCGACTTCACCTATGAGGTCTCCCGGTCGCTTGAGGCGTGCGAGGGCGCGGTGCTGCTGGTCGACGCCGCCCAGGGCATCGAGGCGCAGACGCTGGCCAACCTCTACCTGGCCATGAGCGCCGACCTGCACATCATCCCGGTGCTCAACAAGATCGACCTGCCGGCCGCGCAGCCCGACAAGTACGCGCAGGAGCTCGCGGGGCTGATCGGGTGCGACCCGTCCGACGTGCTGAGGGTGTCCGGCAAGACCGGAGAGGGCGTCAAGGAGTTGCTCGACCACGTCGTCCGCGAGGTGCCGGCCCCGGTCGGCGACGCCTCCGCTCCGGCGCGGGCGTTGATCTTCGACTCGGTGTACGACACCTACCGCGGTGTCGTGACCTACGTCCGGGTGATCGACGGGCAGCTCTCCAAGCGCGAGCGCACGGTGATGATGTCCACCGGCGGCGCGCACGAGACCCTCGAGATCGGCGTGATCTCGCCGGAGCCGGTGCCGTCCGCGTCGCTGGGCGTGGGAGAGGTCGGCTATCTCATCACGGGCGTGAAGGACGTCCGGCAGGCGCGCGTCGGTGACACGGTGACCTCGGCCGTACGTCCTGCGGCGGAGGCGCTCGGCGGGTACGACCACCCGAGGCCGATGGTCTACTCCGGCCTTTATCCCATCGACGGCGACGACTACCCTGAGCTGCGCGAGGCCCTCGACAAGCTCCAGCTGAACGACGCGGCCCTGGTCTACGAGCCTGAGACCTCCGCGGCCCTCGGGTTCGGCTTCCGCTGCGGCTTCCTCGGCCTGCTCCACATGGAGATCGTGCGCGAGCGGCTGGAGCGCGAGTTCAACCTCTCGCTGATCTCCACCGCTCCCAACGTCATCTACCGGGTCATCATGGAGGACCGCAAGGAGCTCGTCGTCACCAACCCGTCGGAGTTCCCGGCCGGCAAGATCGCCGAGATCTACGAGCCGGTGGTGAAGGCCACGGTGCTGTCCCCCTCCGACCACATCGGCGCGATCATGGAGCTGTGCCAGGGCCGCCGCGGCGTGCTGCTCGGCATGGAGTACCTTTCCGAGGACCGCGTGGAGATCCGCTACACGCTGCCGCTCGGCGAGATCATCTTCGACTTCTTCGACCAGCTCAAGTCCCGCACCCGGGGGTACGCCTCGCTCGACTACGAGCCCTCGGGCGAGCAGGAGGCCGACCTCGTCAAGGTCGACATCCTGCTCCAGGGCGAGGCCGTCGACGCCTTCAGCGCGATCGTCCACCGCGAGAAGTCCTACGCCTACGGCGTCGAGATGGCCAAGAAGCTCAAGGACCTGATTCCCCGGCAGCAGTTCGAGGTGCCCATCCAGGCGGCCATCGGCGCCCGCGTGATCGC
>JAOPYI010000115.1 GCA_025964675.1 Sphaerisporangium sp. | reverse complement strand
GGGATCGAGGCGTGACGAAGATCGTCCAAGCGGCTTTTGTGTGCCGGTGGGTCGACGGGGCGGCGAGAGGCGATAAGTGGGAGACTTCGGACATGGCCCGCCCAGAGGTGACCTATGACGACGTCGTGGCTGCCCGCGACCTGCTAGAGGGCGTGATCGTCCGCACGCCGTTGCTGCATTCGCGGGTTCTGTCCGAGCTGATCGGCGGCCCCGTCTATCTCAAGTGCGAAAACCTCCAGCGGGCCGGTTCGTTCAAGGTCAGGGGCGCGTACGTCCGTATCGCCCGGCTGACGGATGAGGAGCGCTCCCGGGGCGTGGTCGCGGCCAGCGCGGGCAACCACGCGCAGGGGGTCGCGCTGGCGTCGGGGCTGCTGGGCTGCAAGGCCATGGTCTTCATGCCTGAGGGCGCGCCGCTGCCGAAGGTCGAGGCCACCCGTGCCTACGGTGCCGACGTCATCTTCGCGGGCACGACCGTCGACCACGCGCTGGCGGCGGCCAAGGAGCACGCCGACGAGACCGGGGCCGTCTTCATCCACCCCTTCGACCACCCCGACGTCGTGGCCGGTCAGGGCACGCTGGGGCTGGAGATCCTCGACCAGCTCCCCGAGGTCGGCACGATCACGCTCGCGGTCGGCGGCGGCGGCCTCGCGGCGGGGGTCGCCCTCGCCGTGAAGTCCCTGCGCCCGGGTGTTCGCATCGTCGGCGTGCAGGCCGAGCGGGCCGCCGCCTACCCCGCGTCACTCGCCGCGGGCCACCCCGTCGTGGTCGAGCCGGTGTCCACCATGGCCGACGGCATCGCCGTCGGCCGTCCCGGCGACATCACCTTCGAGATGATCCACTATCTGGTGGACAGCGTGGTCACGGTCTCGGAGGAGACCCTGTCGCGGGCGCTCCTGCTCTGCCTCGAGCGCACCAAGATGGTGGTCGAGCCGGCGGGCGTCGCCGGTGTGGCCGCGCTGCTCGACTGGCCGCACGCCTTCGAGCCGCCCGTGGTGGTGGTGCTCTCCGGGGGCAACATCGACCCCCTGCTGCTGTCCAAGGTGCTGCGACATGGCCTGTCGGTCGCGGGGCGCTACCTCGCCTTCCGCATCAGGCTGCCCGACCGGCCCGGGGCGCTCGCCACGCTCCTCAGCCGCCTGGCCGGGCTCGGGGCCAACGTGCTCGACGTGGGCCACGAGCGCATGGACCCCCGCCTTCACCTCGACGAGGCCGAGGTGCTGTTGCACCTGGAGACCAAGGGTCCCGTCCACTGCGAGGAGGTCCTCACCGGCCTGCGCCGCTACGGCTACAAGCTGATCTTCAGCTAGACATCTTGCCGGTCAGATGCTATGACCTTCGAACGCCGTGCTGATCAACGTGCGCCCTCATGTCGTCCGCTCAGGAAAAGGATCATTACTCCGATGAGTGCAGTAACGTGCGGGATCACCGTCTCCCTCGACGGATTCGTCGCGGGTCCCAATCAGAGCCTCGAGAACCCGTTCGGTGAAGGAGTCGATGGCCGTCTTCATCGGTGGATGTTCGAGCAGCCCGAGGTGAACGCCGTAGAGATCGACGCCTTGTCCTCGGCCGGAGCCTTCATCATGGGCCGCAACATGTTCGGCCCCGGCCGTGGCGCCTGGGATGAGACCTGGCAGGGGTGGTGGGGCGACAACCCCCCGTACCACGCGCCCGTCTTCGTTCTCACGCATCATCCACGCACGTCGCTGACGATGCATGGCGGGACGACGTTCACCTTCGTCACGGACGGGGTCGAGTCCGCACTCGCGCAGGCGCGTGCGGCGGCAGGCGGCGAGAACGTCTGCATCGTCGGCGGGGCCGCCACGATCAACCAGTGCCTCGCGGCTGGGCTCATCGATGAGTTGCGGCTCCACATCGTCCCGGTGACCCTCGGCGCGGGAGAACGACTCTTCGAAGGCGTTGACGATCTCACCCTCGAACCCCTCGACGCCCGTAGCACCGAACTGGTCACGCACATGAAGTACCGGGTGATCCGCTAGTAGGACTCGTCTTTCGTGGCAGGGGAACGCCGCTGGTCAGTTGAGTGTTGGGCGCTGGGGCTTGAACAGCCAGGCGTCGAACAGGTCGCCGAGCTGCTTGCCGGAGAGCTTCTCCGAGAGCTGGACGAACTCCTCGGTGGTGACGCTGCCGTACTTGTGCTGTGCCGTCCAGGTGCGCAGGAGCTTGAAGAACGTCTGGTCGCCGATGCGCTTGCGCAGGGCCTGCAACGTCATGGCGCCCCGGACGTACACGGAGGTGTTGAACAGGTCCTGCCGCTGGGCCACGCCCGGAGGGTATCTCCAGATCGGGGCGTTCTTGGCGGAGTAGTAGTCCTGGAAGGTCTTCTCGGCGGTCAGGCCGGCGTTGTGCTCGCTCCAGAGCCATTCGGCGTACGTCGCGAAGCCCTCGTTGAGCCACAGGTCCTTCCACCGGGTGATGGTGAGGCTGTCGCCGAACCACTGGTGGGCGAGCTCGTGGGCGATGATGCTCTGATCCGGCTCGAACCCGCCGTACATCGGCTTGGTCTGGTTCTCCAGGGCGTAACCGGTGGAGAAGTCGTCGATCACGCCGCCTGTGGAGGAGAAGGGGTAGGGCCCGAAGACCTTCGACCAGTAGTCGGTCACCTTGGCGGACGTCGAGTAGAGGGAGTCGAGGTTGTGCCGGAACGCCGGGTCGGTCGCGGCGTACACCGGGATGCCGCCGGCGCTCTTGCCTGTCCTGACGTCGAACTTGCCCAGCGTGATCGTCGCGAGGTAGGTCGCCATCGGGTGGGCCTCGCGCCAGGCGAAGGTCGAGGTGGCTCCGGAGGTCACCGGCTCGCCGCGCAGCTCGCCGTTGGCGACGACCGTGGTGCCCTTGGGGACCGTTATGTCGAAGTCGTACGTCGCCTTGTCGGCCGGGTGGTCGTTGCAGGGGAACCAGGTCTTGGCACCGTTGGGCTCGCTGGTGACGAACGCGCCGTCCTTGGTCGGGATGAAGCCGTAGGTGCCGAGGTTGGAGGAGTTGCGTACCGGCTCCGGCTTGCCGGAGTAGTCGACGGCGACCGTGAACACCGTGTCCTTGGTGATCACGGCGGCCGGGCTGACGGTGAGCTCGTCACCCTCCCTGGTGAACGTCGCGGCCTTGTGGTCGATGCTCACCTCGCGAACGGTGAACCCGTGCAGGTCGAGGTTGAAGCGCGAGAGGTTCTGCACGGCCTTGGCCTGGACGCTCGCCGTGCCTGACAGCTGCTTGGCCGACGGGTCGTAGGACAGCTTCAGCCCGTAGTGCTCGACGTCGTACCCGCCGTTGCCGTCGGTGGGGAAGTCCGGGTCGCCGATGCCCGCCGCGCCTGGCGTGCCGGCCTTGACCTCGGAGGCCTGGGCGTTCCCGCCGCTGGGCGCCGCGCCCGGCGCCGTCGCTCCGTTCGAGGCGGAACAGGCGTTGAGTCCGAGCACTGTCGCGGACAGCACGGCCGTGGTGAGCCGCGTGGGCCCCTTGAGCTGCATGCGGAGCAGCCTACGCGAGAAAGGCCAGGTCATCAGGCATCTACGACAAGGGTCGAAGCGGCTTTGTCATGCAAAGCCTGCTTCTTTCCGTCGAACAGGATCCACACCAGGTCCACCAGACCAAGGCAACACACCAGGCTGAAGATCCCGTACACGGCCTCGCGGACGGCCGCCTGTCCCGGCGTGACCGGCTCCTGGGTGGGATGCTGCACGACCCGCATCCGGAACAGCTTCTTGCCCACGGTCTGGCCGTGCCAGAACGCCGTCAGCAGCCAGTAGTACAGGAACCAGACGATCGCGACGACCACGCCGTTTTCAACGTGGACCAGCTCGAACGCCCCGTCGGGCATCCTCTGGGCAACCGTTGAGGAGAACGGCGACGTGATCAGGCCCACGATCAGGAGGTCCAGGACGCCGGCGAACAGCCGCCTCCACCGCCCGGCCGGCGGTGAGCCCATCGGGCCGTACCCTCCTGGTGATCGCATGCGTACTTGATCGCCAGGAGGTCCTCACCCCAAAGCCGGGGCCCCGCAAAAAACGATCACAGGTTGCCGCGCCGGTCCTGCTCCCGCTCGATCGCCTCGAACAGCGCCTTGAAGTTGCCCTTGCCGAAGCCGAGCGAGCCGTGCCGCTCGATGAGCTCGAAGAACACCGTCGGGCGGTCCTGCACGGGCTTGGTGAAGATCTGCAGCAGGTAGCCGTCCTCGTCACGGTCCACGAGGATGCGCTGTCTCTTGAGCTCCTCGATCGGGGCCCGTACCTGGCCGATCCGCTCGCGCAGCGCCGGGTCGTCGTAGTAGGAGTCGGGCGTGTCGAGGAACTCGACCCCGGCCGCCCGCATCCGCTCGACGGTCCGCAGGATGTCATTGGTGGCCAGCGCTATGTGCTGCACGCCTGGGCCGCCGTAGAACTCGAGATACTCGTCGATCTGCGACTTCTTGCGGCTGATCGCGGGCTCGTTCAGGGGGAACTTCACCTTGCGTGTGCCGTTCGCGACGACCTTCGACATGAGCGCGGAGTACTCGGTGGCGATGTCGTCGCCGATGAACTCCGCCATGTTGGTGAAGCCCATGACCCGCTTGTAGAACTCCACCCACTCGTCCATCTTGCCCAGCTCGACGTTGCCCACGCAGTGGTCGATGGCCTGGAAGTACCTCTTGTCCGGCGGCGCCACCAGGGGCGCGGCGGGCACGTAGCCCGGCAGGTACGATCCGCTGTAGTTGGACCGGTCGACGAGGGTGTGCCGGGTCTCGCCGTACGTCGCCATCGCCGCGATGACGATCTTGCCATGCTCGTCCTCGATCGTGTACGGCTCCGCCAGGCCACGCGCGCCCGTGGCCATCGCGTGCGCGTAGGCGCCCTCCACGTCGGGGACGTCCAGCGCCAGGTCGATGACACCGTCGCCGTGCTCCGCCACGTGACGGGCGATCTCGGTCCCCGGCCGTACCGAGCCGCGAAACTCGAAGCGCGCGCTTCCCGAGGTGAGCACGTAGGCCACCTCGTCGCGGCTTCCGGTCTCCGGCCCCTTGTACGCGACCAGGCGCATGCCGAAGGCCGAGGAGTAGTAGTACGCCGCCTGCTTGGCGTTGCCTACCGCGAACACCACCGCGTCCATGCCGTTTACGGCAAATACATCGCTCATGAGTTCACTCTCAGCCGCTGTGGCCTATATGTGCAAGTGTTACCCAAAGTGGTAGGCACATTGCCTGGCGATTCAGCGACGTCGGGGGTAAAGCTGTACAGCATGACGATTGACGAGCTGGACGTACGGCTCATCTCCCTGCTGGCCGCCGAGCCGCGCGTGGGCGTGCTCGAGGCCTCCCGGAGGCTCGGCGTCGCGCGGGGCACGGTGCAGGCGAGGCTCGACCGGCTCGTGGAGAGCGGTGTGATCACCGGGTTCGGCCCGGAGGTCGACCCCGCCGCCCTCGGCTACCACGTGACCGCGTTCGTCACCCTGCAGATACGGCAGGTCAGCGGCCACGACCCGGTCGGGAGCCTGCTCGCCTCCATCCCGGAGGTGCTGGAGGTCCACACGATCACCGGCGGCGGTGACATGCTGTGCCGCGTGGTCGCGCGGAGCAATGCCGACCTGCAACGGGTCATCGACCTCATCGTGGACCTCGAGGGGGTGGTGCGCACGTCCTCGGTGATCGCGCTGGACACTCCGGTCGCCTACCGCGTGCTCCCCCTGGTCGCCGGCACGCCCGGCCACTCCGACCGTTAGCCACGCCGGTTTGTACGAAAACGTGGCAGTCAGCAGGTCGGTGTCGTACGCGGATCGGGGAACCCGCGAGCCTGTCGCATACGAGGGGCTGGAAATCTGCGAACCTGTGCGATGCGGAAACCGTGCGGCCCCTCGACGGGCGGAGCACCGGTCTCTATCGTTTACTGTGGACGATCCGCCCAGCTTACGGGGGTTTGCTGAGCAGTAGATCGGGGGGTTACGCCGTGCGGGACGCAGAGAAGAAGCGCCGGTCGAGGCGTCGTCTTCTCCACCGATTCATCATCGCCGGTGGCATCGTCGTCCTCGGCCTCGCGGCCATGGTCGGGGTGGTCTGGGCTCTGACACCGATTCCCGACACCACCCAGAAGTTCGCGACCGCGCAGGGCTCGCTCATCTACTACCGCGACGGCAAGACGGTGCTCACCAGGCAGGGTGTGAACCGAAAGAACGTCTCGCTGGACCAGGTGCCGAAATCGGTACGCGATGCGGTCATATCCGTCGAAAACCGGACTTTTTACCAGGATCAAGGCGTCTCCTTGCAGGGCACGGCTCGTGCCATGTGGTCCACCGTCACCGGCAGCCAGGTGCAGGGCGGTTCCACCATCACCCAGCAGCTCGTCCGCAACTACTACAGCGGGCTCAGCCAGGAGCGGTCGGCCACGCGCAAGTTCAAAGAGATCATGATCGCTTTGAAGGTGGATCGGTCCAAGTCGAAGTCCTGGGTGCTGGAGCAGTACCTCAACACGATCTACTTCGGCCGCGGCGCCTACGGCATCCAGGCGGCCGCCCAGGCGTACTTCGGCAAGGACGTCGGCAAGCTGACGCCGTCCCAGGGTGCCTACCTCGCCGCGGTGATCCAGCAGCCGTCACGGTTCGCCGCGCCCAAGGGCGCCGACCTGGACGCCGCCAAGGCCCGCTGGCAGGCCGTGGTCGCGGCCATGGTGCAGACCCGCTCGCTAGATCCGTCACAGGCCGCGGCGATGACCTTCCCGAAGCTCGCGAAGATCAAGAACCCGCTCTCGGCCAACTCCCAGAAGGGCTACATCCTGGCCCAGGTCTGGGCGGAGCTGAACCGCCGGGGCTACTCCGACGAGGACATCCAGCAGGGTGGTCTCAAGATCACGACGACGTTCGACAAGAGCCTGATGGCCGCCGCCCAGCGCGCCGTCGAGGAGACCCTGCCCTCGGACACCTCCAACAAGGTCCGCACGGGCCTCGCCGCTGTCGATCCGAACACCGGTGAGGTCATGGCCTTCTACGGCGGCAAGGACTACGGGGCCAACCAGTACGACAACGCGTTCTCCGCGAAGGTCCAGGCCGGGTCCACCTTCAAGCCGTACACGCTGGCCGCCGCCCTGCAGAACGGCTTCGACCTGAACACCCGGGTCAACGGCGACTCGCCGATACGGGTGGCCTCCGCCAAGGACCCGATCCCCAATGCGGGCGGCACGTCCTACGGCTCCATCGACCTGGTCGAGGCGACGCGCAACTCGGTGAACACCGCCTTCGTCGACCTCGCGCAGAAGGTCGGGCTGAAGAAGGTCGCCCAGGCGGCCGAGGCCGCGGGGATCCCGGCCGACCAGATCGCCCGGCAGAAGGACTACCCGACGTTCCCGCTCGGCACGGCGTCGGTGAGCGCGGTGCAGCAGGCCTCCGGGTTCGGCACGTTCGCGGCCAACGGCGTCCACAAGGAAGCGCACGTCATCCGCTCGGTGACCGACGCCAAGGACAACACCAGGAAGTTCACCGCTCAGGGCGTACGCGCGTACAGCGAGCGGACGGCCGCGGACGCGACGTTCGCGATGGAGCAGGTGGTCGAGGGGGGCACGGGCACGGCCGCCCGGCTGTACGACCGCCCCGCGGCAGGCAAGACCGGCACCAGCGACTCCGCCAGCGCGGTCTGGTTCGTGGGGTTCACCCCGCAGCTGTCGACCGCCGTGAACATGTTCCGCGACGACAACAAGACGGTGAGCGTGCCTGGATACGGCGCGCTGTTCGGCGGGTCCCTGCCCGCGCAGGTCTGGCGCGCGTTCATGTCCGAGGCGATGTCGGGCAAGCCGGTGATGGACTTCCCCGGGTCCTCGTCGTACGACCCGTACTACAACGACTGGAACGGCGGCTTCAACGGCAACGGCTGGGGCGGCAACGGGAACGGCTGGGGCGGCGGGGCGACCAACGGTGCGCCTCAGGGCGACAACACCCCCGCCACGCCGGCCCCGCAGTCGTCCGGCACCCCGCCTGCGGCGACCCCCGACACCACCGGAAGCCCCGATCCGACCCCCGGCCCCGACGGCACCGTCCCCCTCCCCCCGAATGATCAGCCCATCGAAACCCCACCCCCACCCGGCTGAAAGCGCGTGGTGGTCCTCGTGCGGAGGCCTCAGCGGGCGGTCGCGCCGAGTAGCTCCCGGGTCAGGTCGGCGGGGGAGGTGACGGGGGCCTGGCAGGTGAAGTGCCGGCATACGTACGCGGCAGGTTCGCCGCCGACCAGGCCGCGGCCCTCCATCAGCGGCACGCCTCCGTCGCCGAGCGCGATGACGGTGCCGGGGACTCCGGCCATGAGCGCGGCCCGGTGCAGGGCGGTGGTGCGCGGGTCGTCCACGGGCCCGGTGATCGCGACCTCCACCGGCCCGGCCAGGGCGGCCTCGGCGACCGCGAGCCCCCATCCGGCGAACCTGGCGTGCCGGTCGGCGAGCACCGACACCGTGCCCACGGCCGCCTCGGCGGCATCGCGGTGGCGCGCCGACCCGGTCAGGGCACCGTACGACAGCAGGGCGCCGGCCGCCGCGAACTGCCCGGACGGCGTGGCGTTGTCGGTGGGGTCCCGCGGACGCTGGAACAGCCGCTCGCCGTCGTCGGCGGTGTCGAAGAACCCGCCGGACCCGTCGGGGAACCTGTCGAGCACCGTGTCGAGCAGCGAACCGGCCCGATCGAACCAGCGGGCCTCACCCGTGACCCCGTACAGGGCGAGGAACCCCTCGGCGACGTCGGCGTAGTCCTCCAGCACCCCGGCATTGGACCCCGCCCGCCCGTCTCGCGAGGTGCGTGACAGCCGGGGCCCGTCGAGGTGCACCGTGTCGAGCAGCTCGGCGGCCGTACGGGCCGCGTCGACGAGGTCGTGGCGGTCGAACAGGGCACCTGCCTCGGCGAGCGCCGCGATGGCGAGTCCGTTCCAGGCGGCCACCACCTTGTCGTCCCTGCCGGGACGCACCCGGACAGAACGGGCGGTGAGCAGGGTCGCGCGAACGTCGTCGAGCAGGGCGCGATCGTCGGGGTCGGACAGCAGCTGGAGCACGGACGCGCCGTGCTCGAACGTGCCCGCGCCCGTTACCTCGAAGACCGAGGCGGCCCAGGCGCCGCGCTCCTCGCCGAGCACCTCGCGCAGCTCGGCGGGCGTCCAGACGTAGAACTTGCCCTCCACGCCTTCGCTGTCGGCGTCGAGCGCTGAGGCGAAACCACCTTCAGGGGTGCGCATCTCGCGGAGCAGCCAGTCGGCGGTCTCCAGGGCCACACGCCTGGCAAGCGGGGACCCCGTGGACCGCCACCAGTGGGTGTAGACCCGCAGCAGCAGCGCGTTGTCGTACAGCATCTTCTCGAAGTGGGGCACCACCCACGCGGCGTCCACGCTGTAGCGGGCGAAGCCCCCGCCGAGCTGGTCGTACATGCCGCCACGGGCCATGGCGTCAAGGGTCTTCTCGGCCATCGCCATGGCGTCGGGGGTGCCGTGCCTGAGCAGGAACTCCAGCACCATGGAAGGCGGGAACTTGGGCGCGCCGCCGAAACCGCCACGAACCGGGTCGAAGCCCTTGGCGAGATCGTCCACGGCTCGCACGGTCGTCTCGGCGGTCGGCAGTGGCCCTCCGGGCAGCGCGGCGCTCTCGCTGAGTGCCTCCACCACCTTCGACCCCTGCGAGAGCACCGCTTCCCGGTCTTTCGCCCACGCCTGTGACACCCCGTCGACGAGCCGCTGGAACTGCTGCCGGGGGAAGTACGTGCCGGCGTAGAACGGATGGCCCTCTGGCGTGGCGAACACCGTCATCGGCCAGCCGCCCTGGCCGGTCATGGCCGTGGTGGCGCTCATGTAGACGGCGTCCACGTCGGGACGCTCCTCGCGGTCGACCTTGACGTTGACGAACCGCTGGTTCATCATCTGGGCGGTCGCCGCGTGCTCGAACGACTCGTGGGCCATGACATGACACCAGTGACAGGCCGAGTATCCGATGGAGACAAGCAGCGGCACATCGCGCCGCCGCGCCTCAGCGAAGGCCTCCTCACCCCATTCGAACCACTCGACGGGGTTGTCCGCGTGCTGGAGCAGATACGGGCTCGTCGCGTTCTTCAGCCGGTTCATCACGATCTCCCCTGCGTACGCGGTGCGTACATTCTGGTCGCCTTGAGGTGCGCAGAGGCTGCGCGCCACCGTTGTACCCGTACGGTCCTTCTCACACTAAGCGCAGACAAGTCCCACACCGCGAGGCACCGACACGGGTGTGCCGGTGCCCGGCAGGCCACCCGTGTCGGGCGAAGGCGGTCAGAGGACCGGGCAGGGCTTTCCGGGGACGGTCAGCGAGGCCCTGGCATGGCTGATCACGATGTCGACCCCCGCCAGCGTGCGGACGTGGACGGCGTTGACCACGATGCCCTCGGGGGTCGCCACGCGCTCGTTGATCACGATCCTGGCCACCAGCGGGACGTCGATCACCAGGTTGACCTTGGGGTCGACGATGGAGACGCCGTTGACCTTGAGGTTGGTGAGATCGACCTGACCGGCGACGCCCACGTGCCCGGAGTCGTCGTCGCGGGCCGTCGCCGTCGAGGTGATCTCGTCCGCTGAGACGACTCCGCCGAGCAGGCGGAGGCGAGCCGTCTTGGCCGTGGCCGTGGCCGTGCGGAGCCCGGCCGGGTCGACCGTGCCCGAGGCCTTGGTGGTGACGATCCCCAGCGAGCCGAGGCCCGGCAGCGTGGCGCCGGCCAGCGTGTGGGCGTCGGTCGCGGGGGTCTGAGCGCAGGAGACGTCGGACGGCGAGAGCGGCGTGACGTTGACCAGCGGGGCGGTGACGCGGCCGCCGTGCGCGTGCGCGTCGAACACCAGCACGGGCGGTACGAACTTCACCGAGGCGCACCCGGGCGGGTTGAGCCCGGCTGAGCCGGTCAGGTCCTCGGCGCAGGTGGTGTAGGTGCGGGCCTTCGCGGATGTCACCGCGACCTTGGCGGTGCAGGAAGCCTTGCCGGCGGGCAACGTTCCCGTCACGCCGATCTGCCCGCCGCCCGCGGGGGCGGTGACCGTCGTGGCCGCGCAGTCGGACGCAGGGGCGGTGGCCGCGACCTCCAGGCCGGTGGGCAGCTTCTCTGTGAAAGACCAGCCCTTCTTCACCGCGAGCTCGCTGGTGTTGGTGATGGTGAACGTCAGCGTCGAGGTGGCGCCGACCTCCGCCGACGCGGGGCTGTACCCGGTGTCGAGCTGCGGTGTGACGTCGAGGATGCGCACGTTGTCGTACGCGGCGTCGTTGCCGTAACCGCTGCCCTGGAAGTTGACCAGCCGGAGCCCGACCGTGGAACCGTTGAAGAGCACCGGGCTGTCGCTGGTGTAGGTGCCGACGCCGATGCCGTTCAGGGTCTTCGCCGGGTGGGCGCACGGCTCGATCGGCGTGGTGAAGGTCGGAACCGCCGTCGCCCCGTCCATCAGGTAGAAGCCCAGCTTGGCGTGGTTGGCGTAGCAGTTGACCTCGGCGGCGTCGACGGAGAACGTCAGGAACCGCTTGGAAGCGCCGATGCCGACGGGTGTGACGGCCTCGAGCTGGGTCTTGTTCGGGCCCGGGTCGGCGTTGGTGTACGCCGTGACGGCGTGGTTGGTCGCCGGGTCGCCGCCCGCCCACTGGCCCAGTGTGCCGGCCAGTTGCTTCACCGACGTCCACCACCCGCCGCAGCCGGCGCCCGGAGGCTCGGCCGCGGCCTTCTGAGAGGCGATCCAGCCGTTGCAGTTCACGAGCCAGACCGGATCGGCCTTGTAGGTCTGGGCGGTGGGCGCCGCTCCGGTGTAGCGGGTGACGGCGATGGGCGTGGCGCCCAGGCCGTTCTCGAAGTCCTCGGCGAAGACGACCTTCGGAGCCCGCGGCACTCCGGGAGTACCGGACGCCGCCGTCGCGGTCCCGTTCTGGACGGCGACGGCCGAAGCTGACAAGGCGAGCACGGACAGACCGGCGAGCGCGTGCCGGAGCGCACAGTGAAGGCGCGTATGAGAGGTTTTCACGAGCGAATTTCCTTTCAGTGAAATTCAAGAGACTACTGAAATGGGAAAGCGCTCGAACACTGATCATCTCCTTGGTGGTGCGAGGGTTTCACGTTTGTCGGCGTGCGCCGATATGCGTTATAGCGGGAGAAATACTGATACATCCGTCGATGAATTCGCCCACGTTTCGAGGCTGTCGATTGTGTGGATGCTGTTTGCCTGCTGTGCCTGGTGGCGGGCGGGTTCGTCACCGTGCCAGGCCGGAGCGCGGCCGGGCGTGTCGATTCGGGTAAGCCCTTTTCGCTATGCGTCGAACAGGTGAGCGTTGACCTCGCGGACCTGGGCGGAAAGCTCGGGGATCTCGACGACCTCGACGCCCGCCTCCCGCAGGGTCTCCGCGCCCGTGCAGTCGACGAAGACGTCCGGCTCGCGCCAGGCGAACACGACGCGGCGGATTCCGGCGGCGAGGATAAGATCGGTGCAACCACGAGGGCGCGACGCGCGCGTGGTGCAGGGCTCCAGGGAGCTGTAGATCGTGGCCGACGCGAGCCGCGGGTCGTCGCGGGAGATCTTCGCCAGCGCCGCCTCCTCGGCGTGGTCGTGAGGATCGCCCTCACGGGAGTAGCCGGTGGCGAGCACGTGCCCGTCACGAGCGACGACGACGGCTCCGACGGCGAACGCCGTGGCCGAGGTGGGGCAGCGGCGCGACAGCTCGACGGTCTCGCCCAGCCACCGCCGGTCGGCCCCCGCCGTGCCGGGACGGAACGGCGCAGTTGTGTCAGCCATGGGACTCCTCCGGCTCGGTGGACGCGGGGAGAAGGAAGCGCAGGAGCACCACGTCGCCGATCGGGCGCGCCTCGGCGAGGCGCATCGGGTTGCCAGGGCCGTACGGGAACGCGCCGTCGCCGACGAACCGGGGTGCGGCCGAATCGCCGACGAAGAAGGGTGCGACGACCAGATGGATCTCGTCGACGAGGCCGGAGGTGAGGAAGAGCGTGTGCACCGCGCCGCCGCCCTCGACCATGAGCCGTCGTACTCCGCGCGCGGACAGGTCGGCGAGCACGCCGGGGAGATCGACCGGATCACCCGCGTCCACGACGGTGGCCACGCCCGACAGGCCCTTGCGGGTCCTCTCAGCGCAGGGGCTCGCCGCGTACACGATCTTCTCGACGTCGCCCCAGGAGAAGAAGCGCGCGTCCGGGTCGAGGTCGCCGTGGCGGGTCAGCGTGACCTTCAGGGGCGTCTCGCCGAGCCCGCGCCGCACGCGCTCCGCGCGGCGGGCCGGAGAGCGGACCAGGAGCCGGGGATCGTCGGCGCGGACGGTGCCCGCGCCGACCAGGATCGCGTCACAGCCGGCGCGCACGTCATCGACACGATCGAAGTCGGCCTCGTTGGACAGCGTCAGCGGGCCGCCCGAGGTGTCGTCGATGAAGCCGTCGATCGACGTCGCGACCGACAGCAGGACGTACGGGCGCTCAGCCACCGGGACCTCCATGACGGATGACTCCAATCATGGACCCCGCGACGACCGGGCACGGCGTACGCCCGGCGGATACGGTTCAGGCGTTCTGCGGGACGGCCCTCTCGAGCCAGACCTGCACGAGGCGCACGACCAGCGCCTCGACGAACATCACGGCCGCCTTGGCGAGCACAGAGGCAAGGAAGTTGTACACCGGAACCTCACAGTAGGGGTTTGACTGCCTTATACATCATTAACGATGTATGTAGCCATATGTCCCTATGGAGGTGTCGGCTTGGTGAACGATTAGTGACCGTTCGCTTCCGGCGGGTTGATCAACCGGCCGACCATGCCTGCGGCGGCGCCGCTGCCGAGCCCGATGGCCCAGCCGAACGGGCCGACCGGACGGCATCCGAAGAGCTGGCTGAGCCCGGGGGTCGAGACCGCCACGAACAGGCAGGCCAGCGAAACCGACGCGGCGGCCATGACCGTTCGGTCCTTCCCTCCGACCGCCAGCGTCTGCACGAGCTGGGCCGACACCAGGCCGATCAGGCCCACGGTGTCGGCGCGCGCCTCCGTACCGGTGGACCGTGCGAGCACCCAGGCCACCGAGGCGGCGGCCGCCGTGGTGACGGCACGCGCGTAGATGTCCCTGGTCAGGGCGGCGCCGAGCGACGCCTCCGGCCCTTCCATGAGCAGCTTCTCCGGGCTCGTCGCGCTCGGCGGCCGTATGGCGATGGCAAGAGCGGGAAGCATGTCGGTGAGCAGGTTCACCAGCAGGAGCTGCCGGGCGTTCAGGGTGTTGCGCCCGGCTACCAGGTTGGATCCGACCGTGAAGACGATCTCCCCGAGGTTGCCGCCGAGCAGGATGCCGAGGGAGTCACGGACGGAGCTCCACATCGCCCGGCCCTCGATGATCGCCTCCACGATCGTCTCGATGCGGTCGTCGGTCACGACCACGTCGGCCGCGGCGCGGGCGGCCGGGGTGGCGCGCGAGCCCAGCGCCACGCCCACGTCGGCCAGCCGGATGGCCGGGGCGTCGTTGGCGCCGTCACCGGTCACGGCCACGACCTTCCCCGCCTGCTGGAGTCCGGCGACGATCCGCGCCTTGTGCGCCGGAGTGACCCGGGCGAAGACCGACACCTCCGGGAGCACCTCGGCGAGCGCGGCGTCGTCGATCCTGTCCAGCTCCGGCCCGGTCATGACCCGCAGGCCGTCGAGCACGTTCAGCTCGGCGGCGATGGCCTCGGCCGTGCTCGGATGGTCACCCGTGATCATGACGACCCGGACGCCGGCGCGCACCAGCAGGTCGACGCTGCGCGCCGCGGCCGGCCTGACCGGGTCGGCCAGGCCGAGGAACCCGAGGAAGCACAGGTCGTCGATGCGGGCCTCGTCGAGATCTCGACGGCTCGACGCGCCGCGCTCGGCAACGGCCAGCACGCGGTAGCCCTGCTGGGCGAGCCGGTCCACCTCCTTGGCGAGCGAGCTGCTCGCCTCCTCGTCCAAGGGCATGATGACGCCGTCGCTCAGCATGGTCCCGCATCGGGTGAGCACCACCTCGGGAGCCCCCTTCACGCTGAGCAGGTGGGTGCTCCCGCCGGGGAGCTCGGTCGTGCCCGCCGTCCCCAGCACGGCGTGGTAGCCCCGTGCCGACTCGAAGGGCAGCTCGTCGACCCGCTGCCAGGCGTCCAGGCCCTCGCAGGGGCTCACCCCGAGCCGCTCGGCCCCCTGCAGCACGGCCCGATCGGTGAGGTGCGGGACCGCCCGCTCGCCGCCGAGCTGGGGACCCGCCCGCAGCGCCGCGGCGAGGATGCGCCGGAACTCCGGCGGCAGGTTCTCCGCGGGATGCTCCAGGCGGCCGTCGGAGATCCGGCCGAGGCTGATGTGCCCCTCGGTGAGGGTGCCGGTCTTGTCGAAGCACAGCACGTCGACCCGTCCGAGCGCCTCGATGGTCGACGGGTTGCGCACCAGCGTCTCGCGGGTCGAGAGCCGCCTCGCCGCGGCCAGCTCCGCGACGGTGGCGATGAACGGCAGGCCCTCGGGGACGGCCGCCACGGCGAGGCTCACCGCCGGGGCGAGCGCCGCGGCGAGCGAGGAACGACGGAGCAGGCTGGTGACCATCAACAGCGCGCCCGAACCGACGGCCACGGGCATGATCTGCCGGCTCAGGGCGCGGAGCCGCAGCTCCACGCCGGTCGGCGGCGCCTCCCTGCTCCCCATCTCGGCCGTACGGCCCGCCTCGGTGGCAGCGCCGGTGGACACGACAACGGCCAGGCAGTGGCCGGCAGCGACCGTGGTGCCCTGGTGCACCATGGAGCTGCGGTCGGCGACCGCGAGGGCCGAGGTCGGCGCGGGCGACTTGGTGACCAGCTGTGACTCGCCGGTGAGGGCCGACTCGTCGACCTCCAGGGCGCGTGATTTGAGCACCCGGCAGTCCGCGGGCACGGCGTCACCCGCACGCAGCTCGATGACGTCTCCTCGTACGAGGTCGTCGGCGGTCGCGTCCACCGGCCCGTGGGGGCGGCGCAGCCGTACGGGGACGGCGGTGGCGTCGGTCAGCCGGGTCAGCGCCCGGTCGGCGTTGGTCCGCTGCGCACCGCCGATGAGCCCGTTGACCGCCAGCACCCCGGCGATGAGCACGGCGTCCAGCGCCGATCCCACGGCGGCGGACACCCCGGCGGCGACGGCCAGCACCGGGGTCAGCGGGTTCGCGAGCTCCTCGGCGGTCGCGCGCAGCAACGAGGGAGGCCCCGGGGCGTCCTGCCTGCTTGGAACGATCCGCCGGCGGGCGGCCTCGGCCTCGCTGAGCCCGGCCGCCGTCGAGTTGACACGGGCGAGGACGTCCTGCGTCGGCAGGGCGTGCCAGGGGGTGCGGTCGATCTGCTGCGGCAGCCCGCCGTGGCCGACGTCGCGGCCCGACCACGCGCCCGTCGCCAGCGTGACGAGCGAGGTGCAGTCGCCGACGAGCTGCACCCGCCGTACGGAGCCGGGGGCGGCCCCGAGGACGGTCAGCGCGCCTCCGAGCACGGCGCCGGCGGCGGACGCCTTCACGCTCCGCTCACTGGTGACCCTGGCCATGTGGAGGGATCTCAGGAGCAGGTGGGCCGCGTCGGGCCCGCCGATGACGTCCGCGTCCCACGGAGGACGTCCCGACTGGGCCAGCACGCCGATGCCGAGGTCCGCCTCGCGCAGCCCGCGACCGGAACGCCGCGTCACCAGGGCGACGCCGTGCCCGCCTAGCTGGAGCGTCCGTACGGACGCGGCGAGCCGGCTGCCTCCGTCGACGACCTCCTGAGCGCCGAGCCGCCAGGCGAGGCTCGGGTCGCCGCCGGCGATGACCACCCCGCAGGCGTCACCGGCCGCGCCGACCAGCGCCTCGGCGTACGCGTGGACCTCGGGGACCACGCCGACCAGCGCCACCCGCTCGCCTCGGTAGGTGATGGCGACGGGCCGTACCCCCTTCTCTCGCCAGTGCGACGCCTCGGCGGGGACCGTCGCGAGCGACTCGGCCACCCAGTCGGCCTGTTCGCGGCGTACGGCCGCGTCCGCGCCTTCGACCAGCGCGTATATGCGGGCGTGTAGCTCGTCGGGGTCCACATCGACGGCGGAGGGGAGGGTGACGACCTCGTGGACGGTCCACGAGCCCAGGGTGAGGGTGTCGGCGTCGAAGACCACCTTGTCGATGCGGTCCATGCTTCGCATGGCGTCGCGGTCCAGGACCAGGGCCCCGCGCCGCGCCATGGCACGCCCCACGGCGCTGACGAACGCGTCCCGGCCGAGACGAGCGGCCTTGGGCGTCCCTGAGACCAGCATCGCGAGCGCTCGCTCCTGGTCGGGGCTCACGAACGAGGTAACGCCGTACGACGCGAGCGCGCCGACGCTCAGCGTGTCCGCGTACCGCTCGATCGGGCCGTACGGCATGGGAACGGGGCGCGGGAGGACGGCCGTCCGGATGTACCGGTAGGCGCCTTTCCTGGCGGTGAACTCCTCTTCCCTGGCCGTCCACGCCTGGCGGCTCGCGACGGCCTCGGCGCAGCGGCCGGCCGCCGCCAGCGAGTCGATGAACAGGCCGAAGGGACGCAGCGCCAGCGTCTGGGCGGCGAATCGAGTCGTGGCGAAGACCATGTTCGCCGTCGGCCGTCCGACACGGCGCTCAAGCTCGTGCCGCACCCGGGGGGTCGACTCGGCGAGCTGCAGGAGTGCGGGGAGCGCGGCCGGCGCCTTGGTGACACGCGTCACCCGGCCGACCAGCGTCATGCCCACGCCCGCGAGCCCGGCGCCCAGCTCCACGATGGCACGGGCCTGGTGGTGCATAGCGTGATGGGCGTTGTAGCCCCCGCCGTCCTGCTCGGTCACGTCGAACTCCTCCACGATCGACAGCAGTTTGCCGATGTCGAGGTTGTCGGGGTCGCACGAGACGAAGACGAAGCCGAGCGCGCCGTTCACCTCGGCCCGCTCGGCGCCGCCGAGCTGGCGCAGACGCCCTTCCAGGGTGCGTGCATCGTGCGAGGTTCCGGGGCCGCCGATGTTCCGCAGCTCGACGCGGATCCCGCCCACGCAGTTGTGTACCTGCCGGGGGCACGGGAGCAGGCCGCGGACAGTCTCGGGCAAAAGAGACGTCAGTAGACCTACCGAACCCCTGAGTTCACGGAGCAGGAACACAACGCCTCCAGGGACCTGGGTGCCGACACACGCCGATCAGACCGCGTGGCATGCGGTCTGATCATTCGACCTAAGTATGCCCAGGTCAGGCAATTGAACCCTCTACGTGGCGCTTGCTGATTTCTGTGCCGAGCCGGTGCGGACCGGAGTGGACCGGGCCCCGCGGGAAGCCGACCGGCCGGACGTCGCCGAGGACGTCCCCGCCGAGGATCTGGAAGCCCTCGTCGACGACGCTCTGGTGGACGCCGTCCTCGAGGCCCTCGGGGTGGACGTACGGGCCCTTGACGTCCGCTCGGCCGGCCTGGACTCCGGCTGCTCGCCGGACTCCCTGGCGGAGGCGCAGGCGCGCGCCGCCAGCATCGTGCCGGCTCCTATCGCGGCCGCCACCGGCCATTCCATCAGCCCGAGGGCCGCCAGCAGGCCGAGCCCGCCGTAGTAGGCGATGCGCTCCGGCGGCGGAAGGAACGTCCTGGCGGTCTCCATCGCGCGGTCCATCTCCTGCCCGCGGTTGCCGGTCATGTCCTGCATGCGCGACATACCCGGCAGACGTGGCATCCGTGGCATGTGGGGACGGTGGACGTGGAGGCTGACGACAGGCGTGTCCAGCTGGAGCAGATCGCCGTCGGAGTCGGATTTCGATTGTGTGCGATCTTGGCTCACGCGCGACGTCTGGGTCACGGTCATGGCCCCTCCTCGGGTGTGAAGCTTTCTCCTCATCTCACCCTTTGTCCAGGTCAGAGGTCACCGCTAGGGCCTTTCGTCCTGTCCTGCCATGTCGTCCCGTGTAATCGGGACGGTCATGCTGTCCCCCTTCGGCACATGGGCGTAGGCTCACGGGGCGTGAACGTGGATCTGGACTTCGTCAGCGCGCACGCGGGCCGGCCCGCGGCCCACCTGACCCGTCGGGACATCGCCCGGGCGCTGCTCGCCGTGGCGAGCGGCCAGGCGCTGGTGGCGATCCCCGACCTCCGCCGCGCGATGCTCGCGGCGGGCAACCCTCTGTCGGCCGCCTTCTGGGACTCGGCGAAGGCCGCGCTCACCGGCATCGAGGCCGGAGTGGCGACCGTCGGGGACGTCCAGCGGTGGCTGGAGTCAACCGGCACCGAGCCGATCCTCATCACCCGCAGCTACTTCGTCTGGCCGGAGGAGGGCGAGCGCGGCCCGGTGGCGACGGAGCTGTACGACCGGCTCGTCGCCCATCTGGAGGAGCACGTCGTCAGCGGCACGATCGTCCCCGACCGGCTCGTGTCCGGCGACTCCGACGCTCGCGCCGTCTATGAGGAGATCCAGGACCGCTGGCTCACCACGCCGCTTCCCGACGGCCGCGTGCCCGGCGTCGCGGTCGGCGACGAGCTGGACGAGGGGCTGTTCGCCTCGTGGGACGAGGAGGAGGCGTTCGCGCTGAGCGAGCTGTACCGCGTGCTCGCCGACCTGCCCGAGCCTTCGTGCCCCACCGCCGACCTGGACGCCGCGGCCCGGGGGCTGCGCGAGCTGCTCGCCGAGCCTGGGTATCCCGGCTCGGTGCTGAAGGCCTGCGCGGGTCTCGACGGCGAGCCGCTTCCCGAGAGCGACACCGAGCTCTGGCTCATGGTGGCCGCGGGGATCGCCTCGCCGGTCTCCGACCTGCAAGAAGAGGACGAGCACCAGTTCTGGGACCTCGACGGCGAGCTGAATCGGGAGGACTCCGCGCTCGCCGCGCTGTGCACCATCCACCACGCCGACTGGCTCGCCGCCGTGATCGCGCTGGCCCGGCGCGGCCCCGGAGTGCTGGCGTCGCCCGAGCGCATCGCCAGGTTCGTCGCCGAGTCCGAGGACATCGACGTCGACATGGACGACCCCGAGGACCTGGAGACGACCGAGGCGCTGTTCAGCTCCGTCACGCCGCTGTGGGAGAAGCTCGGCATCGTGGACGAGAAGGCGATCCTCACGCCGCTCGGCTGGTGGGGCCTGCCGAAGGCACTCGAGCGCGCGTGGTCACCCGGGTGACAAGCGGAGGCCCTCAGCCGCTCGACGCTGAGGGGCTCGCGTCACCGGTGTTCTAGGCGCTCTCGGCGGTGTCGTCGGTCGCCGCGACCAGGTCGAGGTACTCCGGGTGGCGCTGGACGTACCGCGCGACGAAGGGGCAGCGCGGCACGATGGACACACCCGCCGCGCGCGCCGAGTCGAGCGCGCCGCGGATCAGGCGGCTGCCGAGCCCCTGGCCCTCGAACTCGTCGCCGACCTCGGTGTGCGTGAAGACGAGCTGCCCGGGTCGCCTGCGGTACTCCGCGAAGCCGGCCAGCCTGCCGTCGACCGTGATCTCGTAGCGCCGGGCTTCCGCGTTGTCGGCTACTTCGACCGCCTGGTCCATGTGGGGGTTCCTCTCGCGGGCCGCGGCGCTCAGCGGGTGCCGTTGGGTCGTTGCCTGGCTTGGGGGTCGTCGGCTTCCTCGGGCTTGCCCAGGTCGGGCGCATCCATGTCGGCCTTGTCCAGATCGGCTTCGCGCGGGACCTCGATCTTGGAGATCTGCCTGTTCATCGACTTCACCAGGAAGTACAGCGCGACACCGATCGCGGCCACCACCAGGAAGCCGACAAGGCCCGGGCCGATCGGAGGGGCCGGGGCGGCGACGGCGGCGTGTGCGGTGAAATCAGTCACCCGTCAAGTCTGCCACCTGGGGGAGGCACCCCCGCAGGCGGCAGGCATGTGCCCGCCACCCGGCGTCTGTGCCACCTGAGGGGCGCTCCCGTCACTGGTGTGCGCGTGACACCTCGCCCGCGTGGATGCCCGCGAACAGGTCGTCCTCGGGCAGCTCGGTGTCGACCAGCGACCGGGCCAGGTGGTAGTCCTCGGTGGGCCAGATCTCCTCCTGCAGGTCGCGCGGGCACACGAAGAAGAAGCCGTCAGGGTCGATCTGGGTGGCGTGGGCGAGGAGCGCCAGGTCACGGGTCTCGAAATAGTCGCCGCACGGCACGCGGGTGGTGACCTCCCATTTCTGCGGGCGGTCCTCCCAGCGGGCGATCCAGTCGCCGTACGGCGAGCCGATCCCCCGGTCGGTCATGGCCTGGTGGAGGGCCTCGAACCGCTCACGCGTGAACCCCATGTGGTAGTAGAGCTTGAGCGGCTGCCACGGGTCTCCGAGACCGACATACCGGTCGGGGTCGCCGGCCGCCTCGAAGGCCTCGATCGAGATCTTGTTCGTCATGATGTGGTCGGGATGCGGGTAGCCGCCGTCGTCGTCGTAGGTCAGGATCACGTGGGGCCTGAACGCGCGCACGGCCTCGACCAGCGGCGCCGCGGCCACCTCCAGCGGCTGGAGCGCGAAGCAGCCCTCGGGCAGCGGCTCGTTCTCGTCCTCCGGAAGGCCGGAGTCGACGAAGCCGAGGAAGCTCTGCCCGACGCCGAGGATCTGGCGCGCCTTCTCCATCTCCTGGCGCCGCACCTCGGTCATGTTCTCCAGGATGTCGGGGCGTTCCATCTTGGGGTTCAGGATCGAGCCGCGTTCACCGCCGGTGCACGTGCAGACCAGCACGTCGACGCCTTCGGCCACGTAGCGCGCCATAGTGGCGGCTCCCTTGCTCGACTCGTCGTCAGGGTGCGCGTGAACGGCCATCAGCCTCAGCGGTGCACTCACGGCTCGGTTTCTCCTCAGGTGTCCAGGCCAGCTCCCCAGAGAGGCTATTTTCTCTTGGGGCGACGCGTAGGGCGAAGCCTCCGCAGGGGACAATCGTCTCGTGCAACGACGAGGGACCGCTGGGAGATTCCGCCATGACCGATAGTGGTGTCGGTTCGCGCGCGGACGGACCCGTGCTCGGGACGCCGGAGGCCTACCCGGAGCGTCCCGGACGCTTGGGGCGAACCGGGCAATCCATTGCTCTCATCATCATCGGGATCTTTATCGCAATCGCGATGGGCGGCTGGGGCTACGTCATGATGTCCGCCAGGGGGAATACCGGCGTGCCCACAGATGTGATCACCTTTGAGGTGGGCGGTGCGGACTCCGTTACGATAACCTTCCAGATACACAAGCCCGCCGACCAAGCAGCGGTGTGCAAGTTGCGAGCCACCGACACCCAGCACGTCGAGGTGGGCACCCGCGACGTCACGATCCCCCGGGGGCAGGCCGACGTCCAGTTGACCGAGCGCGTGGAGACCAGCGCGCGGGCCACTTCCGGCAACGTCCAGTACTGCTATCTCGTACAATGAGACTTTTGGGAAAGCGTTCGGTCGGGTTAATTTGTTAGTCTCCCCGAATTCGAACGCTCGCAACTCTCACGAGTACGCAAGGAGAACCCGTGGTCGACTCCCGCGAAGAGAACGTCACCTGGTTGACGCAGGAGGCGTACGACCGCCTGAGGGCGGAGTTCGAGCATCTCTCGGGGCCCGGGCGCGTCGACATCGCCAAGAAGATCGAGGCCGCCCGCGAAGAAGGCGACCTGAAGGAGAACGGCGGATACCACGCCGCCAAGGAGGAGCAGGGCAAGATGGAGGGCCGCATCCTCCAGCTCCGCCAGCTTCTCGACCAGGCGAGAGTGGGGGAGCCCCCCCGTGCCGAAGGCGTCGTCGGTCCCGGCATGACCGTGACCATCCGGTTCGACGGTGACGACGACGATGAGGTCACCTTCCTTCTGGCCTCCCGCGAGGAGAGCGGGGCCCCGATCGACGTCTACTCCCCCCGATCCCCGCTGGGTGCCGCCATCAACGGCAAGAAGATCGGCGAGAGGGCCACCTACACGCTGCCCAACGGCAGGACGAATTCCGTGGAGATCCTCGAGGCCGTGCCCTATATCGGCAACTGAGCCACGCGTCCGGCCCTCGCCATCGATACGATCCGCCGGAGCACGCCTTCGGCGGATCGCGGTTGATTCCGGGCGAATCACCGGACAATCAGGGTCAGAGTTCGGGACAATCAGGCACTGACAGGGACGACGCACGCCTGGGCGTTTCGCAAGGGCATGCGCCATTCGACGTGGGAGACCAGGGCGGAAGGGGTGGAACGTGCTCGATCGGCGACCACGTCGTACGTCCGTCGTCCAAGAGAGCCTCACCCGGGGCCTGAGCGGTGTCCGTGACTACCTCGGCGGCGCGCTGACCGAGGCCCGCGAGGATCTGACCTTCCGGCCCCGCCTGCAGCCCCGCCGCCGCCGGGTGTCCCGGTTACCGCGCAGGGTGGTGCCCATCATCGCGGTCGGGCTCGTGACGGTGCTCGCCGCCGACATGGTGATCCTCGGCGAGCTGAGCAAGCGCCAGGCGCCGCCGGTCGTGGCGTCCGCGCGTCCGGCGATCCCGAAGCGCGACGCCGGGTACGTCGCGGCCACCAGAGACCTGCCGGCCACCTCCGAGCGCGTCCAGGTGGCGCCGCTGGCCGTGCTGCGCAAGCCGCACCTCTTCGTGGTGACGCCCCGCTCGCTGTCCGAGGCCGCCGTCCGCAGGGTCAGGACGTACAAAGGCGTCAGGGCGGTCGAGGTCGTGGACGCCGCCGACGTCATGATGGACGGCAAGCGCGTGCAGACCATGGGTGTGGACCCCTCGACGTTCCGCTCCTACACCCCGCGTTCAACCGCCCGTTCCGATGCCCTGTGGAACAGCGTGGGCGCCGGTGACATCGCGGTCTCGTTCACCCTCGGCAGTGACGGCGGCGTCGCGCTCGGCTCCACGGTCAACGCAGGCGGCCACAAGCTCCGCGTGGGCGCCTACGCGACGATGGGCATGGGGCTGATCAACGCAGTGGTCTCCCAGCAGGTCGCGAGGTCGCTCGGCATCCCTGAGCGCAACGCGCTCGTCGTCAGCGCGCCCGGCGTCGACTTCACCCGGCTCCGCCTCAGCCTGCTGAAGTTCCTCCCCAAGGGCAGCCAGATCGCGTTGATCAACCCGGTGCTCACGCCACCCGCCCAGGCCCGCACCACCTGGCCGGTCAGCTCGTTCATGTCCGCCGACCAGCTCAAGGTGGCGCTCACTGCGGCGGTGGGCAAGCTCGGCCGGCCGTACGTCTGGGGCGCCGAGGGGCCGGACTCGTTCGACTGCTCCGGCCTCGTGCAGTGGGCGTTCGCCCAGGCGGGGGTGCGCATGCCGCGCGTGACCCACCAGCAGTGGGTCACAGGGCCGCAGGTCCCCCTCGCGCAGGCGCAGCCGGGTGACCTGCTGTTCTGGCGCAACGACCCGACCAACCCCGGCTACATCTCCCATGTCGCCATCTACTGGGGTGACGGCAAGATGCTGAACGCCCCGCACACGGGTGACGTCGTGAAGATCGCCCCCGTCTACACCAAGAACCTCGCCGGAGTCGTCCGCGTGAGCCCCTGGGTCGCCGCGCGCGTGCGCTGATCCGCGCCTTCGCCTTGCGGGCGAGCCGCCCTCGGCCACCCGGGCGTTGGCCCTGAGCTCCTCACACCACACAGGACACCGGCCATGCCTCTAGAGCGGGACGCCTTCTTCCAGGAGGGTCAGGACGCGGTCCATGAGGTCGGCGAGGGCCTCCTGGCCGTCGGACTCGACCCAGCGTTCGATGGCCGCGACCCAGGCGCCCACGACCGCGCCCGCGAGGACGTGCACTCGGAAGTCGTCGACGGACCGGCCGGCTCGCTGGGCGATGGCCTCCCTGAGCATGGCGATGGTGGCGATCTGGCCGTCCACCTGCCGGGCGCGCAGGGAGGGGATCGACCAGACGAGCTGGATGCGCCGGAGGATCGTCGGCTCGTCGTAGGCCGGCACCTCGCCGTAGACCAGGCGGACGGCCTCGCGCAGCGCGGCGAGCGGCGACAGCGACGCCGGCTGCTCCAGGAACGCCGAGGTGATCATCGGCTCGTAGTCGTTCTGGATGACGACGTCTTCCTTGGTGGGGAAGTAGCGGAAGAACGTGCTGGGCGAGACCTCCGCGGCCTCCGCGATCTGCTCGATCGTCGTGGTGTCGTACCCCTGCTCGACGAACAGCCTCATCGCGTGTTCCTGGATCGTCCTCCGGGTCTTGGCCTTCTTGCGTTCGCGGAGACCGTGGTTGTGCCCGGTGTGCGGAGGTGAGCTCATGTTCTGATTCTCGCGTGCCGGACGGCGTACGGCCTCGCTGACAGGCTCGCCCATTCCGCTCGAGTCCATGCCGGGACGTTGCCTCTTGATAGGCGGCTATATGGGTGTAATCTTGATTACATGGAAACTGATGAAGCAGTCATAACCTCCTGGTTCACCGGACGCCTTCCCGAGGACTGGTTCTCCGGGCAGCACGAGTTCGTCCTCGATCGGGAGGAGATCGCGGTCGTCGGCTCGCTCCCGGTCCCCTCCGCGGCCGGGTCCACAGAGGGCGCCGAGCGTGCGGCGCTGCTCGACGGTCACATCGAGCGCTTCAGGGAGGAGACGCGGGAGCGGCGCATAGAGATCGCCCGCGAGGCCGAGCACCGGTTCCGCCGCAAGGTGTCCTGGGGCGTCTCGTGCGACGGCGAGACAGTGATGTTCACCACCCTTTCGATCCCGGTCATGACCCGGCTGCGCCAGCAGGAGCGGCGCGTGCTCGACACGCTGGTCGCGGCGGGTGTCGCGCGCAGTCGCAGCGACGCGCTCGCGTGGTGCGTGCGACTGGTCGGGAACCACACCGACACCTGGCTCGCTGACCTGCGCGATGCCCTGCAACACGTCGACCGCGTGCGTTCCGAGGGCCCGGATCTTAATGCGTAGATTGGCCTAAACCAATTCTTTAACAGGCCTAGACCACTCGAATTGGCCTATACCAATGTGCGCTCGGCGCCAGGCGGCAGGAGGTCCTCCGCTGGAGAAGGCACTATTTTATCTCGGCCAAATCTGGGTAAACTCCCACGAACCATCGCGGTCCCTGCCTGCCGTGACGTCATACGCACGGGCAGTGGACAGGGGCCACGACGGCGCGCCGAATTCATGAGCGTGAAACAGCGATGAAATGGGAAGTGCAGATCTTCTGATTTGAGGAGCTCTTGAACTTCCCTTTCATTGACTGGTCTACGCCAATTGGATTCGGCGCGGTTTGTCGTTAATGATGTTTGGCCTGAGAGTAAGGAGCCGGCCCCGTGTCAGTTTCCAGTGAGATGACCACCCCGACGACTCACCCCGAGCTCGTCGCCTGGGTCCAGGAGATCGCCGGGCTGACCCGTCCAGACCGCGTCGAGTGGTGCGACGGCTCGGAGGCCGAATGGACGCGCCTCACGAACCTCCTGGTGAAGCAGGGCACCTTCACACGGCTGGCCAAACGGCCCAACAGCTTCTACGCGGCGTCGGATCCCACGGACGTCGCCCGGGTCGAGGACCGCACCTTCATCTGCTCGGAGAACCCCGAGGACGCCGGGCCGACCAACAACTGGATCGCTCCCAAGGAGATGCGCGCGACCTTCGACGAGGTCTTCAGCGGATCCATGCGCGGGCGCACGATGTACGTCGTGCCCTTCTGCATGGGCCCGCTCGGCGGTGATATCTCGCAGCTCGGGGTCGAGATCACCGACTCTCCGTACGTCGTCGTGTCCATGCGCGTCATGACCCGCATGGGCGAGGAGGCGCTCCGGCTGATCGAGGAGCGCAAGGACTTCGTCAAGGCGGTCCACTCGGTGGGTGTGCCGCTCGCGCCCGGCCAGGAGGACGTCCCCTGGCCATGCAACGCCACCAAGTACATCAGCCACTTCCCCGAGACCCGCGAGATCTGGTCATACGGCTCCGGCTACGGTGGCAACGCGCTTCTCGGCAAGAAGTGCTACGCGCTGCGCATCGCGAGCGTGATGGCCCGTGACGAGGGCTGGCTCGCCGAGCACATGCTCATACTCAAGCTGACCCCGCCGAGCGGCGAGACCAGGTACGTTGCCGCCGCCTTCCCTTCCGCCTGCGGCAAGACCAACCTGGCGATGCTCCGGCCGAGCATCCCGGGATGGAAGGTGGAGACGGTCGGCGACGACATCGCCTGGATGCGCTTCGGCGAGGACGGCCGGCTGCACGCCATCAACCCCGAGGCCGGGTTCTTCGGCGTTGCCCCCGGCACCGGCGAGTCCACCAACGCGAACGCCATCAGGACGCTCTGGGGCAACAGCATCTTCACCAACGTCGCGCTGACCGACGACGGCGACGTGTGGTGGGAGGGCCTGACCGACGAGCCTCCGGCGCACCTCACCGACTGGAGGGGCCGCGACTGGACGCCCGGCTCCGGCGAGCCCGCCGCCCATCCGAACTCCCGCTTCACCACCCCGGCGTCCCAGTGCCCGACGATCGCCCCCGAGTGGCGCGACCCGAAAGGTGTGCCGATCTCCGCGATCCTGTTCGGCGGCCGCCGTGCGACGGCCGTGCCGCTGGTTACCGAGTCGTTCAGCTGGCAGCACGGCGTCTTCCTCGGGGCCAACGTGGCGTCGGAGAAAACGGCCGCGGCCGAGGGCAAGGTCGGCGAGCTGCGCCGCGACCCGTTCGCGATGCTTCCCTTCTGCGGATACAACATGGGCGACTACTTCGCCCACTGGCTCAAGATCGGTAAGACGGGCGAGGCGGGCAAGCTGCCCCGGCTCTACTACGTCAACTGGTTCCGCAAGGACGCCTCCGGCCGGTTCCTGTGGCCCGGGTTCGGCGAGAACAGCCGCGTGCTGAAGTGGATCGTCGAGCGCCTGAACGGCCAGGCGGAGGCCGTGGAGACCCCTATCGGGCTGCTTCCGCCCGAGGGCGCTCTGGACACCGAGGGCCTTGACATCCCCGAAGCCGACCTCGCGACCCTGCTCTCGGTCGACCGCGAGGTGTGGAGACAAGAGGCCGCGCTGGTCCCGGGACACTTCGCCACCTTCGGCACCCACATGCCCGAGGAGCTGTGGGCGGAGTACCGCTCCCTGGTGAACCGTCTAGGCTGAGGGTCCGGCGGGAGGTTTGGGATCTTATATCACGTTCCTCCTGCCGGGACCGAACAGCAACCGAAGCATGGGGCGGGCAAGCGCCCGGGCACGTGATAATTGCGTGTTGTCAACGCCCTGAAGCGACGGGCGGCGAAGGGGAGGTCTCCATGGACGTGCGCGATCTCGTGTACCGGCTCTACGAGCGCCGGCTCGGGATGAAGCTGTCCGCCGACCAGATACCCCGGCACGTGGGCGTCATCGTCGACGGGAACCGCCGCTGGGCGCGGGCCATGGGTCTACGCGACGTGACCCACGGCCACCAGAAGGGCGCCGACAAGATCTCCGAGCTGCTGGAGTGGTGCCGCGAGGCGGGCGTTGAGATCGTCACTGTTTGGTTGCTCTCGAGTGACAACCTCTCCCGCCCCAAGGAAGAGCTCGACCCGCTGATGGAGATCATCGAGGACACGGTGCAAGGTCTGGTCGCCGGGGGATGGCGGGTCAACCCCATGGGCGCATTGGACCTTTTGCCCGATCGCACGGCCAGAATCCTCAAAGACGCCAAAGAAGTCACATCACCCCGACCTGGGCTGATTGTGAACGTGGCAGTTGGGTATGGAGGAAGACGTGAGATCGCTGATGCGGTGCGCTCCCTCCTCCAGGAGCATGCCAGCAAGGGCGCGAGCATCGAGGAGCTCGTCGAGGTCCTCGATGTGGAGCACATCGCGGAGCATCTCTACACGCGCGGCCTCCCCGACCCGGATCTTCTCATCCGGACCTCGGGAGAGCAGCGACTCTCCGGATTCCTGCTCTGGCAGAGCGCCCACTCCGAGTTCTACTTCTGCGAGGCCTACTGGCCTGACTTCCGCAGGGTCGACTTCTTGCGGGCGCTGCGGGCCTACGCCGCGCGCAACCGACGGTACGGAAACTGAAACACCCCGTGAACACCCCCTATCAGCCCTGCTTGAGCTGTTGGGTAGGGGGAATACACGACGTACCTTAAGTAGTAGGCAGTCCATACGGCCTACTACGGGAGAGGGTCCGCCCTTGCGTCGCCTTTCGACGAGGAGGGCCGGGATCCGGCTTCGCCTCGCGCAGGTGGGGGCGCAACACCGGGCCCGGTCCGTTCACCACCTCATCTGTCAGGGCGCTTACTCCTGGCGCCCGGGGGAGAACGCGTGGCAGTGTCCTCGAGCAACCCGTCCACAACCTCCAGTAGCCAGACGCCATCCAGGCGTACCTACATTGTGGACACGTCTGTCCTTCTAGCCGACCCTGCGGCGATGAGCCGCTTCGCCGAGCACGAGGTTGTTCTACCGATCGTGGTCATCACCGAGTTGGAGGCCAAGCGCCACCATCCTGAGCTTGGTTACTTCGCCCGGAAGGCGCTGCGCTTCCTCGACGAGCTAAGGGTGGAATACGGCAGGCTGGACGAGCCCATGCCGATAGGCCAGGGCACCATCAGGGTTGAGCTCAACCACAGCGACCCCGCGATCCTGCCGGCCGGCTTCCGGCTCGGCGACAACGACACCCGCATCCTCACCGTCGCCCGGTCTCTGGCCGCCGAGGGATGCGACGTCGTGCTGGTGTCCAAGGACCTTCCCATGCGGGTCAAGGCCGCCTCCATCGGGCTCGCCGCGGAGGAATACCGCGCCGATCTCGTGGTGGAGTCGGGCTGGACGGGCATGTCCGAGCTCCAGGTGACCACGGAGGACGTCGAGTCGCTCTTCGAGCACAGCAAGCTCGACCTGGAAGAGGCACGCGAGCTTCCCACGCACACCGGCCTGCGCCTGCTGTCCAGCAGGGGCTCCGCGCTCGGGCGGGTGCTGCCCGACAAGTCCGTCCGGCTCGTACGCGGCGACCGCGAGGTGTTCGGCCTGCACGGCCGCTCCGCCGAGCAGCGCATCGCCCTCGACCTGCTCATGGACCCCGAGGTCGGCATCGTCTCGCTCGGAGGCCGCGCGGGCACGGGCAAGTCCGCGCTCGCCCTGTGCGCGGGCCTCGAGGCCGTGCTTGAGCGCCGCCAGCACCGCAAGGTCATCGTCTTCCGCCCGCTCTACGCGGTGGGCGGCCAGGAGCTGGGCTACCTCCCGGGCTCGGAGAACGAGAAGATGGGCCCCTGGGCCCAGGCCGTGTACGACACCCTCGGCGCCGTCACCACGCCCGAGGTGATCGAGGAGGTCCTCGAACGGGGCATGCTGGAGGTGCTGCCTCTTACGCACATCCGGGGCCGCTCCCTGCACGACGCCTTCGTGATCGTGGACGAGGCGCAGTCGCTGGAGCGCGGCGTGCTGCTGACCGTGCTCTCGCGCATCGGCGCCAACTCCCGCGTCGTCCTCACCCATGACATCGCCCAGCGCGACAACCTCAGGGTCGGACGGCACGACGGCGTGGTAGCCGTGGTCGAGAAGCTCAAGGGGCATCCGCTGTTCGCCCACGTCACGCTTACGCGGTCCGAGCGCTCGCCGATCGCCGCCCTGGTGACCGAGATGCTGGAGGACATCACGCCCTGACCTCACGGTGGGAGGTTCACGCCTGCCGCGGCGAGGTCGTGGTATTCCCGGCAGGTGTGCTCTCCCAGCGCCATCGGCCCCTTGGCCGTCGTCTGAGTGATCTTCACGGCCCAGATCTCCTCGCGCAGCCGCGCTGTGCAGGTGATCTGGGCCATCGCCGTTCTCCCGAGCCTGCCCGGGCCGTTCACTATCACGTGGAGCCGCAGGCCCACGGGGTTCTCCGGGTCGTTGCGCACGCCGCTGTCGACGCCGTACCGCCCGAGCACGCTCTGCTCCAGCCGGACCACCTTCAGAGCCGACCCGAGGCCGTCGCCTGACCGTTTGCTCACCTCGAACAGAGCGCTGATGACGTCCTGTACGGCGTTGGACGCGGTGGCGACCTGCTTGGACGCGAGGCGCCCATCACGGAGCAGGTAGACGTTCGCGAGCGCTCCCTTGGCGCTTATCACCGGCGCGGGTCCGGCGTCGATGACCCCCGTCGGGTCCACGCCGCACGCCGCCGTCCCCGCCAGGGTCAGGACCAGGGCCAGGCCGAGGACGCTTCCACGAGCTCTCATGCGTGCGGTATCCAAAGGGTGAACCGGGTTCCGGGGTCGCACAGATCCACCCTTATGGTGCCGCCGTGCAACTCGGCGTTGGCCTTGGCGATGGCGAGGCCGAGCCCGCTCCCCTCGCTGCGCGCCCGCCCCGCGCCGACCTTGTAGAACCGCTCGAAGACGTGGGGGAGGTCGTGCTGGGGGATGCCCTTGCCCCGGTCGCGCACCTGCACCTCCAGGCCGCTGCGAAGGGCGCGCGCGGTCACGGTCACCGGGGGCGCGCCGTGGTCCAGGGCGTTGCCCATCAGGTTGGCGACGATCACGTCGAAGCGCCGGGGGTCGAGGGAGAACGACAGGTCGCGCGCGACGTCCAGGCGTACACGCCCGGTCCATCCCCGTATCTCGAGGCAGTCGGCCAGTGCCACGCCGACGTCGACGTTCTCCCTGGTCAGCACGGCGACACCCGAGTCGAGCCTGCTCGCCTCGATGAGGGCCTCCACCAGCACCCTCAGCCGCCTGATCTCGCGGACCACGAGGTGCACCGCCTTGCCGGTGTCCGGAGGAAGGCGCTCCGCCTCCTCGCTCAGCATGTCGGTCACGGCCGTCATCGCCGTGAGAGGTGTGCGCAGCTCGTGGGAGACGTCGGCCACGAATCGCCGGGACATGGCCTCGAGGGCGCGCAGCTCGGACACGGTCTGCTCAAGGGCGGAGGCGGTGTCGTTGAACGTCGCGCTCAGTCCGGCCAGCTCGTCGCGTCCGTGCACGGGGAGACGGGTGTCCAGGCGTCCGGCGCCCAGGGCGCGCGCGGCGTCCCCGAGCCTGCGCACCGGGAGCAGGACGCTGCGCGCGGACACGAGCGCCACGGTGAGCGCTATCGCCAGCGTGATCCCCGAGGCCTGGGCGAGGGCGGTGCGCAGGCGCGCGAGGACCCCGTCCTCCTCCTTCAGGTTGACGAACACGAAGACGGTCATGCCCGTCGGCCGGACCGCGCCGGTACGGGTCAGCCGGTGGACCTGGGTGGCGACCAGCAGCCAGGGCTCCTCCCTGATCAGCAGCCGCTGGCGGACCACGCGCGACGCCGCCTGCCTGCGCAGCTCGGCCGGCACGTCGGCGAGGCCGAGGCTCGTGCCGGTGCTCAGCCGCTCCTGGTCGCCGTACTTCAGGATCACCTGCCGGTCCGGGCCCCCGAGGGATTCGGTCAGGCTGTTGAGGTCGCTCTCCGTGACCACCGCGTCGGTCGGCCAGAGAAGGTCGCTGGTGCCGATGGGCAGCGAGATCCGCTGGAGGACGTCACGGACGTCGACCGTGGCGCTGTTCTCCACGCGGTCCAGCAGGGCGCGGCGGACGAGCTGGTAGCCGATGCCCGCGACCAAGGCCGAGGCGGTCACCGCCACGAGGATGAAGGTGATGACCAGCCGGCCGCGCAGTCCGGTGGGACGACGGCGGCCGAGGCTCACGGCGGGCTGAAGCGGTACCCGAAGCCGCGCACGGTGTGGATGAACACCGGCTCGGCCGGGACAGGCTCGATCTTGGCGCGGATGCGCTGCACGCAGGCGTCCACGAGACGGGAGTCGGCCACGTGGTTGTGGTCCCACACCGCGCGCAGAAGGTAGCGGCGGTTGAGCACCTGCCCCGGGTGCCGGACGAGCTCGAGCAGCAGCCGCAGCTCGGTGGGCGTGAGGTGGATCTCGCGGTTGGCCAGGGTGACCTTCAGCGCCCCCCGGTCGATCACCAGGTCGCCGAAGCTGATGCGGTCCGCTGAGGCGGACTCCAGGCGGCGCAGGACGGCCCGGATGCGGGCGTCGAGCACGCGCGGCTCCACGGGCTTGACCACGTAGTCGTCCGCGCCCGCCTCCAGCCCCACCACTATGTCCAGGTCGTCGCCACGGGCGGTGAGCAGGATGATCGGCAGGGAGTCGAGCCTGCGGATGCGGCGGCACACCTCCACACCGTCGATTCCGGGCAGCATGACGTCCAGGATGACGATTTCGGGCCGGCGGGCACGCACATGGTCGAGCGCCTCCTCGCCGGTCGCGTACGCGGTGACGGAGTGACCCTGTCGTGTGAGTGCCAGCTCTAGGCCCGTCCGAACGGAGGGATCGTCTTCGACGAGGAGGATGCCGGCCACCCGCACAGTATGGCCGAAAGTCCGTTATCCCCTTCTGTGTCACAGAACTGTGACCTCGCGCCCATGGAAACCCGACAGTAAGTAAGGACCCTGAGGGAGTCCGTACCGGATCTCGTCCCCCCGAGCCACCCGCAGGTTCGTATCGGCCCGCAGGGCCGGGGGAGCCGAGCCTCGTCCGCGGATGCGGCTCGAGGGCGGTTCGCCGCCCCGCCGCCCTCCGGTGCGGGGGTCCGGAGGGCGGACCGCGAAACCCCTGTGTGACGTAAATCACATTCAGCCAAGAATGCGCACGTTACCCACGGGTTCGGTCATGTAACCGTCAAAAAACTTCCACGTTTGGGTTGCGAACCACCCCCTATGTCACGGCAAGCTCATAGGCCGTGAGCTCAGGTCAGCAGTTACAGGACAGGCGAAGCAGGCGGGACGACGAGAACGCCCCGTCGCCGCGTGGTCGCGCTCGTCCGAGATCCGCACGCTCGTCGTGGCTGACCCCCAAGCGCGTCATTGGCGTCGGCGTCTCCGTCGCGCTGGTCGCCGCGCTCGGCGTGTTCGTCGTCAAGACCATGAAAGAGAACGAAGCGGCGGTCGCCACGCCGCTCACCCTCAACGACCTCTCCCGAGGGCTGAACGACCCGTTCGCGTCCGACCCCGAGAACGACGCGCTGAAGGTCGTCGCCGCACAGGCCCAGCGGGCGTACGACATCAAGCACGCCCGTCAGAGGGACGCTTCCGGCTGGGACCCGGTGAAGATCGTCAAGAAGGCGCCCGGAGGCAACGGCTTCACCCCCCACGCGTTCCCGCCCGGCTCCCAGCCGAACCCCGGCAGCAACAAGGCGCTCGGCCAGAAGATGGCCTCCGCGCGCGGCTGGGGCGGCGAGTGGGGCTGCCTTGAGAAGCTCTGGGACCGGGAGAGCCACTGGAACGAGCGGGCGATGAACCGCAGCAGCGGCGCCTACGGCATCCCACAGGCCCTGCCCGGCAGCAAGATGGCGAGCGCGGGCGGCGACTGGCAGGTCAGCGCCGCGACCCAGATCGCCTGGGGTCTCGGCTACATCGCGGCACGCTACAACTCCCCGTGTGGCGCCTGGGCCCATTCCCAGGCCAGCGGCTGGTACTGATCAGCGCGAACTCTTAGTCAGGGTTGTTCGACGTTTCGGCAAGTCTGATGCCGTTACAGCGGTGCCCGTCGCACGCTGGCCCACATGGGTGTCAAGGTCAGCGTGGTGGTGCCGGTATCGGAGCCGGGCACGGACGATGACGCGTTCGACGCGTGCGTGCGTTCGCTCCTGGAGCAGTCCATGCCGTCGGACGATTACGAAGTGATCTTCGCGGACGACAGGTCAGGGGACGGCACGAGGGAACGCCTCGACGCCGTCGCCGCCGTCCGGCCCAACGTCAGGGTCCTGCACCTCGAGCACACCGGCTCGCCGGCGCGCGGTCGCAACGTGGGCCTCGCCGTGGCGCGGGGCGAGTACGTCTACCTGCTCGGCCAGCGTGATCGGCTGGAGCGCGTCGCGCTCGAAATGATGTACCGCACCGCCGTGGAGACCGACGCCGACGTGCTGATCGGCCGGCTCGTACGCGGAGACAACCCGCCGCCGAGGGCCTTCACCCGCAACCGGGAGCGGGCCGACGTGCTCCGCGACCGCCTGCTGGGGCTGCCGACGGCGCACAAGCTGTTCCGCCGCGCCTTTCTCGACACGCGTGAGATCCGCTTCTCCGACATCGAACCCGAGCTGTCGGAGCAGGCCTTCGTCGTCGAGGCGTACCTGACCGCCAAGGTCATCGCGATCCTCGCCGACCACATCTGCTGCCACGTGGGCCCCGTGCCGGAAGGCCCGGTGGATCCGGGCGCCCACGCCGCCGGGATCCGGGCGATCCTCGACATCATCGACGCTCACAGCGACCCGGGAGAGCAGCGGGACCGGCTGTACGCCCACTGGTTCCGCACGGGCGTGCTGCGCATGCTGGGCGGGCGCCGCCTGCTCTCCGCGCGGCCGGACCAGCGCGCGGCGCTCCTGTCCGTGCTGCGCGAGCTGACCCTGGAACGGTTCCCCGAGGACCTGGACCGGCATCTGCCGGTCCATCTGCGTGCCCGGGCGGTTCTGGTCAGATCCGGTGAACTGGGACGTCTGATGGCCCTCAGCGAGGCTTCCAGGGGTACGTCCGTGCGTGCCGAGCTCCGTGACGTGCGCTGGGACGAGGACACGCTGATCATGGACCTCGCGGTGGAGATGGTCGACGCGGGCGGGACGCCCATGACCTTCAAGGCCGAGGGTGACCGCCTCCTCTGGGCGCCGCCGATCGAGGGTCTCGTCCTGCCGCCGCCGCTGGCCGACGTGACCGAGGCCGTCGCCCGGGCGCGGATGGAGGTCTACATCCGCCACATGGACAACGGCCTGATCTTCTTCATCCCCGTGTCCGGCGAGGTGTGCCGGTCGCAGGAGGGCGATCGGGTGCGCGTGTGGGCCGTGGGACGGGCCAGCCTGGACGTGACCACCGCCGCGCTCGGCCGTCCTCTGCGTCCGGGCGAGTGGGAGGTGCACGTCCGCATGCACAGCGGGGTGCAGCAGGCCCGCGCCCGCGTCGCCGGACATCGCGGCGCCCAGCTGAGCTGCGTCGGCGTGCTGGCCGGCCGGCCGCCCAGGCTCGTCGTTCCCTGCTGGTCGGACCAGCGGGAGCTGAGCGTCTGCGTGGAGCCGCGGTCGTTCTCCGAGTCGATCGTGCTCGTCTCGCCCGGGGCCTCCGTCACCCACCGGGAGGGGCACGTGTTCGTCGTGCTGCCCGTTCCGTACGTCCCGCCGAGCGGCGGGCCCCCGGCCGAGCTGGTGCTGCGGCAGATCGCGAGCCGTGGCCGGGTCATCGCCGTGCCCGCGCTCGTCGAACCCGGCGTGCCGGGCCGTTTCCCTGGCCAGCTTGTCGCGAAGGTTCCCGTACGCCGGTTTCCCGGCGAGGGAAACATCGGCCCTGGGCTCTGGACGCCACGTCTGCGGGTCGACGGCAAGGAGATCGATCTGCGGTTCGTCCTGGAGATGGCACGGGGCGGGCGGGCGAGGATCCAGGCGGCGGGAGAGCCGGGCATGCTGTCCGCCAGACGCTCCTCCCTGGGCAAGCTCGCGTCCCACATCCCGGGAGGAAGGTACGCCGTCCGCCTGGCCCACGCCGTCCAGGAGCGCTACCTACCCTCCACTCCTTCGAAATAGGGGGCTACGCCGCCCGGCGGACGCATGTCCGGCGCAGGGGACTCCGCGCCGGTGGGGAAGTCGGTGGATCTGCTGACGTCGGCCCATTTCTCGGCTTCCTCGGCGCGGGACTTGGAGGCCTTGTCGGCGTACGCGAGGGCGTCCGAGCCGAGCAGGAGGCGGAGCGGCGGCTCGTCGAGGCGGACGATGTCCGTGACGGCCTTCGCCGCGCGCGCCGGGTCGCCCGGCCAGGTGTCGACCGTGGATTCGCGGAAGCGGTTCATCGCGCCGACCGTCTGGTCGTAGTCGCCGCTCACCTGCGGGACGCGCATGGACGAGCCGCCCCAGTCGGTGCGGAACGCGCCGGGCTCGATGATGGTGACCTTGATGCCCAGGGGCTTCACCTCGTTGCTGAGCACCTCGGAGAAGCCCTCGACGGCGAACTTCGCCGTCTGGTACGCGCCCATTCCGGGCGTGCCGCCGACGCGTCCGCCTATGGACGAGAACTGGATGAAGTGACCGGATCGCTGCGCGCGCAGTACCGGCAGGGCGGCTTTGGTGACGTTGACGACGCCGAACAGGTTCGTCTCGATCTGCGCGCGGAAGTCGTCGTCCGGAGTGTCCTCGATGGAGGCCGAGTTGGCGTACCCGGCGTTGTTCACCACGACGTCCAGCGCTCCGAACGCGTCGATCGCCGTCTGGACGGCCGCACGGGCGGCTGCGGCATCCGTGACGTCGAGCTGCACCGCGCGAACACGGTCGCCGTACTCCCGCACGAGGTCGTCGAGTTGCTCGGGGCGCCGGGCGGTGGCGACCACGTTGTCCCCGCTGTCGAGGACGGTCTTGGCGAGGTCCCGTCCCAGGCCGCGCGAGCTGCCGGTGATGAGCCAGGTCTTTGACATGAGTGGTTCCCTCTTTTAACTGACCAGTTGGTTACAGCTCCATGGAACCCCTTTGGACCGGCCGACGTCAACTGACTAGTTAGTTGGGTAGGATGGCGCAATGGCGAGAGACGCGGATCGCACGAGGAAGCGGCTGCTGGAGGCGGCGGCCGTGGAGTTCTCCGCGCTCGGCATCGCGGGAGCCCGGATCGACCGCATCGCCGAGGCCGCGGCATGCAACAAGGCGATGATCTATGCCTACTTCGGCAACAAGGACCAGCTCTTCGACGCGGTCTACACCGCCGACGTCGCCGCCTTCCTCGAGAAGGTCCACTTCGATGCCACCGACCTGCCCGGCTACGCCGGAATGCTGTTCGACTACTTCCAGGACAACCCCGCGACGCTGCGCCTGACCACGTGGTACCAGCTCGAGAGGCCCGACGGAGCCCCCCTCCGCACTATCGTCTCGGCCAATGAGAAAAAGCTGGAGGAGCTGCGGCGTGCTCAGCGGGACGGCGTCCTCCCCGGCCGCTACGCCCCGCTGGAGCTGCTGGGGCTCGTCCGCTCGATAGCCACGGGCCTGGCCTCCAAGCCTCCCGATCTCAGTGCGGAGGACCCAGCCGATCGTGACCGCCGCAGGCATGCCGTCGTGGACGCCGTGCGACGGCTCATCACCGACGAGTGATCCTCGCCGGGGCGTGATCGGAGGCCCGGAAGCCGCCTCAGTCCGTGGTGTCGCGTCGCGTGGGCGGCGAGGTCATGGCGAGGACGTCCAAAGCCGCGTCGAGCTCTTTTTCTGTGAGCTTGCCGGAGGACACGTGGCCGCGTTCGATCACGACGTCCTTGATGGTCTTGCGCTCCTTGAGCGACTGCTTCACGATGCTCGCCGCCTCCTCGTACCCGAGGTAGCGGTTCAGCGGGGTCACGATCGACGGCGAGGACTCGGCGTACTCCCGGAGGCGCTGCGTGTTGGCGGTGATCCGGTGGACGCACCGGTCGGCGAGGAGCCGGGACACGCTGGCCAGCAGGCGGATCGACTCGAGCACGTTCCTCGCGATGACCGGCATCATCACGTTGAGCTCGAAGCTTCCGGACGCCCCCGCGAACGTGACCGCCGTGTCGTTCCCGATGACCTGGGCCGCCACCATGCAGACCGCTTCAGGGACGACCGGGTTCACCTTGCCCGGCATGATCGAGGAGCCGGGCTGGAGGTCGGGGAGATTGATCTCCCCCAGGCCCGCCCGGGGGCCCGACCCCATCCAGCGCAGGTCATTGGCGATCTTGTTGAGGGACACGGCTATCACGCGGAGCTGGCCGGACAGCTCGACGAGCGCGTCACGGGCACCCTGGGCCTCGAAGTGGTCCCGCGCCTCGGTGAACGGCAGCCCTGTGGCCTCCCTGAGCTTCTGGACGACCCCCTGGGCGAACCCGGGCGGCGTGTTGATGCCCGTGCCGACCGCCGTGCCACCCAGGGGCAGCTCGGCGACCCGGGGCAGCGTCGCGCGGAGCCGTTCGCCGCCGTTCTCCACCTGCGTGGCGTAACCGCCGAACTCCTGGCCGAGCGTCACCGGCGTGGCGTCCATCAGGTGGGTGCGCCCCGCCTTGACCGTCTTCGCGAACACGTCCGCCTTCTGTCGCAGCGCGATGGCCAGGTGCTCGAGCGCCGGGATCAGCTCGTACGCGACGTCGACCATCGCCGCCACGTGGATCGACGACGGGAACACGTCGTTGGACGACTGTGAGGCGTTGACATGGTCGTTGGGGTGCACCGGGCGGCCGAGACGCTTCTCGGCGAGCGTGGCGATCACCTCGTTGGCGTTCATGTTGGACGAGGTGCCCGAGCCGGTCTGGAAGACGTCGATCGGGAACTCGTCGTTCCACTCTCCCTCGGCGACGTCGGTGGCGGCCTCGGAGATCGCCTCAGCCATGTCGGCGTCGAGGACGCCCAGCTCGCCGTTCACCTCCGCGGCCACGGCCTTGATGAGCCCGAGCGCCGCTATGTGGGCCGGTTCGAGCCCGCGCCCGGATATCGGGAAGTTCTCCACAGCCCGTTGCGTCTGCGCTCGCCACTTGGCCGACGCCGGGACGCGTACTTCGCCCATCGAGTCATGTTCGATCCGGAAATCCTGCATGACTCCAGTTTTGCTCTACGAGCCGCCGGATGTGTCCCCGCGGGCCGGCTGGAATGAGGAGAGTACGACCCCGAGCTGCGGCCGGTGGGTCTTCCATGTGGTCTCCGGGGTGGACCAGTAGATCGCGTAACTCGGGCCGCCGGGCACGGCCACCCAGCGGGACAGCACGTGGGTCGGGCCGGTGGCCGCGGTGTAGGTGAACTCCCAGTCGGCCACGTCGGTCCCGGGGTACGGCGCCGGGCGCGTCGCGCTCAGTCGGATGAGCTTGTACCCGGGGTAGGTGCCCGCCGCCACGGCTCGCGCCTCCGCCGACTTCACCGCGCCGAGCACGTCCGCCGTACCGCCCGGAGAGCGGCTGATCCGCACCGTGCGGACGTCCCCGCCTGCGCTGAACCCGACACTGTGGCCCTTCGCGACGCCGCGGAGCTTGGCCGGGAGGTCGATGATGAAGCCGGTCTTGTCGATGTAGCGGCGCAACCCCGGTGCGGGCGTACCGGCGGGGGAGGTACCGGGCTCGACGGTCGACGTCGTGGTGACGCCGCCGGACCCCTTCCCGGTCAGTGCCTTCGCACCGGTGGGAGTGGCGGAGCCGCTGTTCGAGAGCGCGGCGGCGGCGAGCATGATGATGGCCGCCAGCCCGAGCAGGGCGACGGTGACCAGGATGATCATGCCGGCCGGACTGCTGCCCCGGGCCGGGGCCGTGCCCTGGAAGGCGAACAGGTCGGTGCCCAGCCCGTTGTCCGGGGTCGCCGGGTCCATCACGGTCAAGGCGTCGGGTGCCTCCCCCTTGGGGAAGAGCGTTGCGGGAGCGGGCCGGGCCGGAGCCGCGAAGGCGGCCTGCGCTGCCCCGGCCTGGAACGGTACCCGCGCCGGTTCCGGCTTCGGGTCGACCCGGGTGCGGTCGCTCGCGGGTTCCGAGGAGGGCTGCGCCTTGCCGTACGGCCGTTCGCGCGCGGGCGACGCCGCAGGCGCGGGGGCCGGGACCGGCGGAAGCCGTCCGACCATGGTCGCCTGGCTGTCCTCGTCGACGTCGGCCGGGGAAGGCGACGCGGCGGTCACCTGGCCGGTCGAGGGACGCGAGGCCGCCGCGGGACCGTTGGAAGGCCCCGAGGGGGAGGCTGTGCCGTTTGAGGGACGGGACGGGGACGCTGTGCCGTTTGAGGGACGCGCGGGGGACGCGGGGCCGCCTGAGGGCCCCGTGGACGGCTGGACTCCGGGAATGCGCAGGCCGCCCTTGGGGCGGATGATCATCATCGTCTGGTTGGGGTCCACCTCCGGCTCGGAGCCGGCGTCCCCGGAGGTCTCCACTCCGGCGGCAGAACCGGAACCGGTGACCGGCTTGGCAGCACCGCCTCGTCCAGGGGCACTGCTCTGCTTGAGGGCACCCCCTGGCTTGGCCGCGGGGCCGGGCCTGGGGGCGGGGCGCGCCTTCGCGGGCGTGGCGGGCTGGGGTTTCACCGGCGCGGCGGCCGCGGGCCCGGAGTTCTTGGCGGCTGAGGCCTTAGAGCCCTCGGCGGTCGCGGGCTTCGAGGTCTTGGAAGCTGTGGGCTCCGAGACCTTGGTGGCCGTGGTTCCCAAGACCTTGGCGGCCGCGGCGACGGAGGTCTTGGCGATCGTGCGCAGCGTCCTCACGGCCTCGGCGTTCGTGGGGCGCTTGGTGTAGTCCTTATCCAGCAGGGCTTCGAGCACCGGGCGGAGCGGTCCGGCCTGGGTGGCCGGGTCGGCCTGCTCGGTCATCAACGCGGCCAGCGTCTCGCTGACCGAGTTCCTCTCGTACGCCGGCCGTCCCTCGACCGCGAAGTACAGCGTCGCGCCGAGCGACCACAGGTCCGACTCGGGGCCGGTGTGGTCTCCCCGGGCGCGCTCCGGAGCCGTGTAACCAGGGGACCCGATCACCATGCCTGTCTTGGTGATGTTGCTGTCTCCCGCCGCCTTGGCGATGCCGAAGTCGGTGAGGACCACCCGGCCCGTGTCGGTCAGGAGCACGTTGCCTGGCTTGACGTCGCGGTGCAGGATGCCCAGATCGTGGGCGGCGCCGAGCGCTCCCAGCAGGTCGAGGCCGATCTCGGCGACGAGCCGGGGCGGCAGCGGCCCCTCCTCGTCGATCACCTGCTCCAGGGACCTGGCCTCGACCAGCTCCATGATGATCCACGGGCTGCCGTCGACCAGGATGGCGTCGTGGATGGTCGCCACGGAGGGATGGGCGATCTTCGCGGCGGTCCGACCCTCGCGGATCATGCGTTCCCGCAGCTCGTCGCGTTGTTCTTTGCTCAGCCGCGAGTCCTGGCGGATCTCTTTGACGGCGACGTCGCGGCCGAGGAGGCGGTCGTGAGCGCGCCAGACAGTGCCCATCGTCCCCCGGCCGAGGGGAGTGGTCAGCTCGTATCTGTCGGCGAGCAGCCGCCTCTGCTGTTCCGGCATGTGTAAGAAGATAGCGATAGTGCCTTGCGAATTGCTTTCGCCTCACTTACGCATATTTTTTGGCCAGAAGCGGCGCGGCAGAACCATGCGCACGATATCGGACAATTGGCGCATTACCGGACTGATTTCAGGGTTCAGGGGAGCCCGGCGGCGGCCCGGCGCGGGGTCCGACGGCTTGCGGTGCACCCCTTCGGCGGGCCTGCGGGCCATGCGGGGCGCGGGGACGGGGGTCGGCTCGTGGAGCTGCGGGACGTAGACCGGGCGGGCGAGCCTGGTGTCGGCTCGGTGCTGCCCTCGGTGGGAGGCCGTGAGAGGCGGCGGCGCCATGCCGCCCATCGTGGCCCGTGACCCCGGCGGCACGCCGCCCAGCGCGACCGGGGCCTGCTGGCGGGCCGCCGTGCGGAGAGTGGGGCCGCCGAGCGGCTCCTCGGCCGAGCCGCCCGCCGCGACGCGGGCGAGCATGAGCGAGGCCCGCATGCCGTCGAGCCGGGCGTTCGGGTCGATCTGGAGCAGGCCCCGCAGGATCGGGGCGAGCGGCCCGGCCTTCTCCATGGGGATCGGCTCACCGCTGGTGAGCGCGGCCAGCGCCGCGGCGGCGTTACGCCTGCCGTGCAGGCCGCGACCCTCGACGGCGGTGTAGAGAGTGGCGCCGAACGACCACAGGTCGGCCCCGGGGCTGGCCTTGTCGCCGAGGACGCGCTCGGGTGCGATGTAGCCGGCGGAGCCGAGCACGATGCCGGCCTGGGTGATCGACGCGTCGCCTTCCAGCGCCGCGAGGCCGAAGTCGGTGAGAACCGCGCGGTCCTCGGTCACCAGCACGTTGCTCGGCTTCACGTCGCGGTGCAGGATGCCCTTGGCGTGCACGGCTCGCAGCGCGCCGAGCACCTGGCGGCCGATCTCGGCCACGCGGCGCGGGGGAAGCGGCCCGTGCTCCTTGATCAGGTCCTCCAGCGATCGGGCGTGGAGGAGCTCCATGACGATCCAGGGGCGGTCGTCCTCGGTGACGACGTCGAAGATCGTGATCACCGAAGGGTGGGCCACCATGGCGGTCGCCCGGGCCTCGCGCTCGGTCCTGGCGCATAGCTCGGCCCGCAGATCCTCGTCGAGGACCAGCGGGAGGCGTACCTCCTTGACAGCCACGTCACGGTCGAGAAGGTTGTCGTGCGCGCGCCAGACGGTGCCCATGCCGCCGCGGCCGACCGGCTCTACAAGCCGGTAACGCGAGGCTAGCTCGTATCCGGACGGGGCGCGCATGGGTGGCAGCTTACCGATTTGTTTATCGCCGCCTGTAGAGGCCATGCCGATTATCTGTTGAGATCTTCCGTCAGATTTCGTCAGGTTCGGCGACCGATGGTCAGCACGGGACCAGCCGCGTCTTCAAAGAAGTCGGCCCCCTTGTCGTCGACCACGATGAAAGCCGGGAAATCCTCCACCTCGATCTTCCAGACGGCCTCCATGCCGAGCTCCGGGTACTCCAGGATTTCCACCTTCCTGATGCAGTCCTGGGCGAGCCGTGCGGCCGGGCCGCCGATGGAGCCGAGGTAGAAGCCGCCGTGCTTGTGACAGGCCTCGGTGACCTGCTTGGAGCGGTTGCCCTTGGCCAGCATGATCAGGGATCCGCCCTCGGCCTGGAAGCGCTCGACGTAGGAGTCCATGCGGCCGGCGGTCGTCGGGCCGAAGGATCCGGAGGCGTACCCTTGCGGCGTCTTGGCAGGTCCGGCGTAGTAGACGGCGTGGTCCTTGAGGTACTGCGGCATCTCCTCGCCCGCGTCGAGCCGCTCGGCGATCTTGGCGTGCGCGATGTCCCTGGCGACGACGAGCGGGCCGGTCAGCGAGAGCCGCGTCTTGACGGGGTAGCGCGCCAGCTCGGCCAGGATGTCGGCCATGGGCCGGTTGAGGTTGATGGAGACCACGTCGCCCGACAGGTGCTCGCCGGTGGTGTCGGGCAGGAAGCGGGCCGGGTCGGTCTCCAGCTTCTCCAGGAAGACGCCCTCCGGCGTGATCTTTGCGAGGGCCTGCCGGTCGGCGCTGCACGAGACGGCGATGGCCACAGGGCACGAGGCGCCGTGCCGGGGGAGCCGGATCACCCGCACGTCGTGGCAGAAGTACTTGCCGCCGAACTGCGCGCCGATGCCGAGCTTCTGGGTGAGCTCGAACACCTTCTTCTCCAGCTCCAGGTCGCGGAACCCGTGGCCCGAAGGCGAGCCTTCCGTGGGGATCGAGTCGAGGTAGCGCGCTGAGGCGTACTTCGCGGTCTTCAGCGCGAACTCGGCGCTGGTGCCGCCCACGACGACCGCCAGGTGGTACGGAGGGCACGCCGCGGTGCCGAGCGAGCGGATCTTCTCCTCAAGGAACTGGAGCATCCGCTTCTCGTTGAGTACGGCCTTGGTCTCCTGGTAGAGGAACGACTTGTTGGCGCTGCCGCCGCCCTTGGCCATGAACAGCAGCTTGTACTCGTCAGGGTGGCCGTGCGGGTCCTCGGCGTACAGCTCGATCTGGGCGGGGAGGTTGCTGCCGGTGTTCTTCTCTTCCCACATGGTCAGAGGGGCCAACTGCGAGTAGCGCAGGTTCAGCTCGGTGTAGGCGTCGTAGACGCCGCGCGAGATGTGCTCGGCGTCGGCGCCGTCCGTCAGCACGTGGCGGCCGCGCTTGCCCATCACGATCGCGGTGCCGGTGTCCTGGCACATGGGCAGGACCCCGCCGGCTGAGATGCCGGCGTTCTTGAGCAGGTCGAGGGCCACGAACCTGTCGTTGCCGCTCGCCTCGGGGTCATCGATGATCTTCCGGAGCTGGGCGAGGTGGGACGACCGCAGATAGTGGGAAATATCGTGAACCGCGGTCTTGGTGAGCAGGCGCAGCGCCTCGGGATCAACCTCGAGGAACGTGCGGCCCGCCGCCTCGACCTTCCGCACCCCCTCCGCCGTGATCAGACGGTATTCCGTCTCATCCGGTCCCAGCGGAAGCAGGTCGGTGTAGTCGAACTCGGGCATCGCCTTCGCTCCTCCGTAATCGTGGCGGTCCTGTGCAGGGTACGGCTCGGGGTGACCTTCCCCTGACGCGGGGCTGTGCGGTCTTTGACGAATCATGGGTGAGAGGTGACATCCCCGGGTCATTCGAGGGTCGAAGTCCTTTATGTAGCCGTTCGATAATGAAAGTACGCACGCATCCAAGATCGGGGGAAATCATGGATCCGGGCCTCATCGTCGTCGTCGTGCTCGGGGTACTGGTGGTCATCTCGGCCTTGGGAGTCTCGCTCGTCGCCATCGTCCTGTGCGGCATCAGGGGCGAGCACGCCCAGTGGCCGGTGAGCCCCGACGCGAGGCACGCCCCGCCCGGGCACGAGCTCACCGGCGCCGGGCCGCGCGCCGGCGGGATCGAGGGCGGCCAAGCCGCCGGCCCCGCCGAGCGGGGTGGGGGCGAGCATCCCGAGTGGACCAGCCGGGAGATGGCGGGCGACGACCTCCGGCCGGTCGGCACTCACGAGGAGAAGCACGCCCTGCCGGGGCGGGCGCGGTGGTGGTGATCCTCGTCCCACCCTGCGAGCCCGGACATCTCTCTCCACGTGGATGTCCGGGCTCGCCTCATCTGGAGGCGCGGCTCGTCACGAACGGCCCTCACCATGGTTGGTCTGAATGTCAGGACAAAGTCTTGACTCGCGGCATTCTGATACTTAGAACTGTGGACGGGTTGTGATGAGCTGATTGAGCCGCGGAGGCACTATGCGTGTGGGTCTGTTGGGTCTTGGCCGCATCGGAGCGTTCCATGCGTCGACGCTCGCCGCCCATCCCCAGGTCGGCCAGCTGATCGTGTCGGACGCCGACGAGGTGCGGGCCAAGGAGGTGGCGGGCCGGGTCGGCGCGCTGGTCGGAGACGCCTTCGAAGCCGACGCCGTGGTGGTGGCCACCCCCACGTCCACCCACGCCGAGCTGATCCTGCGAGCCTGTGACGCCGGGATCCCCGTGTTCTGCGAGAAACCGGTCGCGCCGGGCATCGAGGAGACCACACGCGTGATGGAGGCCGCCGGCCGTAGCGCCACGCTCGTCCACATCGGCTTCCAGCGTCGCTTCGACGCCGGGTACGCCGCCGCGCGCAGGGCGCTCAGGAACGGCGAGGTCGGCGACCTGCACCGCGTGCACATGCTGACCGCCGATCCCCGGCCGCCCGCCGCGGCCTACATCCCGCTCTCGGGTGGCATCTTCCGCGACTGCCACATCCACGACTTCGACATCCTGCGCTGGGTGACCGGCAGGGAGGTCGAGTCCGTGTACGCCACGGGCGCCAACCGGGGGGCCGCGTTCTTCGCGGAGGCGGGTGACGTGGACACCAGTGCCGCGCTGCTGACCCTCGACGACGGAACCCTGGTGACGATGCAGGGGTCGCGATACAACGGCGCGGGGTACGACGTGCGGATGGAGCTCGCCGGCACCCGTGACACCGTCGTCGTGGGGCTCGACGACCGAGTGCCTCTCACCTCGGCCGAGCCCGCCGCCGAGTTCCCCGCGGGCGAGCCGTGGCCCGACTTCGCCGCCCGTTTCGAGGCCGCGTACGTCACCGAGATCGGCGCCTTCCTCGACAGCGTGCGCGACGGCGGTCACAGCCACTGCACCGTCCAGGACGCCCTGGCCGCCCTCCGCGTCGCCGAGGCGGCCGAGCTGTCCCGCCGTACCGGACGCCCGGTGAGGGTCGCGGAGGTGACGGTATGAGCGCCGGCGGCATGACCGGTCCAATGAGGATCGCCGCGGCCCCCATCTCGTGGGGAGTGTGCGAGGTGCCGGGCTGGGGTCACCAGCTGGACAGGGGCCGCGTCCTCGGCGAGATGCGCGCGCTCGGCCTCGACGCGACCGAGCTGGGCCCCGACGGCTTCCTGCCGCCGTCGCCCGAACACCGCCGCACGCTGCTTGAGTCGTACGGCCTGCGGGGCATCGGGGGGTTCGTCCCCGTCGTGCTGCACGATCCGTCGTACGACCCGGTGCCCGAGGCGCGTGCCACGTTGAGGGCGTTCGCCGACGGCGACGTGGAGACCGTCGTGCTCGCGGCGGCGACCGGCGCGGACGGCTACGACGAGAGGCCCCGGCTCGACGCCGAGGGCTGGAAGACGCTGCTGGCCAACCTGGGGCGCCTCATCGAGGAGGCCGAGCCCTTCGGGAGGTCCGTCACCCTCCACCCGCACGTCGGCACCATGATCGAGACGCGTGAGGAGGTCGACCGGGTGCTCGACGGCTCCGCCATGCCGCTCTGCCTGGACACCGGCCACCTTCTCATCGGGGGCACCGACCCGCTCGACCTGGTGTCCAGGGCAGCAGCCAGGGTCGCACACGTACACCTGAAAGACGTGGACGCCACGCTCGCCGAGCGGGTCCGCGCGGGAAAGCTCACCTACACCGACGCGGTGCGTGACGGGATCTACCGCCCCCTCGGGCGGGGCGACGTGGACGTGGCGGGCATCGTGACCCGGCTGAGCGACGCCGGCTACCAGGGCTGGTACGTCATGGAGCAGGACGTCGTCCTGGACGGCGAGCCACCGGAGGGCCAGGGGCCCGAGGCCTCGGTCCTCGAGAGCCTGACGTACCTGGCGGGCCTCTCGCCTCCCGCGCCCGAGGCCGTGCCGGTATCCGGCGGCGTGCCCGGGCCCGACGCCTCGCCTTCGTACCATGCCGGGCCTGGCCCGGGTACGAAGGGCAACGCATGACCGAGGTGCTCACCATCGGCAGGGTGGGGGTGGACATCTACCCCCTCCAGATCGGTGTCTCGCTGCGCGAGGTGGAGACCTTCGGCAAGTATCTCGGCGGCAGCCCGAGCAACGTCGCGGTCGCCGCCTCCAGACTGGGCCGCCGGGCCGCCGTGATCACCCGGACCGGCGCCGATCCGTTCGGCGCGTTCATCCACGACGCGCTGCGCTCGTACGGCGTGGATGACCAGTACGTGAGCGAGGTCGAGGGCCTGCCGACACCGGTGACGTTCTGCGAGATCCGCCCGCCCGAGGACTTCCCGCTGTACTTCTACCGCTTTCCCAAGGCCCCCGATCTGGAGATATATCCGGAAGAGCTGGACCTGGCGGCGATCAGGGACGCGGGCCTGTTCTGGGCGACGGTCACCGGGCTGTCGCAGGACCCGTCCAGAAGCGCCCACTTCGCCGCCTGGGAGGCCCGAGGCCGCGCGCCGCTGACCGTGCTCGACCTCGACTACCGCCCCATGTTCTGGTCCTCGGCGCAGGCGGCCCGAGATCAGGTGCGTAAGGCGCTACAGCACGTCACGGTGGCCGTGGGGAACCTCGACGAATGCGAAGTCGCCACCGGCACGCGCAAGCCGTACGAGGCCGCCAGGGCGCTGCTGGACCAGGGCGTCGAGCTGGCGATCGTGAAGCAGGGCTCCGGCGGCGTGCTGGGCATGACGGCCGACGAGACCGTGGAGGTCCCGCCCGTGCCGGTCGAGGTGGTGAACGGGCTCGGCGCGGGCGACGCGTTCGGCGGCGCGCTCTGCGACGGCCTGCTCGCGGGCCGGAGCCTTGAGCGTACGCTGCGGTTCGCCAACGCGGCGGGCGCCATCGTGGCCGGACGTCTCGCCTGCGCGCCGGCCATGCCCACAGCCAAGGAGGTCGAGGCAGTGCTCTCGGGGAAAGCTCATGCGTGACGAGGACCGCAGGCGGCTCGCGGAGGACCGCGCGCGGTATCCCGGCAAGATCGCCCAGGCCGCCGCGGAACGTCGCCGCAGGCCACTGCTCGCGGACCGCGACCAGCTGCTGATCATCGCGGCGGACCACTCGGCCAGGGGCGCGCTCGGCGTTCGTGGGCGGCCGATGGCCATGGGCAGCCGCATCGAGCTGCTCGACCGGCTGTGCGTGGCGCTCGCAAGGCCCGGGGTCGACGGCCTGCTCGCCACCCCCGACATCGTGGAAGATCTGCTGCTGCTCGGCGCGCTCCACGGCAAGGTCGTGATCGGGTCGATGAACCGCGGCGGCCTCCACGGCACGGCCTTCGAGTTCGACGACCGATTCACGGCCTACGACACCGAGTCCATCGTCCGCATGCGGCTCGACGGGGGCAAGATGCTCTGCCGTATCGGCCTGAGGTCGGCCGAGACGGCGGACACCCTGGAGTCCTGCTCGCGAGCCGTGACGAGCCTGGCCAGGCAGGGTCTGGTGGCCATGGTGGAGCCGTTCTGGTCCCACAGGGACGAGGGCGTGGTCCACCACGATCTGTCCCCGGAAGGCATGATCCACGCCATCCACGTCGCCCAGGGGCTCGGCGCGACCTCCGCGCACACGTGGCTGAAGATCCCGGTCATCGAGGAGATGCAACGGGTCATGGAGGCCACCACCCTGCCCACCCTGCTGCTCGGCGGCGATCCCACCGTGGCCCCCGACCAGGTGTACTCCTCGTGGAGCAAGGCGCTGCGGCTTCCGGGCGTGCGAGGTCTCGTGGTCGGGCGCGCGCTGCTCTACCCTCCCGACGACGATGTGGCCGCGGCCGTCGACACCGCCGCCGGGCTGCTGGAGGTGTCCTGATGTCGTACATCCCCGCCGGCTCCACCGCTGAGGCCCCCTGGGCGCTGCGGATCTCGCCCGCGCTCGCCGGCTGGACGTACGCCGGGCTGCGGACCGTCAACCTCTCCGGGGAGACCGTCGAGTTCGGCACCGGGGACGAGGAGATGCTGGTCCTGCCTCTGTCCGGGTCCTGCGTCGTCGAGTGCGACGGGGTACGCCTCGATCTCCATGGGCGCGATTCCGTCTTCGGTGGCGTGACCGACTTCGCCTACCTGCCCGTCGGGTCGGCGGCGCGCCTCACCGGCGAGGGCCGCTTCGCCCTGCCCTCGGCCCTCGCGACGCGGCGGCTTCCTGTGCGGTACGGCCCGGCCGAAGAGGTCCCCGTGGAGGTGCGGGGAGCCGGGCAGGCCAGCCGCCAGGTCAACAACTTCTGCGCCCCGGACGCCTTCGAGTGCGACAAGCTCGTCGCCGTCGAGGTGCTGACCCCCGAGGGCAACTGGTCGTCCTACCCTCCGCACAAGCACGACGCGTGCACCGACGGGGAGGCCGTGCTCGAGGAGATCTACTACTTCGAGGGAGGCCCCGGCTACCAGCGGGTGTACGGCTCGCCGGGCAGGCCCATCGAGGTGCTGGCGGAGGTGAGCTGCGGTGACGTCGTGCTCGTGCCGCACGGCTACCACGGCCCTTCGATGGCCGCACCCGGCTACGACCTGTACTACCTCAACGTGCTCGCGGGGCCCGCCGCGAAGCGGTCCATGGCGTTCTGCGACGACCCCCGGCACGCCTGGATCCGGTCGAGCTGGGAGGGCCAGGCCGTCGACCCCCGCGTCCCCATGACCTCGGCAGGCAACGGCTCAGCCCCCGGGCGATCCGCCTCGAATGGCGGCACGTCTCCTGCCGAGGGTGACCCACGCGAGCCGTCCCGTGGCCATGGCGTGTCTCCATCTCCCCTGAACGGCGAGCCGGAGGCGAAGGCATGACGACGATCCGGCTGACCGTGGCGCAGGCGCTGGTGCGGTTCCTCGGCGAGCAGTGGAGCGAGCGCGACGGTGTGGAGCAGCGGCTCATCGAGGGCTGCTTCGGCATCTTCGGGCACGGGAACGTCGCTGGAGTAGGCCAGGCGCTGGCGGAGCGCGGCGCCGGCCTCCGGGACCCCCTGCCGTACTACCTGGCGAGGAACGAGCAGGCCATGGTGCACACCGCCGTCGGCTTCGCCAGGACGCGCAACCGGCTCTCAACCTTCGCGTGCACGACGTCGATCGGCCCTGGCGCCACCAACCTGGTGACCGGGGCGGCCCTCGCGACGATCAACCGCATCCCGGTGCTGCTGCTGCCCGGCGACATCTTCGCGACCCGCGCCGCCGGGGCCGTCCTGCAGGAGCTGGAGGATCCCCGGTCGTACGACATCAGCGTCAACGACTGCCTGCGGCCGGTGTCGCGCTTCTTCGACCGGATCAACCGGCCCGAACAGCTCATCTCCGCGCTGATGGCGGCCATGCGGGTGCTCACCGACCCCGCCGAGACCGGCGCCGTGACGCTCGCCTTGCCGCAGGACGTCCAGGCCGAGGCGTACGACTGGCCCGCCGAGCTGTTCGAGCGCAGGGTCTGGCACGTGGCCAGGCCGATCCCCGACTCCGCCTCCGTGGAGCGGGCCGTCGAGGCGATCAGGCAGTCACGGCGGCCACTGATCGTCGCGGGCGGCGGCGTGATCTACAGCGAGGCCTGGGAGGAGCTGGCCGCCTTCGCCGGGGCCCACGGCGTGCCGGTCGGCGAGACCCAGGCGGGCAAGGGCGCCCTGCCGTACGATCACCCGTGCGCGCTCGGGGCCATCGGGCACACCGGCACGGCCGCCGCCAACGAGATCGCCCGCGAGGCCGACCTCGTCATCGGGATCGGCACGCGTTACACCGACTTCACCACGGCCTCGCGCACGCTCTTCGGCGACGCCCGCTTCGTCAACCTCAACGTCACGGCCTTCGACGCCGCCAAGCACGCCGGGGTCATGCTCGTCGGCGACGCCCGCGAAGGGCTCGCGCTGCTCGACCTCGACGGCTGGAAGGCCGAACCGTCCTGGACCTCCCGCGCCACCGAGCTGAGCCGTGAATGGCAGGCTCGTGTGTCGGAGCTGTACGCCGGTGACACGCTGACGCAGCCGGTCGTGCTGGGCGTGCTCAACGAGGTCGCCGGGCAGGATGGCGTGGTGGTCAACGCCGCGGGTTCGATGCCGGGTGACCTGCACAAGCTATGGCGTGCCGCCGACCCCAAGGCCTACCACGTGGAGTACGGCTACTCCTGCATGGGCTATGAGATCGCGGGCGGCCTCGGCGTGAAGCTGGCGGCGCCAGAACGCGAGGTGTTCGTGCTCGTCGGCGACGGGTCGTACCTGATGATGGCCCAGGAGATCGCCACCGCCGTGCAGGAGCGCGTCAAGCTGATCGTCGTGATCGTGGACAACCACGGCTTCGCGTCCATCGGCGGCCTCTCCGAGTCCGTGGGCGCGCGACGCCTCGGCACGGCGTACCGCACGCGCTCGCCGGGCGGCGAGCTGGACGGCACGTACCTGCCCGTCGACCTGGCCGCCAACGCCGCCAGCCTCGGAGCCGACGTGCTCCGCGCCGCAGACCCCGAGTCCCTGCGGGTCGCCCTGACCAAGGCCCGGGAGGCGACGACCACAACGGTCGTCTACCTCGAGACCGTCCCAGGCCCGTCACCCGAGACGACCGCCTGGTGGGACGTCCCCATCGCCGAGGTTTCCACCACCCCCGAAATCCGCGACCGCTACGAACAATTCAAAGGCGGCCAGCGCCCGTACCTGTGACGCCTGGAAAACCGAGGAAACGGTGGTGGGCTCAGGCCTCGGTGAGCTCGGATGCCGCAAGGCGCGTCTTGGGCTGGAAGCCGCGGGCCAGCGCGATGATGCCGGCCGCCAGCACGAGGGGGGCGGCGAAGGCGATCTGGTAGTCGGCGGCGTCCGCTATGCCGCCGACCAGGGCGGCTCCCACGATGAAGCCCACGTAGTTGAACATGTTGACCCGCGCGATGGCGACCCCCATGCCGGCCGGGTCCAGTCGCCCGGCGGCTGAGAACGACTGCGGTGCCACCACCGACAGGCCCACCCCGGTCACGCCGAAGGCCACGATGGCCAGGGGCTCGTTCGGCGCGGCGACGATCCCGGCGAAGCCCACGGCGGCCAGCGCGCCCCCGATGCGGACGATCGCCGCCGGGCCGTACCTGCGGACGGCGAAGTCGCCGCCGATCCTGACCACGAACGTGGTCGCCTGGTACGCCGCGAGCGCCAGCGGGACGACCGCCGCGCTCGAGTGCATGATCTTGTCCATGTAGACGGACCCGAAGTTGGAGATCGACGCGTCGCCGACGTAAAGGAAGGCCATCGCCAGGCACAGCGGCAGGATCGGCCTCCACGGGAACCGCCGCCCCGCGCCGCCTGGACCGCCCTGACCTCCCGAGCCGGCAGAGGCAGGCGAGCCGCCGGAGCCGGTCGAGGTCACGGTCTCTGCCGGCGTCTCGACGTGCTCCTCCTCCGGGGCGCACAGCCTGGGACCGGCGATCACGGCGATGACGACGCCGGCCACCATGGCGACGGCGAAGGTCGCGGGCAGGTTCAATCCCAGGCCTCCGGCGGCCGAGGCCCAGATCGCGCCGATGACCGCCGCCGCGCTCCACAGGGCGTGGAAACCGGTGAGGATCGGCCGGCCGTACCTCCGCTCGACCGTGACGGCCTGCATGTTCATCCCCGCGTCGACCGCGCCCAGGCACAGGCCGAACAGCACGTTGGCGCCGACGAGCTCGGGCACGTTGGCCGCGAGCCCCGCCAGCACGACGGCCAGGCCGGCGAGAGGCTGCGCGACCCGGAGCACCCACCGGCTGCCGTACCGCTTGGCCACCTCGCCCGCGAGAACGCTCCCCGCTCCGGCGATGACCGGCACGACCAGGAGCAGGATGGACAGCTCCCCGTCGCTGAGACCGTGCTTCTTCTGCAGGGCCGCCACTTGGGTGAGCAGGGTGGCGAAGGTCAGCCCCTGCACGAAGAAGACGGCGAAGGTGGCGAGGCGCGCGCGCCGGTCACGTGGTGTAGGCACCGCTGGCCTCCGAAGGGAAACATGAGGCAAATTCAGGTTTCGCCAGGGTACGAGTACCGGCCACTCCGGTCAATGGGCTGAAGGCGAGGGCGTTGACGGTCAGGCCGTCACGGCCAGACCCTTTCTCCCGAAGGGACGTCTGGGGATGGGGCGACCCGTACCGCCCGGGTCTCCTGCACGGTGAAGTCATCCACCACGTGACGGTTGTGGACGAGGAAGCCGACGACTCCGGCGACGGCCTGGCCTCCTTGCGGCGCCCGTGCCTGGCCCGTCAGGAGGTAGATGTACGGAGCCGAGAGCTTGTCCAGCAGGAAACGACGGCCGTGCCGGTGGACGTCCTGCAGGGCCTTGATCGGGATCGGCTGGCGCGAGGTGAACCACACGGCGACATCCCAGATGGGCGCCTCCGGGTCGGGGTCGGCCGACTCCTCGTAGCAAGTGACGCAGCCGTAGCGGGCGTCGTGCCCGTGGGGGCATGCCCAGAAAGCGGCGTCGTCCTTGTAGCTCACGCGGTCGGCTCCTTCGTGCACGGGTCGGCGACCGTCACGGGCGGCCTGTAATGGGCAGGTCAGCCGGAACGGGCCGAGTCAGATAATTCTGACGGATCTTCTCTCCTGATGTGCTTCGTACCTGCCGGTATTCCGCCGAGTCGTGGCTATAGGGGTTCGTCGAGGTCGCAGTGGAGGTTACTGTCGAGGCGTGGAAGCCGAACGCGGAGCGCGTCACGAGCGCTGGAGCGCCCGTTGGCACGAGCAGGGCGCCCCGGCTCTGCGGCAGTTCCTGGCCGGCATCCTCAGCGCGCCCCAGAGCGGCCAGGGCCCGCCCCCGCAGGACCTGAGGGCCTCCGACGACGATCGTGAGCGTGTGGCCACCGTGCTGCGCGACGCCGTGGCGGACGGCAGGCTCACCCTCGCCGAGCACGAGGAGCGCGTCGAGGGCGTCTACAGGGCGCGCACGCTGGGCGAGCTGGCCGCGCTCACCGCCGACCTGCTTCCCCCGCATCTGCAGCCCCTGCGCGCCGACGGGGAGCCGGTGATGGCGCTGTTCCGCTCCGAGCAGCGCGACGGCCGCTGGGTGGTCCCCTCGCGATACTCGGTGACGGCCGTCGGCACCGGCGTCACGCTCGACCTGCGTGAGGCGCTGCTCCAGAGCAGCCACATCACGGTGCAGGCCACCGTGGTCGGGGCGACGCTCACGCTGATCGTTCCCGACGGCGTACGCGTGATCATCCCCGCGTCCGCCGTGCTCGGGGGGAAGAAGAACCACGTGCCGGAGTCCGCCTCGCCGGACGCCCCCGTGATCGAGATCACGGGCATGATCATGTTGGGAAACGTCGTCGCCAAGGCGCCGAAGCCGCCGAAGCGCGGCTGGTCCAAGCGCAGGCCCTGATCGCGCTTTGCAGCGCCTGCGCGGTCAGCTGGCGCTGTCGAAGTTGATCGCGCTGTAGGCGCGGAGCTTCCAGAGCTGGTGCTCGCTCTCGACCTTGCGTACCGTGCCGGACCGGCCGCGCATGACCAGGGAGTGGGTCACCGCGACCCCGCCGCGATAGCGGACCCCGCCCATCAGCTCGCCGTCGGTGATGCCGGAGGCGGCGAAGAAGACGTCGTCGGAGGTCACCAGGTCGTCGGTGGTGAGCACGCGGTCGAGGTCATGCCCGGCGTCGAGGGCCCGGCGGCGCTCGTCGTCGTCGCGGGGCCACAGCTTGCCCTGGATCACGCCGCCCAGGCACTTCAGGGCGCACGCCGCGATGATTCCCTCGGGCGTGCCGCCGACGCCGAGCATCAGATCGATGCCGGTGTCCCGGCGAGCGGCCATGATCGCACCGGCCACGTCGCCGTCGGTGATGAACTTGATGCGCGCCCCTGTCTCGCGGATCTCCTTGACGAGCCCCTCGTGGCGGGGCCGGTCGAGCACGACGACCATGACGTCGGACGGCGACACCCCCTTGGCCTCGGCCACGGCCGCGATGTTGGCGGCCACGGGCGCGGTGATGTCCACCGCGTCCGCAGCCTCGGGGCCGGTCACGAGCTTGTCCATGTAGAACACCGCGGACGGGTCGTACATCGAGCCGCGCGGGCTCACGGCGATCACCGAGATGGCGTCGGGCATGCCGAGAGCGGTCAGCCGCGTGCCGTCGATCGGGTCGACGGCCACGTCGCACTCGGCGCCGCTGCCGTCACCCACGCGCTCACCGTTGTACAGCATCGGCGCGTTGTCCTTCTCACCCTCGCCGATCACCACGCAGCCGTCCATGGACACCGTGTTGATCAACTGGCGCATGGCGTTGACCGCCGAGCCGTCGGCGCCGTTCTTGTCGCCCCGGCCCACCCAGCGTGCCGCGGCCATCGCCGCCGCCTCGGTGACACGGACGAGCTCGAGGGCGAGGTTGCGATCGGGCGCGCGCTCCGCGGTGGCCAGCGCTGGGGGTACGGACGTCTGTTCCGACATGGTGACAAGCCCCTCTAAGTTGTGCGAACGGCGATCGGGAGGCCCTGTACTGCGCCCACCAGGTCCCCGCTTTCTGATCCAGCCGACTCCAACGATCGTAGTTGTCTCCCTTCCGCGGTCGGCGGAGGGATACTGTCACCTGCATGAGCAGTGACACGGAACGACCGGTGACTGTGCGCACCTCGGAGCGTGGCGCCGCCACGCGCGGTGCCCTTCTGCAAGCCGCCAGGGAGATCTTCGTCACACGCGGCTTCGCCGAGGCCGGGGTCACCGACGTCGTCTCCCGCGCGGGCGCCAGCGTCGGCAGCCTCTACCACCACTTCTCCGGCAAGGCCGATCTGTACCTCACGCTCTTCGACGAGTTCCAGTCCCGCCAGACAGCGCGTACGAAACAGGCCGTCCAGGCGGGGCGCGCCGAGGGCGAGTCCGACCCGATGCGGCTGTTCATCACCGGCGCCCGCGCCTATCTCGAAGGCTGCTTCGACGACCGCGAGCTGGCCGCGCTCTTCCTGCGCGGTGACGGGCCTCCCGGCTTCGAGGTCATCATGCGCGACCGCATGCGCCAGTGGGCCAGGCGCAACGCCGCCCTCTTCGAGGACGACAGAGGAGCCCTGGTGTTGGTCGTGACCGGCGCGCTGGCCGCCGCCGTGTCCGAGGTGGCGCTGTCGGAGGACGTGGCCGCCGCCAGGAGGCTCGCCGAGGACGTCCTGACGATCATCGGGCAGATCAGGCACCCCTAGCGCGGCGCACGGGCGCGGCACCGGTGGCGCCGCGTCCCGTGCCGCCCTCACCGGCCGGTACTCTCCCTGGTTGTGCAGCGATTCACCCAGGGGTTCTACGGATACGTCTTCGCCGTGCTGTTCTGCCTGGCGATCGTCGGGATCTTCCTGCTGATCGCGCCGCAGAGCCGTACGGAGCACATCCCCAGGGTCGACTACACGATGACCGTGGCGAGCCTGCGCCGCGTCGCGCCGTACGAGGTGCGGGTGCCAGATCCCGTCCCCGTCAACTGGGTGCCGAACAGCTCCGAGGTCGACCAGAAGAAGTACGTCACCTGGCGGCTGGGGTTCGCGACGGCCAGGCGCTCCCACGCCCTGCTGGCACAGAGTGACGAGCCCGGCCAGGAGTTCGCCAACCGCCTCGCCAACAGCGACAAGGTGACGGCAACCAGGCAGATCAACGGCGAGACCTGGCAGGAGCGCTTCCGTCCCGACAAGAACCAGCGCAGCCTCGTGCTGATCAAGCCCGGCGTGACGGTCGTCGTCACCGGCCTGGCCGACTGGGACGAGCTGGCTCAGCTCGCCGGCTCGCTGAAGGCCCAGCCCAAGCCGACCTCGATCCCGGTGCCGAGCGCATCGGTGATACAAGCTAGAGGCGGTCAGAAGGGGGCGTTCTCCGGCTCGGCGCCGGGCTCCTCGCGCCGGGCCATCGCGGCGGCGAGCCTCACCCGGGCCCCCTGGAGCCACTCCTCGCAGATGGCGGCGAGCTTCTCGCCGCGCTCCCAGAGCTCGATGGACTGCTCCAGGGTGAGGCCGCCCGTCTCCAGCCGCCGCACCACCTCGGTCAGCTCCTCGCGGGCCTGCTCGTACGACGGGGTCTCGACTTTCTCCTCAGCCACGGAAACCACCCTACGGGCAGTGACGGCGTTCCAGCCTCAGGCGGCGGGTGAGCGGCTCGCCTCAGGCGGGCTTCGACACCGTGACGTCGATCCGGTCGTCGGAGAACCGCACGCTCAGCTCCTCACCCGCGCCCACGCCGGCCGCTAGACGTACGACCTCGCCCGAGGGGAGCTGCACGATGGCGTAGCCGCGTTCGAGAGTGGCGGCGGGCGAGAGCGCGATCAGGCGGGCGCGCAGGTGCCCAAGGGAGTCCTCCGCGCGGTCCAGCGACGAGGTGAGGCAGCGGCGTGCCCGGTCGCGTAGCCCGTCGACCTGCTCGGCCCGCCGCTCGATCTCACGCACGGGGTCGGAGAGCGAAGGCCGGGAGCGTACCGCCGTCAGCCAGGACGCCTCGCGGTCCAGCCAGCCGACCACCACGCGCCGCCCCCGGTCGCGCAGCTGCCGGACCAGGGCGAGCTGCTCGCCCACGTCGGGTACGACCTTCTTGGCCGCGTCGGTCGGCGTGGAGGCGCGGACGTCGGCGACCAGGTCGAGCAGGGGGTTGTCCTGCTCGTGGCCGATGGCGCTGACCACCGGAGTACGGCAGGCCGAGACGGCGCGCACGAGCGACTCGTCGGAGAACGGCAGCAGATCTTCCAGCGAGCCGCCGCCCCGGGCGATGACGATCACGTCGATCTCGCGGTCGGCGTCGAGCTTGCGGAGTGCCTCGCTGACCTCGCCGACGGCGTACGGCCCCTGCACGGCCACCGCCTCGACCTTGAAGCGCACGGCGGGCCAGCGGCGGCGGGCGTTCTCGAGCACGTCGCGCTCGGCCGCGGAGTCACGCCCGCAGATCAGGCCGATCGTGCCCGGCAGGAAGGGCAGCCGGCGCTTTCGGTCGGCGTTGGCGAGGCCCTCGGCGACGATGATCTGGCGGAGCCGCTCCAGCCTGGCCAGCAGCTCGCCGATGCCCACCGGCCGGATCTCCAGGGCGGTGAACGCGAACGAGCCCTTGTTGACCCAGAAGTCGGGCTTGACCAGCACGACCACGCGCGCGCCGTCCACGGGCCGGGGGACGGTGGCCTCGTACACGTTGCGGGGGCAGGTGACGCGGGCGGACACGTTGGCGACAGGATCGCGCAGGGTCAGGAACACCGTGCCGCCTCGAGAGGACAGGTCGGTGATCTGGCCCTCGGCCCAGACCGTGCCGAGCTTGCCGATCCACTGCGCCACCATCTGCAACACCGAGCGGATGGGCAGTGGCTGCTCCGGTGAGGTCTTCGCCGTCATGCGGGCAGCCTACAAACCATCCGCGACTATTCCCCGCTTTCCAGCTTGGCGAGGCGCTTGGCGTACATCTGGACGATGTCGTCCCTGGCCGTGGTCTTCTGCTCGTACTCGATGAGGGAGCGAAGCTGGTCGGCGGACTTGCCGCGCAGCCGGGCTCGCAGGGAGGCCATGGTGAGGTCGGAGTAGCCGGGCAGGGGCTCGGCGAGGGTCGAGGTCGTGCCGACCGGCGACGAAGCGGTGCTGGGCGCCGCCGTGCCCGCCTCGGCGGAGGCCGGAGCCTCGGGTGCGTTCTGTACGGCCTCGGCGAGCTTGCCGGATTCGGCCCTGGGCTTGCGCGCCCGCGGCTTCGTCGCCGCCGTCTCGGCCGTGGCCTTCGCCGTGACGGTCTCGGCCTTGGGAGCCGGAGTCTCGGCCTTGGGAGCCGGAGTCTCGGGTTTCGGAGCCTGAGTCCCGGCCTTGGGGGCCGCGGTCTCCGCCTTCGCGGTCGCCGTAGCCGGCTCCGCCATGGCCTCGGGCGTGGGAGGAGCGGGCTTGGGCTCGGCGGCGGGCTCGGCCTTCGGCGTGGCGCCGTTGAGGCTCTCTCCCGGCGTGCCGGAGCTCGGACGGGGCGCGAAGATGACCGGCTCACGCCTGGCGGGCTTCTCGTCGCGCTCCTCGACCACCGGCGGCGTCGAAGGCTGAGCGGCCGGCCGTGCCTCGGAGGCCGCGCGGTCGTCGCCGCTCAGCAGCTGCTTGACGCCGGTACGGAGGCGGTCGCTAAGCATCAGAGCCTGGCCGACCCCGGTGAGCGCCGTCTGCAGCACGTTGAGCGGCAGGTCCTTGGCCTTCTCCTTCAGCTCGCTGGGTGCGGAGAAGGTGTGCCGGACGTTCTTGGCTATGGTGCGGACGATGTCGGTCAGTGACATGCCGGCTCCCTAGAGAGTCTGGTATTGGACGACCAGTCTGACCAGACTGTGCCGCATGGGGTCAAGGTGCGGACGGGCGGGGCCATCACACACTCCCTCAAGCATAGGAAAGCAGATAAACGGTGCGTGACGGCGGAAGCCAAGCGGATGGCTGGCAAGGAATCGACGAGCACGTAGCATTGAGGCCATGATGCCGGAGACCTCTGCGACCCGTCGTGTCCTGGTAGCCAAGCCGCGTGGTTACTGCGCGGGGGTCGACCGTGCCGTCCAGGCGGTCGAGAAGGCTCTGGAGCTCTACGGCGCGCCGATCTACGTCCGCAAGCAGATCGTCCACAACACCCACGTGGTCAAGACCCTCGAGGAGCGTGGCGCGATCTTCGTCGAGGAGACCGGCGAGGTGCCCGAGGGCGCGATCGTGGTCTTCTCCGCCCATGGCGTGGCCCCGGCCGTCCACGAGGAGGCCGCCCAGCGGTCCCTGAAGACGATCGACGCCACCTGCCCGCTGGTCACCAAGGTGCACAACGAGGCCAAGCGCTTCGCGTCCAACGACTACGACATCCTGCTCATCGGCCACGAGGGCCACGAGGAGGTCGAGGGCACCGCGGGGGAGGCTCCCCAGCACATCCAGCTCGTCGACGGCTCCGACGGGGTCGATCGCGTCGAGGTGCGCGACCCCGAGCGGCTCGTCTGGCTCTCCCAGACCACGCTGTCGGTCGACGAGACCAACGAGACCGTCACCCGGCTCAGGGAGCGTTTCCCCAACCTCATCGACCCCCCGAGCGACGACATCTGCTACGCCACGCAGAACCGCCAGGTCTCCGTCAAGGACATCGCCCGCGAGTCGCAGCTCGTCATCGTCGTCGGCTCCACCAACTCCTCCAACTCCAAGCGGCTCGTCGAGGTCGCGAAGGACGCCGGGGCCGACGCCTCCTACCTGGTGGACAACGCCTCGTTCATCCAGGACGAGTGGCTCGAGGGCGTCACCACGGTCGGCCTGACCAGTGGCGCGTCGGTCCCCGAGGAGCTCGTCGAGGGAGTCCTGGCCCGCCTCGCCGGCCACGGCTTCGCCGATGTCCAGGAGGTCGAGTCGGTAGCCGAGAGCGTGCGCTTCGCCCTGCCCCACGAACTCCGCCGCGACCTACGCGCCGGCGCCCGCTGACCATCCCCCAAGCCGACCCCTGTCCGCGCACGTCGAACCTCATCAGCGGCAGGCCGGTCACGGGCCTGCGGCCGAACGCCCTGGCTCGTCCTCGGTGACGATGATCATGTCGGCGCGGTCCCTGACGCGGTCGGCGGCGAAGAAGGCCCCCTCCTGGCGTGCCCACCGCTCCCAGTGCGGGCGGTAGGTCTCGCCGTCGCGGCCCAGCGCCCTCGTCCGGCGTACGGCGAGTGACGCCTCCACCCAGACCAGGAACGACGTGTACGGCCCGGCGGCCACCGCACCGGTTCCCACGCCCTCGACCACCAGGGTTTCCGTCGGCGGCAGCTCGTGCCACTCGGCGTACGCCCCAAGCGTCCAGTCGTAGCGCCGCCAGCGGGCGGTCTCCCCGCCGTCGAGCGGGCGCAGGATCCACTCGACCAGCCGCTCGACGCCGCCCCGCAGGCCGTCCCAGCCTGGGTACAGATCGTCCATATGGATCAGGGCCGCGTCCAGCTCGCCCGCGAGCGCGCGCCCCATCGTCGTCTTGCCAGACCCGGACGGCCCATCCACGGCGATCAACCGGCCTCGCGCCGCGCGCACCCGTACGGCCAGCTCCGCCGCGCAAGCGGTCACAGCTGACTCGCCGACGACCACCACAGCCGGCGAGGCCGGGCCGCGACGATGAGGCTCTTTCGCGGCAGGCGTGGCCATGGCGCCTGAGCGTCTGTCGTGGGAGGTCGTCAGTCTTTCTGCTCCCTCGGAGATCCGTACACGCGGGGCTCGAAATAGCCCTCCGGCTCCGGAGCGAAGGCCGGCTCGCCGGTCGGTTGCCTTGGCTTGGCCTCGGCGGCGGGGCGGCTCGCGCGCAGCTCGGCGCGGAGCTCGCTGACGGCCGCGGGCAGGCCGCGCCACCAGGCCGCGCCGAGCACGAGCGCCGAGCCGCCGAACAGCCAGGGCGCCGCCGCCGACAGGCTCGTGAACAGGCCGAGGCCGAGCGCCTGGACCATCGACGGCGCGCCGAACGTGCCGACCACGGCGCTGATCAGGCTGGCCGCGAAGAAGATCAGAGGCGGCGTCACCACCAAGGGCAGTAGATCGCGTGGTTGCACGAGCAGGACGCCGGCCACGCAGGCGAGGCAGAAGACGAGCCCGACGATCAGCGTGGACCCGGTCGGCTCGGAGGCGAGCGTGATCACGAAAATGAGCGCGATGGCACCCCGGGCCGTCAGCCTGACTCCCGGTCTCGCTTGCTCCTGCGTCACCACTGTCGCCCCCTCCGAGCCTGGTCGGTGGCCTCGCGACCGGCGGGCTGGCCCTACGACGAGTCTCGCGCCAACTTACCGTTCACACGAGGGGCCGGGAACGGGCTTGCCGTCTCTTCACCCGGGGGTTGCGGGGTCTCTGCCCCCGGCTGCCCTCCATGCGGTGGTTCCACGGCATCCCCCTCGTGCTCACCGGGCTCATCATCGTCAATCGGTCCTACGGAGTCGGCGTCGTCGAGGAGTTCGGGCAGGGAGGGCTGCCGGGGGAGTTCTTCGACGAGCTCGGGCTGGGGGAGGGGGCCGTCCACCACGCCCAGGTCGCTGAGTTTGCGGGCGCTGACGAGCACGCGGCTCTCCAGCGAGCCGACCGTCTTGTTGTACGCCACGACGGCACGGCTCAGCGCCTTGCCGAGCGTGTCGACGTTCCGCCCCATGGCGCCGAGCCGCTCGTACAGCTCCTTGCCGAGGTCGAACACCGCGCGGGCGTTCTCGCTCAGCGCCTCCTGCTGCCAGGCGTACTGGGCCGTGCGGAGCATGGTGATCAACGTGGTGGGGGTGGCGATGTGGACCCGCCTCTTCATGGCGTGCTCCAGCAGGCTCGGGTCGCGTTCCAGCGCGGGGGCGAGGAACGCCTCCCCGGGGATGAACAGCACCACGAACTCGGGCGTCGGGCTGAACGCCTGCCAGTACGCCTTGGACGCCAGCCTGTCGACGTGCTCGCGCACGTGGCGGGCGTGGGCGTCGAGCCGCGCCTCCTGCATGTCGCTCTCACCGGCCTCGGCGGCCTCCAGGTAGGCCGCGAGCGAGACCTTGGAGTCGACGATGATGTTCTTGCCGCCCGCCAGCCTGACCACCATGTCCGGCCGTACGACCCCGTCCGGGGTGGTGGCGCTGGCCTGCTCGTCGAAGTCGCAGAACCTCGCCATGCCGGCGATCTCGGCGACCCTGCGCAGCTGAAGCTCTCCCCAGCGGCCACGTGCCTCCGGCCGCCGCAGCGCCCGTACCAGGGCGGACGTCTGCGTCTTGAGCTGCTCGGAGCTCTGCCGTACGAACTCCATCTGCTTGCCCAGCTCGGCTTGGGCGATGCGATGGCCGGTGTCGCTGTCGCGGAGCTGGTCCTGCACCTTGGCCAGGGTCTCCCGCAGGGGGGCGACGAGGTTCTCCACGGCCTGCCTGCGCTGTTCCAGATCGCCGGCCGCGTCGGCACGGGACGTGGCGAGCCGGCCCTCGGCCAGCTCCAGGAAGCGCAGGTTGTTGACGTCGAGCGCCCGCGTGGACAGTGACTGGAAGCGCTGGGTCATCTGCTCCTCGACGTAGGCCACCTTGTCCTCGGCGGCCTGCGCCCGGGCCTCGGCGAGGGCGGCCCTGCTCTCGGCCTCCGAGGCCCGGGCCGTCGCCCGCGCCCGCCCGAGGACGAAGCCGATGACCAGCCCGGCGGCCAGCCCCACGGCGAGTTGGAAGGCGAGTGCCATGACGTCCACCCCCCGCATGATTCCAGTCGCGCGGCCCGGGCGTGTGTCCTGCGTACGGCCGGGGCACCGTAAACTCGGCGAACGTGAGCCTGAGCATCGGCATCGTCGGCCTGCCCAACGTCGGTAAGTCCACGCTTTTCAACGCGCTGACCAAGAGCGGCAACGCCCTGGCGGCGAACTACCCGTTCGCCACCATCGAGCCCAACGTGGGGATCGTCGGCGTGCCCGACTCCCGGCTGGGGAAGCTGGCCGAGATCTTCGGCTCCGCCAAGATCCTTCCGGCGAAGGTCGAGTTCGTCGACATCGCCGGCCTGGTCAAGGGCGCGTCCGAGGGGCAGGGGCGGGGCAACCAGTTCCTGGCCAACATCCGTGAGACCGATGCCATCTGCCAGGTGATCCGTGTCTTCACCGACCCCGACGTCACTCACGTCGACGGTGAGATCTCGCCTCGCCGCGACATCGAGACGATCAACACGGAGCTGATACTCGCCGACCTCCAGACGATCGAGAAGGCGCTGCCGAGGCTCGCCAAGGAGTCGAAGTTCAACAAGGACCGCAAGGTCGTGCTCGAGGCGGCGGAGGCGGCCTCCAAGGTCCTCGACACCGGCACGACGCTCTACGCCTCGGGCCTCGACCTCGCCGACCTGCGCGAGCTCCACCTGCTCACGGCCAAGCCCTTCCTGTACGCCTTCAACCTCGACGCCGACGAGCTCATCGACGAGGGCCTGCGCGCCCGGCTCTCCGAGCTGGTCGCCCCGGCCGAGGCCGTGTTCCTCGACGCCAAGATCGAGTCGGAGCTGGTAGAGCTGGCCGACGAAGAGGCGCTGGAGCTGCTGCAGTCGGTCGGCCAGGAGGAGTCGGGCCTCACGCAGCTCGCCCGCGTGGGCTTCGGGACCCTCGGCCTCCAGACCTACCTGACGGCCGGGCCCAAGGAGAGCAGGGCCTGGACCATCCGCAGGGGCGCCACGGCCCCGGAGGCCGCGGGGGTCATCCACACCGACTTCCAGCGCGGCTTCATCAAGGCCGAGGTCATCTCCTTCGACGACCTGGTCGGGGCGGGGTCGATGACGGCGGCGAGGTCGGCGGGCAAGGCCCGCATCGAGGGCAAGGACTACGTCATGCGCGACGGCGACGTGGTGGAGTTCCGCTTCAACGTGTAGCCGCCACGCCACGGCCACGGTGGATCCCCATCGTGAAACCCGCCGTACGGTGCGTGACCTCGCCACCCGCGGATAGCAATGCCTGGCCGTCAGGTAATCGAGCCGGGCTTCCCGCCACGCGTACCCTCCAGTGTTTGGGTCGGTAGTGTGCCCTGCCGGGGCCGCGGCCGTGTACGCGGCCGCCGTGTGCCGACTCGCACGAGCAGTGCGGCGGAAGGGAGGCCGGTGCGTGCGAAGGGTTCGCGGCCTCCCGGCCGAGCCGGACGCCTTCGTCGTCCCACAGAGGTCTGTACGGATAGGCGCGCGCGGTCCGGTCGCCTGCGTGAGCAGGAGTTATGCCTCCACGGCATGCCGCGTTTATAGCGGTTTTCAATCTGGTGCGAGCTTTGTCTCTAATGCGAACTTTGCCGCCGAGGTCAGCCATGGCTCGCGGGCGGGCAAGGGGCCTGTGTCCTGCGTGAACGCATTCCAGAAACCGGAGGAAGACCGACTTGGTCTGCTACCGCGATGCCTGCCGCATGGGCGTGGCTTTCCTGGAACAATTGGTGAGGCCGCTAAAGTGATACTTCACCATGGATAACAGGATCGATAGTAAGACGACACCGTGCCAGCCGGGGGGATCGGCGCGACCGGAGGCGTGATGGCTCGCAGGTCAAACGTCCAGCAGGGTCTGAGGGCCGCTGGCGAACCCGAGCATTCGGCGTACCCTCCGTCGCCCTACGATCAGGACCCCGACTACGCGCCGGTTCGTGGACGCGACGCGCCACGGCGCGGTGGCTGGTCCGGTGGGGGCGGGCGCTGGCTCGTGTGGACCGGCAGAGCCGTCCTGTGGGCCTTGATCATCGTGATCGTGGTCAACGGCGTCCGCGCTCCTATCGAGCGCCTCTCCCAGGGCGGCGCGCCCACGGGCTCAGCGGCGACTCCGACGGCCTCCGGGTTCCCGGAGGCCGGCGCCACGGCGTTCGCCGGCCAGTTCGCGGCGGCCTATTTGAATTTCGACGGTTCGAAGCCCGACGACAGGGCCGAGCGGCTCAAGCCGTTTCTTCCCGAGGGCGCCGAGCGCCAGTTCGGCTGGAATGGTTTCGGCCGCATGTCCGCGGGTGCTTTCCAGCTCTCGGGCATAGAGGTCATCGACGCACAAAATGCTGTTGTCGCGGTTTTCGCCCAATCTGGTGCGCAGCGCTGGAAGCTTTCCGTCCCGGTTTATTACTCCAATGGCAAGTTCGTCGTTTCGGGCCAGCCGGCTTTGCTGCCGGCCGGAGGGCCCGCGGGCCTGCCCCAGCTCCCTCAGCCGGAGCATGACGAAATCGCCGAGGGCGAGCTGCGCCCGCAGCTCGAAGGCTTCTTCAAGGCGTACGCCGCCGGCGACGCCACGCAGTTGCAGCGGTATGTCGCACAAGGCGTGACACTCGATGGTTTCGATGGAAAGGTCACGCTGGCCGAGCTGAAGAGCGTCAGCGCTCCTCCCGGTGGCACCAGCCGCGAGATCACCGCCGTGGTCGTGTGGGGCGTCCCCACGGGCGCGACCCCGGCTCCGGCCGCGACCTCGGCCGATCCTGCCGCCCAGGCAGGGGGGCTCGAGCAGGCCTACAGGCTCACCGTGGAGAAGCAAGGTGACAACTGGTACATCAAGGACATTCGCGGTGCGACCCGGTCCGCGGGGTGAGGCCGGGGCGGCGATGGGGAGCGAGGGAGCGGCAAAGGGAGCGCGACGACCCGGCCTACGGACCGGCCGCGACCATGAGCAGGAGGACGAGAGTTGATTCTGAAAATCATCGTGGACAACGCGTTGGAGCTTGTGACGCCGTCGGCACCGCCGACCGGCGGGGTGAACACCGCGGGCCTCGCAGACTTCCTGCGAAAGTTCTTCGCCCCGCTGTTCCTCGTCGTGGTCTCCGTGGTCGCGATTTTCTTCCTCTTCACGCGGGAGATCACCAGATTCGTGCAATTCATCATTCTGGCCGTCGCGATCGGTGTGATCTTCTACGTGCCCAACGTCATCGAGGTGACGGCCAGGGCCATCGCGGGGGCGCTCGGCATCAAGTGAGCACACCCGGACGGCCGTGAGAGGGAGAGGAGGATCGGGTGGACCTGCCTACCTATACCAATATCTGGCGGATTGAGAAGCGGCTCTACAAGCTGTACGACCTTCGGCTGCCGATGCCGCTTCCGATCATCTGGATCGGTGTGTTCGTGGGCGTGGTCGTCCCATGGTCGATCCTTCTCTGGCTTGTCAGGATCCCGTTCGAGGCGCCGTGGCACGTGCTTTACCTCGTGCCGCCGGGCATCGTGACGTGGCTGTCGACCCGCCCCGTGATCGAGAGCAAGCGGCTCAACGAGTTGCTTCAGTCCCAGCTCCGCTATCTCGGCGAGCCGAAGACCTTTTGCCGCCTGACGCCGGCCGACGAGCCCGACGAGATCACGTTCTCCGTCAAGGTGTGGCGGACGGCTCCGCAGGCCGCGCTCCTCACCTCCGCCGCAACCGCGAAGTCCGCCTCCAAGGCGCGCCGCGGCACCAGGGCGAAGCCCAAGCACACGGCGCCCCGGCGAAGGTCCCTTCCGGCCTGGAGCCCACGTCAGCTGCCCTCGGTCAAACCGGCCTCGCGCAGGGGTGCGGTCGTTCCCGGCGAGGTCCGCCCCGCTGTGGCGGCCGCCGCCGCGGCCGTGACCACGCTCCCGGCGGCGGAGACACCACTCCGCGTCACCGAGAGGCCGCGCGTCACCTGGGGCAGCGTGATCACCCAGCCCGCCGGCGGCATTCCTTCCGCCTTCTCACCATCCACCGACGCGTTCTTGCCGACCACCGGCGCGGTCTCGCCGTCCAGGGAGGCGTTCTCGTCGTCCCCTGACCCCGTCTCGCCGTCCACCCACGATTCCAGGGCGGTGCCCGAGCGGGTCGCCGAGCCGGCCGTCTCCAAGCTCCCTCCGCCTGAGTCCAAGGTCGCTTCGGCGCAGCCCGAGCCCGACGTGAAACCCGAGGTCTCGCAGCCCGAGGTGTCGCCGGTGGTCGCCAAGGAGCCGGACGCGGCCACGGCGCCGCCGCCCGCGCCCATCGGTACAGAAGCGCTGCGCCGCCTGCGCAGGCTCGCCGCGTCCGCGGAGGGCCGGGGAGCCGCCGGCAGCAGGCCGTCCGAGCAGGCGAACCATCAGCAGACGCACCACCAGGAGCCCCTCCAGCAGGAGGTCCAGGAGCGGGAGGTGGCTCACCAGGAGGCGCCTCGGCTCGCGGCGCAGGCGGCCGCCGAGCCCGATGCCGAGACGGACCTTCGCGACAAGCACCGCAAGGGCCAGCCCCCGCGTTCCGCCCACACCCGGTTGCCGGAGGCCCGCACGGTGTGGCCGGCCCCCAGGGCGCGCGTGCCGGAGGCGCCGGCGCCCACAGGCCCCGGCCCGGTCGTGCCCAAGCCCACGGCGCCGAGGAGCCCTCTGCGGCCGGCCGCGCGCGAGCAGGGGGCGCCGCCGCTGTCGATCCGCGCGGTGCCCTCAGGGCCGGCTGCCACCGCGGATCCGGCCATGCCGTCCGTTCCCATGCCGGGTCCCCGTACGGGCGACGAGCCGCGCGTGCGGCGCGTCGAGTCGGTCGTGGGCCGCGACCAGTCCGGAGGCTGGCGGCGTCTCGCCCAGGTGGTGGTCGGCGGCGGCGGTCCGAGCCGTCACGACGGCATCGAGACCGACGAGGCGAGGGCGCGCACGGTGCTCACCGGCAGCCGCCGCGTCGTCGTGCTGGGCTGCACCGGCGGCGCGGGCCAGACCACGACCACCCTGATGCTCGGCCACACCCTGGCCAACTACCGCGAGGACCGCGTCCTCGCGGTCGACGCGAACACCGGCGACCACACGATGACCGGCCGTATCGCCGCCGACTCGCCGGAGACGCTCACCTCGCTGCTCGCCGGGCTCGACGGCGTCAACGGCTACCTCAGCATGCGCAGCTACACCACCCGCTGCGAGTCCGGTCTCGAGGTCGTCGGCTCCGACACCGACACGGCGGCGGCCCGGCGGCTCGCCGACCAAGGGCTCTTCTCCGACCAGAGGCTGGCGCAGGCCATGCGGGTGCTCGACCGGCACTACCGGTTGATCCTGCTGGACCCCGCCGCGGCCGTGGCGGCGCGCATGCTGCCGTACGCCGACCAGCTCATCCTGGTGGCCCCCGCGAGCGAGGACGCTCCCGACGCGGTGGCGATGACCTTCGACTGGCTCGACGGGCACGGGTCCACCGAGCTGCGCCGCCGGGCCATCATGGTGATCAACGGCGTCAGCCGGCGCAGCATGGCAGGCGTCGAGCAGGCGGAGGCGGTGGCCCGTGGCCGTTGCCGCGCGATCGTCCGCGTCCCGTGGGAGGACGAGCTCGCCCCCGGGCACCCCGGGCCGGCCGAGCCGACCCATCTCCGGGCCGGAGGACGCAGGGCGTACGTCGCCCTGGCGGGAGTTGTGGCAAGCGGGCTGGCGGCGGCGAGCCGCCCGAGCGAGGAGGAAGTGGCTCAGTGACCAGGAAGCGAGCCCGGCGCGGGGATCGAGCCGGCTGATGGGAAGATCGTCGCGGTCGAGGAGCAGGCTGGCCGTACGCTATTTCGACGATCGGATCCTTCTTACCGACTCGTCGGCATGGGCGTATTTCCGGCTTCCGACGGTGAGCTACGAGTTCGTCACCGCCGAGGAACGGGAGTCCCTCGCCACCAACATCACCATCGCCCTGGCCACGATCCGCATGCCCGACGCCGAGGTGCATCTCCGGGTGGCACACCGGGCCTATCCCGCCGCCGACTGGGCCATGGCGCTCAACGCCACCTCCGACGAGGGGGAGGGGTGGCGCGACTACTTGGAGGACATGTACCGGCACGTCTGGGCGAAGGACTTCTGGTCCAAGGAGGTCTACATCGGGGTACGCCTCGGGCCACGCGGCGCACAGCTCGGCGCGGGCGTGCTGGCCCAGCTCTTCGGGTTCTACCAGCGCGGCGAGAAGACCCTCGGCCTGGAGGACGACCACGTCCCCGACACCGAGATCACCAAGTGGACCGACCTCGCGGAGCGCCTCGGCCGTGCCCTCGGCTCCAGCGCCCTGTACGCCCGCCACGCCTCGTCCGGCGAGATCGCCTGGCTGTTCCGGCACGCCGCGTCGGGCTCGCTCGGCGACCCGCCGTCGTCGGCGACCCCGTCCAGGCGGTGGGGCAAGGGCGAGGTCGAGTCGCTGGTCGAAGGCCAGATCCACAACGGCCGGTCGCTCCTGCGCGTCGAGCAGCCGATGGGCGACTCCTACGTCGCTCACCTGTCGTTCGCCAGGTTCCCCGACCTGATGCCGTTCCCGGACGGCGAGCCGTGGCTGCACTTCATCGACCAGCTACCGTTCCCGGTGGAGGTCAGCTCGCGGATGCGCTTGATTCCCCCCGTCAAGGCGAGCAAGGACGTCGCGCGCAAGCTCGCGCACGCCCGTGACATGGACATCCACATCCGTGAGGCCGGCGCGGAGGCTCCGATCGCCCTGGCCGAGCAGATCGACGCCGCCCGCATGCTGGAGCACGGCATCACGAAGGAGCGCCTGCCCTTCGTGTACGGCTGGCACCGGCTGATCGTGGCGGCGCCCACCGAGGAGATGTGCGTGCAGCGCGTCGAGGCGGTCGTTGAGCACTACCGCGACATGGGCATCGACATCGTCAACTCCACGGGCGACCAGTTCTCGCTGTTCTGCGAGTCGCTGCCGGGCGAGCGGGTGCGTGTCAACGCCTACGCCCAGCGGCAGCCGCTGCGCACGATCGCGGGAGGCATGGCCACGGCCACCGTCGACCTCGGCGACCGCATCGACGAGAGCGGCGCGGGGTGGGCAGGGCCGTACATCGGGGAGACGCTCGGGCGTGCCCGTTCCATCGTCCACTTCGACCCGATGGTCGCCGCCACGCGGAACCGTCCCACCGCCATCGCCATCACCGGGGAGCCTGGCGGCGGCAAGACGACGCTCGCGCTGCTGCTGATCTACCAGATGGCGCTGCGCGGGGTCACCGTCGCGGTCATCGACCCCAAGGGCGACGCGGAGTCGCTGGTCCAGCTCCTGCAGAGGCGCGGGCGCAAGGCGCGCATCATCCCGCTGGGCTCGGCGTCCCCCGGCCTGCTCGACCCGTTCTCCTTCGGCGACGACATCGCCGCCAAGAAGACCATGGCGACCGAGACCCTGCGGTTGCTGCTTCCGCGCATGTCGGAGGAGCGCGAGTCGGCGATGATCCAGGCCGTGTCGACGGTGTCCAACGCGCCCGACCCGTCGCTTGGCAAGGTCGTCGACCACCTGGAGCAGGCCGAGGACCCCGCCTCCAGGAACCTCGGGGCGGTGCTGCGGTCGATGTCCGAGATGCACCTGGCCCGGCTGTGCTTCGACCCCTCAGGCGGTGATCAGATCGACACCGAGGGCTGGACCACGGTGTTCACCCTCGGCGGCCTGACCCTTCCCGACGTCACCACCACGCGGGACGACTACTCCTACGAGCAGCGGCTCTCGGTGGCGCTGCTCTACCTGGTGTCGCAGTTCGCCCGGCGGCTGATGAACGGCCTGGACCGCCGCGCACCCAAGGCGATCTTCCTGGACGAGGCGTGGGCGATCACCTCCACCCCCGAAGGCGCCAAGCTCGTGCCGGAGGTCTCCCGCATGGGCCGGTCGCGGAACACCGCGCTGGTGCTCGTCTCCCAGAACGCCGGCGACCTGCTGAACGAGCAGGTCACGAACTGTCTCTCGTCGGTCTTCGCCTTCCGCTCCACCGAGCGTGTCGAGGTCGAGCACGTCATGGCGTTGCTCGGCGTCGAGCCCTCCGAGGAGCACAAGGCGGCGCTGCGGGCGCTCGGCAACGGCGAATGCATCTTCCGCGATCTGGACGGCCGGGCCGGCCGGATCGGGGTGGACCTCATCTCCGAGGACCTGCTGCGTTGGCTGGACACCAATCCGACCCACGACAAACCCGGCGAGAGCGTGCATGATCCTCGTGGGCGAGCCGGTAGGTCCGGGGCTGCGCAGGAGGTTCGGTCATGAGACACCGTGAGGTTTCGAGGTCGTCCGAACGGGGTGCGGTGAGAAGGCTGCGGCGTAAGGTCCTTCTTGTTCTGGTGATCCTCGCCAGCGTGGTCGTGGTGCCGATCGCGTTCTCTCCCACCACGGCCAGTGCGGCCGGGCTGTGCGACCTGTCGCCTGACCTCGCGCCCGAGATCGTCGGCGGCGGCGTCGACGGGCTCGTCAAGCCGCCCCCGCCGGACCCCGCACCCGGCACGGGCGGCCTCGGCGTCACCGGGTCGACGGGCACGACCACGGGCGCGGCCTCCACGACCACCGCCAAGGGCGTGGCGGAGCCCCTGACCAACTACGACCGGTACGGCATGGCCGGGCAGTTCTGGCACACCTACGGGCTCGGCTGCAGCGACGTGGCGGCGGTTCTCGGCAACGCGTGGGCCAACACGGTGTTCTCCTGGGCCAAGGCCATCGATCGGATGACGATCACGACCTACCAGGCGGCGGCGACCGAAGGACCGCTCCAGTCCATCAAGAACGTGGTGGACGACATCGTCACCAACCTCGCCAACGCCATGTACTGGCCGTACCTGCGGGTGATCATCCTGCTCGGGGCGGTCTGGCTCGCGTGGTACGGGCTGATCCGCAAGCGCGCCAGCACGACGGCCGAGGGCGTCATCTGGATGATCCTCGCGGTCACGGTGGCCGTGTGGTTCTTCAGCCGCCCGGGGGATTTCACCGGCCTCGGCAAGACCGTGACAGACAAGACCGGCGAGATCGTCAACTCCGCGTTCAGCGGGCTCCCCGGGGCCGGTGGGGCGTCCTGCCTGCCGGTCAAGGGGCAGACCAACGCCAAGGTGGGCCCTGGCGGTTACGGCCAGAGCGGCACCCCTGGCGTCGCCCAGAACGCCGACGCGCTGTGGTCCACGCTCGTCTGCAAGCCATGGCTGATGGGCGAGTTCGGCACCGCCGACGCCGGCGCGCCCATCGTGCGGTCGTTCGGCGCCACGATGCTCGACATCCAGGCGACCGACGTCCTGGAGCAGTCCTCGGGGCAGAAGCCCAGCTCCAGCGCCCACCAGGCGAGGTTCGAGCAGGAGGTCGCCAAGCCGCTCGAGAGCACCCCGGTGTTCTTCCTCTTCCAGGGCAAGGACTGGACGAGCAGGCTCGGCATCGCGATCGGCGCGTTGATGGCCGCCATGGTCGCGGGCGTGCTGATCTTCCTGGTGGCGGTGTCGCTGATCGCGCTCAAGATCGGCTTCCTGCTGCTGCTGATCATGGGGCCGGTGTTCCTGCTGATCGGCGTCCATCCCGGCTCCGGGCGCATCATCGCCATGCGCTGGGTCGAGATGCTGATCGGCACGCTGCTCCGGCAGGCCGTGCTCGCGCTCGTGCTGGGCGTACTGGTGTACGGCTACGCGCTGATCATCTCCACGAACCTCCCCTGGGGCATGCAGATCATGTTCATCGCGCTGCTCACGATCGCGGTGTTCTTCTACCGGCGCCCCTTCCAGCACCTCTTCTCGTCCATGGACGGCCACACGCTCACCACGAGGATGCTGGGCGAAGCGGCCTCCGCGCCGACCCTGTCGCGTGCCGCGAACGCGCTGCCGCCGGTGGCCGCCGCGAGGATGGGCCGCTGGGGCCTGCGCAAGGCCGAGCCGATCATCAACGCGGCCGCCATGGCGGGTGGCGGCGCGGCCGCGGCCGGCGCCGCGGTCGCCCAGGGCCGCGTCAGGGGCGAGGAGGTCACCCCGGGCGCCACGCAGCAGAGCGGCACCCGCGTTCCCGTGGGCGCTCAGCCGGCGCCGCTGGACGCCGACGGGCAGGCGGGCGCGCGCCGCAAGGCGACCGGGCGCGGCACTGCCGTACCACGTCCCGGGGCCGCCCCGCCGCTCAACCTGTCCGGACGCAACGGCGGCTCGGGGCGCCCCGGCGGCGCCAACGTGCCGAGCCCGCGCCCGGCCACGCGTACCAGCACCGGGTCAGGCTCGGCGGGCAGCGGTTCGGCGGGTAGCTGGTTCGGCGGCAGGTCAGGTGGCGGCTGGGCCTCGCGGTCCTCTGGCGGTTCGTCCGGCGGCTCCTCTGGAGGTTCCTCCGGCGGGACCTCGGGTGGGTCCTCCCGCCGTTCCGAGGGATCGGCGCCGAGGGCTCCGCGCTCCACGGCGGGTGGGCCTCGCGGCATGTCGGGCGGCGGCGGGTCGTCGGGCCGTTCCTCCGGCGGGTCGTCGGGTGGCTCCTCTGGCGGCCTGTTCGGCGGCTCCTCCGGCGGCTCCTCCGGCCGTTCCTCGGGGGGGTCGTCCGGTGGCTCCTCCGGCCGGCCGGCGGCCGGACGGTCTTCGGGTGGTTCCCCGGGTGGTCTGTTCGGCGGCTCGTCCGGCAGGTCCAACGGCTCTGGCAGGTCCTCCAACGGGTCCGGCAGGTCGTCGAACGGCGGGTCGTCCGGCTGGCTGTCCGGCGGCGGGCGGTCGGGGTCCGGCGAGGCGCCGCCGCTCTGGCTGCCGCCGCGGTCCGACTCCGGCGGCGGTGAGGGCGAGTCCTCGCCCTTCTGGCTGCGACCGGCCGACCGGGACAAGGACTGACGATGATGCAGGTGAACGACCGGCGAGGACTTGTCTTCGCCGGTGTGGTCGTCGCCCTCGCGACCGTCGGCATCTATCTGTCCATGCGGCCCGCCCCCGGCGGCTCCGAGCACGCCGGTCCTCCCGGCAGGGCGGCGGTGGTCTCCACGACCCCCGCCGCGCCGTCGTCCCCGGGCGCCTCGCCGGCTCCGGCGATCAGCCCCGGCTCGTTCGACATCTACAACTACCTGCCGCTGTCCAAGGACCAGATCGCCCAGGCCGCGGACATGGCCCAGCGGTTCACGGTCTCCTACGCGACGTTCCGGTTCGACGAGGACCCCGCCTCATACGCCGAGCGCCTGAAGGGCTTCACCACGCCGGAGCTCGGCGTGATCCTCGCGCGGGACGTCACCACGCCGGCCACGGTGGAGCAGAACCGGGCCGACCAGACGGTCTCTCTCGGATCGGCGCGGGCGAAGTCCATTCGCGACATCTCGGCCGGGTCGATCGTGTTCGTGGTCACCGCCGTCCAGCGCATCACGGCCAAGAGCGGGCCGCAGGAGCGTAGTGCGGACTACGCGATCACGCTGACCCAGGTGGGCAGCGAGTGGCGCGTCTTCGACATGCAGCCCGCCGACGCGGGCCAGGACGGGGACACCGGAAACGGGACCACCCCGTGACCTCCCGGGTGCGCGTAGCGCTGCTCATCGGGCTGGCCGGGGTCGTACTGGTCACCCTGATCATGGCGCCCATGCTCATGAGCACGTTCCCCGCGTTCCTCGGCGGCGGCAGCGGGGGCGGCGACTGCTCGGGCGGTGGGGTGACCAAGGTGACGAACGTCTCCACCACCGCCCAGTCGGACATCCCGGCGAACTACCTGGAGCTCTACAAGAAGTGGGGAAAGAAGACCGGCGTCCAGTGGACCGTGCTGGCCGCCGTGGGCAAGCGCGAGACCGACCATGGCCGCTCCAACCTCACCGGGGTGAAGAGCGGTACGAACTACGCCGGCGCCGCCGGTCCCATGCAGTTCCTGATCAGCACCTGGGGCGGCAAGTCCAAGATCAAGATCCCGTCGAAGTTCAGCGGGTACGCCTCGGACGGCGACGGCGACGGCTACGCGGACGTCTACAACCCGGCCGACGCGATCCTCGGCGCGGCGAAGATGCTCAAGCGCAACGGCGCCCCGGGCGACCTCAAGCGCGCGCTCTTCGTCTACAACCACGCGATGTGGTACGTCGAGCAGGTGCTCGTGATCGCCAGGCGGTACGCCTCGGACGGGACGCTCGAGGTGCCCCCGGAGGCCGACCCGGCGTGCGACACCCCGATCGTGGAAGCGGCGCCGACCGACCTCGTCCGCAAGATCCTGGAGTACGCCCTGGCCCAGCGTGGCAAGCCGTACGTCTGGGGCGGCACAGGACCGAACGGCTTCGACTGCTCGGGCATCATCTACATGGCCTACCGGGCGGCCGGGCTGTCCATCCCGCGCACCACCTTCGGCCAGTGGCCGTTCGGCGCCAAGGTGAGCAAGGGCTCCGAGCAGCCGGGAGACCTGGTCTTCTTCAACGCGGGGCCCGGCACCTCCTCCAACAGCCCGGGGCACGTCGGCATGGTGGTCTCGCCCGGCAAGATGGTCGAGGCCCGATGCACCCTCTGCGGGCCGATCAAGGTCACGACGTACCGCGACCGGCCCAACATCGTCGGTTACACGCGGCCGCTGGAGAACCCGAATGTGGTCGGACAGCTCAAACGTCTCGGCCTTACGTAGATCAGGTCATTCCGGTCACTTGCCGCATTCTCGAAGTGTCCCTGAGCGATATGAGGAGGAGACTCCTTACTCTTTACCCGCATGGAGAAGATTGTTGTGGCGGCGGCCATCGTCGAGGGGGGCAGGCTGCTGGCGGCCCAGCGCGCGGCGCCGCCGGAGATGGCGGGCGGCTGGGAGTTTCCCGGCGGCAAGGTCGACCCCGGTGAGACCGACCAGCAAGCGTTGATCCGGGAGTGCCAGGAGGAACTCGGCGTCGGGATCGCCGTCGGGGACAGGGTCGGCGGCGACTGGCCGCTCAGCCCGGGGTACGTGTTGCGCGTCTGGCTGGCCCGGCTGACCTCGGGCGTTCCGCACCCCCACGAGCACTTGGCGTTGCGCTGGCTCGCTCCTGGCGAGCTCTTCGACATCGCGTGGCTCCCCGCCGACCTCCCGATCGTCCGGGCCGTACAAGATCTGATCCCTGAGGGTTGAACCCGGCAGGATGTGAGATAACAGTTACACAGCGTGACGCGTTTGTCGCGCATCGTATCGGGGGACGGGGATCTGCGGTGGCCGGTGGATGGCGACGTGCCAGGGTGGTGTCCGTAGTCGGCGTTGGAGCGCTGGTTCTGGGTGGCGGGGGATCCACTCTCACCGCGCTCGCGGCGGAGCGTGGTTCTGTGGAGCCACCGGACACGGGGGACAGCGCCCAGCTCAGCGTGCGCCTATTGACCACCGGCGAGCAGGCCCGGCAGGGCGCGCCGATCCGCGCGGGCGACGTCCTGCACTTCCATGTCACGCTGGACGGCCCGGCGGAGCGGGCACGGCTGGCCGTGGCCACCACTCCGAGGAACGCGCTCGCTTCTGTCGCGTGCGAGGACACGGCCGGCACTCCGTCCAAGCCGGCGTCGCGGCCCCAGATCTGCGACTTGGGCGAGGTCGCGCGCACCAGGACCGTCGATGTGACGATGGAGGTTCCCCGGGAGGCGGACGAGGTCGGCGTGACCGCCGTCGCCCAAATGCGCGACCCCGGCGGCGTGCAGTGGGTCAGGCGCATGGCGGACGTCAAGCTCCGCGTCAGGAAGCCGTCCGGCGAGCTGACCTCGCTTCCCACGTCTGGTAAGAGGCCGTCACAGGGCACGGCCGATCCGGAGATCGAGGAGCAGGCGCTCACCCTGGCTCCGCTGAAGGGCGGCGACCCGGGCCCAGGCTCGGCGCCGGACTCCGCCGGAGAAGCCACCACGCCCGAGGTGCTCGTGTCACCCGGTTCGTCCGGGCCCGAGCACCCGAAGGACGAGCATGCGAACGGCGAGCCGGCGGATGGCCAGATCCTGATTGCGGGGGCCGCCAAGGGTGAGGCGGGGAGGGGTGACGCCTCTAAGGGCGAGGGAACGAACGCCCAGGGGACGAAAGGTGAGGTCGGTGACGAGTCGCCCGCCACTCCGGTGACCCCCGTGTCGCCTGGGCCGGCCGATTCCGTGACTCTGGTGACCCCCGTGTCGCCTGACCCGGCCGGTTCCGTACCCAAGACCGACAGCGAGAACCTTAGCGACATTCAAGACAAAAAGGATAAAGCGGGCGAATTTAGCGGGGTCGACATTAGCGGTAAAGGCGCCGCTAGACCGGATGAGGTCGTAACGCCAAAGGACGCCCTGGCCCTGGCCGGCGCGGGTGCCGAGCAGCCTGCCGAGAGAGTCATCGAGCTGACCGCTGTGCCGCCTCAGACGAATGGCATGCACCAGGTCGGGGCGCAGAAGCTCGGCTCCGGTCCCCAGGCGCCGCCAGGGGACTCCGTGCGGGCGTCGCGGCACCCATCGGGCAAGCCGAAGGCCTCCCCCGTGATCCCGCACCCGGCGCCCGGCATCCCCGCGGAGCCCGCGAAAGGCTCCGTGCCGGCGCCCGTCACGATCCCGCAGCCGGCGCCGATGCCCGTCCGGGCTCCGGTCCCAGCACCGGTTCAGGCTCCGCCGGTGGCACCGTTGAGCGCCGGCATCCAGATGCCCATGGCGGCCCCGGTACCGCCGATCGCCCCCGCACCCGCGCAGGTTCCGGGCGCCGTACCGCCCGCGGGCGCCGCACCGGTCCCGGGCGTGTCACCGGCTCCGGCCCAGGCGCCGGCCCCCGGGCAGGCTCAGGTCCCGGGACAGGCTCCGCTTCCGGGCGCGGGCGTTCCGGGCCAGGAGGTTCCAGGTCGTGCTCCGGCGGCGGTCCCCGGCGCCCCGGATCCCGCGATGGGCGCGCCACTGCCGCAGGAGATCCGTCCGGAGAAGCGCGAGCTCGTGGCGGACGCCGACCACGATGACTCCCACGTGGTGCGCGGCCTGCCCGCCGCCATCGCCGCGGTGGTCCTGTTGCTGGCGGCGCTGGCCTTGCAGCTGAAGCTCAGGCGCCGGCGGCTCTTCCGGAAACTATAGGTCTCTTCTGGGCTGTGTTGCTAAACGCCCTTTACTGCTACTTTTACCGAACTAGTATTGAGATTGATCGGCAAGGGTGGCGAGGCGGAGGGCAGCGGTGAGCGGACGCGTGCGTATGACGGCCGTGTCCGCAGTGGTCGGGTCGCTGGGTCTCACCGGCGCCGTGCTGCTCGTGACGGCGCCGATGACGGCCCCCCGGGCGAACGCCGCCCAGGTCACCGTGGTCAATCCGACCCAGATCGAGCCGACCGATCCGACCATCACCGACAGCCCCAGTGCCGCGCCGGAGCCGACCGTGACGGTGACGATCACGGAAAGCCCCGACCCGACGGTCACCCGGACGACGACGGTCACCCCGAAGCCGAGCAAGAAACCCAAGTCGACCAAGACGCCCGATCCGGCGGCGACGAAGACCTCTCCCGTCGTACCGCCGGCGTCGTTGCCCACGCCTACGAGCATGCCGGCGATCCCGTCCAACCCGCCGATCGTGCCCACGACGACGCAGGCTCCGGTCGACAGCGTGGCACCCGAGCCCCAGGTGTCGCTCGCGCTGGTCACGCCGACCCCGACGGAGACGTCCGGGCCGAGCCCGTCCTTCGCGGACCCGACGCCCGACTCGGTGCCCATCGAGATCCGCAACGCGTCCCCTGAGTACGACCAGCTCACCCTGAGCAGGAAGCTGGCCATCCCGGGCGTGCTGCTGGCCGTTCTGGTGATGCTGGGAGTGCTGATCTTCGAAGGCAGGATCCGGCGCATGGCGCACGCGGCGGCGATCCGCAAGGCGGGCCCCCGCTCTGCGGGCAGGCACCGCGGCGACGACTTGCCCGGCGGCGGCCTCCCCATGCCCGGCTACCCGGTCTACCACGGGGGCACGGCATACGCGCCGATCATCAGTTTCGTGCCGGTGCAGGGCTATCCCAACGTGCCTGGGCCCGGCTCCCCGTTCCCGCACGACCCGCAGGGGTACGGCGCGGTGTACGAGCAGGGTGTCGCGCTTCCGGCCGGGCCATCCGAGCCGTGGCCCCGCCAGGACGAGCACGAGCACCCCGGCTACGCCTCCGACGCCACGCTGACGTTCCCGCTGGCCGGGCAGCAACCGCCTCCCGCGGACCCGATGGCGGGTCCCGCGCAGACGGGTCAGCCGCCGACCCCGACTGCGGACAAGCCGCGCCGTGGCCTTCTCGGCCGCTTCCGGCGCGACCCTTCCTGACCCGCGATCCACGAACCCGGCGTACGGGCTGCTCACCGTGCGGTCAGCAGCCCGTAGGCCCCGGTCCTAACCCGTCTTGGAGCCGGTCGAGCTCGACCGCTTGAAGATCTTGTTGCCCAGCCAGACCAGCGGGTCGTACTTCCGGTCGACGACGCGCTCCTTCATCGGGATCAGCGCGTTGTCGGTGATCTTGATGTGCTCGGGGCAGACCTCGGTGCAACACTTGGGGATGTTGCAGTAGCCGAGACCGTGCTCCTCCTGCGCGGAGTCCTTGCGGTCGGCCACGTCGTACGGATGCATGTCCAGCTCGGCGATCCGCATGAGGAAGCGCGGGCCGGCGAAGGCCGCCTTGTTCTCCTCGTGGTCACGGATCACGTGGCAGACGTTGTTGCACATGAAGCACTCGATGCACTTGCGGAACTCCTGGGACCGCTCGACGTCGATCTGCTGCATGCGGTACTCGCCGGGCTGGACATTGTCCGGCGGGGTGAACGACGGGATCTCCCGGGCCTTCTGGTAGTTGAACGACACGTCCGTGACCAGGTCCTTGATGACGGGGAAGGCCCGCATCGGGGTCACGGTGATCGTCTCGTCCTCGGTGAACGTCGACATGCGCGTCATGCAGCCGAGCTTCGGCCTGCCGTTGATCTCCATCGAGCAGGAGCCGCACTTGCCGGCCTTGCAGTTCCAGCGGACCGCGAGGTCGGGGGTCTGCGTGGCCTGGAGCCGGTGAATGACGTCGAGGACGACCTCGCCCTCGTTGACCTCGACGACGAAGTCCTCGAGTTTGCCCTCGCCGCCTTCGCCACGCCAGATGCGGAAGTTGGCCTTGTAACTCATCAGGACTCCTTAACGAGCGCGTCGAAGTCCGCCAGCTCATCGGCGGTGACGTACTTACTGAGCTCCGCCCGGTCGAACAGCTTGATCAGGTCATCGCGCATGGGAGGCTGCTGCTTCTCCTCGACGACGACCTCGCCGTCGGGGGTGACGCCGCACCGCAGCAGCTTGCGCCGCCACTCGGCCGACATGCCGGGGAAATCGTCGCGGGTGTGCCCGCCCCGGCTCTCCTCCCGGATCAGCGCCGCCCGGGCGACGCACTCGGAGACGAGCAGCATGTTGCGCAGGTCGATCGCGAGGTGCCAGCCGGGGTTGTAGATGCGCCCGCCCGGCGCGCCCGCGTTGGCCGCCCGCTCCTTGAGCTTCTCGACGACCTCCAGGGCCTCCTTGACCTCTTCGGGCTTGCGGATGATGCCGACGAGCTCGTTCATGGTGCGCTGGAGCTCGTGGTGAACCTCGTAGGGGTTCTCGCCGCCGGTCCGCGCGAGGGGGGCCATGGCCTCGATCTCGGCGTTCTTCAGCGTCTCTTCCGCCGTGACCGGCCGGGCCGCGAGCCCGTCGATGTACTCGGCGGCCCCGGCACCCGCGCGGCGCCCGAACACCAGCAGGTCGGAGAGCGAGTTGCCGCCGAGGCGGTTGGAGCCGTGCATGCCGCCGGAGACCTCACCGGCCGCGAACAGGCCGGGCACCGACGAGGCGCCGGTGTCGGCGTCCACCTCCACGCCACCCATGACGTAGTGGCAGGTCGGACCGACCTCCATGGGCTCGGCCGTGATGTCGACGTCGGCCAGCTCCTTGAACTGGTGGTGCATCGAGGGCAGCCGCTTGACGATCTCGGCGGCGGGAAGCCGGGTGGACACGTCCAGGAACACGCCGCCGTGCGGCGAGTCGCGACCGGCCTTCACCTCGGAGTTGATCGCCCGGGCGACCTCGTCGCGCGGCAGCAGCTCCGGAGGGCGGCGGTTGTTCGCCTGGTCGTTGTACCAGCGGTCGCCCTCCTCCTCCGTGGTGGCGTACTTGTCCTTGAACACCTCGGGGATGTAGTCGAACATGAACCGCTTGCCCTCGGAGTTGCGCAGAACCCCGCCGTCACCGCGTACGGACTCGGTGACGAGGATGCCGCGCACGGACGGCGGCCACACCATGCCCGTCGGGTGGAACTGGATGAACTCCATGTTGATCAGCTTCGCCCCGGCGAGCAGCGCGAGCGCGTGCCCGTCACCGGTGTACTCCCAGGAGTTGGAGGTCACGGTGTAGGACTTGCCGATGCCGCCGGTGGCGAGGACGACCGCGGGCGCGTCGAAGCAGACGAGACGGCCGGTCTCGCGCCAGTAGCCGAAGGCGCCGCTGATGGGGGAGTCCTCGGCGGAGCCTTCCTTCAGCAGCTCGGTGATCGTGCACTCGGCGAAGACCCTGATGTACGCCTCGGCGTCGCCGTGCAGCTTCTCGTCCTCCTGCTGGAGGGCCACGACCCTCTGCTGGAGGGTGCGGATCAGCTCCAGGCCCGTACGGTCGCCGACGTGGGCGAGCCGAGGGTACTCGTGGCCCCCGAAGTTGCGCTGGCTGATCTTGCCGTCCTTGGTGCGGTCGAACAGCGCGCCCCAGGCCTCCAGCTCCCAGACGCGGTCCGGCGCCTCCTTGGCATGCAGCTCCGCCATGCGCCAGTTGTTCAGGAACTTGCCGCCGCGGATGGTGTCACGGAAGTGGACCATCCAGTTGTCGGCGGAGTTGACGTTGCCCATGGCCGCGGCGGCCCCGCCCTCGGCCATGACCGTGTGGGCCTTGCCGAACAGCGACTTGCAGACGATGGCCGTTCGCTTGCCCTGCTGCCGGGCCTCGATTGCCGCCCGGAGACCGGCGCCGCCCGCTCCGATGACGACGACGTCGTATTCGTGACGCTCGATTTCCACTGTGATCCTTAAGCGAACGGGAAGTTGATGATGCCCTTGGCGACGAGCCGTACGTAGAGGTCGGCCAGCATCACGGAGTACATGGAGAGCCACGCCAGCAGCATGTGCCGGGAGTTCAGCTTCGAGACGAAAGTCCACATCTTGTAGCGCACGGGGTGCTTGGAGAAGTGGTTCAGCCGTCCCGCCGTGATGTGGCGGCAGGAGTGACAGCTCAGCGTGTATGACCAGATCAGCACGACGTTGATCCACAGGATGGCCGTCCCGAGGCCGAAGTGGCCCCAGTTGCCGTGAGCGTCGCGCAGCGCCAGCACCGCGTCCCAGGTCAGCACCGCCGCGATCAGGATGGCGCCGTAGAAGAAGTAACGGTGGATGTTCTGGATGATCAGCGGCAGGCGCGTCTCACCGGTGTACTTCTTGTGCGGCTCGGCGACGGCGCAGGCCGGCGGCGAGAGCCAGAACGCACGGTAGTAACCCTTGCGATAATAATAACAAGTCATGCGGAACCCGGCGGGCAGGCCGAGGATCAGGATGCCCGGCGGAAGCGTCCACCAGTCACCGAAGGGCGCGAGTCCGAGGAACCGAGCCCCCTCGGGACAGGACGTCGCGAGACACGGCGACGAGAACGGAGCGATGTAGGGCTCGACGAAGTAGCTCTTGTCGAAGATCGCCCATAGTCCGTAGACGAGAAACGACGCTAGCGCCGCGAATGTGATGGCCGGGGCCAACCACCATCGGTCCGTGCGCAGGGTGCGGGCCTTGATCTGGGCCCGCTGCTTCCTCTGCGACGGCTCACTGGTCGGCCGGCCGGCCGTTGTCTGGGTCATCGGAGAACTCTCCACCTCCCGCGGACCCCCCTCGCCTCATGGGTGCGGGGTCCGGGCTTCACGTTTGACTGGTGCCGCGCGCGTCATGGTTCGCGCCGGTCACACAGCCGCGCGCGTGCCGGTGGCGCCCTACGTTACGACGGCGGGATCCCTCTGTGTGAGAAGGGTCACTCACTTTTTCGACTGACCTGGTGTGATTCCCGTCACGTCACTGTCAGGCTCAGGAACGTTGACCTGTTCTTGGGAGTTTCACGACCGACACGAAGAAGTCATCGATCTGGCGAACCACCCTGATGAACTGGTCGAAGTCCACCGGCTTGGCGACGTATGCGTTGGCGTGTAGATGGTAACTCCGCAGGATGTCCTCCTCCGCCTCGGAGGTCGTGAGGACGACGACAGGGATGCTCCTGAGGCCGGCGTCGGCCTTGATGTCCTCCAGCACCTCCCTGCCGTCCTTGCGCGGCAGGTTGAGGTCGAGCAGGATCAGGTCCGGCCGGGGCTCGTCGGCGTACTGGCCCTCCCGGCGGAGGAAGGCCATGGCCTGCTCGCCGTCGCTGACCACGTGCAGCTTGTTGTGGACCTTGTTGTGCTCGAACGCCTCCTGGGTCAGCAGGACGTCCCCAGGGTCGTCCTCGACGAGCAGGACGTCGATGGAGCGGTAGTCATCCATGCGGCTCTCCAGGGATCGCGGGCAAGGTGAAGCGGAAGGTGGTTCCCGATCGGCCGGGGTCAGGGTCCTCCAGCCAGATCTTCCCGCCGTGATACTCGACGATCTTCCTGCACAGCGCCAGGCCGATACCGGTTCCCGGGTACACGTCTCGCGCGTGCAAGCGCTGAAATATCAGGAAGATGCGGTCAGCGTACTTGCTATCCACGCCGATGCCGTTATCCGCGCACGCGAACTCCCACATGTCCCCCTGCTCGGTCGCGGAGATGTGGGCGCGGGGCGGCTCGTCGGAGCGGAACTTCAAGGCGTTCCCGATGAGGTTCTGGAAGAGCTGGGTCAGCAGCACGCGGTTGCCGTAGACCGCCGGGAGCTCGTCGTGGGTCACGACGGCGTCGGTGTCCTCGATCTGCGCCGCGAGGTTGCCGGTCGCGGTGTCCAGCACCTTCTCAACGTCCGTGGGGGCCTTCTCGCCACCCACGCGGCCCACGCGCGACAGGTCCAGCAGGTCGTTGATGAGCAGCTGCATGCGCTTCGCGCCGTCCACGGCGAAGGCGATGTACTGCTTCGCGCGGTCGTCGAGCTCGTGTCCGTACCGCTGCTCCAGCATCTGGGTGAAGCTCGCGACCTTGCGGAGCGGCTCCTGCAGGTCGTGGCTCGCGACGTAGGCGAACTGCTCCAGCTCGGCGTTGGACCGGCGCAGCTCCACGGTCTGGTCGGAGAGCAGCCGCTCGGCGTCCGCGGTGCGGCGCCACTCGCGGACGATGCGGTCGCGCATGGCGTCGACGTGGCCGGACAGCTCCGCGAGCTCGGCCGGCCGGTCCACCTGGAGGGTGCGGTCGAAGTCGCCGAGTGCCACGGCCCTGACCTGCTGGGTGAGCCGGGATATCGGCCGGAGCACGATGTACCTGACGATGAGAGTGAAGGTCACCGCGGCGCCCACGAAGACCAGTGCCAGCACGACCAGCACGACGTAGAACGTGCGCCAGCCCGCCTCGATCTTGGTGCTGCCCTGGTCGTGCAACCGGCTGAGGTCGTCCTGCTGGGCCGACAGCGCCGCCCGTACGGCGGTGAAGCGCTGGGTGTTGATCTGGGCGTAGGCGGTGGCCGTCTGCTTCTTCAAGGTCGGCACCTTGGCCACCACGACATCGGCGAAGTCGCGGCGCCAGGCCGCCGAGGCCTGCTCCAGGCGCGCGAGATCGGCCTTGGCCGAGCCGCCCGGCATCCGGCCCGTCAGCGCGGCCAGCTTCGCCATCGCGGCCGACTCGGCCGCGAGGCCGCTCCTGTACGCCTGGAGGTACTGGTCCTCATTCGTGCGCCCGTAGGTGCGAATGGAGCTTTCCTGGGCGGTCAGGGCGGTCGAGGCCTCCAGGGTGCGAAGGACGGCCGGGTCGATCACGTCCACGACGGCCTCGCGGGCGACCCGCAAGTAGTTGACCTGCGCGATGGTCAGGCCCGCGGTGACGGCGAAGGCCAGCGCGACCGACATGCCGGTGATGAGGAACCACCGCCCGAGGGGCAGCCGCCCGAAGCCGCTCGGAGGAGCGGGTGGGGGCAGGGGGGCTAGATGGGACACGGCGGCCTCCGAGTCGGGGGGACGGCGGCTCCGCACGGCGGCCTCCGATCATGCGCCCTGGCGGCCCCGTGAGCCCTCGCGGCGGGAACCGGGATCACAGGGATCTCCGGCCGACCAGAACGGCGGCGAGATCGTCGCTCAGCGCGTCCCTGTGCATCTCCTGGACGGCGGTGATGATCCGGTCGAGGTCGATCTCGCCCTGCTCGCGGATGAGGCGGATGAGCCCTTCGGTGCCGAGCAGGTCGGGGCCGCCGCCCACGGTGGCCTCGATCAGCCCGTCGGTGTAGAGGAGCATCGACCAGTCGTCGCCGAGCTCCAGCTCGATCGTGGACCACTCGACGTCGTTGAAGATGCCGAGCGGCGGCCCGGAGGGCGTGTCAGGCACGACGTCGAGCACGCCGCCGCGTACCCTGCCGCGCAGGAACAGCGGCGCCGGGTGACCCACCACGTGGAGCTGGGCGTGGCGCAGGTCGGTGTCGATCGCCACCGTGCACATGGTCGTGAAGATCTCGGGAGACTTGCGCTCGTTGCGCAGCACGGTCTCCAGCGTGCCGAGCAGGTCGTTGCCCGTGTGGCCGGCGAGCACGAGCGTGCGCCAGGCGATGCGGAGGGCGGCGCCGAGGGCCGCCTCGTCGGGGCCGTGGCCGCACACGTCGCCGATGACCACGTGCACCGCGCCGTCAGGGGTCTGGACCGTGTCCCAGAAGTCGCCCGCGAGGAGGGCCTGCCTGCGTCCCGGCAGGTAGCGTGCCTGGTGCTGGAGACCTTCTCTCTCCAGCTCCTTCTTCAGCATGGGCACGGGAAGCAGGCCGTGTTCGAGGCGGGCGTTCTCGTGACTGAGGCGCTCGGCGTCGGCGAGCTTGCGCTGGGCGAGATCGGCGCGCTTGCGCTCGATGGCGTAGCTGATGGCCGTGGCGAGCAGCCGCTCGTCGACGTCCTGCTTGACGAGGTAGTCCTGCGCGCCGGCGGCGACGGCCTCCACGCCCACGTGCTCGTCGTCGAGGCCGGTGAGCACCAGCACGGCGGTGTCGGGTGCCATCGCGATCACCTGGCGCAGGGCCTCAAGGCCGGTCGCGTCGGGCAGTGAGAGGTCGACCACCACGCACTGCACCTCGTCGGTCAGCCTGTCATGGCTCTCGGCGAGACTGCGGGCCCAAATGATCTTCGGGGGCGGCGCGATTCCCGCCAGCAGTTCCTCGACCAGAAACGCGTCACCCGCGTCGTCCTCGATGAGGAGGATCGTCTGCATCTCGGTGGACGCCTCCGGCGTGCCGGGCGGGAGCGCGGTCACTGGTGCCTCTTGAGAAGTGATGGTTGACCTTGGCTGTTGCCCTGCACCATATAGCGAAAGTCGTCCAGACGCATGAAAGTGCAAAACCGTGACGAAAGGGTATGAAGCATCTCAAATGGTGCTGAACTGCCGGCCACGGGTTTGAAGGCTATCCGGCCGGTGGACGGGCCAGCCCGACGCCCTGCGGCAGCGATCCTTCCTCAGCGGCATCCGACAGATAAGAGAGCAGCGTAGTGCGGAAGGCCTGGGCGGCCCGGGTGGGTTCGACGTCCTTGCGATGAGCGAGCGCTATCGTGCGGCGAAGCCCCGGCGGGGCGAGTGGAGTGCCCGCCAGGCCCGGCCGCCCGTCGAGGACCATCGACGGCACCACCGCCACGCCCAGCCCGGCCTCCACGAACCGCAGCACGGCGTCCATCTCACCGCCCTCCACCGCGAAACGCGGCTCGAACCCGGCCTGGCGGCAGGCGCTCAGCGTCGCCTCCCGCAGGTCGTACCCCCGGCGGAACATCACCATCGGCCGCCCGCGCAGCTCCTCTATGCGGATGTGCGGCTTGCGCCCGCGCGTGCCCGCGGGGGAGGCGACGACGAGGTCCTCCTTGAGGATCTCCTCGGTGATCAGCGAAGGATCGCTGCTCTGCAGCGGCAGTATGATCAATGCCAGGTCGAGCTGGCCTCGTGCCAGGTCCCGCACGAGGTCCCGCGATCCGCCCTCCTCCACCAGCAGGTCGATGCCGGGGTAGTCGGTGTGGAAGCGGGCCAGCGCCTCGGCCAGCAGCCCCGCGCAGAGAGAAGGCGTCGCGCCGAGCCGCACCCGGCCCCGGCGCAGCCCGGCCAGCTCGGCCACCTCGCGGCGGGCCGTGTCGGCGTCGGCCAGCATGCGGCGGGCGAGGGGGAGCAGCGCCTCGCCGGCGGGCGTCAGGGTCACGTTGCCCCGGGCACGGCTGAACAGCGGCGCGCCGAGCTCGACCTCCAGCGTCTTGATCTGCTTGCTCAGCGACGGCTGGGCGAGCCGCATGCGTTCGGCCGCGTGCGTGAAGTGTGAGGTCTCGGCCACAGCCACGAAGGAGGCGAGTTGCTGTAGCTGCACGTCTCACAGGGTACGGGTGCCCTTCCGGCGCGCCTGCGGCGGGCGAGGGCGCGTCCCGCGTTGTGAGATTGCTCGCATCCGCGTGCCCGCGCGGGCACGCCAGTCGTACGGAGCCATGGGGCATAGCCTGTGGCTATCGGAACCAGGCATCGCATGACTTGGACGCGTGCCGTTTCCTTGCCTAGCGTCGCAAGACGTGACATCGACGACTCATCGAGGCGCGGCGACCGCAGTGGTGCCGCCCCGAGCGACACCCCCGAAGACCCCGAAGCGGGGGGCCCCGGGCCTCTTACGGTCGTCCAACGGCAAGAAGGCCGTCATGGCGGTCACCGGCATAGTGCTGGTCCTCTTCCTCATCGGCCACATGCTCGGCAACCTGAAGATCTTCCTTGGTTCCGGCGCCTTCAACTCCTACGCGGAGTGGCTGCGTACCGTCGGCGAGCCCGCGGTGCCCGGCCGCACGCTGCTGACCCTCGCCGAGATCGTGCTGACCGCCGCGGTGGCGCTCCACATGTGGTCGGCGGTCTCGCTGGCCCGCCGCGCGTCCAGGGCGCGGCCCGTGAAGTACGTCGCGAGGCGCAGATCGCAGGCCAGCGGGTACGTCGTCCGGACCATGCGGTACGGCGGCGTCATCATCCTGCTCTTCATCATCTGGCACCTGCTCGACCTGACCTTCGGGGCGGTCAATCCCAAGGGTTTCGACGCCACCCCGTACGACCGGGTGGTGGCCGGCTTCGACCTCTCGCGCTGGTGGGTGACGGCCTTCTACATCGTGGCCCTGGTCATGGTCGGCCTGCACCTGCGCCATGGCCTGTGGAGCGCGTTCCAGACGCTCGGCCTGACGAACGGCCGCCGGCGGCACGTGCTCAACGCCTTCGCCGCGGTGTTCTCCATCGTGCTCGTCCTGGGCTTCGTATCGGTTCCCATCGCCGTGATGATCGGAGTAGTGAAGTGAATTACACGATCGGCGAGCCGATTCGCGACACCAGGACGCCCGAAGGGCCCATCGAGGAGCGCTGGGACGACCGCCGCTTCTCGGCCAAGCTCGTCAACCCGGCCAACAAGCGCAAGCTCAACGTCATCGTGGTCGGCACCGGCCTGGCCGGGGGATCGGCCGCCGCGACCCTCGGCGAGCTGGGCTACAAGGTGAAGTCGTTCTGCTACCAGGACTCGCCCCGGCGCGCGCACTCGATCGCGGCGCAGGGCGGGATCAACGCGGCCAAGAACTACCGTGGCGACGGCGACTCGATCCACCGGCTCTTCTACGACACCGTCAAGGGCGGCGACTTCCGCGCCCGTGAGTCCAACGTCTACCGGCTCGCCCAGGTCAGCGTGAACATCATCGACCAGGCGGTGGCCCAGGGCGTGCCGTTCGCCCGCGAGTACGGCGGCCTGCTCGACACGCGCTCCTTCGGTGGCGCGCAGGTCTCCAGGACCTTCTACGCCCGGGGCCAGACGGGCCAGCAGCTGCTGATCGGTGCCTACCAGGCCTTCGAGCGGCAGGCCGCGGCCGGCAACATCGAGCAGCACTCGCGCACCGAGATGCTCGACCTGGTCGTCGTGGACGGGAAGGCGCGCGGCATCGTCGTCCGCGACCTGGTCACCGGCGAGGTCACCA
>JAOPYI010000108.1 GCA_025964675.1 Sphaerisporangium sp. | reverse complement strand
GCCTGGTCGGCCGTCCGGGCGACGGCGGCGAGCTCATTGCCTAGTGCGGCCGGTCCGTTCGGCCAGGTGAAATTGGGGATCTGCAAACCAAGTTTCATGATGTCCCGTTTTCTCTTTCGAACTGAGTACGGCTCGGCCGGGTCAGGTGAGGGTCGCGTCAGGCCTTGCCGTCGTGAATGCGGCCCGCTCAGCCAAGCGTGCCAGGTCCGGGATACAGCCCGGAGCGCGGCCCCACCCCCAGCGTTGCCGGCTGAGCAACTGGATCATCGGCCGGTAAGCCGGCGGACCTACTGACTCCGACATATCCGGCGACAACAGCACCACGGTTGATCATCATTCCCATCGTCCCGGGAAAGGCATCAGCGTTCCGCGAATGGTCGCGCCGGGGCTGCCGCTGTGCCGCCCGAGGGGGCGGCGAGATTCCTACGGTTATTGGGATGCTGACGGATGTATGGCGATGCTACCGTCAGTCTCGTGTCTAGTCCGGAGTTCCCGATTCTCGGGACGGAACCTCTTGCCGTGGAGCTGGCCAACACGCTCTACGGCAGTGGGGACGAACAGATCGACTTCTTACGGACCGTTCAATGGATCGAGGAGTGGTTCACGCTTGTTTCTCTGCAGGACGGGGTGACGGCTCCAGCCGCGATGGGGAGTGACGCCGAGCGCGTCCGGATGCTGCGCGACTGTGTGCACTCCCTGCTCTCAGCGGCCATCGACGGGCGAACACCCGACGAGGTGTCGGTCGAGCGGGTCAACGGCTTCGCGGCGGCGGCCCCGACGCATCTTCGGCTGGATTGGGCCGGCGACGCCGCGCCGGGTTCGCGGTGGCTTGACACCACAACCGGTAGTACCGCGGTGCTCGGCCGGATCGCCACCTGCTGCATCGAGCTGCTGACCGGGCCTGGAGCGGGCAACGTACGGCGATGCCAAGGCCCCGGCTGCTTGCTGATCTTCATAAAGAGCCACCCGCGTCGCCGTTGGTGCCATCCCTCGTGCGGCCACAGGGATCGGCAGGCCCGGTACTACCGTCGGCACCTCACACCCGGGGGAGCGTCAAGATGATCACGTGGCGTCGGCTCGTCGAGCAGGATTTCCCGATATTGAGGGAATGGCTGGAGCAGCCGCACGTGGCTCGGTGGTGGAATCACGAGACCTCGCCAGAAGCGGTGGCGCGCGACTTCGGCCCCGCCGCCAGGGGAGAGGAGCCGTCCGAGGACCTGCTCATCTTCCTCGACGGCCGGCCGCTCGGCCTGGTGCAGCGGGCTCGGCTAGCCGACTACCCTGAGTATGTGGCTGAGCTGGCGCCCATCGTCCCCGTTCCCGAGGGCGCGATGAGCATCGACTATCTGATCGGCGATCCGCAGCAGGTCGGTCGCGGCCTCGGGCCGAGAATGATCCGTACGGTCATTGAGCGAACCTGGGCGGAAGTCCCGGCTGCCACCTGCGTTCTGGTCCCCGTGTCAACGGCCAACCGCGCGTCCTGGAGAGCACTGGAGAAAGCCGGGCTGCGCCGAGTCGCGGAAGGCGACCTGGAGCCGGACAACCCGATCGACGACCGCGCCCACTACGTGTACCGAATCGACCGGTCAATGCAGCCGGACTAGAGCGGGAATAATGTTCCGCCGACGGTCATACTCGTTGGCCCGCGGGGCGGCGGATCAGCAGATCCTCGGCGTTGCCGCCGCGGATGAGCTCCTGGTCCTCCGGTGAGACGCCAGCGCCGGTCAGGGCGGTAGTAACGCGCTGGTCGTCGGCGTCGACCTGATAAGGGAAGTCACTGCCGAGCAGCACCCGACGGGCACCGAGGACAGAAATCAAGTAGGCGATGTTCTGCGCGTCGAAGCCCATTGTGTCGAAGTAGACCTGCCAGCGGCCGTCGTCGGCAGCGAGGCCGCCGCGAGCGCGCCAGGTACCCGCGATGCCGAGCGCGCCGATGCCGAGCGTAGTGAACACGACCCGCAGCCCTGAAATGCTGTCGAGCAGGCCGCGGTGGATCAGGGACAGCAGCGCGACGCCGTTGGCCAAGCCCCTCCCGTAGGAAGAGCCGAGCTGACCGGCCTGCTCGATCAGAGTGGGCGTCAGACTGGTGCCGGTGGGGTGGACGAAAACCGGTATGCCGAGATGCGCGGCCTCCTGGAGGGTCGGCACGGTCTCGGGGGCGCCGAGGAAGACGTCGGCCTTGGCCGAGTCTACGACGATGCCGGACAAGCCCAGCTCGTCGATGGCGCGGCGCACCTCCGCCGTGCCCTCCTCTCCGGCGAACGCGTCGATCGTGGCGAGTCCGAGCAGGCGGCCGGTGTGTGTGCGCACGCCGTCGGCGAGATAGTCGTTCAGCTTCGAGATGTCCGCCAGGCGCGGCGGCGTGGTGTCGTAGTCGTCGAAGCGTGACGCCGCGGGAAGGCTGAGCACCCGGACGTCCACCTTGGCCTCGTCCGACACCTCGACAATGCGGTCGAAGCTCTTCACGATCTCGTTGTTGCGGAGCTGCCGGCGGCGGTGGTCCTCGGGGACCCAGGAGGCTGGCGGGGGGACCTGCTGGTCCGGGTGGCGATAGTGGGCGTGGATGTCTATCGATGGCACGTACATGGTCCTTTTCGGCTGGTCTTCTCAGAAGAGACCGGTGGTCGGTGGTTCGGTGTCGGTGAGCAGGAACGCCCCCACCACGCCGGCCTTGTAGGCGCGGGGGTTGTGGTTGGCGACCGTCCGGGCGTTGCGCCAGTGCCGGTCCAGGTTGTGCTCGCGGAGCGTTGTGGAGCCACCGCCGACGTCGAAGAGCAGTTCGGCGCTCTTCAAGGCCGATTCGACAGCAAGGAACTGAGCTTGCGCGACCTCGACGGAAGCGTGGACCAGCAGCTCCGGTACGGCGTCCTCCGCCAGGGCCCGGTCGATCGTGTCGGCGGCCCTCAGCACCACCGCCTCGGCTGCGTAGGCCCGAGCGGCGATCTCGCCGACGGCATGTTGGACGTACGGATCGTCGACCGAGCGAGTGGCCGAGCTGTGCTTGATGGGGCGGGCGCGCTCGCGTGCGTACCCGACCGCGTCGTCGAGAGCGTTCCTGGCAATCCCCGCCTCCACCGCGGCAAGGAAGAGCTGCTGGAACGCGGTCGTGTGATTGCGCCTGCCCGGGGGCGGCTGCCGGTCCAGGAACTCTTCTTCCGACACGATGACGTCGGTGAGCTCGGTGGTCCCGCTCGCCGTCAGGCGTTGCCCGATGCCGTCCCAGTCGTCGATGAGGGTCACTCCCTCCCGGTCGGTCGGCACCACGAACGAGGCCGTCTGCCCCTCGTCGTTCACCGCTGAGACGGAGACCCAGTGGGCGTAGAGGGTGCCGGTGCTGTAAAACTTGCGGCCGTTCGCCCGGTAGGCGTCGCCGTCGCGGGTGACCCGGGTGCGGATAACCCCGTTGGCCGCGCCGATCTCCCCGTGCGCCAGCCCGAACAGGTCACCGGCGAGCACCCTCGGATACCAGCGCCGCTGCTCGGCATCTGAGGAGGTGCGGTTCAAGCTCTCCACGAAGCCGAAGTGGGGGCGTACGGACTGGGCGATGTTGGAGTCGGCGGCGGCCAGGTCGAGGATGAACTGGATCGTCTCTTGTACCGTCGCCCCTGGCCCGCCGTGCTCCTGGGGCACCCGGAAGGTGCCCAGCTGGAGCGCCGCGAGCTCGCGCACCAGCGCGTGCGGCATCTCCCGGACCCGCTCCCGCTCGGCCGCGCCCAGCCGTACTTTCCGCAGGTACTCCGCGGCGCGCGCTTTCAGTTCCTGGACTCTCATAGCAGCGGGAGCACTCCCTCGCCGAATCGGTATGCCTCTTCCAGCAGCGGAGCGCCGGAGACGATGAAGTGCCGGATGCCGGCGTCGACGTATTCCTGGATGCGCTCGGCGACCTCCTCGTGGCTGCCGACCAGCGCGGTGCTACCGCCGCCGCCGCCGATGAGGCCGAGACCGGACCAGATGGTGGGGTAGGGCCGTAGCTGTTCGGGGTCGATGATGCCCGGATTGAGTGACTGCACCCGCTGCTGCCCGATCGACTGGCGCTCGGCAAGTTCGCGCTGTCGCCGTGCGACCTGCTCGGGCGTCAGCCTGGACAGGATCCGGTCTGTCTCCGCCCAGGCGTCCTCCGAGCGGTCGCGAGAGATGACCTGGATGCGGATGCCGAACTCGACGCGGCGGCCGTACGTCTCGGCCAGCTTGGAGATGCGCTCGACATGCTCGGCCGCCATCGGAGGTGTTTCGCCGTACATGAGCTGCACGTCGGCGTGGGCGGCGCCCACGTGGGCCGCCTCCTCAGACAGGCCACCGAAGAACACGGTCGGCCGCCGGGAGATCGGCTGGCGCCGGCCGCCGCCGGACACCTGGTAGTAGTCGCCGGCGAAGTCGTACCGCTGCCCGGCGAACTCGGCCTCCAGGATCTGCACGAACTCTCTGGTGCGCTGGTAGCGCGTCTCCTTGGAGATCTCGTCGCCGTAAGCCTGCTGCTCGTCCAGGTCACTGCCGGTGACGATGTTGATGTCGAGCCGGTCGTCGAACAGGTACTGGAAGGTCTCGATCATCTGGGCGGTCAGTGTCGGCAGGGTGTAGCCGGTACGGAACGCCACGATGAACCGGATCGTCTGCGTGTCCTGCGCGGCCAGGGCTGCGGTGAGCCAGGTGTCCTTGGTGCCGTGGCCCGTCGCCAGTAGCAGCGACTCGAACCCGGCGACCTCTGCCGCACGGGCTACATCCTTGATGTAGCGGGGGGTGGCCTCACGGCTCCCTTTGTCGTCGGCGTAGGCGCGCTGGTCCTGGTACATAGGTAGGAACCAGTGGAAGCTGGGCCTGGTCACGCGGTGCCCCGCCGCGTGTCGCTGATCTTGGATATTTCAGTCATGCTTTTCCTCCTGTTTCGGTGCCTGCAGCGGCGCGGCGGCGACCCAGGAGACGTGGGCGGAGTCCTTCAGCCAGGGCCGGGTTGTTCCTGTGCACCGTGATTTCCTTGGTTCATCGTTCGTGTCCAGCCGGCATGCGGCGAGGACCGGCGTGTCGGACTGCAGCCCACGGTTGCGTCGTCGGGTGGCCTGCGGTAGCGGGAGTACTGGGGCAGTGATCCCCGTGAAGCCTTGTGGTAAGCGGGGGAGATGTGGGTCCGGTCCGCTTAGTCGGCGGCCCCTGCACATCGCGGTGTCACTCCTAGGTCATACTACTATATTCCTACAGGAATTAGGGCAAATCAACTCGCTGGACGAGAGGAGCAGGGCTGGCCATCCCCTCCTCGGTCGCCACTGGGCCCTGACCCACCCCCCGTTGAGGGATCTCGGAATGTGGACACGACTTGATTTGCCACATAACAAGTAGGAAATATGGGAGTATGCCCCATGAGCTGCTGACGAAACATCGCGCGATCCTTCGCTTACCCAGCGGCCTCTGTGCATAGCTGATCCCTCGCAGGCCATCTGTCCGAGGCCCAGATTCCCGCTCTGCGCATTTTCCACGGAGACAACATGACCTACCGTCTACTCGGCCGCACCGGCGTGTACGTCAGCCCGCTGACTCTCGGGGCGATGAACTTCGGCGCCAACGGCAACCCCGACCATGCCGACAGCACCCGCATCATCCACGCGGCGCTGGATGCTGGAATCAACGTCATCGACACGGCCGACGTGTACTCGCAGGGCGAGTCCGAGGTGATCGTCGGAAAGGCGCTGGCCGACGGCCGCCGCGACGACGTCGTACTCGCCACAAAGTTCCATGGCGCCATTGGCGACGAGGTCAATCACCGGGGCAACTCGCGGCGGTGGATCCACAAGGCAGTCGAGGCGAGCCTGCGCCGGCTCGGCACCGATCACATCGACCTCTACCAGGTGCACCGTCCCGAGCCGGAGACCGACCTGGACGACACCCTCGCGGCGCTCTCCGACCTGGTCCACCAGGGCAAGATCCGGTACTTCGGCACGTCGACGTTCGAGCCACACGAGATCGTCGAGGCACAGTGGACGGCCGAGCGGCGCGGCCGGGAGCGGCCCGTGACCGAACAACCGCCGTACTCGATCCTGGCACGCGGCGCCGAGCGGGCGGTGCTGCCGCTCGCCCAGAAGTACGGCTTGGGGGTGCTGCCGTGGAGCCCGCTGGCCGGCGGCTGGCTCTCCGGCCGGTATCGCAAGGGCCAGCAGGACCCCACGCCCTCGCCGCGCCTGCGTCGCCAGCCCGGACGGCACGACCCTGAGCTGCCGGCGAACAAGCTCAAGCGCACTTCCGTCGAGGCGCTGACCGAGCTGGCCGACGATGCCGGTCTCTCACTGATCCACCTCTCCCTCGCCTTCGTCCTGCGCCACCCGGCCGTCAGCTCGGCGATCATCGGGCCGCGGACCCTGGACCATCTCGCCAGCCAGCTCGACGCGGTGAAGGTCACACTCACCGACGACGTTCTCGACCGGATCGACGAGATCGTGCCTCCCGGCGTCACGATCAACCCAGCCGACGCCGGATACCAGCCGCCGTCGCTGCTGAATCCTGCCTCCCGCCGATCCTGAGGAGACGTCCGAATGCCCGCCATCGAAATCCTGGCTTACCACTACGAGCCGGACCAGCAGGATCCGCTGAATCGCCAGGCGATTGCTCAGGCGGATTGGCCGTGACCCTTGACCAGATCGCAGCTGGCACCGTACCGAGCAGGTTCGGCCCGGTGCCCGCGCATCCGGCGCTAGATCGGCTGCGAGTCGTCCTTGACGAGACGATCGCCCCGGCGGCGACCATTACCGACGCCCGCGGCGTACCCGCCTCCCACCTGGCCGCGCTGGCAGCCACCGGCCTGTTCGGCCTGGCCGTCCCACGGGCATACGGCGGGCTCGGGGCACCGCCGGAAGTGGTCACCGAGGCGTGCGAACTGCTGGCCGGGGCCTGCCCGTCGACGTATCTGATCGCCTCCCAGCACATGACCCCGATCCGGTGGATCCTCGACGGCGGCGGACCGCTACTGGACCTGTTGCCAGCGCTGGCCAGGGGGGAGCTCATTGGCGGCGCGGCGTACGGGCACGTGCGCAGCTGGCCCGCACGCCGGACGCTCAGCGCCCGGCGAACTCCAGGCGGCTGGCGGTTTGATGGCGTGGCACCGTGGTTCTCCGGCGCGGGCCTGGTCGACGTCGTGCTGCTGGCGGCCGTCGCCGAGACCGAGCGCTCGATCGTCTTCGCGGTCGTTGACCTACCCCAGCCGAGCCGGATCGACGCGGTGCCCCTCGATCTGGCGGCGATCGGCGGCTCTCGCACCGCCACCCTCAGGCTCGACGACCTTTTCGTGCCGGACGAGCGCGTCGTGCGGGTCGCGGACGTCGACGAGTGGCAGGCGGGGGATGGCCTGGACGGGCCCGTTGCCGCACCCGGCGCGGTGGGTCTGGCTCGCGCGGCCATCGGATACGCGTTGGCCCACTGCCCAGACAGTCCCGCGCTGCGCTCCCTCGCCGACGAGGTCGCCTTCATCCGCACGCTCGACGTCGGCACGTCCAGCGCCGCCGACGCGGCGGCCATTGGCCGCGACACGTTCTACTGGCGCGCCCGGTCGATCAACCTGGCTGTCCGGGCCACGAACGCGGCGATCGTCGCCCGCGGCGGAGCAGCTCTGCTGGCCGACGACCCGGCGCAAGTGTGGGCCCGCGCAGCATTGTTCCTGCAGGTACGTGGGTTGTCGGGGCCCATCCGCGCGGCCCACTTCAATCAGTTGGCCGACCCGCATCGCCACACCAGTGCCGAGCCGTCGCCGGCTGGTCCGTTCTCCGGGGGATCCCATGATGCTCACCGCAGCTGATAGCCGGGTTGAGCCGGCGGCGTCGGCCCAACACTCCGGCCCTTCGAAAGGACGCCGAGCCTGGTTCGGTCGGCTGCTGCCCTTTACGCTGCCCGTCCTGTTAGTCGTCACTTGGCAGGTCGCGGCGCAGCTGCACTTGATCGACACGGTTCTCATTCCCTCACCTCAGCAGGTGTTTCGGACGCTCGTCGAGGCGGCCGGCGACGGCTCGCTGTGGGAAAACACACAGGCGAGTCTCCTGCGCTGGGGCAGCGGGTTCGCGCTCGGCGGCGGCCTCGGCGTCATGTTCGGCTCGCTGGTCGGTCTCTTCCGGCTCGCTGAGCAGTTCCTGGACTCGACGTTTCAGATGCTGCGCACGGTCCCGCACCTGGGCCTCATGCCACTGCTGATCCTCTGGCTGGGCCTCGGCGAGTCGCCGAAGCTCGTCATGGTAGGCCTCGCGTCGTTCTTTCCGCTGTACCTGAACACCATGGCCGGCATCCGTAACGTGGATCGCAAGCTGGTGGAGGTCGGACGGGTGCACGGCCTCGGCACTGTCGAACTGCTGCGACGCGTCGTTCTACCCGCAGCGCTCCCGTCGATACTCGTCGGAGCACGGTACGGCCTCGGCAGCGCCTGGGTCGGCCTCATCGTCGCGGAGCTGATGGGAGCGACGAGTGGACTCGGTTTCATGCTGAGCGAGGGCCAAGCTCTGTCCCGAGTGGACATCGTGGTGGGCGGACTGGTCATCTTCGCATTGGCGGGCAAGCTCGTCGACGTTCTCGTTCGAGCTGCCGAACGGCGCTTCCTGCACAGCCGCGACACCTATCAGGGGGTGTGACGATGGGCGTCGCGGTCAGCATGGAGAACGTGAGCCGAACGTTCCGCGGTTCGGGTGGTCAGGTACAGGCGTTGGCGGACATAAGCCTCGAGGTCGAATTGGGCAGCTTCGTCGCCCTGGTCGGACAGTCCGGCTGTGGCAAGTCCACCCTGTTGCGGGCGATCACCGGCCTGGACACCGGGTACACCGGAAGGCTCACCGTCGGTGGCGAGCCGGTGACCGGCGTGGATCCCCGTCGGGGCATCGCGTTCCAGGAGCCACGGCTCTTCCCGTGGCTGTCGGTCGAACAGAACATCGGTTTTGGTCTGCGGTTGCCGACCACGGAGCGGAACCGGCGGATCGCCGAACTCATTGAGATGGTGGAACTGACCGGCTTCGAGCGTGCCCGGCCGAGTCAGCTGTCCGGCGGGATGGCCCAGCGGGTGGCGATCGCCCGTGCCCTCGCCCCACGGCCCCGGGTACTCCTGCTCGACGAGCCGTTCGGCGCGCTGGACGCGTTCACGCGGGCCCGGCTGCAGGACGCACTACAGGACATCTGGTTGCGCGAGGCCGTCACCACCATCCTGGTCACCCACGACATCGAGGAGGCCGTCACGCTGGCCCAGCGGGTCGTCGTGATGACCCCCCGCCCGGGCCGGATCCAGCAGGTCATGGACATTGACCTGGCCTATCCCCGGAACCGCGCGGATCCGCAGGTCACCGAGTACCGCCGCGTGTTGCTCAAAGCATTCCACCTCGACCGCTCGGCAGCGGTCCCCACACGGGAGATTCCATGAGACGACGTACCTTTTTCCAGGTCGGAATGGGGGTCGGCGCGGCCGCGTTCCTCGCTGCCTGCGGTAATAACGACAAGCCTTCGGGCGCGGGCCTCGCCAGCGCCGTACGGGTGGGCACGATGGCGCCCTATATCGAACTTGCAGTGATGCAACAGCAGCACTTTCTTGAAGACGCGCTGGGTCAGGGGGTCAAGACCAGCTACCAGCCGCTGCTGTCGATGGTGCCGATGGCCGCCGCGGTGGCCGGCGGCTCGGTCGACGTCGGGCACGGCAATACGCCGGTCTCCGCGATCGCCGCCGGTCAGAAGATCCGGATCGTGGCCACCTTCGAGAGGAACAACCATGGCCAGGGCTTCTTGGTACGCCCGGACGGCTCCGTCAAGAGCCTGGCGGACCTGAAGGGCAAGAAGATCGGCCAGCCTTCGGCCGTGCCGACCGTCCAGTTGAAGAAGGTGCTCGACAAGGCCGGGCTGACCCTTAATGACATCACGATCCTGCCGTTGGAGGCGAACGTCGGGGTTGCCGGGCTGATCAGCAAGGCCGTCGACGTCTATTCGGCATTCGACCCCTATTTCACCCAGGCCATCGCCGACAAGAAAGCCGTCGAGCTCGACCTCGGCGATGCCGCCATTCGCACCTACATCCCCGTCTGGGTGAACGCGGATTTCCTCGCCAACTATCCCACCGCCGTTGAGCGATACCTGGTCGCACTTGGAAAGTCGATCGCCTGGATCCACCAGCATCCAGACGAGACGGCCCAGCTCTATGCAACGAACAACAAGCTCGATGTGGAGCTCTCCAAGAATATTATCGGCAACCGGGAGCGTAAGCTGGCCGTACCGAATGATGAATATCTCAGCCAACTGGAATACGAGGCGGAGTTCCAGCTTCAGCAGGGCTTGATTAAAAAGAAGCCGGACTGGTCCACCGTCATCAACCGCAACTTGGTGCAGCAGGCCCTCGGCGTGTGAAACACATGCTGAGCAGTCGCCGGCCTGCGAGGGAGCGGCATCCCGGTGCCGGCCGCAGACACGCACCCCCGCCAAACCCCCGAAGGAGCCCTGGCATGACAACAGCCGCCATCGACGACCAGCTTTACTACACGCGCTGCCCCGCTCCCACGGCCACCGGGCTCGCGACCGGGCTGGACCTGCTCGCCGGACCGCTCAGCGAGCGGGGCGTCACCACCACGGCGCTGCAGGACGTCGACGATCCCGAGCTGCGTAAGCGGCATTTCGACCACGGAATCATCAACCTGATCCGCGAGGGTGGGAACATCCCGGCGATCTGGGCGCGCAGCACGGGCGTGCCGACCCGGCTGATCGGGATCACCTGGCTCGATGAGTATCAGGCCGTGGTCACCTCCGAGAGCGCGGCTCCGCGCGCCGTCTCCGACCTCGCCGGCGGACGGGTCGCCGTGGTCAGGGGATCGACGCCGCTCATCGACGTCGGGCGCGCCTCCAGCGTCCGGGGAGTGCAGCAGGCGCTGAGTACGGCGGGCCTGAGCCTGGACGATGTCGAGCTGGTCGACACCACCCGGGTCGCGTCTTCGGGGGGAGGCGAGCAGTTCGACGCGGAACTGGAGCTGCTGGCCGACGGGAAAGTCGACGCGGTCTGGCTCAAGGGCGCGGCGGGGGTACGGGCTGTCCGCGAACTCGGTCTGCGGGAGCTCCTGCGGATCGACCGGCTGGCCGACCCCCTGCGCCGGGTCAACAGCGGCACCCCTCGTACCCTCACCGTCCGGCAGGAGCTCGTCGACGAGCGTCCTGAGCTGGTGCGGACGTACCTGCGGACCGTCAGCGGCGCCTACTCCCGCGTCAGCGGAGATCGTACTGCCCTGTGGCGGGCGCTGGCCGTCGAGACGTACCAGAGCGCCGAGGACGCCGAGATCGCTTACGCCGAGGTCGACTCCGCCAGCCTGGTGCCGTCGCTGAGCCCGGACCGGATCGCGGCGCTGCAGGATCAAGCCGACTTCCTCCACCGCCACGAGTTCATTCCCGCACCGGTCGACGTGGCCGCGTGGTCGCTCGACCTCCACCTCGTTTCGGCCGTCGGCTGAGGGCAGTACAGGCTGGTTGCCGGTCCGCCGTGGGGGGAGGCGGTGGTGGCACAGGCACCAGCGCTCATTCGCGCAGCAGCGGTAGAAGCTGGTCGCCCTGGCGCTTGATCTCCGGCAGGTAGGGACTGTCGGAGAGAACGAAGTGGGTGATGCCGAGGCCCTGGTACTTGCGCAGCGACTTCGCCACGTCCTCGGCCGAGCCGACCAGCCAGGTGGTGCCCGCGCCGCCGCCGCCGAACTTGCCGGGGGTGGTGTAGAGGTTGTCGTCGAGCACCTCTCCCCGCGCGGCCAGCTCGAGCAGCCGTTGCTGACCGACGGCGGTCTGCCGGTTCGGGTCGCGCGAGATGACGCCCTTGCCCTTCGCCATCTCCGCGACCTTGGCCTCGGCGTCGGCCCAGGCCTGCTCGGTGGTGTCCCGTATCAGCGTGGTGACCCGCAGCCCGAACTCCAGCGGAGCGTGTTCGCGTCCTAGCTCCTCGCTGAGTTGCTTGAGCCGCTCGATCCGCTCGTGGACGCCGTCGAGTGGCTCGCCCCAGAAGAGCTGGACGTCGGCCTCGGTAGCAGCCACCTTCTCGGCGGCTTCGGAGGCGCCTCCGAAGTAGAGCCGGGGGTGCTTGCGTTCGCCCCGGACGACGGTTCGCGGCACCACGGTGGAGTCGGTGACGCTGAAGTGCTCGCCGTGGTAGGTGACGTTCTCCTCGGTCCACAGCTTGCGCACGATCTGGATGAACTCCTTGGTGCGGGCGTAGCGGTGGGCCTGGTCGCCTTCGCTGTCGCCGTACGCCGCCAGGTTGTCCTTGCCCGACACGATGTTGATCAGCACCCGCCCCCGGGTGAGGTGGTCCAGGGTCGCGGCAGCGGAGGCGAAGTTGGCCGGACGCCAGTAGCCGGGCCGGATGGCGATCAGCGGCTGAAACGTCGTCGTCTGCGCGGCCAGTGCGGTGGCGACCGTGAAGGTGTCGGGCCGTCCCCAGCCGGCGCCGATGAGCGCACCGCCCCACCCGTGCTCCTCGAGGGCCTTCGCGTGGCTGGTGAGGGTCTCCAGGCTGTTGTGGTTCTCGGCGACGTCGTCGCCGCGGTGACCGGGCTGGACCTGGTTCGGGATGTACCAGAGGAACTCGAGGCTCATGAGCGGGTCTTCCTGTTCTGTTCGGTGATCAGTGAGTGAAGCGCGTATTGAAAACCTATCAATCAAGTAGGTATAGTATGGATTATGTTCGGGTTGCTTCGGTACTCCAGGCGCGAGATCGACTTCGCGTTCTTCGCCAGCGCGCTGTGTCAGCGCTGATCGGCTGTCACACCGTTCGTACGTAAGGGCCCGCACCGGCAGCCAGACCACACCTGGTCCATCAGGCCCTGAGCCCCTCGCACTTGCGCGTCACCGGGGGTGGCGTGCGCGCTTTTCCATCCAGCAACAGAGATGTTCAAAAGGTGGAGTGGAGGAGTTGGCTGCCCTGAAGGTCGAGGCTGTCGACGCCGTCGGTAAGGAACGCACCGTGCGCTACGCGCCTGCCGACCGCGACCGATGTGACCACCTGGTGTTGCCCGTCAGCTGCCCCTCGAGCACGAAAGAAGTCCATGTCCGACCTTCGTAGTTCCATCGAGAACGCCTCCCCCGCGCGTAAGAAGTGGCCCTGGGTGGCCGTCGCCGTCGCCGTCGCACTCATCGCGGTGGTCGGGTTCACCGCCGCCCGCGGCGGCTCCGACAACAAGGCCGCCGTTGGTGGCGAGGCGGTGCACGGCGGCACCCTGGAGTTCGCGCTGATCGACTACCAGCGCAGCCCCGACCCGCAATGGGGCACCAACTACGCCGAGTCGCTGATCGGCAACAACGTCACCGACAAGCTGACCTGGCAGGACCCGGACACCGGTGAGATCACGCCGTGGTTGGCGGAGTCGTGGGAGTACAACAACGACCTGACCGACTTCACGTTCCACCTGCGCAAGGACGTCACGTTCAGCGACGGCACCCCGTTCAACGCCGAGGTGGTCAAGGCCAACTTCGATCAGTACGTGCATGGCGACGAGAAGCTGGGCATCAATCCCAACGGCGCCGTCCTGCTGCCCGGCTACATCGAGACGCAGACCCCGGATGAGTACACCGCCGTGGTGCGCTTCAAGAAGCCGCTCGCGAGCTTGCTCCAGGCTTCCTCCTTCACCGCCAACGCACAGCCCGGCCTCCTGTCGCTCTCGACGCTGAAGCTGAGTGCGAAGGAGCGGACGGACCCGAAGAAGGTGATCGGCACCGGTCCGTTCGTGTACGAGTCGTGGAAGCCGCAGGTCAACACCGTCCTGGTCAAGCGCAAGGGTTACAACTGGTCCCCGCCGGCGATCGGGCACAAGGGCGAGGCGTACCTGAACAAGATCGTGTTCAACTCGATCCCGGAGGCGAGCGTCCGGACCGGCTCGCTGGCGTCCGGCACGATCGACGCCACGCTCGACGTGGGCACCACGGACGAGAAGCCGCTGGCCGACCAGGGCTACAAGATCATCCATCGCAGTGTCTCCGGCACCGCCATCTTCTTCAACTTCAACTCCCAGCTGTTCCCGACCAACGACATCGCGGTACGCAAGGCGATCCAGCTCGGTTGGGACCGTGAGGCGATCAAGAAGACGGTGCTCACCGACTCCTACTCCGTCGCGACCTCAATCCTCGCGCCGTCGGTTCCCGGGTACGCGGACTACAGCGGCTCGGTCCTCAAGTACGACCCCGAGGAGGGCAAGCGACTCCTCGAGGCGGCCGGCTGGACCGAAGGCCCGGACGGGATCCGGGTCAAGGACGGCAAGAAGCTCGTGGTCAAGCTGCTCGGCATCAGCAACCTGGTGGTGAACAAGCCGGCGTACGAGTCGATCCAGCAGGATTTGAAGAAGATCGGCATCGACCTGCAGCTCACCGTCGTCCCGATCCCGGACTACACGGCCAACGTGGCCAAGGCGAAGACCGACTGGAACATCTCCGCGGCCAACCGCTCGCGTAACGACCCGTCGGTCCTCAACTTGGTGTATAGCCCACTGCTCGGCAACGGTGCTTACCTCGCGGCGGAGTCCACCGGGATCAACCTGGATGAGGTCACGCAGGTGCTGGGCAAGCTCGAGCTCACGCTCGACCCGGCCGCGCGCAAGCAGTACGCCAAGGCGGCGCAGGACCTCCTGCTCGACAAGTACGCGCTGGTGAACCCGGTCTACAACCCCTCGCAGGTGATCGCCCACGCGGACTATGTCCACGGGATCATCTTCGACGCCCAGTCCCGCAACCACTTCGTGGACGCCTGGAAGAGCAACGGGAAATAACGGTCCGTGGTCGCCGGGGCCAGGGTTCCCGGCGACCACCGCATCGCCCGCCCTCGTGGAAGGAACGTCGTGCTGCGGTACGTCGCGTTGAAGATCGGCCGGGCCTTGTTCGTGGTCTGGGCCGCGTTCACCCTGACCTTCGTCCTGCTGTTCGTGCTGCCGGCCAACCCGGTGGATCTCCTCTTCGACCCTGCTGAGATCAACGCGATTCCGCCGGAGGTCCGGGAGCGGGTGGCGGCGAACTACGGTTTCAACAAGCCCGTGATCCTGCAGTATCTCGACCGGCTGGGACACGCACTGACCGGTGACTTCGGAAACTCGGTGCAGTCCGGGCGGCCGGTCACCGCCGCGATCCTCGACATGCTGCCGAGCACCCTGGTCCTTGCATCCGGCGCTCTCGCCTTGGCACTGCTCATCGCCTTCGTGATCGCGTTCGTCGCGACCTCGACCCGGCGCGAATGGGTGCGCAACCTGGTCGAGGCGCTGCCGTCGGGCGCGGTCTCGGTGCCGGTCTTCCTGTCCGGCATCCTGATCCTGCAGATCTTCTCGTTCCGGCTGGGCTGGTTCCCGGCCTTCGGCGACGAGGGTGCCAAGAGTGTGGTCCTGCCGCTGGTCACGCTGGCGATCCCGGTGTCGGGCCCGATCGCGCAGCTCCTGGTCCGCAGCTTCGCGACCGAGTTCCACTCCGGCTACGTCACGACGAGCTGGGCGAAGGGTGCCACCCGCAGCGGCATCATCATCGGCGACGTCTTTCGCAACGCCAGCCTGCCGGCGCTCACCATCGCCAGCATCACGTTCGGCAACCTGATTGCCGGCTCGGTCATCACCGAGACGGTCTTCGCCCGCAAGGGCATCGGCCGGTTGACGCAGACCGCGATCGACACCCTCGACGTCCCGCTGGTCCAGGGGATCGTCGTGTTCGTGGCGGCCATCTTCGCGTTGATCAACCTGATCGTCGACCTGAACTACCCGCTGCTGGATCCGCGACTGCGGGCCACGCTCGCCGTCTCCACCCCCCGGGCGGCTTGAGGAGGATTGCGATGACCGTCGAACTCGACACGCCCGGCACGTCGGCCGCGCCCGCGGCGACCGCGGCGGGCGAGTGGTCTGGCTTCGCCCGCTCGCTCCCCAAGCGCCTCAGTGAGCTCGGCCAGCAGCCGATCCTGGTGGTCTCGTGGATCATCGTGCTGGTCGTGATCGGCTGGGCCATCGCCCCCGACCTGTTCACCTCCTACAGCCCCTACGACGGCAACACCAACGCAAGCTTCGTGCCGCCGAGCGCGGAGCACTGGTTCGGAACCGACCGGCTGGGCCGGGACCTCTTCGCCCGCAGCGTGTACGGCGCGCGCACGACCCTGACCGCCACCCTGCTGGCTGTCCTCGTGGCCTTCGGCATCGGCACGGTCGTCGGGCTGGTCGCCGGCTTCGCCGGAGGGTTCGTCGACACCGCCATCATGCGGGTGGTCGATGTGTTCCTGGCGATCCCCAGCCTGCTGCTCGCGATGGTGGTGGTCTCGGTCCTGGGGTACTCCACGCACAACATCGCCCTGGCAGTCGGCATCTCCTCCATCGCGTCGTTCGCGCGGGTGATGAGAGCCGAAGTGCTCGCGGTTGTGACCCAGGACTACGTCAAAGCGGCGTACGGCCTCGGTGTCGGCCGGCTGGGCGTGATGGTCAAGCACGTCGTACCTAACTCGCTCAGCTCGGTGATCGCCCTGGCTGCTCTCGAGGTCGGAACGGCCGTCCTCGCCGTCGCCTCGCTCGGCTTCCTCGGCTACGGCGCGCCGCCGCCGGAGCCGGAGTGGGGCCTGCTGGTGGCCGAGGGCCGCGACTACGTCGCGGTCCACCCGTGGGCCTCGATCATGCCCGGTGTGGCGCTCGCGATCGTCGTCATCGCCACCCACCGCATCAGCACCTCGTTCAGGAAGGACCACCGCCGATGACCGACGCAGCCACCGTGCCCAGAGAGGTCACCGACTCTCCCGAGGAGGAGCAGGATCCGCTGCTGCGGATCACTGACCTTGCGATCGACTACCGGACGGGGCGCCGCCAGTGGACGCCCGCCGTACGCGGCGCCAGCCTCCACGTGGACACGGGCGAGTTCGTCTCGCTCGTGGGGGAGTCCGGCTCGGGCAAGACCACCTTGATCCAGGGTGCGCTCGGTCTGCTTCCGACCTCGGCGCGGATCCGGGCCGGCTCGATCGCCTACTCCGGCGTCGACGTCACCGGCTGGAACGACCAGCGGATGGCGCTGGTGCGGGGCAACTACGTGGGCTTCATCCCCCAGGACCCCAACACCTCGCTCAACCCGGTCAAGAAGATCGGGCAGCAGGTGATCGAGGCGGTCCGGTTCAACGAGCCCAAGGCCGGCAACGCGGCGCAGCACAAGGAAGCCGCGCTGGAGAGCCTGCGCACCGCGGGTCTCAAGGACACCGAGCGGGTGTTCCAGCAGTACCCCCACGAGCTCAGTGGCGGCATGAAGCAGCGCGCTCTCATCGCGGTCGCGCTGGCGGGCAAGCCGAAGATCATCGTGGCCGACGAGCCCACCAGTGCGCTCGACGTCACCGTCCAGAAGGTCATCCTCGACCACCTGGTGGGGCTGCGCGAGGAGCTCGGCATCGGCATTCTCCTGGTCACTCACAACCTCGGCGTCGCGCTGGACCGCTCCGACCGGATCCTGGTCATGCAGGACGGCGAGATCGTGGAGGAAGGCCCGGTACGTCAGGTGCTGGGGAACGCTACCAACGACTACACCCGCCGGCTGCTCGACGCGGCCCCCGCGCGGCACATCGGCCGACTCGAGCCGACATCAGGCGCGCCGTCGATGCCCGCCGCCGCGTCGGCGGTGCTGGAGGCGCGCGTGCTCACCAAGACCTATCACCTGCGCGGCCGGGGCCGGCGGCGTGAGCTGCGGGCGTTGGACACCACCGACCTGGTCGTGCGCAAGGGGACTACGCACGCGATCGTCGGTGAGTCCGGCGCGGGCAAGTCGACGCTGGCGAGCATCCTGGTCGGCTTCACCTCCGCCGACAGCGGCACGGTGCACATCGGGGGCCGCGAGCTGACCGGCCTGCACCGCTCGCAGCTGCGGCAGATCCGTCGGGACCTGCAGTTCGTGTTCCAGAACCCGTTCACCTCGCTCGACCCGCGGTTCACGGTGAGCAAGATCATCGCCGAGCCGCTGCATGCCTTCGGGCTGGCGACCAGTAAGCAGGAGCGGACGGCCCGGGTGGTCGAGCTGCTGAAGGCGGTGGCGCTGGACGAGAGCTACCTGCACCGGCTCCCGAGCCAGCTCTCCGGCGGTCAGCGACAGCGGGTCGCGATCGCGCGGGCGCTCGCGCTCAACCCCGAGATCCTGGTGCTCGACGAGGCGGTGAGTGCGCTCGATGTGTCGGTCCAGGCTCAGATTCTGCAGCTGCTGGTCGACCTGCAGGCCCAGTTCGGGCTCAGCTACGTGTTCGTGACCCATGACCTCGGCGTCGTACGCCTGATCTCCGACGACGTCACGGTGATGAAGGGCGGTGTCGTGGTCGAGACCGGCTCGGTCGAGCAGGTGTTCCGCTCGCCGCAGCACGAGTACACCCGGGAGCTACTGGCGGCGATCCCGGGAGCCCGGGTCGCCCTTGCCGGCGCGAGCTAAGGAGAGCGTCGTGTCACGTCGACTGCACATCAACGTCAACATCCTCAACGCGGGCGTCTTCGGTGGCTCGTGGCGCTTCCCGGACACCGACGGCACCGCCAGCTACAAGATCGAGCACTACACCTCGATAGCGAAGAAGGCTGAGGAAGCCAAGCTCGACGCGGTCTTCCTGGCGGACGGCCCGTCGCTCGACCCGGGCATCAAGCACCGCACCGGCAACAACCTGGAACCCACCACGGTACTGGCGCGGATCGCCGCCCAGACCGAGCAGATCGGCCTGATCGGGACGCTGTCGTCGTCGTACAACGACCCGGTGGAGCTGGCGCGCCGGCTCGGCGACCTCGACTACATCAGTGGTGGCCGCTTCGGCTGGAACGTCGTGACCACCGCCGGGCCGGTGGCAGCGCGCAACTTCGGCCGGACCGGCGAGCCCGAGCACGCGCTGCGCTACCGCCGCGCCGCTGAGTTCACCGAGCAGGTCGTCGCCAGCTGGGCGCAGCGCACCGAGCTCGCCTCCCCGCAGGGTCGGCCGGTCGTGGTCCAGGCCGGTGGCTCCAGCGACGGCCGCCGGCTGGCCTCGCGGGTCGGTGAGGTGATCTTCTCCGCTGACCAGGACCTCCACCACGCCCGCGCGTTCCGCACCGAGATCCGCAACGGCGCGGTCGGGTTCGGGCGGCGCCCCGAGGAGGTTGTGATCCTCCCCGGACTTTCCACCGTCGTGGGCAGCACCGAGGCCGAGGCCAAGGCCCGGCGTGAGCTGCTGGACGAGATCCTCCCCGACGCCTACGCCCGCAACCGGCTCGCCGGCCAGCTTGGGATCTCCCTCGACGGGCTGTCCGACGACGAGCCGATCCCGACCGAGCTGCTCGTCGATCCCGACGAGGCCGGTGGATCGCAGACCTTCTACCGGGTCGTCAAGGCAATCATCGACAAGGACAGGCCGACGCTCGGTCAGCTGTTGAAGAAGCTCTCCGGCGGCGGTGGTCACCGAATCGTCGCGGGGACGCCGGAGCAGATCGCCGACGACATCGAGAAGTGGTTCCGTGCGGGTGCGGCGGACGGCTTCAACGTGATGCCCGACGTACTGCCGTCGGGCTTCGACGACTTCGCCGACCACGTGGTTCCCGAGCTGCAGCGTCGTGGCCTGTTCCGGACCGAGTACGACGGGACGACCCTGCGTGACCACCTCGGGCTCGGTCTCCCCGCAGTGCCGAGCGAGGCGTACGAGCGCCGTCCCATCGAGGCCCGGTGACCGGTCCGATCCACAGCGACCTATTCCACAACGAAAGGTGATCTCCTCATGAGTACGGTGCTCCAGCTCGCCCTCGCGGTCGGGGAGCCGGCCAGTCAACAGGCCGACGGGCCGGCGCTGGTGTCGCTCGCCGACGCCGGCGCCGTCGCGGCGGTGGCCGAGGAGGTCGGGGTCGCGTCGATCCGGCTCGTTGACGGCGTGGCTGCGGGCCGCACGCTCGACCCGACCGTGGTGGGCGCCTACCTCGCCGGCATCCACGGCGGCGTCGGCTACGTCGCCGAGGTCCCGACGACACACAACGCGCCGTACAACGCCGCGCGGCGCGTGCTCTCCCTCGACCGGGCCACCGGCGGCCGGGTCGGCGTCGCCCTGCGGGCGGGCGAGGGCGACGAGGTGAGCGAGGCGACCGTTCCGGACCCCAGCGCGACCGACCCCGCCCAGCGCTGGACGGAGTACGCCAGAGTGCTGACCCGGCTGTGGGCGTCCTTCCCGCGTGAGGCGTTGATCGGCGACCAGGCGGCCGGCATCGTCGTCGAGGACGCACTCATCAAGCCGATCAACCACGAGGGCGCCTTCTATCGTGTCGCAGGTCCGCTGGACGGGCCGTCGTCGGTGCAGGGACGCCCTGTCGTCGTCGCCGACCTAGGCGTCCTCGACGCGACGGCGGTCGCGGAGTCCGCGGACGTCGTCGTGGTCGACCGGGAGTATGCCGCCGGTGCCGACGCCGCGCTGGCGGAGGCGTTGCAGCAAGCCGGCCGTTCCCGGGAGGACGTCGCGCTGCTCGGCCGTGTCGAGGTCGCCCTGGACGACCCGGCTGCCGCTGCGGCTCTCGGTGACGAACTCCGCGCCTGGGCCGACGAGCACCGGCTGGACGGTTTCGAGCTGGTGCCTACGGGCGGCACCGAGGCGGTGGTCACCGCGCTGCGGGCGTTGGTGCCGCAGCTGGTGGACGCCGCTGCCGTCTCGTCGGCTCCCACCTTGCGGGCTGCGTTGGGCCTGCGCGAGGTCGCGGCGGTGCTGGCGTGACCGCCGAGCTGGTCGACACCGAAGACA
>JAOPYI010000085.1 GCA_025964675.1 Sphaerisporangium sp. | reverse complement strand
GCGGTTGCAGCCACCGGAACGGCGTCAGCGCATCGATTGTCATGTCGCGATCTTGGCAGGCCCCACCGACATAGTCAGGCCCACTTCGCCCTTCCGCGCGCACCTGCTGCCCGAGAGCCCGGCTTGTTGCCGCCGACATCACGGAAAGTCACTACCACGGCCCTCGGCATCGAGAACTCGCGATAGTCGAATAGGTGACTCCACCAGTACCGGGGCCGGAGTTCAGCGGGTCCGTGAGCGGAAGGTGCGGCGGTAGGTGTCCGGGGGCACGCCGACCGTGCGGTTGAAGTGCCGGCGCAGCGTCGTGGCGGTGCCCATGCCGGTGGCCGCCGTGAAGGCCGCCGGCCGCGGGCGCAGCGTCGTGAGGCCTCCGTCAATGGTGATGGTGGAGCCGGTCCTCTCATGCCGCGTTTGCTGTTGTCCAGACGGCCTCACAATGGTGGGCCGCTGGGCGCAGCGATCCTGCTCAACAGCCGCGGAGGCTCCTGTGCGCTCCTTATTGTCGGGTCGACGTGCTCGGGTTTCCGTCGACCGGGGTCGACCGGGCACGTTCACCGGGGCTAGGCGTCAGCTCGTGCGGCGTCTGCGCAGGAAGGGGTCTTGGAGTGCTGGCGGCAGGTAGCCGTTGTCCGCGCGTGCGAGCGTGACGCCGGGCGGGACGATTTCGTCGATCTTGTCCATTACGTCGGTGGTGAGGGTGACGTCGACGGCGTCGAGTTGTGATTCGAGCTGTTCCATCGTGCGCGGTCCGATGATCGGTGCGGTCACCGCGGGGTGCTGCAGCACGAAGGCCAGTGCCATGTGGATCAGGGACATGCCGGCGTTCTCGGCCAGCACCGCCAGCGCATCAGCGGCTTCCAGCTTGCGCTGGTTGTCCGGATCGGACAGGTCATAGCGGGCCGGCAGGCGCTCGGCGCGATGCGAGGTCGGTGCCGGGCGCCCTGTGCGGTAGCGGCCGGTCAGCCATCCACCGGCCAGCGGGCTCCACGGCAGGACACCCATCCCATAGCGCTGGGCCACCGGCAGAAGGTCCGCCTCGATGCCACGGACCAGGATCGAGTACGGCGGCTGCTCGGTGACAAACCGACCCAGCCCCCGATCCCGCGCCGTCCACTGCGCCTCGACGATCTGGTGGGCCGGGAAGGTCGAGGAACCGAACGCGCGGATCTTGCCCTGGCGCTGCAGATCGGTCAGTGCCGAGAGGGTCTCCTCGACCGCGGTGTCCCGGTCCGGCCGGTGCACCTGGTAGAGGTCGATCCAGTCCGTGCCCAGACGGCGCAGGCTGTTCTCCACCTCCTGGATGATCCAGCGCCGCGAGTTGCCGCGTTTGTTCGGATCGGCCCCGGGTCGGCCCATGGCCACATCCATTGGGCCGTGGAACTTCGTCGCCAGGATGACATCGTCGCGGCGGCCGTTCGCCAGTGCTTTGCCGACGATGACCTCCGATTCGCCCTGGGAGTAAACGTCAGCGGTGTCGATGAAGTTGATTCCGGCGTCCAGCGCACGGTGGATGATCTTGATCGAGGTGTCGTGGTCCGGTTCGCCCCACGCGCCGAACATCATCGCTCCCAGGCACAGCGGGCTGACCTGCATACCGGTACGTCCAAGGCTGCGGTAATCCATAGGCCGACCGTAATGGCTGTGGTGCACGCCCGCCCTCCCGGGGTGCCCGACTCCCCCAGGCCTGGGCTCCGCGCAGATGGAGCGGTGTGATCGTTTGGCCTCGTTCGTCCGAAATTCCGCGCGGGCGCGGACGCCCACGAACGCATCAACCATCCCACGCACCCCGTAGCTCTCTCGGCTGTCGGAGGAGGACCGGATAGACGTGTCTTGCGCGTTCATGCCGCCTGTTGCGTTTCACGGGTGGAGTTTGCTCAGGGGCGTGGTCGGGAGTGCGATCCAACCTTCGGTGCGCGCGGAGTCGGCATGCTCTCGAGCAGGGACGGTTACCAGGCCCTGGAACGACGCACGGGCGGTGAGCGCGGCGATAACGGCGTCTGCAGCGTCGTCGGAGACTCGGCAGGTCTGCTCGTATGTACCGAGGTCGAGCCACGGTGCCGCTGCCCGCAACTCATCGATCAGACGCCCGAGTCCGTCGAGATTCGCAGAACGTTTGTAGCTGCGGTAGGGCAGTTCCCACCGTTTGAGCGACGCCGAGGGATAGACCTCCACAACGACGCCGGCGCCACGTCGATCAACCGGCCGGCCTTGCCGTGCGAGTTCGGCCAGTAGGCCCGCGCAGCGCATGGCGGTATGGCCGATGCGATCGGCGGAGACGCTTAGGGGCGTGAGGCCGGTCAGGTCGTAGACCACCTGGTCGGTGACCCGGAGCGCGAGATCCCTACGCCAGCCACGTCCCGCGATGTCGCTGGGCACGTCGACGTGCCCAGCGCGGTGTGCGGTGACGAAATCAACAAATTTATCCGGCCAGCCAAAGGGACAGTCGATACCGGCCTTGTCCGCGCCCATGACCGCCTCAACGATCAGGTCATCATCTGCCCGAATCTCAATCTCGCTAACACGGGCACCGTCCGCGGACCAGTCGAGCCACGCTACCGCCGTCCTGGCCGCCTCCGCCGCAAGATCGACTCCAACTGTGCGCATCTCCTCACGATAGGACGGCCGCTGAGCAGCCGCCGGTCGTTGCACGGACCCGGGCGCCGTCGGATCGCAACCTCGCCCATTGAGCCTGGCTCCCTGCACTCTCATGCCGCTGATCGGGCGGGAGCACGCACAGGTGCCCGACTCTGCCGATGAGCGAATGTTCAGGGTGCCCTGGTTTGGGACGATTCGTCAGAATGGGCTGGGAGCAATTTTCTTCACCGGCAGTGTCCTCCTGCGCCTGTCTCGTTCGATTACAGGTGGATGCCGGCGAGGGTCGCCGGTTCGACGCGGAGGTCGATCATGAAGTACCTGTTCTTGCTGCACTCCCCTGACGGTCCACCCCTCGACCAGGCCAGCGTGGAGTACGCAGACCTGTTCGCCGCGTATGCGGAGGCGAATGCGGCGATGGCCGAGGCCGGCGTGCTCATCGACTGTGGGCCCCTGCAGGCGGTCTCTTCGGCGACCACGGTGCGGGTGCGGGACGACCGCACGATCCTGACCGACGGGCCGGCCGCGGAGATCAGGGAGCAGGTCGGCGGTTATACGTTGGTGGAATGCGCTGACCTCGACGAGGCTTTGAAGTGGGCGGCGACCGTCCCCGCCGCGCGAACGGGATGGGTGGATGTTCGCCCGGTGATCGCCACGCAGGCGCCATCCTGAACGAGCACGAGCTGCGCGCTCACTGGTGGGCAGCGGTGGCGAGCGTCACCCGTATGGTCGGGGACCTCGCCACCGCGGAGGACGCGGTGCAGGAGGCATGTGTTTCCGCACTGATCCAGTGGTCGGCCGAGGGCCAGCCGGCCAACCCGCGGGCGTGGCTGATCGGGGTAGCCCGTAACAAGGCGATCGATCGGATCCGTCGCGATGCCCGCCGCCGGGAAAAGGAGGCGGCGGCCCTGCTTGAGTGGGGGCAACGAGCCACTGCGCACGCACCAGACCCGGTCCCCGACGACGAACTCAACTTGATATTCATGTGCTGTCATCCGGCGCTGGACCCAGCGGCACGGATCGCGTTGACCTTGCGGTCGGTCTGTGGGTTGAGCACGGCCGAGGTCGCCGCCGTGTTCGTGGTTCCCGAACAGACCATGGCCAAGCGCCTTGGCCGGACCAGACGAAAAATTCGCGATGCCGGAATCCCGTTCCGGACCCCTGGACTCGAGGCGTTCGCCGATCGTCTGGACGCGGTCCTACGGGTCGTTTACCTCGTCTTCACGCAGGGGCATAAGGCCAGCACGGGGGCCGATCTGGTCCGTGGCGAGCTCTGCGACACCGCTGTGCGCCTCGCCCGCACCCTCGTCGTGCTGCTTCCCGGCGAGCCGGAAGTCGCCGGTCTACTGTCGCTGCTGCTGCTCACCGACGCTCGTCGGGCCGCACGCATCGACGCCGCTGGTGAACTCGTGCTCCTGGACGACCAGGACCGTCACCTGTGGGATCAGGCCATGATCAAAGAGGGAGACCATCTCCTCGAACAAGCACTGCGCGCCAGACGACCCGGCCCCTACCAGCTCCACGCGGCAATCGCCGCCTGCCATTCCACCGCGCCGCACGCTGCCCACACCGACTGGCGACAGATCGCCCTGCTGTACGGAGAACTCGTCCGCTACGAGCCGAACCCGGTAATCGAGGCGAACCGAGCCATCGCGGTCGCAATGGCCGACGGTCCCGCCGCCGGACTCGTCATCCTCGATACTCTCAGCCACCACCCCCAGCTCAGTCGCTGGCCACAGCTCCACATCGCCCGCGCTGATCTTCTGCGTCGGCTTGGCCGTAACGCCCACGCCCAGGAGGCCTACCGCACCGCACTCGAACTCAACCCGTCCCTGCCGGAGCGGACCTTCATCATCCGGCGCATCGACCAGCTCAAGTCTTGAACCGGTACCCGTTAACGCGTCATCTCGACTCCGACGGCAACGCTCACGCCCCGCACCCACGCTTCACTTTTTGGCTCGTCGCGTCCCCAGGCGAGACGTCAGCCCCCAAGCGGTGACGCGCCAGAGTGCCTCGACGACGATCGCCCGGCTCATCTTGCTGACCCCGTGCTCGCGTTCGACGAACGTGATCGGCACCTCGATCACGCGGAACCCGCCATCGACGGCGCGCCGTGCCAGGTCCACCTGGAAGCAGTAGCCCTGCGACTGCACGTCGTCCAGGCCCAGGCCGGTCAGTGTTTCGGTCCGGAAGGCCCGGTAGCCGCCCGTCACGTCGCGGACCGGCACCCGGAGCATGAAGCGCGAGTACGCGCTGCCGCCGCGGGAGAGCCACTCCCGGGACTTCGGCCAGTTGACCACCCGGCCACCCGCCACCCAACGGGACCCCAGCACGAGGTCGGCCCGCTCCAGCGCGGTCAGCAGTCGCGGCAGCTCCTCCGGACGGTGCGAGCCGTCCGCGTCCATCTCCACCAGCACGTCATAGCCGTGCTCGATACCCCAGCGGAAACCCGCAAGGTAGGCCGCACCCAGCCCCTGCTTGCCCGGGCGGTGCATGACATGGATGTGCTCGTCCGACTCAGCCATCTCGTCGGCGATCTTTCCGGTGCCGTCCGGACTGTTGTCATCGGCTATCAGCAGATCCGCCTCCGGAACGGAGGCGCGCAGTCGGCCGGCCACGACTGTGATGTTGTCCGCTTCGTTGTACGTAGGGAGGATCACCAGGATGCGACCTACCCCGCTATCGCTTCTCATATGGGCATGGCCCTCGCTTCCGTTCTCTGGAACTTCGCCCCCCCGATTATCATCTACAAATATGTAGAAGCTGCATAAGTCCTGTAGATCCAGCCGTGGCCTGCATCGTGAAAAACAGGAGGCCATCTGAGTCGTCCCACGGTGCGGCGGGTCTCGCCCGGGCACCCCGGCCTCAGGTCCCCCGCTGACGGCGGCAGGGACTCAAGTAGGCCACCGTCCCGCGCCGGCCGTGGTCGGCCGGTACACCGGCATCACACTGCTGGCCTGGCTGCTCATCACCACTGGTAGGGCAGGAAACGCGTACCCGACCCGGCCGGCGACCGGGTCGTGGTGACCCTGGACGGGATGTCGAGGCGGAAATTGATGGCGCTCATGATGCCGTCACCAACCAAGCCGGCAAGTCCGCAGCCATCGCCCGCCGTGACCTAGGGGCCGACCAGCCCTCCATTGAAACGATCATGTGGATTCGTTCGCGAGACTCCTACTGCCCCGACCCGACCGCGGTACCAAGGCTCGTCGCGAAGTCACCTGGCGATCACCGGCGAAGGCGACCGCGCCGCCGTGACGTCGGCCAGTCGGCGATCTGTCAGGCTCCGCCCGCGGCGCGGGACGTGGCCTCCCACTCCGACCAGGTCTGCTGCCGCTGCCCGTACACACTTTGAGCGACGTCGTACGCGAAGCTGGACAGCAGCAGGCGCAGAGGTGGGTTTTCGGCGTCCACGACGGCGAGCACGGCTGAGGCGGTGGTACTCGGCGCGGGTATCTGGTGTCCCTGCCGCTGCGCGGCCATGGCCTCGCGCATCGGCTGGTAGGCCGGGTTGGGTTCAGAGTGGACAGCCGAAGCGGTGCCCCAGTCGGTGTCGTAGCCGCCCGGTTCGATCAGGGTGACCTTGATGCCGAACGGTGCGACCTCCTGTGACAGGGAGTCCGAGAAGCCTTCGAGTGCCCACTTCGATGCGTGGTAGATGCCCAGGCGGGGGAACGCGGTCACGCCGCCGATGCTGGAGACCTGCACGATGTGGCCGCTTCCCTGCGCGCGCATCAGCGGGATCGCCGCCTGGGTGACCCACAGGGCGCCGAAGACGTTGGTCTCCATTTGGGCG
>JAOPYI010000073.1 GCA_025964675.1 Sphaerisporangium sp. | reverse complement strand
AGACGCCGAACAATGCGAAGGCGGTATCACATGTCTGTTGACGAACCTCTCTCAGTCGACGCCAGGACCAGAGAGAAGGCCCGACTTTTTCGCGCTTTGGGCGCCGAGTCCGTCCTCGTGCTACCCAACGCCTGGGACGCCGGCAGTGCGGCTGTGATCGCGGCGGCCGGCGCCGCTGCGATCGCCACGACCAGTGGCGGCGTCTCATGGTCGCTGGGCCGCGGGGACGGGCAGCAGCTCGGTCGCAGGGAAATGGTGGAGGCCGCGCGGCGCATCGTGGACTCCGTCGCCGTGCCGGTGACGGTTGATGTGGAAGGGGGATACGGAGCGTCCCCGGCGGATGTCGCTGAGACTGTGCGGGCAGTGGTCGAGGTCGGCGCCGTAGGCATCAATCTGGAAGACTCCATGGCCGTCGGCGGTCCCCTGTTCGACGTTTCTGAGCAGAGCGCCAGATTGCACGCCGCCAGGGATGCCGCAAGCGCAGCGGGAATGCCAGAACTTGTCATCAATGCGCGCACCGACGTCTTCCTCTTCGGTATCGGTGAACCTGATGGCCGATTGGGAGAGGTGCTGGCGCGCACTGCCGCATACGCTGCGGCGGGAGCCGATGGAGTGTTCGTCCCCGGCCTGCTCGACCTGGGCGTGCTGAGCACCCTCTGCGCCCAGTCACCTTTGCCGGTCAACGTGATGACTGGCGCCGATGGCCCGAGTGTCACCGAGCTCGCGAAGGCAGGGGTACGCAGGATCAGCTTGGGCACCGCCCTGGCCCAGTCCGCCTACACCGCGGCCCATAGAGCCGCCATGGAGCTGCTCCGTGAGGGAAGTCACACGGCGCTGGACGGCTCGCTCGGATTCACCGAACTGGATGAGCTGTTCCGTCGTTAATCGGGTACGGTCAGCAGGCCTTCTCCACGGGTCCGCAGCTCTTCCCGCAGCGTCACCTTGCTGATCAACTGACACGGCTTCGCCGATCTGGCGACGTTGCGCATGACGGGCACCCAGAAAGCATGATCTTGCTAACTGTGATCACCATCGGGATCGACCGCGCCCGAGAGGCCCGGGGAAGATGTGGAGCCGCATGCGTTACGTCGGCGGGGGCGCCACCATCAGCGTGGATGCGGCTCTCATCCTTGGATCAAACGAGCTCAGATTGGAGGATCTCGGCCACGGGGCGGCGGGCGCCGAGGCGGGACGGGATGAAGGTGAGCCCTGCCACCACGAGCGGGGTTCCCAGCAGCACGAGGAGCAGCCACCCTAGTGGTGGGATGGTGAGAGCACCGTGTCTGAGAACGTCGCACAGGTAGATGCCTGCCGGGATGCCGACGATGGTGCCCGGCAGCGCGGGGAGCACCTGTGCTGCTGACAGCCCGGCGCTGACCTGCTCGGGGGTCGCGCCGAGCGCGCGCGCCAGTGCCGATGACCGTCTGGCGTCGAGCATCGTCGCCCAGGTGATGGAGATCATGTTGATGGCCGCAAGAACGACCAGCATGACCGTAATCATCACCATCATCTGGTTGATCCGGTCGATCCGCGGATCGTCTACCCCTGAGGAGAAGTGGCGGGCTAGATAGGAATAGTTAGCAAGGATCGTGGCGATCCCGGTGACAGTGACGGCGATACTGAGCGCGTTCAGGACGGCGCGGCGTGGTCGGCGGGCGGCCAGTCGCAAGCCGAGGAGCATGGGGACGGGCAGTCGCGCCGAGATGGCGATCAACCAGGCTCGGCGCCGGGGTGGGCGCGCCGCGTCGGCCAGTGCGTTGACCGTGCTGGTGCGGGCGGCTCGGATGGCGGGAACGAGCGTTGCGGCCAGCGCCACCGCCAGTGCTACGGCGGCGATGATCACGACTGTGGACACGGTCAGCGATGGCGCGCCTGGGGTGCCGATCAGGCCGGCACCGGTACTGGCGAACGGCGGGGCGGCCAGCCATCCGGCCACCAGACCGATCGCTGCCGCTGCCAGGGCCAGGACCAGATGCTCGGCGAGGAGCACGGAAGCGACCAGCCCTGGCGTGCCACCGACCGCCTTGAGCAGTCCGACCCGCCTGGTCTGCTCTACCATTCGGCGGCCGACCAGCACGGCCACGCCGGCGACCGCGAGCAGGCCGAACAGCCAGCCGCCGACCTGCATGGCATCCTGCGCGTTCTCCACCACCAGGTTGTCCACGTCAAGGATTCTCTGCCACGGTGACAGGATCGGTGCGGCAGGGGAGTCGCTGCTGTGCGCGATGACGAACGCCTGGGCCTCGGCCGGATTCGCCAGCTTCAGGTTGAGGAGGTAGGACAGGGATCCTGCTGATGTGGCAAGACTCCTGGCAGCCGGCTTGGTAAGCCAGACCAGGCCGGGAGTGGGGGACGTCGAGGAATGGAGCCATGATGCCGGAATGCTGGCGCAGCCCATGCTGCAGAGGCCTCCGGGGTAGGCCGGAAGGCCGGCGGTGACCGCCATCCCGATGACCCGGAATGACCGGCCGCCCAGGGTGACCTGATCGCCGACGTGGACGCCGAGCGCGTCGGCGAAGCTGCGCTCAATCACTACGCCGCCGTCGCGCACCCAACTGCCCCGCGTCGGTTTCGGCTGGTCGACCGCGGCCGGTGCCAGGTCGCGTCCTTCTGCCATCACGTACGCCGTGCGGCCCCGTGCCCGGATCATCGTGGAGGCGAGCGGATACGGCCCGCTGTGGCCGGTGACGCCGGAAGCGTGGATCAGCGCGTTGACGCCGACAGGCGCGGCGGACTGGCCGGGCCCAGCCTGGAGGCTCGCCACCACGTCCGGGCCGGCCGTCGCCGCCCGGGTCTGCTGGTATGGCTTGTCGGTCACCCCGTACAGGGCGAGCCCGATGGTCAGTGTGGTGGTGGCGACCCCGATCACGAGGAGCATCAGCACGGCCTCGGCCGGGCGTCGCCGCAGGTCTCGCACGGTGAGGCGGAGAATCAGCAGGATGCGGCCCATTGCCTCAGCCCTCCAGCTGGGCGAAGGCGCCGAGGTTGCCCCTGGTGCCGCCCATCGTTTTGGTCTCGTCCACGAACGCCCCGTCGCGCATCGAGATCAGCCGATCCGCGGTGGCGGCGATCCGCGAGTCGTGGGTGATGATGACCAGCGTCTGCCCGGCCCTGCGCAGGCTGTCGAACAGCTGGAGTACGTCCAGTGTCGCGGCGCTGTCGAGGTTGCCGGTGGGCTCGTCGGCGAGGACGACGAGCGGCTCGTTGCTCAGCGCTCGGGCGACCGCGACCCGCTGGCGCTGGCCGCCGGACAGCGCCGAGGGCAGGAAACCGGCCCGGTCGGCCAGGCCGACCCGCTCCAACAGATCGGTGGCCTGCGCTCGTGCCGCCCGCCGCGAGCGGCCGGCCAGCAGCGCCGGCAGCTCCACGTTCTCCACGGCGGTGAGCTCGTCCATGAGGTGGAAGGCCTGGAAGACGAAGCCGACGGCCTCACGCCGCAGCCGGGCCAGGGCCTTCTCGCCCATCTGATCGACGCGGCGTCCGGCCAGCCGTATCTCACCATCGGTGGGCCGTTCAAGCCCGCCGAGCAGGTGCAGCAGCGTCGACTTCCCGCAGCCGCTGGGCCCCATTATGGCCACCGTTTCGCCGGGCGCGACATCCAAGTCGACGCCGTCGACCGCGTGCACCAGTCCCGTGGCCTTGCCGAAGTCCTTGCGCAAGCCGCGGGTCCGCAGAACCGAAGTGTTGTCAGTCATGGTTCATTCCTTCGCATGGCGGTTCCTCTCGATCTGCATGGGTTCAGAGCGGTCCGGCTTCACCGGAACCGCCGATTACGCTAGGCAATGGCCGACTGATGACGACATACGGCTGAGAGGCGTCTCGGGGGTGTATCTAGGTACACCTCCGGTTGAGGGTTCAGCATCACTGCGGGCCCGACCACGTGCCCGGCACACTGAACGGGAGTGACCCCGGCCAAGGAGATCAGCAGTGAGCGGCACAGCGATGACCCCAGGCCCGCAGGTAAGGCGTGGGCCCTTGGCTTGGGTAGGCGAGGGCCTCGTCGCCGCTGCCCGTGGGCTGGCGTTCTGCCTGGCGTTCTGCGGGCTGACGCTGGCCGGGGCCGCTGCCCTGCTGGCGGCCCCGGCCCTGGTGTTGGCCGTCCTGCTCCCCGGTGACGCGCTGACCATTGGGCCGGACCATTACCATCTGTGGCTGATCCTGGCGGTCACGCTGGTTCCCTGCGGCCTGGTGAGCATGCGTTGGGTGGCCGGGCTGACCAGGTGGCTGGCCGGGATGTGGTCCGGTGTGCCCATCGCCGTTCCGTACCAGCCGGCTCCAGGCGGCGGGCAGACCAGCCGTTGGCCGCGGCTCCGGCGGTGGACCGGCTGGCTGCTGACCGACCCGGCGACCTGGCGGGACCTGCTGTGGGTGGCCGTGAACGCATGCGGAGGCTGCGTTCTGGTCGCCGCGCCGACCGGGCTGGTGCTGTATGGGCTGGGTGCCATGGTCGCGCTCCGCTCAACCGGGTCGGACGCGCCGGCTCCTCCAGCGCCGTCTGCTCCAGGGCCGTCTCTTCCAGGCCGGCCTCACTCTGAGGGCCTTACCGATTGGCTGGCCATCCCGCTTCACCACGGCGGCCTTACCGCTTGGCTGGCCATCCCGCTGGGTCTGGCGATAATCGCGCTCGGGCTGTGGGCCGGTGGGCGAATGCTGCCGGCATACGGCGTGTTCGCCCGCTCGATGCTGGGGCCGACCCGCCAAGCCGAGCTGGCGCTGCGGGTCCGCCACCTGGCCCAGACCAGGTCCGACGCCATCGATACCGGCGCGGCTGAGATGCGCCGGATCGAGCGGGACCTGCACGATGGCGCGCAAGCCCGGCTGGTGGCGATGGGCATGACCTTGGACGCGGCCGCGCAGCTGCTCCACACCAGCCCCGCGGCTGCGGGGGCACTGCTGGTCGAGGCCAGGGACTCCTCCGTCAAGGCGCTGGCCGAGCTGCGCGACCTGGTCCGAGGCATTCACCCGCCGGTGCTGGCCGACCGCGGCCTGGCCGACGCGGTCCACGGGCTGGCTCTGGACATGCCGCTGCGGGTGCATTTCGCTGGTGAGCTGCCCGGTCGTCCGCCGGAGCCAGTCGAATCGGCGGCCTACTTCGCGGTGAGCGAGCTGCTGGCCAACGTGTCCAAGCACGCGGGCGCCGGTCAGGCATGGATCGACATCAGCCACGCTGGCGGGATGCTGCGGATCGGCGTCACCGACGACGGCCGCGGCGGTGCCGACCCGGCCCGCGGCACCGGCCTGCGCGGCGTCGAGCAGCGCCTCGCCGCGTTCGACGGCGTCCTGGCCGTCAGCAGCCCGACAGGCGGCCCAACTATGGTGAACATGGAGATCCCGTGCGCGTTGTCATCGCCGAAGACCTCTTCCTCCTGAGGGACGGCCTGACCCGGATGCTGAAGGCGCACGGACTGCAGGTCACTGCCGCCGTCGACAACGGGCCGGATCTGCTCGCCGCCGTGGCAGCGGACAAACCTGACATAGCCATCGTGGACGTCCGGCTGCCGCCGACCTTCACCGACGAGGGACTGCGGGCCGCGCTGGAAGCCCGGCGTAAGGTGCCCGGGCTGCCAGTGCTGGTGCTGTCGCAGTACGTCGAGCAGTTGTACGCCCGCGAGTTGCTGGCCGGCGGTACCGGAGGCATCGGTTACCTGCTCAAGGACCGCGTGCTCGACAGCGCCCAGTTCGTCGACGCGGTGCGCCGGGTCGCCGTCGGCGGTACCGCGATGGACCCAGAGGTGATCGCCCGCCTGCTGGCACACAACTCCGGCAACGGCGCCGTCGCCGCACTCAGCCCGCGCGAGCGCGAGGTGCTCGCCCTGATGGCGGAAGGCCGCTCGAACGCGGCCATCGCCCTGCAGTTGGTCATCACCGAGCGGGCCGTCGCCAAGCACACCGCGTCCATCTTCCTCAGGCTCGGCCTGCAGCCCTCCGACGATGACAACCGGCGCGTCCTCGCCGTCCTGGCCCACCTCAACCGCTGACCACGCGCGCCGACATGAGTCGATGCGGTCCCCTCCCGACCAGGCAGCGGTCTGCATATACCGCCGGTATACGCAGGCCTGGGAGAGTTGACCTGGCAATCGATCCACGGTTGGCGCGATAGACGTCTAGGAGGACATCTAGCGATGCGCAATAGGTTCGGGAGACTTATCGCCGTGCTGGCCGCGGCCGCTGCCTGCCTGCTCCTTTACGCTCCTCCAGCAGGGGCTGGGTCTCAGATAAACCCGGTTCCAGCGAAGCTGACTTCGGTAGACCCCTTTGTGGTACCCCCGGTTACCGGCTGCAACATGCATTGGGGAACCGAACGTGGTTGTTGACGCTCTCCTCGCCGGTCAGACGCAGCCCTCCGGCTCGCGTCCCGCGCAATGGCGTCTAAACCTCATCGGACGTCACTTCCGACGTCTGGGAGAGAAGCACGGCGATCTCTTCGGCCTCGGGGGAGCGGAGGGCTGAGAGCAGGGTGTATGCCTCACTCCAGATTTCCCGGGCGCGGACGTGGTCCCCTTGGTCGTTCCTGCTCTTCGCCAGAGCACACAGGGCACGGGCCCGCCACGGAATGTTGTTCATCTCGGAGAACAACGTGAGTGCCCGGTTGATATGGTCCTCGGCCCGGCTGGAGTCGGACTGTGATCCGTAGAGAATCCCAAGGGCAAGCGATGCACTGGCTTCGGCGAACGATTCATCGAGCGCGCGACCGATCTTGAGTGCGGTAGTCAGGTTGTGCTCTGCTTCCGACACCAGGCCGAGTTCGAATTGAGCCTCGCTGAGGCCGCGCAGCAGGTAGGTCTCGCCGAGCAAGTCGTGTAATCGCCGCACCAGTGGAAACGCGGTGGCGAAAACTTGACTTGCCTCCTCGAAACGCCTTTGGCGCAGGTAGACCTCGCCCAGTCGGTACTGTGCCTGCGCTTCGCCACGCCAATTGGCGATTGTATGGAACGAACGCAGTGCTTCCTCGAGAAGGCGTTCCGCGGATTCGAGACGCCCACGGTCGAGGCTGATCTGAGCCATGCCGGTCAGGACATTGGCCTCAGCGGCGTGATCCCCGACACGACGCAGTATGGACCGGGCCTCCTCGTAGTAGGTGGCTGCCTGGTCGACCTGTCCGGTGGTTCGATCGAGCAGGGCGAGATTGCGCAGGGCGAGCGCGTAACCGTGATCTTCCGCTATCTCGGTGAACAGTTTGCAGGCGTTCTCAAGTAGGGCACGGGCCTCGGCGTACTGCTGGCGGTACAGCGCTAGGCTTCCCAAGCCGTAGACCATGGCCGCTTCCCCGCGGCGGTTCCCCGCTGCTCTGACGGCGGTCAGGGCGATCTCGTGGGTGGTCTGCCAGTCGTCGAGGTGGCTGTGGGCCTCGAAAAGTGTGACGCAGGATATGGCCAAATCCCAGGACAGCTCGTCGAGACCGATGGCGGCCGTCTGTGAGACTGCCCCGATGAGATCAGGGCGCTGGGATTCGAGCCATTCCAGCGGGTCTGTGAGTAACTGGGACGTGAGTGTCGGGTCGGCATGCCATCGCGGCGCGTTGCCGTGAATGATCGCGAAGTTGCCGCCGTACAGTCGCAGGTGAGCCTCTTCGGCGAGGGCGAGTAAGCCTCCGTAGGTCCGTCCCAGCGCGGCGACCCGTTCCACTTCGGATTCCTCCGCCAGCGCGCGCTCACGTGCGTACAGCCGTACAAGATCATGAAACCGGTAGCGCGGCTGAAGTGCCTTGTCGTGAGCGTTGACCTCTAGTAGCTGGGCGCCGACGAGCTGCTCCGTCAGGCCGTAGGCGGTTTCGAGGTCGGTGTCGAGCAGCGCGGCGGAAATCCAGCCTCCGAACGTCGGTACGTCCAAGAGCCCAAGCAGTCGGAACAGCCTCGCGACCTGCGGATCCAAGCCGCGGTAGCTGAGCGCGAAGTGGGAGCGCAACTGGGTGTCGCCATGGCTCAGCTCATCGAGCCTCCGTCGTTCGTCCGTGAAGCGATCCGCGAGGTACGCGGCGGTCAGGTGCGATCGATTGGCAAGACGTGCGCCGGCGATGCGCAGGGCCAGCGGCAGCCCGTTGCACAGCTCGCTCAGCCGGGCAGCGGCCGGGTCACCCCGAAGCCAGGACGCACCGGCGACCTCGGCGAGCACTGCGAGGGCGTCGCTCGTGGGCAGGATGCTGAGGCGCACTACCTGAGCGCTTTCCTGGGACACCAAGCCGTCGAGACTGTCCCGGCTCGTGATGATGACGGCGCAGGTCGGGGAGCCCGGTAGCAAGGGCCGCACCTGGGCGGAGTTGTGGGCGTTGTCGAGTACGATCAGCACCCGCCGTTGGGCCAGCGTGCTTCGCAGCAAGCTCGATCGCTCGTCGAGATCATCTGGAACGCGTGTTCCGGGGATGCCGAGCGCTCGTAGGAAACGATCGATGACGGTGTGGGGTGAGAGCGGTTCGATGTGCTCGGTGTAGCCCCGCAGATCGACATAGAGTTGCCCGTCGTCGAAACGGTGAGCGACCCGGTGGGCCCAGCGAATGGCCAGGCCGGTCTTCCCGATACCGCCCATGCCTGTCACGCCGAGGAACGCAGGTACCCCGCGGTCCAGGCGCCGGTCGAGCAGCCGGTCGAACTCGGCCAACTCATCATCGCGGCCGATGAAGTCGGCGATGTCGGACGGTAACTGGGCGGGGATGGGGAAGAGTCGTGCGGTCTCGGGACCCGTGTTCTCCACCACGATTGGTTCCAGCGAGCGATCGGCCCTCAGGATCGCTTCGTGCAGCGCTACCAGCTCGGCGCCGGGTTCCAGGCCGAGTTCTTCCACCAGTGTTCGACGGCCCTCGCGGTAGCTCTCCAGGGCGTCGGCCTGACGGCCGGTCCGGTAGAGAGCCAGCATCAGTTGGGCGCGTAGCCGTTCCCTAGTGGGGTGGCTCGCGACCATGGCGGTGAGTTCGCCGACGAGGTCGGCATGCTTGTCGAGGGCCAGGTCGGCCTGGATGCGCTGTTCGGTGGCAAGCAGGTGAGCTTCTTCCAGGCGTAGAGCCGCATGCCGTAGGAACGGGGTCTCCGCCAGGTCGTCGTAGGCAGGGCCGCGCCACAGCGTCAGAGCCCGCGCGAGCAGCTCGCTCGCCTTGGCGGGGTTCCCCGCGGCGAGTGCGCGCGCGCCTTCCGCGGCCAGTTCCTGGAAGCGGTACACGTCCAGCTCGTCTTCATTGACGGTCAGCGCGTAGCCGGACGGGTGGCGCACGATTCGTTCGGTGTCGCCGAGCGTCCGGCGCAGATGGTAGACGTACAGCCGCAGGTTTTCCTTGGCGGATGGCGGGGGTCTCTCCCACAGCGCGTCGAATAACTTCTGCATCGCTATGGGGGTATTGGCGTGGCTGATCAAAGCGGCCAGCAGCATCCGTTGCTTGGCCGAGCGCAACGGGACCGATTGACCGTTGACCATGACGAGGACCGGGCCCAGGACCCCCATCAGCATGGCCACTCCATGTTTGCCAGGAGATCCTGCTATTCGGAAGGGACTCTATCCGATCTACCCTCGCAGCCCAACCAGGCATGGCGGTATACGCACCGGCCGCGACAAGCCATGCGTGCAGCCCCATGGTCAGGGCGAAGTGGGCCGAGGAGGTTCGTGGCGAACTTGCAGCTCCTGCCCTTCTGGCGTCAGTTCCAACTCGGGCACACCAACGCCCTGGGCGTACAGCGGCCTGATCACTACATGACCGGCGGTGCGGGCAGTGATCACACGTCCCGGCTCGAGCGACCGGCCCGAGCGGCCACGACGACGAACGCGACGGTAAGGATCACGCAGACGGCGGCTCGCGAGACGACGAACGCCGAGTCGACGGTGACCGCCGTCACCGGGTCCCCTCCCATCAGCGATGGGTGCCACACCCCCGCCTGCCTGACGAGACGCGACGTACCGGACAGCGAGAGCACAACTGCGGGAAGCTGGTTGATCGCGTCCAGGACGGCGAGCAACATCACTGTGACAAATCGCATGATCCGCAGATTCATCCAATAAGCCACGATGTGACCGGACATTAGCACCATGTAGCCGCCGATCAGTGGCCCGGCGACGGCGACGAGCACAACCGTCGAGCCGGCCGCCCCGGAACCGCTCATGCGTATCACGGGAAGAATTCCGAGGACCACGATGAATGCCGCATACACGAGATAGCCGGCCAGGAAGTTCAGCAGGCCGTCCACTCCGGCTCTGGCTGCGCCGACCTGACCGAGCCGCCAGCCCAGCATGAGGCTGTTCTTATGCCACAAATGATCGAGCATCGGAACAAGGAAGAACAGCAGGCACGGTGTTGTCACTGCCCAATAGCGGCCTACCCCCCATAATCCGAATCCTTCGCCGACCTCAGTGCCCCCGACCCGAAAGCCGATCGAAACGATGAACCCAAGCCCGATGCCGACGAACAACAGCCTGGGAACGAGGATGCGGTGCAGATGATAGGCGAACATCAGGCCTGCCCCCCGGTGACCGCGATGTAGGCGTCGGACAAGGAGGGTTCCACCGGTCTGGCGTCACCATAGAGGCGTTCGCCGAGCCAGCGCAGTCGATACGAGTCATCGCCGATTCTCTTCACCGCCGTGACGAGGACACGGGAGCCAAGCGACGAAGCAACCTCCTGATCTCCATCGGTGACCCACACAGGTGGTGTCCGGGCCAGAAGATCCTGCGGAGATCCATCATGGACCAAGCCCCCCTGGTCGAGCACGAGCACGCGTTCGGCGATGGCTTCGACATCGGCGACCACATGGGTGGAGTAGACGACTAGCCTGCCGGCGGCCACCCGCGCGAGATGCTCGGTGAAGCGCAGACGTTCCCAGGGATCAAGGCCTTGGGTGGGTTCGTCCAACAGCAACACCGGCGTGTCGGCCGCGAAGACATACACCAGGCCCACCCGTTGCCGAGTGCCGCCACTCAGCGACCCCAACGGCCGGTCGCATACGTCACTCAGCCCGAACACGGCGAACAACTCGTCCAGACCGCCGAGGGGTCGGCGGCGCAGCTTGAGCAGGTATCGCACCAAAGCTCGGGCCGAGATTTTCGGGTCGACACGGAGATCCTGCGGCAGCAGCGTCGTGGCCGCGCGCAGAGCGCGCCGACTACGGCCCAGTTCTTTGCCGTCAAGCCGTACGGTTCCAGCCGACTCGGCGGCGAGTCCAGCCAAGATGGACAGGAGAGTCGACTTTCCCGCGCCGTTTCGACCCAGCAGTGCCACAATTCCCGCACCGAGCTCGAAGTCGACTTGACGAAGGGCCGAATGGGACTGGAAATACTTGTCGACCTTGTCAAATCCAATCATCGTCCGCACCCTCCACCGCGATCCATGGTAACCAGGCGACATCACTCGGGAATAGTCGGGCGAGAGCGACGGCGATCACTCCGATACCGACCCACGTGATCGATCCGGGAGAAAACACGAAACCGCGGTCGGGAACGCCCCGCATCCAGTTACTCAAAGTCGGGTCGATGGCCAGGACGCCCGCGAACGAGGTCAGGTAAGGACCTATCACTACGACTCCCGTCACGCTTGCGACCGTGGCGAGCGCGACACCGGGGCTGGCGGCGAAACGGGAGACCACCACGTTCGCCACCAGAAAAGAGAACAACACCCCGACCAGGCCGGGCGCCAGCAGGGCTTGCAGTGGCTCCCCCGACATTCTCGCCAGCGAGTACGCACAGGAGCCGCACGCCACGATGCTTCCTAACAGCACCACCCAATGGGTCCGCCACCACAGAATCCGAAGGTCGAATACTCCACTTGCGGCGACGCGCCGATCCAGACCGGTACCGGCGGTCCCGAAGGCCAACACCGAAGCGACGCATAGAGGGACGAGCCAATCCATGATCCAGTGCACGCCCAAGGCGACCGTACTGACCCCTTCAGGGGGCTGGCCATAGCTTCCCGATCCCCAACCGGCGGCGAGGGGAAGCGCACCCACAGGAAGCGCAAGGGCGCTGGCACGGAAACTCCGCACCCAGCGCCCTTCGCTCCTGAGATTCCCCTGGGTCACGTGATCACACAACTGTTGATCTTCTGGCCGACGGAGCTGTTGGGGTTGTCCCAGCCATACGCCCACACCGTCCAGCTGCGGTCGCCGAGAACTCCACCGTGATCCTTTCGCGGGCTTGTCCAGCCCATACCCGTTCCCCGCACGAAGTCGGTATCGGCGTTGTTGTGTTTGAGATACGCATCCACCTTGATGTAGAACAGGTTCTTACCGCCACCGGGAAGTGACGTGTAGTTCGCACCGTCACCCCCGAAAGTGGCGGTACTGGACCCCCACGGCCGCCAGCAGGACGCGGCGGTATAACCCGTCGTCCCCCACGCCATGGCCATTGGGGCGATACCGAATACGACGCCCAGAGTGACGGCAGCCGCGACACCTCGGGCTACGGCTCGTACATGCACAGTTGTTCTCCTGTCTGTGGGGCGAATTGCCGAACAGAACAAGAGTGCATCGGTAGCCGTATAGACCAGGTATATGTGTTGTACATCCATCCCGAGTTCCGCGGCCGACAGTCACATGAGCCCGAATTCGAGGGTTCGGGATACGGAAACGCGATAGGGCCACCTTCAGGCGCCGTCGTAGAGCAGGTGCAGCCGACGCGCCAGCGACGCCGGGTCGGCGGCGCCTGCCTGCTCGGCCAACTCGGTGAACAGACCGCGCACCCACGCGCGGTACGCGTCGGCGGCCTGGTCCACGACATCTCCGGGTCGCGCCTCGGCGCTGGCGCTGACGAACGCGCAGCCGTGGAATCCCGGCTCGGCGAACAGCTTGCCCTGGGCCTCGAACACCGCCAGGAGGCGTTCACGTGGGGCGGCGTGGCACGCGACCGCTTGGGTGATGCGCCCGACGGTCTTCGCGTGCCTACCCTGCAGGTAGGCGTGGATCAGTCCGTCCTTGCTGCCGAAGGCGTTGTACAGAGATGCCTTGGCAACCCCGGCGTGCTCGATGACCCGGTCGATGCCGACCGTGCGCACGCCCTCGTCGTAGAACAGCTCGTCGGCGGCGGCCAGCAGTCGCTCACGTGCGGACGGCTTGGCCGCGGTCTTCGCCACCGTCACCCATCCCCCTCACTCAACCGCGCCAGACAGGTCTGTTCAGCGTACGCCTGCGGGACGGCGGGAGCGCAACGGACCCACGAGTGCCAGGACGGCCAGCACGACCAGCGCCACGCCGTAATCACGGGCCGCGCCGACGAGGCCCGCGCCATGCACGGTCAGGAAACCGGCGACCACGGCCGGCGGCGCGGACCTGCGCCGCGCTCTCGTAGTCCCGCTCGCGGTGTGACGCGCGATCCGGCACCTCGGATACTTGGCCACCGCTGCGTCCGCGTCGGCCTCGATCTGCGCCGCCCACGCCTGCGCGTCTTCGACGATCCACAGCACGACGTGGGAGCCGAGCCGCTCGTCGACCGGCCGGCCGGTGTCGGCGTAGACCTCCCGGCCGTAGTGGATGTAGGTCTTCACCGGGCGGCGGGGCAGCACCCGGGTCACGCTGTCCGGCCGGGCGGTTGTGTCGGTGGCGCCTGCTCGGGTGTTCATCAGCGGCTCCACCACGGCCGTCCCCCACGGGTGGGGTACTACTCGTTGCGCAGGATCCGCATGATGTCCTCTTCGTCGAAGAAGACCCGCCCCACCAGCCGGTCGCCGATCGCCTTGACGCTCGCGTCCGGTCCGAGCTCGTCGATGACCTCGCGGATCTTGGCGTCCCGAACCTCAGCGTCGCCGGCGGCGTCGTCGGCGTGGCGCTCGGCGATGTGGTGCTCTTCGGCCGCGGGCTCGTCCGCCTCCGCGGCTTCGGCGGCGGCCGGGGCGTCCAGTCCCAGCAGCGTCTTGATGAGCCGGACGGTGAACTCGTCTCCCTCTCCGCTCTCTTCCGCCTTGGACAGGCAGGTCTGCCACAGCGCGATCGCCAGGTCGCCCCGGAACGCGGGGCCGTTGGTCGGGTGCTGTAAGGCGGTGCGGACCTCGCCCACCCACGCGCCGATGCTGTCGACGGTGGCATCCA
>JAOPYI010000071.1 GCA_025964675.1 Sphaerisporangium sp. | reverse complement strand
GTAGCCTCGCAGCCGATGCTCGCCGGAATGCCGGCGCGCATCCGTCACCGTGTCATCTGGACCTCCACCGGGGTCTGACGCGACACATCCTCCATGCGGCGGGTCATGCGGGAGGGCCACCAACTCGATAGCGCAAGCGCGACCATGCGAGCAGCGACACGCAGAGTGTGATCGCCGAGAAGATGACGTCCGTGGCCAGGTACAAGGTGGCGGACGAGACGACCACCGCGAGGCCGGAGTGCATCACCACGCGCCCCGAGGCGGCCGACCGGCCGGTGGCGACCCAGGCGACCATCTCACGCTCCCTGGGGGTGAGGGTGTCAAGGCCCTCGACCGGGGCGATATCGTGACGGCCGAACAGTCCGATGACCTTCCTCGTGATTGAGGGGGAGAGCAGCGCCTCCCCCGAGGCGACGACCCTGATCGCGTGGGTGAGTTCCTCGGGGGCGCTGTCCTTGAGGACGAACCCGCTGGCTCCGGCCTGGAGGGCGGCGAAGACGTACTCGTCCACCTCGAAGGTGGTGACGACGACTACCCGGGTGGTGTTGAGCCCGGGGTCGGCGGCGATGGCCCGCAGCGTGTCGATGCCGTCCATGCCGGACATGCGGATGTCGAGCAGCAGGACGTCACGTAGTCGACGACCTCGGGATTACCGTTGTCGAGTTGGACGAGGCGCTCATGGCCCTCGAACGAGCCGCCGCTCAACCAGCCGGGCGCCGCCGGGAATCCCCCCCACATGGTTGAAAACCGAGCCCTGCGCCGCATCGCCGACCGGGGCACGCGGCAAGATCGCGGAGGTTAACACAAGAGATACACGGCGCGTTCTCAGCGGACATCCACCGTGCCTTGTATGGATGACGACTCACAATGTGAGGCGCGCCTAGGGTTCCGCCGTCGCTCCTGATGGGACTGGTCCAAGAGGCGAGGCGGTTGCCGTCAGTGGTGTCCGCTCCACGGCGGGACAAAAGCCCGGGAGGTTGGCCAAGGCCTGGCTGCCTCACGCACCACGGCCGTGTCTCCTCGAAAGCGACCGCACATGCGCGACAGGCCCGGTGATCCTCCTCCCCACACGGTCATGCTCGATTCTTCCCCGCACGTCGCGGAGACCCCCGCGGTCGCCGAGATCGACGCGTTGCACGTCACCCTCCGGCGCGGCGATCAGGACATCCACGCGATCCGCGGGATGAGCTTGGACATCGGTCCCGGAGAGATCCTCGGACTCGTCGGCGAGTCGGGCTCGGGCAAGAGCGTGCTCGCCATGTCCATGCTCGGCCTGCTGCCCGGCGACGCGAGGACGAGCGGCCGCTGTCTGGTGCACGGCGACGACATGCTGTCCGCTCCGGCCGAGGTGCGCCGCCGCCGGCGGCGATCTAGCCTTGGCGCGGTCTTCCAGGATCCGATGACGTCGCTGAACCCGACGATGCGGATCGGTGCGCAGGTGGCGGAGGCGGCCGAATCCGACGAGGAGGCGCTGCGCCTGCTCAAGGCGGTCGGCATCCCTGACGCGCACCGGCGGATGGGGGCCTTCCCGCACGAACTGTCCGGTGGGCTCCGGCAGCGAGTGATGATCGCCATGGCGGTGGCCGGATCTCCCTCCCTCGTGGTCGCCGACGAGCCGACCACGGCGCTGGACGTGACGGTCCAGGCGCAGGTGCTCGCACTGCTCCGTTCGCTGCGTGACCAGATCGGCTGCAGCTTCCTGCTGATCACGCACGACCTTGGCGTGGCGGCCCGGGTCGCCGACCGGGTGGCCGTGATGTACGCCGGCCGGCTTGCCGAGATGGGGCCCACCGGCGTGGTCCTGCGCGAGGCGGCCCATCCCTACAGCCTGGGGCTGCTGGGCTCGCGGCTGTCGCTCGGCTCGAGCCGTACCGAGCCCCTGGCCACGCTGCCCGGCGAGGTGCCCGACCCGACGCGCCCGCCGGCCGGCTGTCCGTTCGCCCCTCGCTGCGACCTGGTCACCGACCGGTGCGCCCAGGAGCCGGTGGACCCCGTGGAAGTGGCCCCCGGCCATCTCAGCGCCTGCGTCCTGCCGATCGAGCAGGTGCGCGGAGCCACGGAGAAGGCGCGCGAGAAGGAGGGCGCTCCCCCGGCGGGAACGAGCGGTCACCCCGCGGGTTCCTCCACCCAGCCTCAAGGCGACGTGGCCGTGGACGTGCGCCGCGTCGTTAAGACCTTCTGGGTCAAAGCGGGCAGGGGCCGGAAACAGCGACTGGCGGCCCTGCGCGACATCAGCCTCACCGTCGCCGACGGCGAATCGGTGGCGATCGTGGGAGAGAGCGGATCGGGCAAGTCCACGTTGCTGCGCGTGATCGCCGGGTTGGAACACGCCGGCGGTGGTGAGATCGCGCTCGGCCACGGGGTCCGGCCCCAGATGGTCTTCCAGGATGCGGGGGCTTCGCTGACTCCGTGGCTGACCGTGGGCGACCTCATCGGTGAGCGGTTGCGACGGGAACGGATGTCGAAGCCGCAGCGCGTGGAGCGCGTGGCCGCCGCGCTCGCTCAGGTGGGCCTTCCGGCTGATGTGGCAGGCGTGAGGGCAGCCCAGCTCTCGGGCGGGCAGCGGCAAAGGGTCGCGCTGGCCCGCGCCACCGTCGTCCCGCCGAAGGTGCTGCTGTGCGACGAGCCGACCAGCGCCCTGGACGTCTCGCTCGCCTCAGGCGTGATCAATCTCATCGGCCGGCTACGCAGGGAACTCGGCATGGCGGTCGTCTTCGTCACCCACGATCTGTCGGTGGCTCGGATCGTGGCCGACCGGATCGCGGTCATGTACCTCGGCCGGATCGTCGAACTCGGCGACGCCGAAGACGTCGTGCACCATCCTCGCCACCCTTACACCCGAGCCCTCATTGGTGCCGTCCCCGATTTCGGCGCTGACCCGCCGGCACTCCCGGGGGACCCGGCCAGCCCCCTGCGGCCCCCGCCGGGCTGCTCCTTCCATCCGCGCTGCCCGATCGCCGCTGAGGTCTGCGCCGACCCTGATCTCCATCCGCGGCTGCTCGGCATCGGACACGGGCAGGTCCACCAGGTCGCGTGCATCCGTACGGAGGTTCTGTGATGGCAACAGGCAGTACGGCGACGCCGGTCCGGAGCCGAGCTCGGCCGCGCCTGCTCTCCGGTGGCGGCACGACCCGGCTCAGCCAGGCCGCGGCGGGATTGTTCGCCCTGACCACGCTGATCGCGCTGCTCGCGCCCCTAATCGAGCCCTACGATCCGCTCCTGCCGGTCGGACAGCCACAGCTCGCGCCCGGCGAGCAGGGCTTCCTGCTCGGCACCGACAGCATCGGCCGCGACATACTGAGCCGAGTCCTGGCGGGATGGCAGTCGAGCTGGTGGGCGGCCGTCATCGTGATCGCCTCTGGACTGCTCGTGGGCGGCCTGGTCGGCCTGGTCGCGGGCACCTTCGGCGGGATCGTCGACAACGTGCTCATGCGAATCACCGACACCTTCCTGGCCCTTCCCGCGCCCGTCATCGCGATCGCCGTGGCGGCGACCCTCGGGCCGAGCTTCGCGCACACGCTGCTCGCCGTCGGCATCGTCTGGTGGCCGTTCTACGCCCGGATCATCCGCGGAGAGATCCGCACGCTGGCCGCCCGCCCCCACGTCGAGGCGGCCCGGTTGGCCGGCGCCGGACGGATCCGCCTGGGGCTGCGCCACCTGCTGCCGGGCGCCGTTCCCACCGCGGTGGTCACCGCGAGCCTGGACGTCGGGAGTCTCCTGCTCACTCTCGCCGGCCTGTCCTTCCTCGGCCTCGGACAGTCCGCCCCCGCGGCGGAACTCGGCGCCGACACCGCGAAGAACCTCTCTTTCCTGCTCCAGGACTGGTGGATCCCGGTGGTGCCCGGAGTCGCGGTGATGGTCATGGCGCTGTTCGGCAACATCGCCGGCGACGGCGTGCGCAACCTGCTCGGCGATCGGTAGGGAGTTCCTGGTGATCCAGCTCGTCTCGAAGCGACTGGGCGCGATGGCCGTGATCATTCTCGTCCTCACGGCCGTGGTGTTCGCACTCCAGAAGGCTTCGCCGTTCGATCCTGTCCACTCCATGCTCGGCCCGTCCGCGAGCAGGGAGGCGGTGGCGCAGCAGCGGCACGCACTCGGCCTCGATCAACCGCTCCCCTCGCAGTACTGGCACTACCTGACCGCCCTCCTCCACGCCGACCTCGGCATGTCCTACCGCACCAGGCACCCGATCACCGCAGATCTGGCGACGTTCCTGCCCGCGACCGCCGAACTCGCCCTGTTCGCCCTGGTGCTCGCTCTGGTGCTGGGCACGGCCCTCGCCGTCGCGACGACACTTCGCTGGCGAGGTGCCGGTGTGCTGCGGTTCGTGCTGGTCGCGGGGGCCTCCACCCCCGCGTTCCTGCTCGCCATCGGCGGGATCCTGATCTTTTATCAGCTTCTCGGCTGGCTGCCCGCGACCGGGCGCACGTCGTTCACCGACGCGCCCACCGGTCCCACCGGGCTGCTCACCCTGGACGGCCTGCTCGCAGGACGGCCCGAGGTCACCCTGGACGCGATGGGCCATCTCGTCCTGCCGGGGCTGGCACTCGCCATCGGGCCCGCCGTGTCCATCGGCCGGGTCCTGCGTTCCAGCCTCGTCGGAAACCGGCGGACGGACTACGTGCGCACCGCGATGGCCAAGGGCCTCTCCGAAGGAAGCGTGTTGCGCAAGCACGTCGTCCGCAACTCGCTCGGACCCGCCCTGTCCATGACCGGGCTGCAGATCGGACTGATGTTCGCCGGTGTCCTGGTGATCGAGAACGTCTTCAGCTGGCCGGGAATCGGCCAGTACACCTCCTTGAGCATTCCGGTGGGGGACTTCCCCGCCATCGCCGGCGTGACCCTCCTGCTTGGCGCCGGCTTCGTGGCGATCAACACGATCGTGGACATCCTGCAGGCTGTCGCGGATCCGAGGATCGATGTCTGAAGAAGAAAGCCGTACGCCCGGCCCCATCCACGTCAACCGCTCCTACGAGATGGCATGGAGCGGATTCCCGACCTTCCTCAAGCAGCCCATCTGCCTGACACCCGAGGACCTCCGTGCCGGAAACGTGGACATCGCCATCTGCGGGGCGCCCTGGGACGGTACGGCCACCGGCCGCAACGGAACCCATCTAGGGCCCCGCGCCATCCGGGAGTGCGACTACATCGGCGTGCCGTACGGCCATCTGGACGTCCGGGTCAACCCGCTGGAGCACCTCAAAGTGGTCGACTACGGCGACGCCGACGTGCTCATCGGCAACACCGACGGCACCTATGACAAGATCCGGACGTTCGTCGCGGAGATCCTGTCGGGGGGCGCGACACCGGTCGTGCTCGGCGGTGATCACGGCATCACCTGGCCGGCCGCGACCGCCGTCGCCGACGCGTACGGGCACGGCAAGGTGGGCGTGGTGCACTTTGACGCCCACGCCGACACCGCCCCCGACATGCGCGGCAACCTCGCCGGGCACGGCACGCCGATGCGCCGGCTGATCGAGAGCGGCGCCATCCCGGGTCGGAACTTCGTCCAGGTCGGCCTGCGTGGCTACTGGCCCGAACCGGCGGTTCTCGAGTGGATGGAGGAGAACCAGCTTCGCACGCACTTCATGGCAGAGATCCGCAAGGACGGTTTCGACGCCGTGCTGGAGCGGGCTCTGGACGAGGCGCTCGACCAGGCCGACCACCTCTACATCTCCGTCGACGTCGACGTGGCCGACCCGGCGCACGCCCCCGGGACCGGCACGCCAGAACCGGGCGGCCTGACCAGCCACGAGGTGCTGCGCGCCGTACGGAGGCTCGCCGCCGAGGTCGGCATGGTGGGCATGGACGTCGTCGAGGTCAGCCCACCGTACGACGTCGGAAACAACATCACCGCGCTGCTCGCCCACCGGATCGTCCTGGAGGCGCTGACCGGTACGGCGATGCGCAAGATCGGCCTCACCCAGCCCGATTATGTCGATCCCCGCTCGGCGGGGACCGGAACCTCTCGCCCCTTCCGGTCATCGGACTAAACCAAGGACGGCAGTACGACAATGCCCAGGCAACCACTGTTCGTCGGGAAACCGGCACTCATCGTCGTCGACATCCAATCCGATTTCACTCTGCCCGAGGGCGACCGCGGCATCCCGCTCATGCCCGGCTTCGAGCAGCGCATCCCCCGTGCCGAACGCCTCGTGGACGCGGCCCGCACCGCCGACATCCCCGTTGTCTTCTTTCAGGAAGTGCACCGGCCGAGCGGCGTCGACTTCGGCCGCGAACTCGACGGCAGCGAGGGGGTGCATTGCGTCGAGGGTGCTCCCGGCACCGAGCTGTGGCCCACCCTGCGGCCAGCGGACGATGAGTTCCACATCGTCAAGCGGAGATACTCCGGGTTCATCGGCACCGAGTTCGAGATCGTGCTCCGCGGCCTCGGCGTGTCCACGCTGGTACTGATCGGCGGGCTCACCGACGTCTGCGTGCACTACACCTTCGCCGACGCCCACCAGCGGGACTACTACGTACGGGTGGTCGAGGACTGCGTCGGGGGATCGAGCCAAGCTGCCCACGACGCGGCCCTCGATGCCATGGAATACCTTCAGGCGGGCGCGCGGCGCACCACCGACGAGATCCTGGCGGCCTTCGCGGCGTACGGGGTGCGGGAGATGGCTGGAGCGGGCCGATGAACACGACACCGTTGCGCGTCCTCGTCGCCGTTACCGTCCTTCTAGGAGCAGCGGCCTGCGGCCGGGGCTCGTCGGCCGGTTCGCCGGCCGCGGCGCCCGCCGACCGCGTACTGCGTCTCGGCTTCCTGTCGGACCCCGGCCAGCCCCCGGACCCCGACATCTTCTACGCCGGCCCGGGCCTGATCCTCACGCAGAACACCTACGAAGGACTTCTCAGGTACAAGGCGGGGACCCCGACTCCAGCGATTGAGGGCGCACTGGCCACCAAGTGGACGGCGTCCAAGGACAACAAGATCTTCACCTTCGAGCTGCGCGAGGGCGTCAAGTTCCACGACGGTACCGCCTTCACGGCCGGCGCCATCAAGCCGTCCTTCGACCGGCGGCTCGCGGTCAACCAGGGCCCGGCGTACATGGTCGCGGGTGTCGACTCGGTCAAGACCGAGGGCGACCACAAGGCCGTCATCACGCTCAAGCAGAGCAACCCGCTCTTCCTTGACTATCTGGCCTCACCGTACGGCCCTAAGATGATGAGCCCGGCCGTGCTGAAGGAGCAGGCCGGATCCGACCACGCCCAGGCCTACCTGAGCACCCACGACGCCGGGACCGGCGCCTACACGCTCACCGACGCGCGGACGAGCACGCACTACGCCTTGAAGGCCTTCGACGGCTACTGGGGCGCCAAGCCGTACTTCACCACCGTCGACTTCCCGGTGCAGACCGATCTGTCGGCGCAGCAGCTGATGTTCGGCAAGGGCGAGATGGCCGCGATCCTGAACAGCCTGAACTCCTCGGCGACCGGGGCATACCTCAAGGACACTTCCATCAAGACGTACTCCCTGCCGACCATGCAGTCGATCTTCCTCTACATCAACCCGGAGAAGGGCATGCTCACCACCCAGTCCAACCGGGTCGCTCTGCGCCAGGCCATCGACGCCGACACCATCGTCAAGCAGGTGTACTCCGGCCGCGGCACCAAGGCGACCCAGGGGTATCCCCCTCACATGCTGCCCGAGGGCCAGGCCGTGCAGAACATCCCTCACGACACGACCGCGCTCGCCAAGGTCGCGCAGTCGCTGCCGGCCGACCAGAAGGCGATCACGATCGGCTACGACTCCAGCCAAGCGGACGATCAGGTGACCGCCAACCTCATCTCCGCGCAGCTGAGCGCCACGGGGCTGACGGTGAAGGTGCAGGGGTATCCCACGTCGCAGATCTTCGGCTGGGTCGGCGACGCCAAGGACGCTCCCGAGCTGCTGATCGCGGGCGGCTGGCCTGACGCCGCCCCGCCGTACACCTGGGCGCACATCAGCTTCGACGCCAACGGCGGGTTGAACTACCTGCACTGCTCGACCGACGAGATCACCAAGTTGATCAAGGACGGGGAGAAGACCGGGGATGCGGCGACGTTCGCACGGATCGGTGAGCTCTCGGTCGCGACCGGCTGCTGGTACAACCTCGCCAACCGGGACGATTTCATGGTCACCCAGCCCTGGCTCAGGGGAATAGAGGAAGCACACGTGGTCACAACGCCCACCTCGCTCAACCTGGCGGCGCTGTCCGCCGACACAAGGGGCTGATCTCCCATGGGAACCGGCGTACGGCGGATCGTGCTGCTCACCCTCGGCTGGGAGGACCTGCCGAAGACGGTGTCGGTGCACGGCGACACCTCGGGGACGCGGCTGCGCGAGCCCGTCCCAGGAGTGCTGCTGCAGGTGGACGGCGGCTGGGTGCTGCTCGACACGGGCTTCAATACCGCGCTGATCCGCGACGCGGCACTTGCCCGGCGGTTCTACTCCAGGCCGGAGTACCTTCCCGTGCTCCCCGGCCCGGGCGAACCCCTGGAGGAGACGCTGGCCGAGGCGGGCATCGCGATGGAGGAGATCCATGCGGTGGCCGTCAGCCACCTGCACCTCGACCACGCGGGCGGTCTCAAGCATTTCGCGGGACGGGCGCCCGTCCATGCCCAGCGGACCGAGCTGGAGTACGGCCTGTCCGCTTCCGCCGAGAAGCACGCCATCTTCCGCATCGACTTCGACGACCCGCGCATCGACTGGCGGCTGGCCGACGGGGAGACGGAGATCGCTCCGGGGGTCACCGCCGTACCGACGCCCGGCCACACCCCTGGGCACCAGAGCTTCGTCGTGGACCTCGACGATTCCGCAGGCGGCGGGGGCTACGTCTTCGCGTTCGACGCGGCCGACCTGACCGAGAACATCGACAAGGAACTGGCGGTGGGCGGGTTCATCGACTGCGAGCCCGAGGCCACCGTCGCCCAGATCCGCAAGCTGAAGGACATCGCCGCCGCCAGAGGGTATCCGCTCATCCCCGGCCACGACCCAGTCGCCTGGCCCGCCTACACCGCCGAGTTCGCCGCCCTGTTCCCGCCCCTTTGAGGCTCCGCTTCCTTCACCGCTCAGCGGCGGAGACCACGCCGGTCGTGCCATCGACGGTGATCCCTAACTCCTCAACTTTGGAGTTACGGCTGGTCTTCCGCCCAATCGGGGCCAGCCAGAGCGGCCGCGCGGGCGGTGAGGGCAGCCGCCTTCTCGTGGTCGCCGGGACGGTCGCGTTGCCGCAGCGTGGCCGCCAGCTCGCGCGCACTCGCCGCGGCGAAGGGCCAGAGACCGGCCTCCTCATTGCGCCGTAGCGCCGCGCTCAGGTGATCTGCGGCGCCGTCCAGATCACCGCAGGCCCTGGCCAGCAGACCGACGTGATGTCCGGCGAAGCCGCCGAAAGTGATCCCCGTGCCGCCGATAACCAGCCGGCCCGCGTAGGGCGCCAGGTAGGTGAACAGGTCGCGCACAGCGTCCGGCGCTGCGAGCGCGGACCACAGTTCCGCTCGGATCGCCAGGTGGGTCAGCCACATGTAGTCCATCGGCACCTCCGGCTGCTGCCGCCACGGGCCGAGCGCGGAGCGCGCCTGCTCGGGTCGACCCGAACGCAGTAACGCGAGTGCGTGCCAGTCGCGCAGCAGGACCATACCGGTGACGGCGGCGGTCTCGGCCAGCAGCGGCTCAACCGCCGGCAAAGTGCCTCGTGCCAGGTTCAGCGTCACCGCGAGCGTGATCGGGACCGCTTCGGCGCCTGCAAGCGTCGTGCCCGAGTGAAAGTCGTGTGCCCTGGCGATGGCCTGTTCCGCCTCGGTGAACCGGCCTCGGGCGATGGCCACGATCGCGTCGGCCCAGGTGAGCACGACCAGCGCCGGGACGAGCGCGTGCATCTCGGCCAGTTCTCGTGCATGCCGGTAATCCCGCAGTCCCGCACCGATGTCGCCCTGCTCGATCTGGTCCCGTCCGCGGAACACCAGCGCGCGCGCGACGGCAGCGGGGTCGTCCGCGGACTCGGCCAGGTCGACCAGTTCGCGCGCCACGGACAGCCGCTCGGTCAACAGTTGTGGTCGCTCGTATGCGACGTGGCGGAGTTCTAGCACACGGGCCAGGTCGGCCCGGCTGCCATGGTTTCGGGCGAGAGCCTCCGCCTCGGTCGACAGTGCCACGGCACGGTCGGCGGTGTCCGTGCCGTAGTAGATCTCGGCCGCGAGAGCGGCGAGCAACCGCGCCCGCATCACCTCGTACCCTGGTGGAAGCTCCCGAAGCAACCGCTCGAACAGCGCGACGCAGGCGAAGTCCACCACCTGGTACTCCCGCCAGCTCCAGATCGCATCCGCGGTGGTCGTGACGGCCGCCCGCGCCGCTGCCACGACATCCCCACCCGCGAGGGCCACCTCGGCTGCCTCACGGGTGGCCTCCCATGCCTGTCGCTCGTAACCCGCGCGTTTGCGGGCGAGCGCCAGACCGATGAGAACGTCGTAGCGGTCGGCGGCCGTGGCGGTGCGGTCGCGCGACAGAGCTGCCAACGCGGCCTCCTGCAGGCGGGCGGCCTCGGCAGGAGCGGGCTGCCGCGCCGCGACTGCTGACGCCCGCAACGCGTAGGTCCAGGCGGCGCGAGCGTGGTCGGCTCCGGCCCGCCCGTAGTGATGGGCGAGTTCGGCGAAGCGTGCCTCGCGCAACCCGCCGGACCGCTTCTCGATCACCCCGGCGAGCGCCGCGTGCAGTTGACGGCGCCGAGCCGGCGGTACCCGGGCGTACACCGCCTCCCGGACCAGGGCATGGGTAAATCTGTGACCGGGCCCCTCCTCCACGATCAATCCCGCCAGCAGGGCGGCCTCGGTGGCGGTCATCGCGGAGTCCGTGGTCAGCCCCGACGCCGCCTCGACCAGATCGACGTCGAACGTCGGTCCGTACGCCGCGGCCATCGACAGCAGCGGTTCGACGTCGTCGGGCAACTGGGAGATGCGCCGACGTACGACGTCCCGAACCCCGTCCGGGACGCGCAGCGCGGCCGCGGCGCCCGGCTTGGTGAGACGCCGTTCGTCCGCCAGCAGCCGGACGAGCTCCCCGACGAAGAACGGGTTGCCGTTGGTACGTTCCCGCAACGCCGCGGCGACCTCGTCCAGAACGTCGACCCCACAGCGGAGCCGGACATAGGCGCGCACTCCTGCTTGGTCCAGCCCGCGAAGACCGACCCGGACGAGGTCGGCGCGGGCAAGGTCGGCCAGTGCCTCGGCCAACTCGGGCGTGCGATCGGCCTCGGCGTCGCGGCTAGTCAGAAGCAGCACGACCGGCAGGCCGGCCAGCATCGCACCGAGCCGGCGCACCAGGCGCAGCGTGTCCCCGTCCGCCCAGTGCAGGTCGTCGAGCACGAGCAGGGTCGGACCGGCATCACGCAGCAGGGCGGCCGTGGCCTCTGCGAGCCGGAAGGCCGCCGTGTCGGCGTCCGTCGCCGTCGCCGCGTCAGCGGGGCCATCGCGGTCGGGCAGCAGGGCGGCCAGAGCCGGGAAGCGAGCTGTCGCGCCGGCGGTCTCCAGCAGCGGTCGCAGCGCCTCGGACCACGACCACAGGGCCGGAGCGCCAACGGCTTCCTCGCACCGTCCCCATCCGGTGCGCATGCCCATCGCGGTGGCGGTCGCGCTCAGAGCGCGAGCCAGACCGGTCTTGCCGATGCCGGGCTCACCGGTCACCAGCACCGCGGTCCCGCGACCGGCGGACGCGTCGACGAGGTACCCCGTGAGGCTCGCGAGCCACTCGTCTCGGCCGACCAGCCCGGCCTCCGCGGCGGGTGGCCTGACGACCACCGCGGCGCCGTATGCCGGCGCCTTGCCGGGAGCCGGCATGGGGTCCAGCGACGGTTCGTGGTTCAGCACCGCCGCTTCGAGCCGCCTCAGCTCCGGACCGGGGTCGACACCGAGCTCGTCGGCCAGGACCTCCCGGGCACGGCGCAGCGCGTCCAGTGCGTCGCCCTGGCGTTGAGACCGGTAGAGGGCGACCGAAAGTAGTCCCCACGCCGTCTCTCGCAGCGGGTGCGCGGCGACCAGCTGCTCGATCTCCCCCACGAGCCTGGCGTGTACGCCGAGGGCCAGCTCGGCGCGGAAACGGTCCTCAGTCGCCAGCAACCACAGCTCGGTCAGCCTGGCCGCCTCGGCGGTCAACCCGGGAGCCGCCGCGGCGATGTCCGCATACGGCTCGCCGCGCCAGAGCCCGGCGGCGGTCTTCAGGAGGCCTCTGGCGTGCGCGGGATCGGTCACAAGGGTCTCGTGCGCCGCACTCGCCAACCGTTCGAACTCGGCGGAATCGACCGAGTCGGCCGCGAGGGCGTAGCCGGGTGGGCGCGTGATCAGGATCCGGGCCGGCGCCCGCGCCGGGCGGTCCGGTTCGAGTGCCCGTCTGAGGTTCGCGACGTAGACCTGCACAGAGGTCAGCACCTTCGGAGGCGGGTCCTCACCCCACAGTTCGTCTACGAGGCGGGCGATCGAGACGACTCTGCCGCCGGCGGCCAGCAGCAGGCCGAGCAGCGCGCGCTGCTTAGGGCCGCCGAGTTGAACCGGGCCACTGCCGACGTTGACGTTGAGCACCTCGACTGGCCCCAACACCTGATACCGCACCCGGGCAACGCTAACCGGCGCACCTCGGTTTGTCAGCGAGGTGCTTCCCAAGTCCGACATGGATGGCTTCCAAGTACGCCGGCGCAGGCTGTGTTCGTCCGACAAAAAGGAGAAGCCATGACCAGCCAGATCACCAACGGGCAGCGGCTGTACGGGCCGGGGCTCACCGACGTACGGATGATGCGGGTGGCGCACACGAGTTTCCGCCGCGAGCTGGGCCTGTCCCCGGCGGCGGTGCGCGGGGTGACCGAAGGGGACCGCCGCCGGGCGTCGATCGTCGCAGACCACGCGACCCTGTTCCTGTCGCTTCTGCATCACCACCACAGCATCGAAGATGACCTGCTGTGGGCGGCGCTGCTCGAACGGGTTCCCGCTGAGCTTGCTCCGCTGGTGCACGTGATGCAGAGCCAGCACGAGCACGTGGCGGCGCTACTGGATCAGGCGCACGCGGGAATCGGCACCTGGCGGCGTACCGCGTCCACTTCGGACGGTGAGGCGCTGGCCGGGATCCTGTCCGACCTGTGTGCGGCGCTGTTCGAGCACTTGCACGCCGAGGAAACCCACCTGCTGCCGATCATGGCAAGGCACATCACGGCCGAGGAGTGGGAGGAGTTCACCGTGCAAGGGATGTCGTCGATTCCGAAACGGCTGATGTTCCTGGGCTTCGGGATGATGCTCTACGAGGGAGATCCCGAGGTGATCGGGATCGAGTTGCGGAAACTCCCCCCGCCGCTGCGCCGTCTGCTGCCACCGCTGGGACGCCTGGCGTTCCGGCGCTACGCCCGCCGAATCCACGGCACGCCCACACCGCCGCGCGGCATCGGAGCCGTCGCCTAGTTCAGGCCCATCCCCCACCACCCGAGGAGTTCAGAATGACTTCAGACATCATCGTGGCCGCCGACCTCGCCGCCGCCCGCGCCAGGAACGAGGACGTGTGGCACCGCTCCAGCAAGCTGCTGCACGCCGGCGAGATCGACGAGTTCATGAGCCACTGGTGTGACGACGCCAGCTACGAGGCTGCCCTTCCGGTCGGTGGCCTGCCCGCTGTCATCACCGGACGTGAGGCGCTGCACGCGGCGTTCACCGGCCTGGTCGCCGGCGTGCGAAGCATCGCGGTGCACGACGTACGGTTCCACCAGACGGACGACCCCGACGTCGCCATCATCGAGGAGCGCATGGTCGGCGAACTAGCCGACGGCGGCGGCTACGAGAACCGGCTCATCATCAGGGTGACCTTCCGAGGTGGCCGGATCGCCGAAATGCTCGAGTACTACGGGCAGTTCGCGCACCAGGATCTGCTGCGCAAACTCGGTTTCGCATCCTGATCTCGGATTCCGCCGACGACAAGACCTGTGGCTGAAACCACAGCCACCGCGCCCCACTGCCACGACAGGCAGCGGGGCGCTTCCTTGCGACAACCAACAAACGGCACTCGCCTTAGCCTCCAATCTCCCCTGGTTGAGGAGGCCGTCCGGGCGTGAAAGCCGCCTCTGTGGCGGAAGCCAGGCGTTTGATCTCGGCATTGGGAGACTTCGACTACGACGGCGTGGGGTCGGTGTCACGGATGTGCCCGGCGGACGCGTCATCAGCCAACCTTGGGGCTACATGGCGTCAGCGGTCACCTGCCAGCACCTCGTCGTACCTCTCGTTCTTCGACCGCTGCTGCTGCCTCAGCTGGTAGACGATCAATGCTACGAGGACTGACAGGAGGACGAGGGATACGGTTACCGTCCCGTACCCCATGCCGCCCCTGGCGGTCGGCTTGCTGAAGAAGTTGCCAACGTTCGCGCCGAGCGGGCGGGTCAAGATGAAGGCAGTCCAGAACAGCAGCGTGCTGGAGATGCGGCTGTAGTAATGGGCGACGACGATCAGCGCCAGAATGCCGCTCACCAGGATGGTCCCTCCCGTGAAGCCAAGGCCGGTATTGTCGGCCAGGAAGTCGCCTACCGATGTTCCTAGAGTGTTGGAGATCAGTGTTGCGGTCCAGAACAGCACCTCGCCTCTGAAGGTGGTGATGCTCATGACATCGAAGGTGTAACCACTGAGCTTCCAGAGCACGAATATCGCTGCCAATGCCGTGATCAGAAGCAGCGCACCTTTGGCGTAGCCAAAGCCTGCGGTACGATTCATGAAGTCCGACATGGTCGTGCCGGCGGTGCTTGTGGAGAGGATAACCGTCCAATACAGCACCGGATAGAACTTCTTCGCTCTGAGCTGCGTCACCAGACTGGCGAAGAATAGGAAGATCAAGATAATTGAGCTTACGGCGTAGCCGATATTCAAGGTCTGCGACACAAGGTCGCCGGCCGTTTCGCCCAGCGTCGTTGCGGCAATCTTCATAATCCAGAAGATGATGGTGATCTGTGGAAACTTCTTCATGGGTTCTTTCCTGCCCGGCGTCGCTCAGCGATGGAGGGAGTCACGGTCGCGTGAACCGGCCGACCTTGGCTCTACTTATCCGGAGGTCTCCGGAGCAGCCGCGTCTGTTCTCGTGATGGCCAGGTATATGACGAGGCTCGAAATCGCGACGAGAGAGCGCACTGCTCCCCACCGCCCCTAAAGTGAGGCCCCCCTCCTCGCGGGGGTGTGACCAACGGCCCCGCCGTAGCGTGGCCCCGTCCCGTCCCGTATTAGCCGTCATTGCACGAGGCTGGCACAGGCCACCTGAACGTGACCTGACTGCGTCTCCGGGCAGTCATGACTGCGCCTGTCAAACCTCGTGAGACAGGTGAAGCTCGATAGCTCGATAGCTTGATTCGCACGCGTGCTATGCGTAATAGATTCCCGGTCAGGCTTGGTGATCTAGTCAATCACCCGTATACCAGGCGCTTCAGCCATCCGTGGTGGTGCTACGCCGGATCACCTGCAGACCCGCTCAACCAGCTCGTCAAAGGCTTATTGTGTCACCGATAGGCTCGGCGGACGCTTTCATGAAACTCGCGACTCCTTGCACGATCCTCTCGCTGCGGGCGGTCACCGCGAGTTTTGTGTTTCAATCGTGACATGTCTCTGGACGAGCTTCGCGAACTGCTGGGACGGCATGTGCGTCCCGATTTGACCACTGCCATCGACGGCGTCCGGATCTGCAAGGTCGACCATACCGCTTCGCCGGAGTCCTCGATGTCCGGCACGGTGCTGGCGGTCATCGCCCGGGGCGGCAAGCGTCTCGCGCTGGGGGACCGAGTGTACGAGTACGGCGCTGGTCAGTACCTCGTCGCCTCGGTCGACCTCCCGGTGACGGGGCACGTCATCGACGCCGCCCCGGGCCACCCCGCGCTCGGTTTCGGGATGACCCTGGAACCTGCCGCCATCGCGGAGCTGCTGCTGCAGGTCGGGCCGGGGGATCTGCCGCGGTCCCCCGGCACCGCACGCCCGGGAATCGCGGTCAGTGACGCCCCGGACGAGTTGCTTGACGCTATCGTGCGGCTGCTGCGCCTGCTTGACCGGCCACGGGACCGGAAGGCACTAGTCCCGCTGGTCAAGCGCGAGATCCTCTGGTGGTTGATGACCGGGGAACAAGGTGACGCCGTGCGTCAGCTCGGCCTGGCCGACAGTAGCCTGACGCACATCAGACGGGCTGTGCGGTGGATCCGGGAGAACTACACCCGGCCGTTCCGCGTCGAGGAAGTGGCACAGCTTTCGGGGATGAGTGTCTCCGCGTTCCACCGGAACTTCCAGGCGGTGACGGCGATGAGCCCGATCCAGT
>JAOPYI010000033.1 GCA_025964675.1 Sphaerisporangium sp. | reverse complement strand
GGGAGCGCTGGCATCCCCACGTGGAACTCGTGCAGATCTTCGACCCGCACCGCCGCCTTGCCGACCCCTTGGTGGAGTATCTCAAGAGCGTGCCGGAGGCCCATGTGTTCGTGCTGATCGCGGAGGTGGAGCCCGAGCACCCCTGGCAGCGGCTGCTGCAGAACCAGCGCGGCGCCGTCCTCGCCAGAGCGCTGCGCCGCCGCACCGACACGGTGGTCTGCCGCCTGCGCTTCCGCGTCGGCGTCCCGGTCCCCCATCCATCAGCACCAGGTCGGGCCGGTCGTGGAGGGCCGACTCGACCGTCTGGTGGACTCGGCGTGGAGTCGCCATCACGAGAGGCGGACGATCAGCTGGGATGGCCGGCGACCCGGATCTGATCGAGGGTCAAGGGTGGTGGTTGGGCCTCGAAATGGGCCGTAACGGCGCGCCTGCGACGTCATGGTCGAACGGTTCAACCGCCGAAGGGTGTCAGAGCTTGGCGTGCCGCCGCCAGGTCGTCGCCGTCCGGATCTCGAGCTTCGCGAATGCCGACTCAAATCGAGAGCACTGCTCTTGACGACGCGTGGTCCCTTGGGAGAGCATTGCTCTCGCAGTAGAGCGATGTAGTCGTCCTGAGCTGGAGCACTCGATGTTGACCGTTGCCAAAGGCGCATCGCCGCTGCGGCCGATGGGGGCCTCATCACCACTTCGGTGGTATTCGCCGCACTTTTCATCGTGAACGCGATCCTGCGGATCGTCTGGAACCAGGTCTGAGAAGGACCCTCATCGACAAGGGAGATCGAAATCATGGGCAAGCACGTCATCATCGGGGCCGGACAGGTCGGCTCGCAGCTCGCCGAGTCGCTCGCGGCAGGCGGTCACGAGACAGTCGTCGTCACCCGGTCGGGATCGGGGCCGGACATGCCGGGAATCACCAGGGTCGCGGCGGACGCCGGAGACGGGGGCCGGCTCATCGGCATCGCGAAAGGCGCCGACGCCCTCTACAACTGCGCGAACCCTCAGTATCACCGCTGGGCGCAGGACTGGCCGCCGATCGCGAACGCGATGCTGGCGGCGGCGCAGGGGAGTGGTGCGGTGCTCGTCACCCTCAGCAACCTCTACGGGTACGGCCCGGTCGACCGCCCCATGACCGAGGATCTGCCCCTGGCTTCAATCGGGACAAAAGGGCAGGTCAGGGCCAAGATGTGGGCCGACGCGCTCGCCGTGCACCAGGCGGGACGTGCACGGGTCACCGAGGTGCGCGGGTCCGACTACTTCGGCCCGGGAATGACCGGTCAGTCGATTTTCGGCGACCGCTTCATCGCGCCCATCCTCGCAGGGAAACCGGTCAGGATCCCCGCGGACCCAGACCAGCCGCACAGCCTGACGTACCTGCCCGATGTGGCACGGGCGCTGGCGACGGTCGGCTCCGACGAGCGGGCTTGGGGCCGGGCCTGGCACGTGCCCACCAGTCGTGCGTTGACGATCCGGCAGGTGGCCGAGCGCCTGGCCACGCTCGCCGGTGCTCCCGCGCCGCGCGTCACGAGCATCCCGCACTGGATGATGCGTGCGGCGGGACTCTTCTCGCCGTTGCTGCGCGAGCTGGAGGAGACGCGCTACCAGTTCGTCCGGCCGTTCATCCTCGACTCCTCGGCGTTCGAGTCGACCTTCGGCATCGCCCCGACCCCGACGGACGTCGCACTCAAGCAGACTCTCTCCTGGTGGCGTGCCGGTCGGGCCGCCTAGGGCTTCCGGACGGCTCTGCTCCCGCCGAATGTTCAGAACTTTCTGGGCGACGACGGCATCCAACAGAGAGCAACCGACAACGGGGGTCTTCATGAAGCATCGTGTACTGGCCGGCGCCGCGCTCGTCGCCACTCTCACCACAGCATCGGCCGTTCCAGCCACCGCCTTCGCCGAGGCGCGTAGCGTGCGGCGGCCGCTCACCGGGGAAGCGGTCTACTTCGACTACAACAAGAAGTTCAGCGTCGACCGGTACGTGCCCGGTAGTGGTTTCGTCAGGCTGGGCAACCCCTCCGAGAACTTCCAGTTCGCCGCCTCGCCCGATGGCAGGAAGCTGGCCTGGATCACGCTTCGGGGCGAGGTGAAGGTCAAAGTGGGAGGCAAGGTGACGACCGCCGCCAAGGGAGTGCCAGTCGGCGCCCCCTGCCTCACGCCGACGTGGTCGCCCGACTCCAAGCGGCTGGCCTACGTCAGCCGGAACAACGACGGGGCGTCGCCGGTCACGATCGTGAACGCGGACGGCACCGGCTTGCGCAAGGCCGGCAAGACCGTCGGCGTCTGCCATCTGGCCTGGTCCGGTGACGGCCGCTACCTCGCGGGTTACGCCGGCGCCGCGGACGCCGTCTACAAGCTCGACGTCACGACCGGGAAGTCGGCCAAGGTCAAGGGCATCGCGATTCCGACCCACGTGCAGAGCCTGTCTCCCGACGGGCGAAACGTGATCGTCGAGATCGTCCCCAAGGGAGCTGATTTGGGCGACGGCGGCTGGCCCAGCGGGTTCACACCGACCATCGTCGACACGGTCACCGGCAAGAAGGTGGCGATCCCCGTCAAGGGCAGGCTGCTGGGTGCGTTCTATCTTGCCGACGCTCGCCTGGTGGTCCGGGTCGCCGGCACTGCGCACAACGCCCTCGTCGTGCTCGACGAGACGGGCAAGCAGTTGCAACGCCTCGACGAGCCCGCCAAGGCGCAGAAGCAGGGCCTGCTGCAAGTGGTCCGGTAACCGCCGGCGGTGGAGCCGGCGGCCCCCCGTGATCCGGCGCTGCTCGCGTGGTTCCGTGACGAGACAGAGGCAGACGTGATCAACCTCAATGCCACCGGGGATGGGCTGGAGCTCTACCGCTCGGTCGGCTTCGTCGTCCCGCGCTTCCCCGCCCTCCAGCTCAGGATGGTCGAGCAACTCCTGGCCCCGCGCTGAGCCCCGCGTACTCTCTCGGCATGGAAACGACGCGGGTGGCGATGATCGGGCTCGGGGACATCGCGGAGAAGGCCTATCTGCCGGTGCTGGCCGCCGCGCCGGGGCTCGACCTTCTCCTGTGCACACGGGATCGGGCCACGCTCGACCGCCTGGGGGAGACCTACCGCCTGCCGGCGAGGTTCTCCTCGGTCGAGCAGGTGATCGGCGCCGGCGTCGAGGCGGCGTTCGTCCATGCCGCGACCCAGGCGCACGTGGAGATCGTGGAGTCGCTGCTGCGGGCCGGGGTGCACGTCTACGTGGACAAGCCGCTGGCCGACAACCTCCCCGACGCCGAGAAGCTCGTACGGCTCGCCGGTGAGCGCGGGCGGTCGCTCATGGTGGGCTTCAACAGGAGGTACGCCCCGGGGTACGCCGGGCTGCGTGAACTCCCGCGCGATCTGGTCGTCATGCAGAAGAACCGCGCCGGTCAGCCGGACGATCCGCGCCGGGTGGTCTTCGATGACTTCATCCATGTGGTCGATACGCTGCGATTCCTCGCGCCGGGCGATATCTCGGAAATGTCGGTTGACGTAGGGCTCCGTGATGGTCTGCTGGAGCACGTGGTCCTTCGTCTCTCCGGGTCCGCCTCGGGCGGGGAAAGATCGGCGTTCACGGCTGTCGGGATCATGAGCAGGGTCAGCGGGGCAAGCGAGGAGACCTGCGAGGTCATGGGCGGCGGTGGAAAGCGCCGGGTCGTCAACCTCGCCGACGTCGTCGACCACTCCAGCGGGGAGACGCTGACGCGGCGGGGCGACTGGACGCCGGTCGCCCGGCAGCGCGGCATCGAGCAGGCCTGCCACGAGTTCCTTGCCTCGGTACGCGCTCACCGCGTGATCGCCGCCGACGACGCCCTGCGTACTCATGCCCTGTGCGAGGAGATCGTCGCCGCCGCGACCCCCTGACCGCATATGACACACCCCTCCCCGGCCGGCACATGGAGAGAGGAATGTGCCCTCGGACGGGGAGGGGCGTGCGGCGCGACGGCCGGTCGCCCGGCTCGGCGCGTCTCCGGAGCCGTTGACCCGTTCAGGAATACGGAGCGGCTACCCGGCGTGATGGTCTTCGCGAGCGATCGGGTCAGCGGGAGGAGAGGTACTGGTCGCCGAGGGCGCGGAGGCGGGTGTGGGCGGACTCGTACACCTCCGGGCCGCCGAGGTAGGCCTTCGGCAGCTTGGCCACCATCGTGTAGTTCGTGTCGCATACGTTGCCCACCGGGGCCTCTGCGCCCTGGCTGACCAGCTGGTAGGCGTCCAGCTCGTCGAGCCCGGCCAGCGAGGCCGTCCAGGTGACGAGGTCGTGCTGGCTGATCCGGTAGGCGTCCTCGAGCGGGCGCGCCGACCCGGTGGACATGACGTGACCGTCGTCCTCCAGGCGCGGCCAAGGCGTGGCGACTCCCTTGATGAGCTCGACGGCTACGACGGTGTTCATCGCGGCCTCCACGGCGGTGCCGCAGACCTCGCCGTGGCCCTGGCGGCAGTGCCCGTCACCGATGGAGAACAGGCCGCCCTCGACGTTGACCCCCAGGTACACCGTGACCCCTGCCCGCAGCTCCGTGGTGTCCATGTTGCCGCCGTGGGCGTCCGGCGTGATCGTCATCCGCGCCTCGGAGGCGGCGGGTGCGACGCCTACGGTGCCGTGCATCGGGTCGAGCGGCATCTCGAGGCTGAAGTCACTCCGCCGGGCCTGGTAACGCACGACCCGCTTCTCCACGTCCACCTCGTACATCCACACGACCTCCTCCAGCGGCGGGTGGAGCATGGCGGTGGTGTGGGTGCCGGTCAGCGCTCCGAAGTGCGGGAACGTAGTGGAGACGGCCCAGTCGCGTGCCGGCTCGATGGAGACGAAGTGCAGCGCCAGCGTGTCGCCCGGCTCGGCCCCCTCGACGTGGAAGGGGCCGGTGACCGGGTTGAGGTACGGGAACTCGCACACCTTCGAGGGGAGGTCTCCGAAGCCGCGTACCCGTCCGCCGAAGCAGTCTTCGGTGAAGAGCTCCACGACCGTGCCCGGCTTGATCCTGCCCACGGCGGGACGACCGCCGAATGTGTAGGACAGTTCGTCGGCGGCGGGCTGGTAGGAGACGACGTTCACTCGGAGACCTCCGTGTTGATCGCGGACAGGGTGGGACGGCGGCCCATCATGTAGGTGCCGGCGAGGATGAGGATGCCGATCGCCAGCCAGACGAAGCCGAGCACCTGGGCGGCGACCTTGGCGTTGATGACGACGTAGAGCAGGATCAGGAAGCCGATGGCCGGGGCGATGAGGTGCCTCCACCAGTCGCGGCTGCGCTGCCGTACGAAGTAGTGGACGATGACGGAGACGTGCAGGGCGAGGAAGGCCGTCATCGCGCCGAAGTTCACCAGCGTGCCCAGCAGCGTGATCCCGTCGCCGCGCGAGCTCATGTACAGGCCGAGGACCAGGGACACCGCGGCGACCAGGAAGGTGGCGTTGACCGGTACCTTGTGCTTCGGGTGGATTTTGCCGAGGAAGCTCGGGAGCTGACGGTCGCGGGCCATCGCGAACAGCAGGCGCGAGGTGGCCGCCTGGGCGACCAGGGAGTTGGCGAAGCCCCAGGCGACGGCGGTGGCGACGGCGGTGAGCACGCTCAGCCAGTGGCCGCCCGCGTACGCGGCGGTGTCGTAGAAGGCCGTGCCCGCCGGGTCGCCCTTGGTCAGGAGCTCCTCGCGGTTGGGGGCGAGCAGCGCGGCGACCCAGGTCTGCACGACGAACAGCACACCGGCCAGCGCGAGCGCGTAGACCATGGACCGGCCGAGCTTGCGGGTGTCCTCGCGGCTCTCCTCGGCCAGCATCGAGATGCCGTCGAAGCCGAGGAAGGACAGCACCGCCACCGACACGGCCCCGAACACCAGTGGCCAGGAGAACGTCGAGGAGTCGAACAGCGGGCTGAGCGGGCTGCCGTGTCCCTTGCCCTGCGCGAGGGCGACGAGCCCGATGACCAGGAAGATGGCAAGCACGATCAGCTCGGCCACCAGCATGATCTTGTTCATGCGCGCGGTCATCTCGATGCCGAGGTAGTTCACCACCGTGTTGAGCACGATGAAGCCGATCAGCCAGGCCCAGATCGGCACGGCGGGGATGAACGACGCCATGGCAGCGCTCGCCACGAGGTACAGCAGGGCGGGCACGAGCACGTAGTCGAGCAGGATGACCCAGCCCGCGAGGAAGCCCACGGGGGCGGAGATCCCGCGTCCCGCGTAGGTGTAGACCGAGCCGGCCATCGGGAAGGCCCGCGCCATCTGCGAGTACGACAGCGCGGTGAACGCCATCGCGATCATGCCGATGACGTAGGCGAGCGCCACCATCCCGCCCGAGGCCTGGAAGACGCCGCCGAAGATGCCGAACGGCGCGATCGGCACCATGAAGATCAGGCCGTAGATCAGCAGGTCGGTGAAGCTCAACGACCGCTGTAGCTCCTGCTTGTAGCCGAAGCGTTCCACGCCGGGGTCGGCGGCCGGTGGGGATGCGGGCGCGGATGACGCCTCGGAGGTGGAGGACATGGAGGGCTCCTTCAAAAGCGGGGGCAGAGCCGTACGATAGGGGTATTCCTTGAAAACGAAAAGGTTTCCATTGAAAGTTTTACATGGTGGTGACAACGCGCGGCCGGGCGCAGGTCAGGGGCCCCGGTTCCGGCTAAGCGGAGGTGACGACGTCGAAGTCGAGCCCGTCGGCGCGCCCCACGTAGACCCGCTGCCGCACGTGGCGGCCGGAAAGGGTGAGCGGCCCCCTGCCGCTGGTGATCGTGGTGCCGTCGGCGGCCGCCTCGATCGCCGGGACGGCCAGCGTGCCGGCGCGCCTGGCCAGAGCCGCGAGCATCAGCACGCCTTCGTAGCAGCCGTGCCCGTGCCCGTTCAGCAGCGGCGCGGCCGGCCCGAACCTCCGGGCGTACCGCTCGGCGAGGTTGAGGTTCGCGTCGGTGGCGATGCTGCCGAAGTACCCCATCGCGGCGTACAGCTCGCCGGTCGAGTCACCGCCGATGGCCAGCAGGCCGTGCTCCTCCAGCGCCCCGCACAGCCGGGCGCAGCCGAGCCCGCTCGCGGTGAACGCCCGGTTGAACGCGACCAGGTCGCTGCCGATGAGGTTGAGCAGCACCGCGTCGGGCCGTACGGCGGCGAGCTCCTCGATCAGCGGCGCCATGCTCGAGGTGCCGGACGGGACGAACCGCTCCCCGACGACGGTCGCCGACCGGGCCCGCAGGTGCCTGCGTGCCGAGGCGTGCACGAGGCGGGGCCAGACGTAGTCGTTGCCGAGGAGGAACCAGCGCCTCGCCCGCCGGTGGTCGACCAGCCAGTCGAGCCCGGGGCCGACCTGCCGGGACGCGGGCTCGCCGAGGAAGTACACCCCGGGCCTGCGGGCGCCGCCCTCGTACGGCGGGGTGTAGACGAAGGGGACCGAGCCGCCCAGCGAGCGCTCGATCGCGACGCGCACGTCGCTGGCGTGGGTGCCGACGAGCGCCTGGACGGCTCCGGCGCGCACCAGCCCGGAGGCCTCGCGCGCGACCTCCGCGGGGCTACGGCCGCCGTCGATCAGGACCAGGTCCACCGCCCTGCCGAACACGCCGCCGGCGGCGTTGACCTCGGTGGCGGCCAGCATCGCGCAGTTGATGGCGCACGGGCCGAGGAGGCCCAGCACGCCGGAGACGGGCACCACCAGGCCGACGCGAAGCGTGTCGGCCCTGAGCAGGTGTGCTTCGAAGGGGTCGATGACAACCGTGACGGGATCGGCCACGTGCAAGAGTATCCTCCTTGCGCGATCGCGGACGAAGGGAGCCCTCGGTGGTGACGGCGGGACCTGACGAGGCTCCTGAGGGTCTGACGGAGCCGCCCACCGTGGCGACCGGGCTCGGCTCCTCTCTCGCCTACCTTCTGAGCCGCGCGGAGCGGAGCGTCAACCGGGGGCTGGCCTCGGTGCTCGCCGCCGAGGAGGTGTCCGTCGACCAGTGGCGCATCCTCCAGGCGCTCGCCGACGGGCGTGGCCATTCGATGGGAGATCTCGCCGAGGCCGCGCTCATGCCCCACCCCACGCTGACCAAGGCGGTCGACCGGCTGGTCGAACGGGCCGTCGTCTACCGCGGGCACGACCCCGCCGATCGCCGCAGGGTGGCGGTCTTTCTCGCCGATCGGGGCAGTGACCTCCTGCGCCGTCTGGAGGCGGGGATCGCCGAGCACCACCGGGCCATCCTCGCGATGTACGGCACCGCTCGCACCGATCAGCTCATGCGTGAGCTGGAAATGCTGGTGCGGTCCATCGAAGGCTGACCTCCGACCACCACGAGTTTGCGCATATGGTTCATATCGCTGCTCAAAAGGGGAGGTCAAGTGCCCGAGTTGCTCGTGGGGCCGATGCTGCGTTACGTCGACGAGACGAGCGCCTCCATATGGGTCGAGACGAACGGGCCATGTGAGGTGACCGTCGAGGCCGAGGGCACGCGCGCCGCCGACCGCACGTTCACCCTGCACGGTCATCACTACGCGATCGTCGACATCGCGGGCACCGGCGCCTACACCGTCGAACTGGACGGCCGCCGCGTGTGGCCGGTCGAGGGTTTCCCCGACAGCAAGATCTGCCCCTTGGACCAGGTGAACCGGGTCGTCTTCGGCTCCTGCCGTACGACCGTCCCGCACGACGAGGCGCACGTGGCCACCCACGGCGTCGACGTGCTGCGGGAGTACGGCCTGCGGCTGATGGACGGCGAGGATCTTCCGAACCTGCTGCTCTTCCTCGGCGACCAGGTCTACGCCGACGAGCCGTCGCAGGAGATGCTCGACTTCATCCACGCTCGCAGGCAGGACGGGCCCGACGAGATCGTCGACTTCGAGGAGTACGCCGAGCTGTACCGGCAGGCCTGGACCGACCCTGTGGTCCGCTGGGTGCTGTCCACCGTGCCGACGGCGATGATCTTCGACGACCATGACGTGCGCGACGACTGGAACACCTCCGTGGCCTGGCGCAAGAAGATGGCCCAGGTGTCGTGGTGGCCGAGCAGGGTGGTCTCGGCCCTCGGCGCGTACTGGGTGTACCAGCACCTCGGCAACCTCTCGCCGTCCGAGCGCAAGGCCGACCCGATGTTCGCGAAGATCCACGGTGACGGCGATGACGGCGGCGCGGCTCTTGACGAGTTCGCCAAGAAGGCCGACTACGACCCCTCGTCCACCCGGTGGAGTTACACGCGCGACATCGGCAAGACCCGTCTGATCATGCTGGACACCCGGTGCGCCAGGGAGCTGGACCCCGGCCACCGACGCATGCTCGACGACGAGGAATGGGCCTGGTTCACCGAGGTCGCCACCGGAGGTTTCGACCACCTGCTCATCGGATCCTCGGTCCCGGTCTTCCTCCCGAGCGGCATCTTCGACGTGGAGAGCTGGAACGAGGCCGTCGCGGGCGGAGCCTGGGGGCGCAGGGCGGCGGTGTGGGGCGAGAAGATCCGCCAAGCGCTCGACCTCGAACACTGGGGCGCGTTCCGCGCCTCGTTCGAGCAGCTGGGCCGCCTGCTCGTCGACGTCGCCGCGGGCCGCCGCGGAAGGGCACCGGCCACAATCGTGCTCATGTCGGGGGACGTGCACTACTCGTACCTCGCGGCGGCGGGACCGGCCTCCGCGGACCTCGACAGCGCTCGGATCTACCAGGCCGTCTGCTCGCCGATCCGCAACCCGCTGAGCCGTACGCTGCGCCTCGCCAACGTGATCGGGTCCTTCGGCGTCGCCACCATCGTCGGCGGCATCCTCACCCGTACGGTCCGGCTGCCTCGCCGGACCCTGCGATGGAAGATCACCAATGGCCCGTGGTTCCCCAACGCGCTCGCGGCCCTCGACCTCGACGGCCGTTCCGCGGTAGTGCGCTGGCACACCGCCCGCCCCACCTTCGAGGAGATGACCAAGGTACGGCTCACGCCCTGAGGCGTGAGCCGTACTCGACTCAACCGGGGGAGACGGTCGTCACAGCGCGTCGTCGTCGGTGACGACGAGCCGGGTGAACCCGCTCCCGATCACCGCGTTCGCCGGCACGGAGGCGACCACCTGGTAGGACTGCGCGGCGGTCGCCACCGTCGTGTTACCGGCGAGCGGCACCTGGAAGGTGGCCCACGTCGCACTGGCCGGGATGACCACCTCCTGGGCGAGCTGTGTGATCACCGGGGTGGCGCCGTTCGTGATCGACTGGATGTTCACCTTCACCGGCACCCTGCTCCTTTCCGACAGCTTCAGCGTCATCGTCGCCGCACCCGGCCCGTTGCCCTCCGGGACGGTGAGGCTCTGGAGCGAGATCTGCGGCAGTTCGGACAGGTCCGCCTCCCCCGCGCGCACCCGCGAGAACCCGAGGTCGGCGAGGTAGGCGCCGCCGGCCGCGCCGGTGCCCGTGACAAGGACCTCGCGGATGTCACGCAGGTTGAGCCGTGTCAGGGAGCCGATCGGGATGCGCACCGTCCGCAGCCAGGTCTTGGGCAGCGGCGAGGTCGCACCCGGGAACGCCGTGAGCGCCTGGCTCACCTCCGACACCCGCACGGTCTTGGACGCGCCCCGGCCGTCGACGACGCTGACCGCGAGGTCGGCGGTCCCGCCCGCCTTCTCGTCAAGCGCCGCGCGGAAGGTCAGCGCGTCGTAGTCGGTGACGTCCCTGGACCACTTGGGAAGCGGGACGGACATCTGCCCGGTGGCGTCGCTCCAGGCGAACCGCAGGACCGGAGTCGCGGCGACGTTCGGCGCGTACGTGGCGGGCGTCCAGGACGGAGCCTGCGAGGTGGTCAGCGTGGCGGCGCAGGACGGGTACCCGCTCTGCGGTGAACGGTCGAGCATGCTCGCGCAGATCGCGGCGGTCGCCGCGCCCGAGACGCGCGCGGACTGCGGCATCGTCGCGAAGGTGGCCACGTCGAGGCGCTGGCGGGCGGGGGCCTGCGCGACGGTGTGCACCACGGCCCGTCCAGCGGAGGGCGCAGTGCCGCCGCTACCGTCGAAGAGCGGCAGCAGCGACTGCTCGTCGCCCTGGACGAGACGGAAGAATCCGGCGATGTACGCCGTGCCGACCGCGTACTGCTCGGCGGGGCTCAGCCGCGACGCGGCGGTGCTCCCGCACACGGGGTCGCTCTTGTTCCCCCAGTCGTCGGAGGCGGGCGCCTGAGCCACGCCCGGCGTCCACTCGGTGTTGAAGAAGTTGTGGTCGGCGCCCATGACCATCAGCGAGGACCGGAAGGCCGCGTCGTCTGCCTGGGCGTACAGGGTGTCGTCGTAGAAGTGCTGGCCCTGCTGGTTGGAGACGTCGCCGTCGCAGTAGGGCAGGATGACCGCCATCGGCATGCCGGGCAGGGTCGCGCGGGCGAAGTCCGTGGGAGCCAGGGGCAGCACCGCCTTGATCCCGTAGGGGTTGTGCCGCGCGGCGTTGAGCAGCGCGGCCTTGACGACCCCTTCGCCGCCACGAGAGTGCCCCATGAGCCCGATGTCCGACATGTCGAGGCGTCCATTGAAGAGCCGCACCAGCTTGTCGTCGCCCACGCCCCTGGTGGCGTCGGCGAGCAGGTCCAGGTGCCTCATCACAACCTCGCCGCGCGCCATCGCGCCGCGGTCCTCGCTGAAGGGGTTGTCGGCGGCGTTGACGCCGTTGGCGCTGACCGACACGACGACGTACCCGCGGCTGGCGAGCACGTCGGCGGGCCCGCTGTATCCCTGGTAACTGGGGATCAGTCGCTGGCCCGCCGGGCACGGCCACTGGGTATTCGACGTCGTCCGGGCGGTCGGGTCGTAGCAGGCCGAGTGGCGGCCGTGCAGGAAGATCACCAGGGGACGCCTGCCATGGGCGCCCTTGGGCAGGTACACGGCCGCGCGGATCTCCGCGGCCCGCCCGCCCAGGCCCTCCAGGGTGATGGCGGTGTCGCCGAGATCGTATTCCTCGTGCTGAACGCTGTACGGGCCGGGAGCCGCCGGATCGACCGGGAGCCTTCTGCCGGTGGCCTCGGGCGCCGGAACCGATGTCCTGGGGCTCGCGCTCCTGGAGCCCATCCCGTCCGAGGGGACCTCGCCGTTCCAGGCCACGTTGACGGACGAGGCCGTCGCGGCGCTCGGATCGGCCGTGACGATCGTCAGCGTCGTGCCGTCCGCCGACTCCTCGGCGGCCCCGAGAGACCTGCCGTCGACCGCGAGCTCGGGAACGGCGTCGCGCACGGGCAGCGGCTGATCAAGATGGAGTGTGACCCGGTACCCGCCGCCTTCGATGGCTTCGACCGACCAGGAGCCGTCGGTGCTCCGCGATGCCGGCGGGTCGGCATGGGCGGGTGCGGCGAAGACGGTCGTGGAGACCACTACGGCCGTCACGACTCCGATGAGTGTCCGCTTCCAGGCGCGCGCGAGTAAGCGCATGTCGTTCCCCTCGGGTGCAATGCCCCATATGGTCGCGTGCGTGTAAAACGCACGTGATTATTGGGGTTTGTGCTGTTACGACCCGAATAAGATCGCGCCTAGCGGCCTGCCGGTGTTACGGCAGGTTTCGGCCCGGTAAATGATCTACCGCAAACCTGACGTCGCTACCCGCCCGCAAGCTCGGAAAGAACGGCGGCGAGCTGGTCGACCGCCCAGTTCAGATCCTCCTCTGAGACCACGAGCGGCGGCGCGAGGCGGATCGTGGAGCCGTGGGTGTCCTTGGCGAGGACTCCGTGCCGCATCAGCGCCTCGCAAACCTGGCGGCCGGTGCCGAGCGAGGGATCGATGTCCACGCCCGCCCACAGGCCACGGCCGCGTACCGCGACGACGCCGTGGCCGCCATGGCCGACCGGTCCGATCAGGCCGCGGAGCCGCTCGTGCAGGACGGCGCCGAGCTCCTTGGCCCTGGCCTGGTACTCGCCGGTCCCCAGCAGCTCGATGACGGCGTTGCCCACGGCGCAGGCCAGCGGGTTGCCGCCGAACGTCGAGCCGTGCTGCCCGGGCTTGATGACCCCGAGCACGTCGGCGTCCGCCACCACGGCCGACACCGGGACCACGCCCCCGCCGAGCGCCTTGCCCAGCACGTACATGTCCGGCACCACGCCTTCGTGGTCGCAGGCGAACGTGTCACCGGTGCGGCCGAGGCCCGACTGGATCTCGTCGGCGATGAGCAGCACGTTGTTCTCGGTGCAGATCTCTCTGACCTGCCTCAGGTAGCCGCTCGGCGGCACGAGCACGCCCGCCTCGCCCTGGATCGGCTCGATCAGTACCGCCACCGTGTTGGCGTCGATGGCGTCCCGGATGGCCTCCGCGGAACCGTACTTCACGATCGTGAAGCCCGGCGTCGCGGGGCCGAAGCCCTCGCGGGCGTCCGGGTCGGTGGAGAAGCTCACGATCGTGGTGGTACGGCCGTGGAAGTTGTCCTCCATGACCAGGATGTTCGCCTGGTCGGGGGCGACGCCCTTGACCTCGTAGCCCCACTTGCGGGCCACCTTGATCGCGGTCTCGACGGCCTCGGCGCCGGTGTTCATCGGCAGGATCATGTCCTTGCCGCACAGGTCGGCCAGCCCCTGGCAGAAGTCCGCGAACTGGTCGTGGAAGAACGCCCGGCTCGTCAGCGTCACCCGCTGGAGCTGCTCCTGGGCCGCCTGGAGGATCTTGGGGTTGCCGTGGCCGAAGTTCAGCGAGGAGTACCCCGCGAGGCAGTCGAGGTAGCGCCTGCCCTCGACGTCGGTGACCCAGGCGCCGTGTGCCTCCCGCACCACGACCGGCAGCGGGTGGTAGTTGTGGGCGCTGCGCCGCTCGCTCAGCTCGATGAGGTCCCGGGTTCTGCTCATGCGCGGATCTCCAGTGTGCAGCACTTCGGACCGCCGCCGGCCTTGCGAAGCTCACTCAGGTCGACGGGGATGACGTTGAGCCCCCGGCGCTTCAGCTCCAGCGCCAACTCGCCCGCCTCGACGTTGACCACCACGTTGTGGCCGTCGCTGACGGCGTTGAGGCCGAGCACGGCCGCGTCGTCGGCGCAGGCGAGGACGGCGTCGGGGAACATGCGCCGGAGCACCTCCTGGCTGCCCGGCGAGAACGCGCCCGGGTAGTACGCCACGTTGCGCCCGTCGATCGGGAACAGCGCGGTGTCGAGGTGGTAGTAGCGGGGGTCGACCAGCTGGAGGGTCACCACGGGTCGGCCGAGGAACTCCTGGGCCTCCTTGTGCGCGGTGATGGCGGTGCGGAAGCCGGTGCCGGCCAGGATCACCTCGTCGAGAGTGAGGAAGTCGCCCTCGCCTTCATTGGTCTCCGACGCCTCCATGGCCGGACCGTACCCGTTGCCGGTGAACCAGCGAAGGTAGGCGGGTCCCTCGGCGGCGCGCTCGGGGGTGGCGAACCTCGCGCCGTAGACCCGGCCGCCGACCACTAGCGCGCCGTTGGCGGCGAAGACCATGTCGGGCAGCCCCTCGATCGGATCGATCAGGCTGACCGTGTGGCCCAGCTCCTCGTAGACGTCCTTGAGCCGCTCCCACTGGCGGACGGCGGTGGCTGCGTCAGCGCCCGCGCTCGGGTCCATCCATGGGTTGATCGCGTACTCGACCGCGAAGTGGTCGGGACGACACATGAGGTAGTGCCGGCTGTGCGCCATCTATCACTCCGTCGGAAAACGGCTGGTCAGGGATGGCTTCAGCCTAGGAACGGCGGCAGGTACGGGCCAGGCGTGGAGCTTGCGCGCTCCCGGGGATCGGTTGCGTGCATCAGTGCTCGAACGGCGATTTATTGTGCTTGTCGGGAATTGCGGTTTAGGTCGCTTCGGTTTGGTGTCGCGCAGGTAACGAAATGTTTCGCGGAGATGTCGGGCGGTCAGGCGTCGCGGGCTGCTCCGTCGCGCGCGTGGGCGGTGTCGTCGATGAGGCGCGACAGCACGATCGCGCTCTTGGTGCGCACGACGAACGGCTCGGAGGCGACGCGCTCGATCACCTGCTCGACGTGGCGGACGTCCTTGGCGCGGATGTGCAGCAGCGCGTCGGCCTCGCCGGTGATCGTGCAGGCGGAGATCACCTCGGGATGGCGCGCGACGGCCAGGCCGATCTCGGCGGGGGAGGTCTTGCCCCTGCAGAACAGCTCGACGTAGGCCTCGGTTGTCCAGCCGAGCGCCGAGGGCTCCACGCGCGCAGTGAAACCGGTGATGGCTCCGGTGTTCAGCAGCCGATCGACCCTCCGCTTGACCGCAGGGGCCGACAGGCCGATTTGATGCCCTATTTCGGCATACGTAGATCGGGCATCCTCGACCAGGGCTCCGACAATCGCACGATCAAGCGCGTCCAATTCCACGATGACTGTATACAGGCCGTTCCGCGTGCGTCACACAGTCCGGCGTGACTCCGAACTTCAAGTGTCACCAATCTTGGTGAAGGTCCGGGTGGAGGAGACCCCACCCGGCCTTCGCGTGTCTGGCAGGCGCCTACGCCTTCTCGGCGTCGCCGGTGGCCTGCTCCAGGTCGTCCTCGGGAGACGCCTCGAGGTCGTCGGAGGCCTGGGCGAGCGCGGTCTGCTTGTCGAGGCGCACCCAGCTGGTGACGCTCTCGATGGCGAACAGCACGCCGAGGTACACCGACATCACGGCGACCACCCAGGTGAGCACGCCCAGTGCCGCTCCCGCGCCGAGGAGCAGCAGGCGGACCTCCCAGCCGAGACCGGCCTGGAACACCCACGCAGCGGGCCAGATGCTCTGCCGCGTGCGGTACACCGTGTCGTAGGTGTGGTAGCCGACGACGTAGATCAGGACGAACAGCAGCCACTTGGGCGTGCCCGCGGCCAGCCCGAGCACGATGATCATGAGGAACTCGGTGCCCCTGATCAGCGGCGGGGCCAGCCAGTCGAACCGGCCGAGGTGGTCGCGCGGCGCGGTCGGCACCATCAGGGCCACCATCACCAGCACGGGAAGCAGCATGATGGGCCCATTGCCGTCGCCGAGCACGCCGCTCACGCCGATGGCGATCACGGCCAGCAGCGCGGCCAGCCCGGCGGGCACCGGAGGCAGCCCGGGGCCCATCCTGGCGCGGAGCAGCGCCACCACGGGCCCGTCGTCGCGGTAGGCGAGCAGGCGTGCCGTCTGGATGCGGCGGCGCTCCTCGTCGGGGTCGGGGACGGGGGTTGCGGCGGTCTGCGGGTGGGTGATCATGCGAGCGACCTCATGAGACGTCCGGTGAGGATGTAGGTGGCCGCGACGCCGCCCCAGATCACGAGCGTGAGGAACGTGACCCGGGGCTCGAACACGGCCGCGGTGATCGCGATGGCGGCGAAGCGCTCACCGATGGGAAAGACGATCATCTTCCGGGCCCAGTACACCGCGCGGAAGCGCCCGGCCTCGGTCCATATCTTGAGAAGACCGCGCACGCCGGTGCTGCGCGAGGCCCGGCGCTTATCCAGAGCGTCGCGCAGCGGCCGGTCGTCGGTGGCGTTCAGCGCCAGCGTCGGCAGGGGGTTCGGCGGCTTGCGCCGGTTGGCGGCGCCGAAGGAGAAGTCGAGCAGGTGCCGTACCGACTGCACCGACAGCGCGACCAGCGCCAGCGTCCACACGTCGCCCTGGCCCGCCACGATGGAGCCGACGGCGAGGCCGGCGAAGACGACGTACTCCTTGGCGCGGTCGAACGTCGCGTCCAGCCACGCGCCGAGCACGCCGAACTTGCGGGCGTACCGGGCGACCTGGCCGTCGACGCAGTCGAAGACGAACGCGAAGTAGATCAGCAGGCCTCCCGCCACCGCGCCCGCGCGCGTCCCCGTGGCGAAGGCCAGCGCCGAGAGAACGCCGAGCGCGATCGAGATCAGCGTGACCTGGTTCGGTGTGAGGCCCCGCCGCGCCGCCCACCGGGCGATGAACCGGGAGTAGGTGCTGACGAAGTAGGTCGTGAAGAAGCCGTCGGCGCCCTTGACCGCGTTGTTCAAACGAGCGCGGTCCTCGTCGAACCCGGACATGGCCGCCACGGCCTCGTCCGCCTCGGCCTCGGAGCCGACCCGGGCGAAGAACAGGTCCCTGCGGCCACGGACGCCGACGGAGACGCCCTTGCGGACCAGGCCGAGCACGAGCAGCTGGACGAGGTCGTCCTCCGGCCCGAAGAGGTGGGCCATGTCGGCCAGCTCGCGGGCCGCCTCGGCGAGTGCCGCCGCGTGACGCTGCTGCAGGTGGAGCGGGCCGAGCGGCACGGCGTTCGGCCGGGTGACCGCGTGGTAGGCCGAGCCGGCGGAGATGACGCGCGAGCGGCTGGCGCGGAACCGAACGGGCAGGCCCTCGAGGAAGCGGTCGCCGATCTCAGGCTCCGCCTCTTCGATCGGGATGTCCGGCTGGAGCGGCTCGCCGTTCTCGTCCTCCTGGTGCGGCTCCTTGACGATCAGCGCCAGCGCGCCGCGCTTGGCCATGGTGATCTGGTAGATCAGCTCGTCGTGGATCAGGACGCCGGCGGGGATGATGAACAGGTCGTCCGTGGCATGCTCCACGACATCGGCGAGCGCGCGCAGGTCACCGGCCAGGTCGGCTGACTCGACGACCTCGCCAGGGAAGTCCAGGTAGTCGCCGGAGTCGCCCGGACGGGCGATGGCGACGGGCTCGGGGTCCATCGAGGCCAGCTGACCGTACAGGCGGCCGAGGACGGTGGGCGAGCCGGGAAGCGACGTCAGCGCCAGGCGACCGGGCGGGACATGCTGCTCGGGAGAACCGATCGGGCCGGGCGAGGTGCCCAGCAGGACCACGCGGGTCATGTCACCCTTTCAGGCAGCGTGCGGGGGGCGGAGGCGATTATCAGGGGGTGTCGCCAGGGGGCAAAGTTTAGTGACTGTTCTTCCAAAGGATGCCATCCAGGGTTGACCCGAGATTGATTCGTCGCTTTGGGGATGTCACATCCTGTTTCTCATGTCCCGGCAGCACCTTCCGATTGAGTCCGCGGGCACCCGGTGCGGCACCCGGTGGCGATGCCACGTCCCTAGACTGGGCGGGTGAACCTCTACCGCGACGAGGGCGTCGTGCTCCGCACCCAGAAGCTGGGCGAGGCCGACCGCATCGTCACGGTCCTCACCAAGCGCACGGGCAAGGTGCGGGGGGTCGCCAAGGGCGTCCGGCGCACCATGTCCAGGTTCGGGGCGCGGCTCGAGCCCTTCACCCACGTCGACCTGCAGCTTCACACCGGGCGGTCGCTCGACGTGATCACGCAGGCCGAGACGCTCCGGCCCTACGGCCAGGCGCTGGTCTCCGACTACCCGCGCTACACCGCGGGCACCGCCATGCTCGAGACCGCCGACCGGCTCACCGTGGGCGAGAAGGAGCCCGCGCTCCGGCAGTTCCTGCTGCTCGTCGGCGGGCTGCGCACGCTCGTCGAGGGAGGCCACGAGGCCAGGCTCGTCCTCGACGCGTACTTCCTGCGGTCCCTCGCGGTCGCGGGGTACGCCCCCGCCCTCGACTCCTGCGCCCGCTGCTCGACCCCCGCGATCAGGGCCTTCGCCATCGCCGCGGGCGGCGTGGTGTGCGGCGGTTGCCGCCCCCCCGGAGCGGCCGTGCCCGCCGCCGAGACGATCGGCCTCATGATCGCGCTCTCGCGCGGCGACTGGGACTCGGCCGACGCCTCCGAGCAGCGCCACCGCACCGAATGCAGCGGCCTGGTCGCGGCCTACCTTCAATGGCATCTCGAACACGGAATACGCTCGCTACGACACGTCGAGCGCGTCTGAGGGCGCCTCCATCCAGACACGCACAGGAGAAGCAGACCGTGAAAGTCCGCCCGCCCACCCCTCACCCCTCAGGCGCCGTCCCGCCGCCGATCCCGCGGGAGCTGGTCCCCCGGCACGTCGCGATCGTCATGGACGGCAACGGGCGCTGGGCGAAGGCGCGGGGGCTTGCCAGAACCGAGGGTCACAAGGCGGGCGAGGCCTCGCTGTTCGACGTGATCGAGGGCGCCATCGAGCTCGGCGTCCCCAACCTGTCGGCCTACGCCTTCTCCACCGAGAACTGGCGGCGGTCGCCGGACGAGGTGCGATTCCTGATGGGGTTCAACCGCGACGTGATCCGGCGGCGCCGCGACGATCTGCACGCCATGGGCGTACGTGTGCGCTGGGCCGGGCGGCCGGGGCGGCTCTGGAAGAGTGTTATCAGCGAGCTTCAGGACGCCGAGGAGATGACGAGGAACAACCGCACCCTGACCCTGCAGTTCTGCGTCAACTACGGCGGCCGGGCCGAGATCGTCGACGCCGCCGTGAAGCTCGCGCAGGACATCGCTTCGGGCCGGGTCAAGCCGGAGAAGGTCTCAGAGCGCACCTTCGCCCGCTACCTTGACGAGCCCGACATCCCCGACGTCGATCTCTTCGTACGGTCGTCCGGCGAGCAGCGCACCTCCAACTTCCTGCTCTGGCAGTCGGCGTACGCCGAGATGGTGTTCCTCAACCAGCTCTGGCCCGACTTCGACCGCCGTGACCTCTGGCAGGCGTGCGAGATCTACGCCAAGCGTGACCGCAGGTACGGCGGAGCCCTCCCGAACCAGGTCTGAGCCGTCCCCGACCAGGTCTGAGCCCTCGCGACATCTCAGGTGCAGCAGTCGCAGCAGTCGCATGAGCTGCAGCAGTCGCAGCAGTCGCAGGACCGCAGGTAGCAGCGGTCATCGCAGGGCCTGTCCTTCCTCTGGCTCCACCTCGGGCGCCATATCCCGCAGGTGAACAAGGTCGCCACCCCGGCGGCGGACTTCCGGAGGAACCCGGGCCTTCGGTACGAGCCCGCGGGCGCCGGGTCGGCGAAGGTCCGTTCCACCGCTCGCCTCACCTCGGCGCCCAGAAGCACGTCCACCAGGTGCCGCTCCTCCAGCTCCACCTCGCGCAGGGCGAGATCGAGGCCGTGCGCGGCGTCGTCGCAGAGCCGCCTGGCCTCCTCGCGGGTGGTGCCGGTCGCGGTGAGCGGGTTGAACGCTCCCCGCTCGCCGTCGTCCTCCCGGTCCTCTACCGCGTCCAGCAGGTGGGCGATCCGCCCGAAGAACCGGCCCGCCTCGGCCAGCGGCGCCGCGTTGCCCGGCCTTCCCGCGAGCGTCGCGGTGTAGGTGAACGCGGCGGCCACCGCCTCCTCCGTAGGGCCCGTCAGCTCGAGCAGAGCGAGCCCCGCCTCACCTTCGAGGTCGAGCTGGCGGTCGATCGTCGAGGCCAGTACGGCGGTGTCGAAGCCGATCGAGGCTCCCATGCGGGCGCCGGCCGCCTCCCAGCGGGCCGCCAGACGTCTGCCGGCCAGGCCGGTGCCGGGGGAGGCGTCGCCGTCGGCCACGTGGTCGCGGAGCTTGCCCGCCGCAAGGACGAGCGACACCGTGGCGGCCAGCCGCACCCCTTGCGCGCGGGCGTCCACCACGTCGGCCCGCCTGAACCCGCGCAGCGCGCAGGGACCGGCGGTCCGGTGCGGTGAGGCCGTCCCCTGCGCCTCGGCGAGCACCGAGATGATCAGGCCGTCGTAGTTGGTGGCCAGCCGGGCGCCCTGTCCCTGCCCGTCGCGCAGGGTCAGGCAGAGCCCGCACAGATGCGCCAGCCAGGCGCGGCGCAGCGACGGGCAGGAGTGTTGCCCGCACGGGCGAATGATCCCGAACATCTGGGCCTCGCATACTTGAGGGCGATCCGCCCGCATAATCGGGCCTCGGTCCCAGGAAAATCTATCCCGTGCGGATATCCGCCGGTTTCGGCCTGTCGATCCAGGACCTTTGCATGCGGGGGCCTCAGGCTCTGCGGCGGGCCCGGTAGGCGGCGACGTGCATGCGGTTCCCGCAGGTGCGGCTGTCGCAGTAGACCCGGGAGCGGTTGCGGGACTCGTCGACGAAAACCTTGTCGCAGTCAGGGGCGGAGCAGGTGCGCAGCCGCTCCCACTCGCCCTCGACCAGCAGGTGGGCCAGCGCGACCCCGCAGTCGGCGGCCAGATGCTGGGCCACCGACGCGCCCGGCGCGAAGTAGTGCACGTGCAGGGGGAAGCCGTCGTGCTCGGTCAGGCGAGCGGCGATCTGGGTGCGCTCCAGCAGGACGTTCAGCCGGGTGACCGCGGTGGCCGGGTCTGGGGCGGTGAAGACCTCGTGGAACGTCGTGCGCACGGCGCGCACCTGCGCAAGGTCGGCCGCGCCGACGGCCTCGATGCCGCTCATCTCGTGGCGCCTGACGAACGCCTCCAGGTCGGCGGTGGCGGCCAGGCCCTCGGGACCACCCGTCTCTGGCGCGGTGTTGATCAGGTCCGCGACGGCCGCGAGCGAGCACACCATGTCGTGGCTGAATGGCATGTCGTCTCCCGTCGGAAGAGGCGCGGGCAGGGCAACGGCGGCCGGTGTGACTCGGATGCCGCTCGCGCTCCGGCTCCCCGTCCCGGAAGCGTATCCCCTCAGGAGGCCGTCCAAGGTCACCGCGAAAGCACATCGTCACCATCCCTCCGGCCGGGCCGTGGCCGTACGAGGGATGAGGCGGGCGTACGGGGTTCGGGGTGGTGGGGAGGCAGGCCTACGGGATCAGCCCGCCGACTTGATGGCCGTGCAGGAGGGGCAGGTGCCGAAGACCTCGACGGTGTGGGTGATCGCCGTGAAGCCGTGCTCGGCGCCCACGGTCTCCGCCCAGCGCTCGACGGCGGGCCCGGCGACCTCTACCGTGCGCCCGCAGCGGCGGCAGACCAGGTGATGGTGGTGGGTGCCGGTGGCGCAGGCGCGGTAGACCGACTCGCCGTCGTCGGTGCGCAGCATGTCGACCTGGCCGTTGTCGGCCAGCGCCTGGAGGGCCCGGTACACGGTGGTGAGACCGATCTTGGCGCCGTCGGCGCGCAGCTGGGCGTAGATGTCCTGCGCGCTGCGGAAACCCTCACTGTGGACGAGGATTTCCCGCACGGCGTCTCGGCGGTTCGTCATCGACTGCGCTCCTGTGTACGGCCTGGCCGCGGGTTCATGGGCCGGCCCGGTGTGTACGACCTCGCCGTACGAATCTACCTACACCGAGGGCGAGGACGAAGCCCGTCAGCGCGAGGAGCACGATCGCCGCCCCCGGCGCGACGCTGGCGTAGAACGCGGAGGTGAGCCCCCCGACCGTCGACACGACGCCGAGCACCATCGCCAGCAGCATGGTCGTGCTGAAGCCCCGGGTGACCTGCTGGCTCGTGGCCACGGGCACCACCATGAGCGCGCTGACCAGGAGCAGGCCGACCACCCGCATCGCGATCACGACGGTCAGCGCGGCGGTCACCGCTATGAGCAGGCTCAGAAAGCGCACGGGGAGCCCGTTGACCTTGGCGACCTCCTCGTCCTGGCAGAGCACGAACAGCTCGCGGCCGAAGATCGCCACCACGCCCAGCACGAAGGCCGCCAGCACCCCGATGACCCACACGTCCTGCGAGGTGACGCTGCTGATCGAGCCGAACAGGTAGGACGTGAGCGTGGAGTTGCTGCCGCCGGGGGCCAGCCCGATCAGCAGCACGCCGCCCGCGATGCCGCCGTAGAACAGCAGCGCCAGCGCGACGTCGCCCGTCGTACGGCCGCGCGCGCGGACCAGCTCGATTGCCACCGCGCCGAGGACCGCCACCCCGACGGCGGTGAGCACGGGCGCCGTGCCTGTGAGGAAGCCGAGCGCCACTCCGGTCAGCGCGACGTGACCGATGCCGTCGCCGAGCAGGGCGAGCCGCCGCTGCACGATGAAGGTGCCCACGGCAGGAGCGGCCAGGCCGACGAGCAGCGCGGCGATCAGCGCACGCCACATGAAGTCGTACTGGAGCATCTCGATCACTGTTCGGCCCCGGAGCTCATCGGCCCGCCGGACACGTCGTAGGCGTGGGGACGGGCCTGCTCGTGGCCGGGATGCGGGTGGCAGGCCTCCCCGGGCGCAGCCGCGCCGTCGAGGACCACGGGACCGTCGTCAGGCATGGGGTCGTGGGCGATGGGCCCGTCGTGCACGATGCGGCCGTCGCGCAGGACGACCGATCGCGTGATCAGCGGTGCCATCGGGCCGAGCTCGTGCGCCACCAGCAGCACGGTCTTCCCCTGCTCGACCAGCGTGGCGAGGGTGCCGGCCAGGTGCCGCTGGCTCTCGGCGTCCACGCCCGCCGTCGGCTCGTCCATGACGAACGTCTCGGGCTCGCCGGCCAGCGCCCGGGCGATGAGCACCCGCTGCTGCTGGCCGCCCGAGAGCCGTCCGACCGGGTCCCCCGCGCGGTCGGCGAGGCCCACGGAGTCGAGCGCCCGGGCGACGGCGGACCGGTCGGCGGTGCTCGTGCGGCGCAGCCGGCGCTGCCGGGCGATCCGGCCGGAGGCGACCACCTCTCGTACGGTCGCGGGCACGCCCCCGCCGACCGAAAGGCGCTGCGGCACGTAGCCGATGCGCCACCAGTCGCGGAACCGCGCGGGCGGCAGGCCGTACAGCTCGGCGGACCCCGCCGACAGCGGCGTCAGGCCGAGGAGGGCACGGATGAGCGTGGACTTGCCGGAGCCGTTGGCGCCGAGGACGGCGACCACCTCGCCGGCCGTGATCCGCAGGTCGATCCCGCGCAGCACGGGACGCCCGTCCAGGCTGACGTGGCCTGCGGCCATGGAGAAGGCGACCGGCGCGGCTCCCGGGGATTGCCGCGGGGCCACGCCGGTCGCCTGTGATGAGCGGGTCATGAACATCCAAGTGCGGTGCGGAGAGTGGAGAGGTTCGCGCGGGCGGCGGACAGGTAGTCCCCTCCTCGCGGGCGGCTCTCGATGGGGTTGAGAACCGCCGTCTTCGCGCCGACCTCCTTGGCGAGGACTTCGGCGACCTTGGGGCTGACGAGGACCTCGGTGAAAATGGTAGTCACCCGCTCCCGCCTTGCGACGCCGGCCACCTCCGCGAGGCGGGCGGGGGAGGGCTCGGCCTCCGGGTCGAGCCCGCTGATGCTGACCTGCTTGAGCTTGTAGCGGTCCGCCAGGTAGCCGAACGCGGCGTGGCCGGTGAGGATCGTGCGGCCCGCGCAGGTGGCCAGCCCCTGCTGGAACTCCTTGTCCAGGGTGCCGAGATCTGTGGCTGCCGACTGTGCGCGGCCGGTGTAGGCGGCGGCGTGGGCGGTGTCGGCCCGGCCCAGCCTCTTACCCAGCTCGGTCACGGTCGTGGCGAGCCTGCTCGGGTCGAGCCAGACGTGGGGGTCGTAGCCGGCCCGCTTGCCGCTCTGCTGCCCCTCGGGGCTCGCCGGCAGCGTGGTGATCGTGGATGCGGCGTCGAACGCCTTGTCCTTGGCGTGCTCCTGCACGGCCTCGTCGACGGCCGGCTGGACGCCCTTGACGTAGACGACCAGGTCGGCCTGCTCGATGTCGGCGATCTGGCGCGGGCTCAGCTCGAGGTCGTGCGGCTCGACACCGGGCTGGGTCAGGCCGGTCACCGTGACGTCCGATCCGCCGACGCGGCTGGAGATCCACTCAAGGGGATAGAAGGCGGCCAGGACCTTCGGCTTGCCCGACTGATCAGCCGAGGCGGTGGTGCCCGCCGAGCATGAGGTCACGGCCAGAAGGGCGCCTCCACTGAGCAGGACGGCGAGAACGTTCAGGTGGCGTCGGTTGTATCTGGACGAAAAGGGCATCACGCCCCCAATTATGCGCTAAAATGAAAACCGTTGTCAAAATCGGGTGGTGCTGTCCGTGATCGCCCGGCGTCGCTCAGAAGAGCCCGAAGCGGCTGGCCGCGACGACGATCAGGAACGTCGCCAGCGCGACCCGCAGGATCCGCGCCCATGGACCCAGCGACGGCCAGGACATGTAGGCCAGCCAGCCCACGAAGCCGAGAACCGGCAGGACGGCGATACCGCCACGCCAGTCGGCCACGGCGAAACCCACGAGCAGCAGCAGCACCAGAACCACGGGGATGAGCCAGCGCGGCAGCCCGTACAGGAAGACCAGCGGGGCCGCGCTCTTGTGCTCCACCGCGCGGCGCAGCCCTGTCGCCCCCGGCGTCATGAAGTGCTCGCCCCGGGGCAGCGGCCGTGAGGCCGTACGGCCCGGGCGCGTGCGGTCGTCGGCGGCGCCACCGCGCTGTGCCAGCGGATGGGCAGGCACGGCGCGCTTCGGCGAGGAGTCCATGGGATCGTGCTTGTCGGCCACGATTCGAGCCTAACGTCGGAGGGCTTCGTCACGGCACCCTACGCGTACTGGCATGCTGAACGGCATGCTTGCCCTCATCAGGTACTCCGTCCCCGACACGCGGGCCGACGAGTTCGTGGAAAAGGCCAGGTCGATCCTCGACACGCTGGCCGCCCAGACCGGGTATCTCAGCGGGCACATCGGAAGATCCGTCGACGAGCCGGACCTTTGGGCGCTCGTCAGCCAGTGGGAGGGCGCCGGGTTCTACCGCCGCGCCCTGTCGGCGGCGCGCATGGAGATGTACCCGCTCATGACCTTGATGATCAACGAGCCGAGCGCCTTCGAGGTCCTGGCCAGCAACCCCTGACGCGCTCAGCGGTGATTGTGGGCGGGTCGTGTCACCGGTTCCCCTAAGCTGGGGAGTGATCGGGCAGGTGACGCGCCCTTTGATCAGACAAACCCAACGCCGACCGCCAGCCGGATGGAGATTTTTGATGGCCCGCCGTACCGACATCATGGACACGATCGTCAGCCTCGCCAAGCGCCGGGGGCTCGTCTACCCGTCGAGCGAGATCTACGGAGGTCTGCGCGCGTCCTGGGACTACGGTCCGCTCGGCGTCGAGCTCAAGAACAACGTCAAGCGCGAGTGGTGGAAGTCCATGGTCCAGGGCCGCGACGACGTCGTCGGCCTCGACTCCTCGGTGATCCTCGCCCGTGAGGTGTGGGAGGCCAGCGGCCACGTCAGGGAGTTCGTCGACCCCCTGACGGAGTGCCAGTCCTGCCACAAGCGCTACCGCGCCGACCACCTCGAGGAGGCCTACGCCGAGAAGCACGGCGGCAAGGCCCCCGAGAACGGCCTGGCCGACCTGACCTGCCCGAGCTGCGGCACCAAGGGTGCCTTCACCACGCCCCGGATGTTCAACGGCCTGCTCAAGACCTACCTCGGCGCCGTCGAGGACGAGTCCGGCCTGGCCTACCTCCGGCCGGAGACCGCGCAGGGCATCTTCATCAACTACCTCAACGTCCAGCAGTCGTCCCGCAAGAAGATCCCGTTCGGCATCGGCCAGATCGGCAAGTCGTTCCGCAACGAGATCACCCCGGGCAACTTCATCTTCCGCACCCGCGAGTTCGAGCAGATGGAGATGGAGTTCTTCGTCAAGCCGGGCACCGACGAGGAGTGGCACCAGTACTGGATCGACGAGCGCCTGCAGTGGTACGTCGACCTCGGCATCAACCGCGACAACCTCCGGCTGTACGAGCACCCGAAGGACAAGCTGTCGCACTACTCCAAGCGCACCGTCGACGTCGAGTATCGCTTCAACTTCACCGGCTCCGAGTGGGGTGAGCTCGAGGGTGTGGCCAACCGCACCGACTTCGACCTCACCACCCACGGTGCGGCCTCCGGCACCGACCTGTCGTTCTTCGAGCAGGACTCCGGCGAGCGCTACGTCCCGTACGTCATCGAGCCCGCGGCCGGCGTCGACCGCTGCACGCTGACCTTCATGATGGACGCGTACACCGTCGACGAGGCTCCGAACGCCAAGGGCGTCATGGAGCAGCGCACGGTAATGCGGCTCGACCACCGGCTCGCGCCGGTCAAGGCCGCCGTGCTGCCCCTGTCGCGCAACGCCGACCTGTCGCCCAAGGCCCGTGACCTGGCCGCCCAGCTCCGCCGCCGCTGGAACGTCGAGTTCGACGACGCCGGGGCGATCGGCCGCCGCTACCGCAGGCAGGACGAGATCGGCACGCCGTTCTGCATCACGGTGGACTTCGACACCCTCGAGGACCAGGCCGTGACCGTCCGCGAGCGCGACTCCATGGCCCAGAAGCGCATCGCCCTCGACCAGGTCGACACCTACCTCCGCCAGCACCTCAACGACTGACTCTCGTAAACCGACGGCACCCGGTCCCGCGATGGGGCGGGTGCCGTCGGCGTTACGCCTTGCGTCTCGTTTACGGTGTCAGTGCGGGGCTCCCATCGCGGAGGGCATGATGTTGACGTCGTCCGCCTTGACGAACGCCACCCTGTGGCCGAGCTGTATCTGGTAGTACAGCGTCCGGCCCCTGACGACCGTGTGGGTGGCCTGGTCGAAGGTCACCGCGTAGTAATACTCGCCGCGCGTGGCCAGGCCGACGGCGTACCTCTGTCCCTGCGGGATCGAGTACTGCAGCGGGACGATCGACTGGACCGGCACCCCCTTCGGGTACGCCTCCGGCTCCGGGTAGGCCCGGCCGTACACCGGCACGCTCGTGGACCCGGGCTTCGGCGTGACGACCAGCCCGGTGGCGTTGACCGCGGTGGGGTCGTCGTGCGGGTTGCGGAACCACGCCACCTGGCCGAGGTACCAGATGGCCGTCCAGTCGCCCTGCCTGCCGGCGACGGCGTACTGCTGGCCCGTGGTGGCCCGGGCGCCGTGGTCGGAGACGTCGTACGTCGACTCCCCGCCGGGCCTGCGCCCGATGTCCTTGACCAGCGGCGCGTCCTCGCTCGGCTCGGTGTGCAGCCAGACCGACGCGGAGCCGTGCGGCGGGCAGTCCACGCCCGCCTTGTCGCAGCCGGTGTAGCGCGGCTGGTTGCCGGCGTAGTCCGTCCTGATGGTCACCATGCCGCTGTGCGCCCCGCCCGTGGACTTGAACGGATGATGCATGAGCTCGAAGTAATGGCCCCAGTCCCAGTACGGCCCCGGGTCCACGTGCATGGTCGGCACGGTCCCGGGAGTCGTGCCCGGCACGTTGTCGTGGCCGAGGATGTGCGCGCGGTCCAGCGGGATGTCGTACCGCTTGGCGAGGTAGTGGACCAGCCGGGCCGAGCTGCGGTACATCGCCTCGGTGTACCAGGCGCCGCCCTTCGCCAGGAAGCCCTCGTGCTCGATGCCGATCGACTTGGCGTTGACGAACCAGTTCCCCGCGTGCCAGGCGACGTCCTTGGTCCTGACGTGCTGGGCGATGTGACCGTCGGCCGAGCGGATGGTGTAGTGCCAGCTCACGTAGGTCGGGTCGGCCACCAGCTTGAGCGTCTTGTCGTAGGTCTCCTCGGTGTCGTGGATGATGATGTAGTCGATCTTCTGGTTGCGCGGCCGGTCGGACAGGTCGTGGTTGCCGTAGCCGCCCGGGGCGTCCCCCAGCTTCTGGTAGGGCGCCGGAAGCCACTCGCAGGCCAGCGTCTTCGGGCACTCCACGCTCTTGCCTTCGGCTTCGCGCAGGCCCAGGCGGTCCACTTGCTCCATGCGCGGAGCGATCTCCGGCGATGGGGACAGCGAAACCTTCTGCCCGTCGTCGGTGACCCTGCTCATGCCGTCTTTAAGGATGGAGAACACCTCGTCGGCGAACTGCCGGGCGGTCTCGGCGTCCTCGGCGCCCGAGTAGCGGGCCACCGAGCCGTACCAGTCGGCGGCATCTGAGCTATCCGGGAGCTTCAGGTCCTTCTGGTACTGAGCGAGCAGTGCGGCTCCGCCGAGCACGTTGGCGTCGGGATCCTTCACCAGCCTGTCGGCCGGGACCCCGGTGAGCCTGGCCGCCTCGTCGGCGGTCTGCTGATCTTGGCTTTGGGGCTGCAACGGCTCTGGCTGCTTGGGGAGCTTCGAGGGTCTCGCGTCGTCGCCGCGGGGGTCCTCGGTGCCGTCGCTGTGATGGGGAAGGCCGACCGCGAGGGCCGTACGCGCGTCGGTCAGGTGCATCGGCCCGTACCCCGCCGTGACGCTGGGAAGGCCGAGGTTGGCGTCCCAGCGGGACTCCAGGTAGGACACGCCGAGCAGGACGTTCTCCGGCACGCCGTACTTGGCGGCGGCGGCCCTGAAAGCCTCCTGCCGGGAGGGCGCCTGACCGGCCTTGGTGCCGGACGGATCGGCGTGGGCGGGGGGAAGGGCGACAAGCAGGGACACCGCCATCGAGGCGGCGACCGCCAGCGTTCTACGCATCAAGGACCCTTTCTCACTAGAGCACGCGCTCCTGTACCGGATCCGTGGTCGTACGGCGCTCAGCCCGGTCATCACGGGAATGTCCCGATGCGGGGAACGTGTAGGGAACGCCGCGATCGGATCCGTTGGGCGGTGTGCGGCTCCGCCGAGGTCCCGTACGGCTCGCGCCTGCGGCTCTACACATCGCGACTTCAGCGGGTCCGCGCGGAAGACCAAGCCGGGGATCACGACGGTCACCTTACGGGATCTTGTCGCGCGTTCCCATTCTTGTAATGCGGCGTGTCAAGGAGTATCGGGCGTCAGCCTCCCCGGTCTCCGTGCCAGGTCGCGGCCGTGTCAGGATGAAAGACGAGAAGCGCGTGGCGATGTCCACCTCGCCCGCGGCCCCGGGCATCCCGGCGACCGGCGAACGGGCACCCTGAACCGCACCCCGCGTAGGGAGATCACATGCTGGAAGTCATCGGGGCCGGCATGGGTCGCACCGGCACGTACTCGCTGAAGGTGGCTCTGGAGCATCTCGGCCACGGGCCCTGCCACCACATGTCCTCGCTGGGCGGGGATCTCGACCGGATCAGAGGCTGGGAGGCGGCGGCGCGCGGCGAGCGGGCGGCGTGGGACGAGCTGCTGGAGGGATACCACGCCACCGTCGACTGGCCGTCGTGCTTTTTCTGGCAGGAGCTCGCCGACGCGTACCAGGAAGCGCGAGTCATCCTCACCGTGCGTGACCCCGGCCGGTGGTACGCCAGCGTGCGCGACACGATCTACCGGTCCAGCCACCGGCAGCCGGGACGGGCCGGCCTGGTGATGCGCCTGGAGGACCTGGCCTGCGGAGGGCTCCGGTGCCGGCGCCGGATGTGCGAGCGGGTGATCTGGGAGGGCACCTTCGGCGCTCGCTTCGGCGACCCGGACTTCGCCATCCAGGTTTTCGAATGGCACACCGCCCACGTGCTGGCCGCGCTGCCGGCCGATCGGGTCCTGGTGTACGAGGTGGACCAGGGCTGGGCCCCGCTCTGCGCGTTCCTCGGCGTCCCCGTACCGGACGAGCCGTTCCCCCACCTGAACGACACGCTGTCGTTCCAGCGGATGATGTCCCGCCGCCGCCACCGGGTCCTGACCTTGCGCGGCCCCGGCACCAGCCACCACACGGCAGTCCGATGAACAAGGACACGCGCGGCCAGGTCAATGGAGAGACACGGCACCTTCCGGCCGACGCTTCAATGAATAGGGGCCCTTTGACCGTAGACGGGCACACCGATGCTCCAGGGGAGCATCACAGCATGCGTGACCTGGTCACATCACAGAGAGCGACGACGACGCGGGCTGAGAGGTACTACGCGGAAGGCTGGTGGCGCCGGGACTCGTTCGTAGACGATCTGCGTGCCGTGGCCTCGGCGACGCCCGGCCGCACGGCGTTCGTCAACTGGCGCCGGGAAGAGGGACGCGAGGTCATCGTGACGTTCGGCGAGCTGGCCACGTACGTGGACCGCCTGTCGGCCGGGCTACGGGGCTTCGGGGTATGTCCCGGTGACGCGGTCGCCTTCCAGCTCCCCAACTGGTGGGAGACCGCGGCCCTGACCCTCGCGTGCCTGCATGCCGGAGCGGTCGCCGTGCCGATGATGATGACGCTCGGCCCGCGCGAGATGGAGCGGATACTGTCCGGCACCGACGCGAGGGTGTGCGTGGTCGTCGACCACTGGGACGCGTCGCGTCCTGCCCGGCTCCTGGCCGACCTCGGCACGCGCCTGCCAGGGCTCCACCACCGCGTGGTCATCGGCGACGCCCGTACGACAGGTGCGGCACCCTTCACCGATCTCCTCGGCCCCGCCGTGCCCGACGAGGGTCCGACTGGCAGAACCGCCCGCCCGCCACCAGGGCGTACGAGCGATGATCGTGTGCCAGGGGGATGTGACGATGTGTCGCTGGTCCTGTTCACCTCGGGGACGACCGGCGAGGTCAAGGGGGTCCTGCACACCCCCAACACCCTGTACGCCTCCGCCCGGCCGAGGCGGAACGCTCTGCGCGATGTGCCCGACCCGAGGATCGGCACGCCGGCCAACCTGACCCATGGGCTGGGAATGCGGACCAACGTCCTGATCCCCATGGTCACTGGGTGTACCTCGGTCTTCGCCGACACGCGCGACCCGGAGACCTGGCTCGACCTCCTGGTCCGGCACCACGTCACCCATTTCCTCGGCGCCCCCGAGATGCTGAGCGGCCTCGTCACAGCCCAGCGGCGCCGGCGCCGTCCCTTGCCCCACCTGCGCGTTGTGACCAGCACCGGCGCTCCGCTGCCCGCCTCCGTCGTCGGTCAGGTGCAGGAGTTCCTGTGCCCGCGACTGCTCAACGGCTTCGGCATGACGGAGATAGGCGGGCTCACCGTGACGGCGGTCGACGATCCGCCCGACTGGCCGGGATACAGCATCGGCCGCCCGACACCAGGCCGGGAGATCCGCCTCCTCCCTGACACCACAGAACCCGCCACCGAGCGCGACCCTCGTACGGAGGCCGCCAACCCCGGCGATCTTGCCGAGAGTCCTACGTGCGATCGTCCTACCGAGGCCGCTGACGGTTCGGTGTTCCGGCTGCACGTGCGCAGTCCATCGGTCTGCGTGGGTACGTTCGAGCTTCGTGGACGGCGGCTGACGTGGGACCCGGACGCCACGGACGGCTGGTACGACACCGGAGACCTCGTCAGCGAGGACGGACGTGGTGGGCTGCGCTATCTCTCACGGGTAGCGGACCGGATCGGCAGCCCGCAACCGATCCCGGTTCTGGAGGTCGAGGACGAGCTGCTCGGACACCCCGCCGTCGCGGACGTCGCCATCGTCGGTTACCAGAACACCGACTGCAAGGAGATCGTGTGCGCCGTCGTGGTCCCCGACGGCACCCCGCCGACCCTGGACGGCCTGCGAGACCACCTTCTCCAGCGCGGCATGACGGAGTGGTACCTGCCCACCCGCCTCGAATGCGTGGACGCCCTGCCCCGCAACGAGCTGGGGAAGGTCCGCAAGAAAGAACTCCGCGACCACCTGAACCACCCCGGCCGAGCATGAGGGCACCTGCTGCCGCGATTTACCGGTGGTTTGTCCGTCATCAGGAAAGATGTTCCCTAATATCCTTTTGGTGGTGGAAAGCGCTGATTTTTCCATAGCGGCTATCGATTGGTAAGACTCCGCACATCGGCATGCCACGCATCTCCACGATCTTTGACTCTTGGCCTTCGCTTCGGGGCCCTCCCACTGATCCATGGAGGTTCGCAGACGTGGCTTTCCGCATACATCGGCCGGGCATGCTCGCGGCCGTCCTCGGGGTGACCCTCATCGCTGGAGTCGGCGTCGCGTCCGGTCTCGCCGGATCCGGCGACCATCCTGGCCCCAGCCCCGACGGCACCGCTTTCACCCCCTCCGGCTGGCGCGTGACACCCGCGGGCGTCACGAAGCCGGCCGGCTTCTTTCCCGCCAACGCCGTACTCTCCCCGGACGAGCGGGCGGTCCTCCTGCCGTCCATCATCCGAAACGCGAACAATCGCCAGGCCGTCGAGGTTCTCGACGCCAGGACCGGCGAGACGTTGCAGGAGTACGAACTCGACCCGGACGCCTCGGGTAAGCAGGAGGGCACCTCGCCCGGCATCGCGTTCAGCCACGATGGCACCAAGGTGTTCCTCGCCACGGCGGGCAAGCACTCGGTTCTCGTCTTCACGTGGGACGCCGCGGCGCGCAAACTGGCCCTGAGCCGAACGCTGGCCCTGCCGGACGGCACGGAACCGCAGTCGGTGGCGCCATCCCCGGATGACAAGATCGTGTACGTCGTCGGACAGTACGCAGGCAAGCTGTACGCCATCGACGTCGCCTCGGGCACCACCACGTCGGCTCCGGCCGGGGAGTACCCGTTCGGCGTCACCCTGTCCGGTGACGGCAAGACCGCATACGTGTCCAACCAGGCCGGCGACACCGTGTCGGTCTTCGCGGTGGACGGTGCGACCGTCACCCCGAAGGGCACGATCAAGGTCGGCACCCACCCGAACTTCCTGCTCACCGACGCCCCGCGGCATCGGGTCTTCGTCTCCAACGGCGACAGCGACTCGGTCTCGGTCATCGACACCACGGCCAACAAGGTCACTGGCACGATTTCGGTGGCGCCGTACCGCGGCGCCAAGGCGGGCACCTCACCCACCGGGCTGGACCTGTCGGCCGACGGGAACACGCTCTACGTCGCCGACTCCGGCAACAACGACGTCGCCTTGATCGACGTCGGCAGGGAGTTCGGGCGGGTCAAGGGCCTGATCCCGACCGCCTGGTACCCGACCGGCGTCCAGGTCCCCAAGGACGGCTCCCGGCTGCTGATCGCTGACGCCAAGGGACTGGGCACCGGGCCGAACGTGGGAAATGCCGCCGGCGACCCGACCGATTTCCCCTACATCGAGAGCCAGCTCAAGGGCTTCCTGCAGGTCGTACCGATGCCCGCCTCGGCGCAACTGGAAAAGTACACGCGCCAGGTACAGGCCAACAACGACACCCAGCAGCGTGACAAGGTCCGCGGCTTCACCGGCGCGAACCCGGGCACGATCGTGCCGCGGCACGCCGGCCAGAAGTCGCCGATCAAGCACGTCATCTACGTCGTCAAGGAGAACCGGACCTACGACCAGGTCTTCGGCGACCTTGGCAAGGGCAACGGCGATCCGAAGCTGGCGGTCTTCGGCAACAACGTGACGCCGAACCAGCACGCGCTCGCCGGAAAGTTCGTCACCCTGGACAATTACTACATGGACGGCGAGGTCAGCCAGGACGGCTGGGACTGGGCGACGGAGGCCAACTCCAACCCCTTCAACCAGCTGGCCACCCACCAGGGCTATGCCGGCAACGGGGCCGTCTATGACTCCTCCGGCTACCTGGACTCCGCGGTGACGGCCGGTAACGCCGACCCGACGAAGGCGTTCCTCTGGGACGCCGCGCACGCGGCCGGCCAGAGCATCCGCCACTACGGCATGCATTCGGTGCCTTCGAGCTGGTTCAGCTCTGCCAACCAGGTGAAGTGCCCGGCCGGTCAGTACTGCGCCTACGAGCCGCTGCTCGACCACAACACCGACCACGCCTACCCGTGGTTCGACATGAACATCACCGACCAGTCGCGATACCAGGAGTGGAAGAAGGAGTTCGACTCCTACGTGGCGCACGACAACCTGCCGACGTGGCAGTTCGTCGACCTGCCGCGGGACCACACCGCGGGCCTCGCCCCGGGTGCGTCGAGCCCGAAGGCGATGGTCGCGGACAACGACCTTGCCCTCGGCAAGATCGTGGAGACGGTGTCGCACTCGAAGTACTGGAACGACACAGCCATCTTCGTCACCGAGGACGACGCACAGGACGGGCCCGACCACGTCGACTCGCACCGTTCGGTGGGGCTGGTCATCAGCCCCTACACCCAGCGCGGGACCGTCGATTCGCACTTCTACAGTCAGGTCTCCATGCTGCGGACCATGGAGCTGCTGGTGGGCCTTGGCCCGCTGACACAGTACGACTCCGCCGCGATGCCCATGATCTGGTCGTTCGGCGCCAAGCCGAACCTGACGCAGTACACCGCACTGACACCGGCGCAGCCGCTCACCGAGAAGAATCCGGCGAAGGCGCAGTCCCAGATGAAGCCGCAGAACATGTCCGGCACCCCGGACAGCGTGCCGGAAGAGGTTCTCAACCAGGAGATCTACCGGTCGGTCTACGGACCGAACGCGAAGGTCCCCGCGCCGCAGCACAACGTGTTCGGCCACGGTGGCCAGAAGGCGAAAGGCGACTGAGCCGGGCAGGGTGAGCATCTGACGACCCCCGCGACGGGCCGGCGTACCGAGAGGAACGCCGGCCCCACGCCTGTGGTGCCCTACCAGCGGCTCCGCACGCGTCTTCACCTGTCGGCGTGGGCATTGAAACAGACATTTGTTATGTTTTGTGACTAATAGCACTAAAAGGGTATGTAGTTGCACATCCTCGGCCGTGAAGATCGACATCGTCGCCAGCCGGTTACGTGACCGATATGCAACCTTTATGGAGTATCCACATACTTGACCCTTATGGGGTCTTAAATCCTTTTATTAGCTATTGAGAGGCTTGCTTACATCTGAAGGTATCTGTGCTGTTCCGGGAAGACCAGCCAGCTCCAGCACGGTGAAAGGCCCCATGTTTCGGTGGTTTCGGCGGCAAGGCGTCACTGAGTAGCGATTCCCTGCCACCAAGCCGCCTGACGGCCGCCATTGGCGGCTTAACGGACAGGGGTTTCGTAAATGAAGCGGACAACGACTTCCCGCACGAAATGGCTACCGATCGCCTTGGCCGCATGCCTGGTTCTCGCCATGGCGGCGTTCGGGATACAGCGGCTGGTGGCTTCTGCCGATACTCAGGCCACTCCTCAAGCCGCGGGGATGACCCAAGACAAGAAACAAGTCGAGGGAGATGCCGGGCAGCAGAACAACGAAGAGGGCGAGGAAGGGGAGGGCGGACCTCAGGATCCGGCCGACTACCTCACCCTGAAGTGGACCTCGGGTCAGAACGTGACCCAGGAGCAGGTCGCGCAATCGATCAAGCAGGCGAAGGCGCTCGGTAAGGGCACCGGTGGCGCCTGGGCCCCGATCGGGCCGTCGAACGTCGGTGGCCGGGTGGTCGACCTGGTCGTCGACCCGAGCCACGCCGACACCCTGTACACGGCCGTGTCCGGTGGTGGGGTGTGGAAGAGCACCGACGCCGGCGACACGTGGCGGCCGAGTTGGCCCAACGACGTGACGCAGACGATGGGTGCTCTCGCCATCGGTCAGGACGGCACCTTGTGGGCGGGCACCGGCGAGGCGAACCCGTCAGGCGGTGGCCTCACCTACTTCGGCAACGGCATCTACAAATCCACCGATGGCGGGACCACGTGGCAGCAGTGGGGTCTCGTGGACAGTGCGGCGATCGGCCGGATCGTCGTCGACCCCACGGACCCGAACCGGATCTTCGTCGCGGCGTCGGGGTCGATCTCGAAGTCGGTCTCCCAGCGCGGCATCTACCGCGTCGGCGACGGCGGTAAGGACTGGAAATTGGTGCTCGCCCCGGTCAACGACACGACCGGTGGTATCGACCTGGCCATCGACCCGACCAACCACAACCGGGTCTTCGCCGCGCTGTGGGATCACAAGCGCAACAACGGCGCCCGTACGTACGGCGGTGTCGGTTCTGGACTGTTCCGTTCCGATGACGGCGGTGACACCTGGAAGCGGCTGGAGAACATCGTCGGGCCGCTGTCGGACTACGACCAGACCGGCACGGGCCTGAAGAGCGACGCGAGTCTCGGACGCATCGGCCTCGCGCTGGCACCGTCCAACCCCGACCGCGTCTACATCGTGTTCGGCACGCCGTATGGTCCGGACAAGGGTTTCTACGTCTCCGACGACGGCGGTGACTCCTTCGTGCGCGGCGGGCGGCCAGGTGGCTCTGGTGGTTACCAGTGGTGGTTCGGGCGCATCTGGGTCGACCCCAAGGACCAGACGCATCTGTTCTCCGCCGACGTGAACCTGCGTGAGTCGAACGACGGCGGCCAGACCTGGCACAACTCCGGCAGCGTGCATGCCGACCAGCACGCGATGCAGTGGGACCCCAACGTCGCGAACCGGGTCTACCTCGGCAATGACGGTGGCATCTACCGCTCGGAAGGGAACGGTGCCAACAGGACCTGGAAGCACGCGTCGTACGAGCCGTGGAACCAGTCGTACCACTTGGCGGTGGCCGCCGACGACCCGACCAGGCTCGCGACCGGACTGCAGGACAACGGCAGCGTGCGCACGTGGACCAACACCTCGCCCCCGTCGGATCTGTCGCAGTGGAACGCCTACGGTGGTGGTGACGGCCACGAGGTGCTCATCGACTACACCGATCACAATGTCTACTACGAGTGCTCGCAGGTGGGATCGTGTCGCCGGCACGAGGACGCCGGTGGGGTGTCCAAGACGTTCGGCTTCGGAACCCGGCACTCGTCCCGGATCACCACCGACGCGCCGATCGTGCTGGACCCGACCAACCCCGACGTCGTGTACTTCGGCGGAAACGTGCTCGACCGCTCCACCGACCGGGGCGCCACGTTCACCCAGATCAGCCCTCCGGACCCGGACTACCTGACCGGACCGGTGCCGCCCGAGGAGAATGACAAGGGGCCGTTCTACTCCAACCAGTACTCGACGATCTCCTGGATCGCCCCCGCCAAGACCGACCCCAACACGATCTACCTTGGCACCGACACCGGACGAGTCTGGAAGACGAGCGACCTCGGTGCCCACTGGACGGAGTTCACCGGGAAGGGCCTGCCCCAGCGGTGGGTCAACGCCATCGTGGTCGACCCCACCGACGCCGGCCACGTGTACGTCGCCTTCTCCGGTTACCGCGAAGGATACGACGCGGCGAACGTGTGGGAGACCACCGACGGCGGCAGCAGCTGGCACAACATCAGCGGCAAGCTGCCCAACGCGCCGGTCGAGATGATCGTCTACGACCAGCCGCACGACCAGCTGTACGCGGCCACGGACTTCGGCGTCTTCTACGACAAGAACGGCAAGAAGAACTGGAAGACCCTCGGTACGGGCCTTCCCAACACCCCGGTCCTGGACATCAAGATCACCGGTGATGACCAGAGCATCTACGCCGCGACGTTCGGCCGCAGCGTATGGAAGCTGCCGATCGCGAAAGGCTGACCGAGGGACGATCCCGGGAGACCGCCCTCGCGGGGCGGCCCCCGGCCGACCCTGAAACCGGCCGTCTTTGACAGTCGCCGGCTGAAGGCGTCCCGCTGAGAACATTCTCACCGGGACGCCTTCAGCACATCTCCCGCGGGCCCGCTGGTGGAGCCTGCGGCATGGTGGGACAAGGCCGACTCAGACGCCGCTGATGCCCACCGCGTGCCCGATGAAGTACACGACCAGGGCGGCGGCTCCGCCGATGAAGAGCTGGCGTGCACCGGAGCGCAGGGGTGCCCTTCCGTTGAGCAGCCCGAGGGCGGAGCCGACCGTGAACAGGGCTCCGGCGGCCAGGAAGACCGCGGTGACCAGCGCGGTCGTGCCCCCGCCGAACAGGTAGGGAATGACGACCACGACGGCGCCGAGGGCGAAGGCGATGAGGCTGGACACGGCCGCCGACCACGGCGAACCGAGTTCCTCGGGGTCGAGCCCGAGTTCCTCGCGTGCCATGGTCGCAAGAGCGGTCTCGTGGTTCTTCATGATCGTCGTGGCGACGCGCTGGGCCTCCTCGGCCTCCAGGCCCTTGGCCCGGTAGATCAGCGCCAGCTCTTCGGCCTCGGCTTCGGGATCGTCGCGGAGTTCCTCGGCCTCCAGGGCGATCTCGTGTTCGTAGGCCTCCCGCTGGCTGCGCATGGAGATGTACTCGCCAACGGCCATCGAAAAGGCGCCGGCGAGCAACCCGGCGAGCCCGGCGAACAGGATGGTGGTGCGGGCGGCTCCGGATCCGGCGAACCCCATCACCAGGGAGGTGTTGGAGACCAGGCCGTCGTTGACGCCGAACACGGCGGCACGCAGTGCGCCGGAGCGGTCGCTGCGGTGCCAGCGCTCACGCCGGGCGATACCCCGGCCGCCCTCGGCGGTGTCACCCGGTTCCTCGTCGCGCAGTCGTGTGAGCACGCGGGCGTGCGAGCGCTCGTCGACGGCCATCCCCGGTGCGGCGTCGGGGTCAGCGTCGTACAGGCCGGCGTCGGCATGCTCGGCGCGCTCCACGAACGGCAGCACCGTGTCGACGGAGAACCGGCGGGCCAGCCAGGACAGCAGCCGGGTACGCAGTCCAGGTCCGCCGGGTTCGGGGACGCGCTCGCCGAGGGCTGTGAGCTTGTCCGCCCAGTGCGCGGCGTGCCGTTCCTCCACCGCGGCGAGCTCCAGGAAGATCTGCTGTCGCTCTCCGGTGGCACCCGCGGCGAGCCCCCGGTATAGGGCCGCGCTCCGTCGCTCCGAGTCGAGTGCATTGCGGAAGCGTGCGGCCGCGTGCCGGTCATCGCGGGCGCCGTCGTCGTGAGTGTCAGCGTCGTGGGTCTCGGCGTTCATGGCTTGGATCTCCTGCCCGGCCACCGTGTGCTAGCCACTCGGCGCCGATCGTGGTTCGTCGGGGCCGGCCGGGCCGCTCTCGGCGAGGCAGTGGCGGCAGGTCCCGCGAAAGATCACCTGCGCCTCGTCGATCTGGCCCACGTCGTCGCCCGGGGTGAGACAGGGCTTCGCGCCGGCAAGACAGGGCACGTCGCTGACACGGCCGCACCGCCGGCAGACGAAATGGTGGTGCCAGATGTCGGCGACCTCGTAGACCGCCGCACCCGGCCCCACATCAGCGCGCAGGACGACGCCGAGGGCTGCCAACGCCACCAGCGAGTTGTAGACGCTGGTGCGGGGCAGCGCGATGCCGTGCTCCACCAGGTGCGCGTGTACATCGTCGGCCGTGTGGTGTCCGCCCATCGCCCGCAGCGCCTCGGTCACCGCGAGCCGGGGGCGCGTGGCCCGCAGTCCGGCTGCCCGCAAGCGCGCCACGGTCTCGTTCGTGAGCTCTCCCGCCACCCGTCATCCCCTGGTATGCCTTGGTTGTACTTGGACTATGTCCAAATATACCAGGCCATCTGCCGGGAGCATCTAGGGTCGTTGCCTGTGGGGCGGTTGTCAGCCGATCATGGTGGCCAACCGGCGGCCGCTCTTGGCCTCGTGGACCTCGCGTAGCAGCGCGGCCGCGGCCGCGCTTGTCGGATCACCCGTTACGGTGACGATCTCCCAGGCCGGTACGATCCCGGCAAGCCCGATGAAGCGCACCCGATCGGTCTTGACCGCGAAGGACTGCGGCACCAGCGCCACGCCGAGCCCGAAGGTCACCAGATCGAGCAGCGAGTGCACGTCGGTCACCTCCAGCGAGACGCGGCGGTCCACCCCTGCGGCGGCGAGCACATCGTCGACCAGGTCCCGGGTGCCCCAGTCCGGATGAAAGTCCACGAATCCTTCCGCCCGCAACTCCATCAACTCGACCTCTCCCCGTGCCGCGAACGGATGCTCAGGTGCGCAGGCGAGCACGAGAGGCTCGCTGGCGAGCGGACCCACCACGACGTCGTCCGGGTAACGGGCCGGGCGGGAGACGAACGCCAGGTCAAGCCGCCCCGCGTGCACTTGCTCGATCAGCTCGCCGGATCCCCCCTGACGCAAGCTGATCTCCAGACCGGGATGTGCGGCTATGAAGCCGGCGAGCACGGCCGGCAGGTGCACCGCGTGCAGGCACTGCAGCGATCCGATGGCCAGGGTGCCGCGAAGCAGACCCTGGACCGCCGCGACGGCGTCCTTGGCGGCGTCGGTGGCCGACAGCGCCCGCCGGGCCTCGCCCAGTAGTGCCCGCCCGGCCGGGGTCAGCTCGACCTGCCGGGTGCTGCGGAGGAACAGCGGGGCGCCGAGTTCCCGTTCCAGCGAGCGGATCGAGGCCGACAGCCCGGACTGCGCGACGTGCAAACGCTTGGCCGCCCGCGTGAAGTGGCACTCCTCCGCGACGGCGACGAAGTATTCGAGTTGCCGGAGTTCCATGATTCATCACCAGGGCTGCTAGATGGGATCAGCATCTTCTGTTGGACAGCTTAATCGGGAGAGTGAAGACTGAAGGTGTACGAACTCATCTCCGAGGAGGAACTCCCATGCAGACTCGCCGCATCGGCGATGTCCAGGTCAGCGCGATCGGGCTCGGCGGGATGCCGATGTCGATCGAGGGGCGCCCCGACGAGCAGCGTTCGGTCGCGACCATCCACGCCGCGCTGGACGCGGGCGTGACGCTGTTCGACACCGCGGACGCCTACCACCTGCACGCCAACGAGGTCGGCCACAATGAATCCCTGATCGCCCGCGCGGTGGCGGGTTACGGTGGCGACACATCCGACGTGCTGATCGCGACGAAGGGCGGCCACCTGCGTCCCGGTGACGGCTCGTGGACCCTGAACGGCTCACCGGACTACCTGAAGAAGGCCTGTGACGCGTCGCTGAAGCGGCTCGGCGTCGAGGCCATCGGTCTCTACCAGTTCCACCGGCCGGACCCGAAGGTGCCCTACGCGGAGTCGGTGGGGGCCATCCGTGACCTGCTGGACGCCGGAAAGATCCGCTTCGCGGGCGTCTCGAACGCCGACCCCGGCCAGATCCGCCTTGCCAACGAGATTCTCGGCGGGCGTCTGGTCAGCGTGCAGAACGAGTTCTCACCGGCGTTCCGCTCCAGCGAGCCGGAGCTGGAGCTGTGCACGGATCTGGGCATCACGTTCCTGCCGTGGAGCCCGTTCGGCGGCATTACCCGCTCGGGCGAGCTGGGCTCGCGCTTCGCCACCTTCGCGGACGTGGCCAAGGCACATGGGGTGAGTCCGCACCAGGTGACCCTGGCGTGGATGCTCGCCAAATCACCGGTGCTGATCCCGATCCCGGGCTCCTCACGCCCCGAGACCATCCGCGATTCGGTCGCCGCGGTGGACCTGAAGCTGTCCACCGAGGAACTGGCCCGCCTCGACGCGGCGTGATGAGTCGCGTCCTGTGACTGGACGCGTCGCGTCCTTTCCGTCACGCGTCCCGCATGTCAGGCGCGGGTAGAACCTCGGGAGCGTGACGTAAAGGCGCTCCCATCATGCCGGCGGCAAGGGGTTCAGCGCACCGCTGACGAGCCCCATGGCGACGGACACGGCCGCCATCAGGCCGGAACCGTTCACCTCGCGTAGCTCCGCCTCGAAGGCGAAGAGGTTCCGGAAGGCTTCCCCGTACCGGCGCTGCTCATCGAGGGAGAGCCGGGGCACCTGCGTACGACGCGGATCGAAACGCGTCATGCCCGACTGCGTGCCGCTCGTCGACATCCTTGAGAAGGTCCGTACGAACCCCGCGAGAAAGTATGGATCGAGACGGTCGGGATCGGGCCTCAGAAGGGTGAGACGTGGGCCGAGGAGGAGGCCGGTGTCCTCTATCACCTCGGCCGCGATCTCCCGATCACGCGTTGCGACGACCACGTCACCCGGCTGGATCACGATCCTGTTCTCGGGCTGCGCGCGCGTCGCGACAGGCCCTCCCGTGAGCAGATATCCGGCATCGAGTACAAGCTGACCCGAGCCCTCGATGTCGTACCGGCCGGACTGGTGGATCGTGAGCGCTCCGGTCCGTTCCAGCTCGGACAGGGGCACCGCCGGCATCTCCCGGGTCTTACCGGGGAGCGCGTCGGGCACCAGCATCGAGAGGCGTTCGATGCGGCGGACGAACTGGTCGCGGAAGGAGAGATAGTCGCCTCCCGACTCTTCCGCCATGCCCACGTGCCGTGCCGGGGTCACGTCGATGTCCTCGTCGACCAGGTCGATGATCGGGACGGTACGGCTCTCGCCGGGGTGGTCCACCTCGTGGTCGGGGTCGGCCTGGAAGGCACGCCACCGCTCGACGATCGTGTCGAAGGTGGCCGGTTCGGCCTCGGACATCAGCACTCGGGAAGGAGTACGACTGTCGCTCGTGGGCTTGCGCAGTACCCAGATGTGCACGGGAAGCCCGGTGCCGGACGCCATCTTCGGCGGGAGCCCGATCACGGCCTGGATGACGCCGCGGCGCAGCAGATTGCTGCGAATCCGGCGACCGGAACGCCGGTTGGCGGCGATGGCGGGCATGAGCATCACCGCGATACCGCCGGGGTTCAGGTGGGCGAGCACATGCTGCACCCAGGCGAGCTCCGACTCCGACTTGGGCGGCAGGCCGTACTCCCAGCGAGGGTCGCTCGTCAGTTCCTCGTATCCCCAGTTACGCTCGTTGAACGGGGGATGGCACACCACGGCGTCCACGGTCACGCCAGGCCACGCGTCTTGGCGGAGGGAGTCACCCGTCCTGACCACGCCGTCGACCTCGGTGAGCGAAAGACGCGTCTGCGCCAGCCGGGCGAGCGAGTCGTCATACTCCTGCCCGTACGCCCTGTCCACCTCGCTCATCGCGGCCAGGAGGATGCCGATGCCGCACGACGGATCCAGAACCGTCTGGACGTCAGGGCCGGCCAGCTTAACCATGAAGTCCGCCACTTCGATGGGCGTCTCGACCAGCCGGCGGGAGTGGACCTCGGCGTAGCGGTCCAGCAGGAACCGGGTGGCCTCGGCGGCGCCCTTGTCTTCCCCGTACTCCTTGATGAGCTTCCACGCGGGGCGTGGGACGAGGTGGGGCTTCCCCTGGCCGCGCAGCAGCTCGGTCGCCTCGGCGACGACCTCGCCCAGCCGGATCTCGTCAGTGGCCGCCCTGATCTGCTGCCAGACCCGTTCCTGTAAGGGCAGCTCATCGACCTTGCCCTGGCCGAGCAGCCATGTCTCGACGTCCTTCAGGGAGAACGTCGGGCTGGTCGCCGTCCCGCCGACCGGCTCGGGAAAGTCCTCGTGCCGCCGCCGCCAGTTGCTCACAGCAGCGCGCCCGACCCCCGCCATGCGCGCGATGTCGGCCGAGGTGACGGTCGCCCCATCTCCGCTGATCGCCGGCCTCCTCTGTTCCCATGTCAGCCAAGGTGCGTGTCGTTGCCAACGTAGTTGAGGAAGCGTACCGGTGGCGACCACGAAGCCCAAACATGTGTATCTGATTCACCAACCGCACGGTGTGCTTCACGGCGGGTGAACCGGTGAGGCCGGTGTCCGGGTGTTACGAGGGAACATCAGCGGCGGATCAGGGTCCAGGAGCCGTCGGCCTTCACGGTGACCAGGCGGGTGCCGGTGGGCAGCAGCACCTTGCCCTTGTAGGTTCCGATCTCGTTGATGAGTAGGTCGGGGTAGGAGCCGATGCGCGCGTAGCCGTACACGATGAAGTTCGACTCACCGTTGTGGGTGGCGCGCATGGTGCGAATCCCTCGGGTGGGGGTCAGCTTGAGGACCTGGTCGCCGGTACCGCGTAACGTCGCGGAGCACCAGCAGCGGGCGCCGGAGATCGGCTTGAAGGTCGCGGTCCAGGCGCCGTCCGCCTTGATCTCCAGGCCGATCGTCCCCTTGCTGGAATACGCGTTGTACAGAACGCTGCCGTTGTACGGGCCGATCTCGTTGACCAGTAGTTCGTCCTTCTTCCCATTCGCCTTGACCGTGTAGATGATGAAGTTGGACTCGCCGTCGTGGGTGAAACGGATGATGCCGGGCGTCTTGGTGGCGCGGATGCGCAGGACCTCGTCGCCTTCGCCGCTGTATTTCTTGTCGGCGTAAGCGGCGGTCGCGCTGACACCGGCGGTGGTGAACGCGACGGCGGCCAGGGTCAGTACGGCTAGCAAACGGCGGAGCATGTGGTTCTCCTTCGACGGGGGATGGCTTGCGCCGGGTAGGTGAAATACGTCAATCAGGCAACGCGTGAGCGCGTAAGGCGCCGGCCGCACATCATCAGTCCTGTCGGACAGACCGCCGGGCTCAACGGTGGGGCGGCTGCGTTTGCGGGTGCGGCGGTGCCAGCTCGCTAGGGCCTCTTTGGAGACGCGCTTGCCGTACCAGCGCCTGCGGAGCGCGCAGTTCGGGGGAGCGTCAGGACAAGGCGACCGTGACGCCGCCGGAGAACATGGAGTCGTGCAGCTCCACGGCTTTGAGATCGAAGCCCTTCGGGACGTCGAAGAGCAGGATCCCCTTTACCGAGTTGCCGGGGTTGATGTTGTTGAGGAAGGCGTTGGAGTCCTTCAGGCCCAGGGCGGCGGCTCCGGAGTCGGCGTCGTACTGGCGGCCTTTGGTGTCGATGAGCTTCTGTGATGAGTCGTCGAAAAGCTGGGCCTCGTCGCCGATGTTCTTCACGGTGAGACGGACCAGCACGTACTGACCCTGTGCCTTGGAGACCAAGAGGCCCTCGCCGACCTGGGCGAGACCCTTCTCCACCTTGGTGACCTTGAAGGCGAACTTGCCGTCCTTGACGACGTCGCCGATCCCGGCCTGCTTGGGCTTGGACTCCTTCCTCGCGGGCGGGGATGCCGCGGCGGTGTCGCTCCCCGTGCCGTCGGACGAACCACCGCCGCCTCCGCTGAGGAGCGAGCCGACGAGGATGAGGCCGGCCATCACCGCGGCGCCGATGAAGAACGCGCGCAGGCAGCCGCCACCCTTCTTCTGGACGATCACGGTCTGCGGGTACGGCTGCGCGTGGCCGTACTGCGGCGACATGTCGTGTGGCTCGTTTCCGTGCATGACAAAACTCCTTGTGAAGGGAAGGTGATCACGCGGTCGGAGTGGCCGAGGAGCCCTGTTTGCGTGAGACGTTCAAGGGACGTTGTGATGACGAATCAAGCTTTCGCGCCTACGTCGTGCATTTAGCGCGGGTCATTGTGCGGCTCTGTCACCGCCGCTCTGCTCCCCGCGATCGAAGGCCCGAGCGCGTCCACTCAGGAGTCGCCTGCGTGCATCACGGCGTCCTTTGATTGGAATCGAATCAGTGGTGCTGGCCTTCAGTAAAGCACATGTGAATCAAGTGCACAATCATTCTCCTGACGACCTGGTGCGTGCTGTCACGAAACCTCCGGCTAGGCGGACGAAGAAATGCCCAGGGTCAGCGCAGCGACTACCTGCTGCACACGGCCGGGGAGATCTGCCGAGCCGGCGGCTGGATCGGTGACGAGGCGGTGCACGGTGGCGACCAGCGCGAAGGCCAGCGTCTGGGTGTCCGCGCCTGCCGCGATCCGGCCGAGCTCCTTCTCCGCCTCCAGATAGGTGGCAAAGGCTCCTTCGATCTCAGAAAGTACGGGAGCCCCCGCAGGGGATTGTTCGTGGAGCCGGTTGGCCAGGGCCGGCCGGGATCTCACGAGAGTAGCCAGCGCGGGAACCTTCGTTCCGAACCCGAGGGCGGCCTCCGTCAGGTTTCCGATCACGGTGTCCTCTCCGACTCGTGAGCGGAGCCTCGTCACGCCTTCTGCGGCGAGACGACCGCGATCCAGGACAAGCTCGGCGAGGAACTCCTCGATGTCGGTGAAGTGGTTGTAGAGCAGGCCGGTGGCGACCCGCGCCTCGCGAGTGATCGCACGGCCGGTGAGTCCGCCCGGCCCCTCACGCAGGAGCACGCGCTCGGCTGCTGTGAAGAGCTGCTCTTTGAGCTCGGGAAACGCTACGCCACGCGGCGACATGAGGCTCCAGCCAATCTCTCCACCCGCGGAGGGGTTGAAGTATGAGCACTATGCTCATACCTTTATGAACGCAACGTTCATTCTAGCGCGGGAGGTCGTAGCCATGACGACTCACAGGCGGGCGATCACCGTAGGCGCGGGAATCGCCGGCTTGTCGGCGGCCCTGCGGCTGCGGCAGATCGGGTCGCGCTGCCGCCGGTGGCGGCGCTGCTCCCTCACCGTTCCCAGACCCTCCACAACCAAAGGAGCCAAATTTATGCCTGACACCGCGATCCGGCTACGAGGAGTGGTGAAGACCTACCCCCTGCCGTCGGGTGAGTTCACCGCCGTGGCAGGGATAGACCTGGACATCCACGCGGGTGAGTTCGTAGCCGTGGTCGGACGATCGGGAAGCGGCAAGACCACGCTGCTCAACATGCTCGCCGGCATCGACCGACCCACCAAGGGCCAGGTGTGGGCCGATGGCGCCGAGCTGGGCTCGCTCTCGCAGTCCGCACTCGCGCAGTGGCGAGCGCGGTCGGTCGGGCTGGTGTTTCAGTTCTTCCAGTTGCTGCCGACCCTGACCGTGGCCGAGAACGTGATGCTGCCCATGGACTTCGCCGCCACCATCCCCAAGTCCGCGCGCCGGTCCAGAGCCATGGACCTGCTGGAACGGGTCGGCATCGCCAACCAGGCCGACAAGCTCCCCGTCACGCTGTCGGGAGGTCAACAGCAACGGGCGGCGATCGCCCGGGCGTTGGCCAACGACCCGCCCCTGCTGCTGGCCGACGAACCCACCGGCAACCTGGACTCAGCGACCAGCTCTACGGTGCTGAAATTGTTCGCCGAACTGAACGACGAGGCCCGCACCATCGTGATGGTGACCCACGAGCGCGAGGTCACAGGCTATGTGAGCCGTGAGGTCGCGCTGGTCGACGGTCGCCTGGCCGTAGGGCAGTCACAGGTCGAGCAGGTGCGCTGATGAGCCGATTGCTGCTGGTCAAACTGCTGCGAGACCTACGGGGCACCTGGGCTCGGCTGCTGCTGATGGTCATCGCCATCAGCGTGAGCCTGACCGTGTTCAGCGCCGTGCTATACACCCGCACCATTACCGACCGGGAGATCCTTCGCAGTTATCTGAGTACCCACCCCGCCTCGGCCACCCTCCAGATCGAGGGCGGGGTCGACGCAGACCGGATGGCCGCCATCGCCGCCGCGGCCCGCACCCGGCCAGGCGTGCTCGACGCCGCCGCCCGCGCCCAGTTCACCACCCAGATCCGCCGAGATGGAGGCGGCTGGCAGACCAACCCCCTCCAAGTTTTCATCGCCGGTCCCGGCGACCCGCTGCGCATTGCCACCTTCAAGATCGAGAAAGGATCCTGGCCTCCCGCCCCTGGCGAGATCCTGATCGAGCGGGGCACGCTACAGCTGCTGGACCTGGCCGTCGGGGACACCGTGATGGTCAAGACGCCCAGCGGCAAGGCGGCACAACTACGCGTGAGCGGGGTGGCGTACGATCCGAGCCTGGCACCCGCAGCCCAGGAGCAGAAAGGGTACGGCTTCATCTCCGCGTCCACGCTGCGGACACTGGGCGAGAACGTTGCTATGGATCAGCTGAAAATCCAGGTGGGAAACGGCACACCCACTCACGACCGGGATGCCGTCACTGCCACGGGCCGAAGCCTCGCCAGCTGGTTGCAGCAGACTTACGGCTTGGCCGTCCGCGAGGTGCAGGTCCCCGAGCCCTATGCCCACCCCCACCAGGGCCAGCTGGACGCCCTGCTCGTGGCGCTGCTCGTCTTCGGCGCGGCTGCCCTGCTGCTCAGTGGCGTCCTGGTCGCGACCATGCTGAACGGGCTTTTCGCCCAGCAGATCCCGCAGATCGGCATCATGAAGGCGATCGGCGCACGATCCAGCGCGATCCTGCGGCTGTACCTGTTGATGACGCTGCTGATGGCCGTGACCGCCACCGCGCTGGCGTTCCTGCCGGGTCTCCTGATCAGCCGCACCTGGGCTCCCACCATCCTTATGGGCCTGCTCGGTGTGAACGCAACCAGCCTGGCACCCGGGTGGTGGACCTACCCGCTGGTCCTGGCCTTCGGCATCGGGCTGCCGCCCCTCATGGCGCTGGTTCCCCTGATCAAGACCAGCCGTACGACGGTCAGGGCGGCACTGGACCACCACGGCACCGCTCCGAAGATGCTCGCCGTGACCCGCCTGGACGCCTGGCTGAGCCGCCTTCGTGGCCTGAGCACAACGATGCTGATGGCACTGCGCAACACCGTCCGGCGCCGGGCCCGTTTCCTGCTGTCCGTCGGGCTCCTGGCCAGCGCCGGCACCCTGTTCGTCGCCGGAATGTCCACCCTGGCCAGCGTGCAGGCGATACCAGACCAGGCCCAAAACCAGCGCCGATGGGACATCGAAATCCAGCTCACAGGCCCGCAGCCGGCCACGGCCCTGACCAGCCTGGTACAGCAAGTCGCCGGGGTACGCCGAGTGGAGGCGTGGAACGTGGCGCCCTCGGCGGTCACCCAACCAGGACAGATCGCCGTCACCCACACCTATCCCGACCAGGCACACGGCAGCATCGCCGTGACCGCCCTGCCCACCGGCACCACAATGCTGAAACCCTCCTCGCTCCTGGAAGGCCGCTGGCTACGCCCCGGCGAAACGGACGCCGTCGTCCTCAACCAGATCGCCCGCGCCCAGTCCATCCCCGGCGTCGCCATCGGCGACACCGTCCAGCTGTCGATAGCGGGCCGGCCCACCAGATGGCGGGTCGTTGGCGTTGCCCGGGAGGCCTTTGTCGGCACCGGTGTGTACGTATCGCAGGAGGGTTTGGCGAAGGCCACGGGCCTGGCAGACCAAACCAACGATCTCCGAATCGCCACCAGCGGCCACGATGAGGGCACCCGCACCTCGGTCGCCAGCGCGGTCGAGCGGGCACTTGCCAACGCGTCGATCAAGGTCGGTTCCTCCACCTCCGTCGGGCGGATGGAGGCGGCCGGCAGCGGCCACATGCTGCCCATCATCATGATCTTGCTAGTGATCGCCGGCGCCATGGCTGTGGTCGGGTGCATCGGGCTGGCCTCGACGATGAGCGCCAATGTGCTCGAGCGCACCCGAGAGTTCGGCATCATGCACGCCATCGGAGCCCGACCGTCCGCCGTACGCCGGATCGTGATCACCGAAGGCATCTTCATCGCCTTGGCCAGCTGCGCGGCCGCGATCGTCCCCACGCTGATCCTCACCGCCGTCATGGGCGCGGGCCTGGGCAACCTGTTCCTTTACACGCCACTACCCTTCCGCCTCTCGGCGCCGGCGATCGGCATCTGGATAGGGGCAACCGTCATCGGCGCGGCGCTGGCCACCCGAGCACCGGCCTCCCGCGCCTCTCGCCTCACCGTCCGTGAAGCGCTGGCCTATCTGTGAAAAAGACCAGCGTGCACCCGGTGAGTCAAGCATGCGGCTCGCGGTCTGCCAGAGGAGGCGTACATCCATGACTGGTGTGCCGCTGAGGACGGTTGCCCGTTGCGTGATCGCTCGTACGGCCACCGCAAGGCGCTGCCCCCTCGCGCATGTGCCGCTCGAACCTCCCCGGAAAGTCTAAATGGCGGAATTAAAGGCGAATTTGAATGAAAAATATAGCTTGCGGGGTGTCCGGATTTGTTCGGGGCGATTCTGGCAATGTTTTGCCTGTTCTTTAGCTCTGTAGTAACGTCCCGGTCAGTGCCATCGCAAGAACATGAAGCATTGATCCTGCTTTTCAAAAATCGTCCGGAATTGGCTGCTGAATTGCTGGTTGAGGCACTGGGAGTGCCGGTGCCGGGCTACCGTGAGGCCAGGATCGAGTCGGGTGATCTGACCGAGTGCCCGCCGGTTGAGTATCAGGCGGATGCGGTGGTGGTGTTCTCGGACAGGGATCCCGTGCTCGCGGTCGTGGTGGAGGTGCAGCGGGGCCGGGACTCGGGCAAGCGGTGGAGCTGGCCGGTGTATCTGGCGTCGGTGCGGGCGCGGATGCGTTGTCCTGCGGTTCTGCTGGTGGTCTGTACCGATGCCCGTACCGCGAAATGGTGCGCGGTGCCGATCGACATGGGTCATCCGGGTTGGAGGCTCGCTCCGATGGTCGCCGGTCCAGGGGTGGTTCCGGTGGTGACCGATCCCGCTGAGGCGGCCCGCGCGCCGGAGTTGGCGGTGCTGTCGGCGGTGGCTCACGGCGGTGACATCGACGCTCAGCCGATTTTGGAGGCCTTGTTGGCCGCCCTGGCGGTCGTCGACGACGAGCGGGCCCGGCTGTACGCTGATTTTGTGCTGATGACGCTCCCTGAGGTGGCTCGAAAGCATATGGAGGTATTGATGGCTACGGGGACCTACGAGTACCAGAGCGATTTCGCGAAGAAATACGTCGCCGAGGGCAAAGCCGAGGGGAAGGTCGAGGGTAGAGCCGAGGGGAAGGCGGAGGCGATCTTCATAATCCTGTCCGGTCGCGGAATCCCGATTTCGGTGGAAACGCGAAGCCGCATCCTGGCTTGCAGGATGTGGGGCAGCTTGATGAGTGGATCCAGCGCGCCTCGACCGCCGTGGCGATCGAGGATCTCTTCTCCTGACGATTTGGCGCTCGGTTGTCACGGCGCCTAGGTATAGCCGGCACGGGCGTGCACGCCCAACGTCAATCTCAGTCACCGCGTCCGTAGAGCAACACGGGAAGGCCGTGACCGCCTGCGGGAGTCGATCAAGCACTACCGCAGGCTACGCAAGCCAGCGCCTGGTGACGGGAACTTACAAAAGGTTGGTCGGTTCCGACCAGCACCTACGAAGGACACGTTCCGGGAGGACGATGCCGGATCACGTTCACAATTTGGCGGCATGCTTGTAGTCGAGTAGGTCGGTGGAGGCGATGATCTGTTTGTAGCCTTTGGAGTCCTCGGGACGGGCACTCAGCACAAAGAGGGAGACCTTCGACAGCGGCAGGTGCCAGATCTTCATTGTGTATTGGTCATTGTTCGCACATGTCACCCGCCATTCCCGGTAGGCGGCCTTGCGGCCGTCCGCCATCTTCGCCAGGCTGGAGCGCGCAAGCGTGGCGTTGTATGCCGCCACGTAGAAGCCGTACGCGCCGAAATCATTGCCGTAGGTTCCACTCCAGTCTCGCCACACTTTTCCACCTGTCAGGCAAGGCATCGGGTCACCCAGCACCCACCCCGAGACAGGGTCGTCCAGGGATGAGCCCGGCCAGCGATCAGCGCCGGAACCAGTTCTAATGATCAATGAGTCCGGGCGGCATGCGAACTCCCACGGCCCGCTCTCTCCCCGAGCATTCGGCGACTCAAGGCACGCGAGATCGCGGCGAATCCTCAGCAGTCGCCAATCCTTCGGCAAGGTCATCCTGATGCCCTTGAACGACACGGCTTTGCCGGTGAATCGCGGCTTCTTCAGGGCCGTCTTCATCGGAGCCGGGATGGGAGTCGTCGCCGTCCTCGCCCGAACCGGGTGAAGTGCCGTCGGCGCGGCGACCGGCGTGGAACGTTCCGAGGCGGAGTTGACGATGATCGCGGTCACGGCGATCGCGGTCACCGCCGCGGCGGTGACCGCGTAGGCATGGAACCAGGACGAGCCGTGCCGCTTGGCGACGACCATCACCTGGCCGGCACCCGGAACCTGGAGTGCCCCCGGGACCCGGAGTGCGACCGGACCGGTGGGAGTGGCCGAGGACACGAGCGCGGCCGGGCCGGTCGCCGCCGCGGGCGGGAGCGCCGCGGCGTCGGCCGGCTCAAGCCAGTCAGCTGTTTCCTCCTGCGGCATCAGCCAGGTGCGCTGGATCAATGAAGTGATGTCGGGCACGGCCGGTTCTCGCTCGCCCTCCTCCCCGCGCCAGGTTTCGGTCACCGCCGCGAGCACGTCGTCGGCAGCCAGGCGTTTGTCGGGATCCTTGTCCAGCGCGCGGCCCACGAGCTCGCGCAAGCCCTCCGGCACCGCCTCGAGGTCCGGAATCTCCTCCCGTACCTTGTAGGCCAGCACCTCCGGGCGGCCGGTGCCATAGGGAGGTTCGCCGGTTACCGCGAAGAGCACGAGCATGGCCCAGCCGTACACGTCGGCAGGGGTTCCCGCCGGGCCCTCGCCGTACTCCTCGGGGCTGATCCATCCGGGAGAGCCGATCAGTGTTCCGGTGTGGGTCATCGCGGTGCCGTCCAGGACCTTGGCGATGCCGAAGTCGATCAGGCGCGGCCCCTGCGGGGACAGGATCACATTCGTCGGCTTCAGGTCCCGGTGAACGACATCCGCGGCGTGCATGGCCACCAGCGCCTCCGCCAGCCCGGCGGCAAGGCCGTACAGCGCGTCGCCGGTCAGCGGGCCCTCCGCGCGCACATGCTGTTCCAGCGTGGGGCCCGGGATGAACTCGGTGGCGAGCCACGGCCGCTCGGTGCCGGAGTCGGAGCCCAGCACTCGCGCGACGCAGGCTCCGTCGACCTCGGTCAGCACGGAGATCTCTCTGCTGAATCTGCGCCGGAACTCCAGGTCGGTCGACAGCGCCTCGTGGACAAGCTTGATGGCGACCCGCCGTCCCGCGCTGTCCACACCGGCGTAGACCAGCCCCATGCCACCTGCCCCGAGGCGTCCAACGACCCGATATGGACCGATCTCATGCGGATCGCCCGCTGACAGCGGCTGCACGCACCCTCCGAGGGGATTCAGTACGACTTAGGCGAAATTCACCCTTGTGTGCAGATCATAGTACAGGATGCCTTGTGGCACCGTTCTACTACTTGTGCATCTTATTCACATCTGCTGTACTGCTCACGGCCAACTACGGAGAAAGGTGACCCTGATGGGCAACGGATACGGGACGTGCAACGCCTGCAACAACGACCGGCATGACATGTGCAGCGAGAACAGGTGCTCCTGCGCCGACAGCGGCCACTGAACCTGATCCACACGTATCAGTACGGCCGGCACCAGCATGGGCCGGCCGTACCTGCCCATGCCTGGAAAGGACTTCTCGCATGTTCAACGACGCGCTGCCTATGACAAGAGCGGACGTCAGCCCGGCGGGGTTCACCATCAACCTCCCCACGGTGCTCCTCGTCACCGGCGCGATCGTGCTCGCCGGCTTGTGGATGTACCGGCGCGCCAAACGACGGGATCGCCGTGGCTAGAAGGCGGCATAACCTCCTGAGCATCGCGGCGGCCGGAGTGGTCGTTCCCGTCGCCGCCGGGTTCTGGGCCTACAGTTATCGCACTCAGGTCGGCGGGACGCATACGGCCAGTGCCGTCGTGCTCTACGCGCTGACCACGGGAGTACTACTGTTCTGCCTGGTCATCACAATGTGGCCGCGGCAGTTCCACCACCTGCCGGTCGCCAGGGGGCGGGTCGTCGCCATAGTGCCCAGCTACAACGAAAATCGCGTGGCGCTCCATCTGGCCATCGCCGCACTGCTCAACAGCAGCCGGCCCCCCGACGAGGTCCACGTAGTCGACGACGGTTCCGAGCCGTTGGCGATGCCCTACGGCCACCCAAGCGTCTTCTGGCACCGTCAGCCGAACGGGGGCAAGCGTGAGGCCCAGTCGTTGGTGCTCTACGAATTGCGCTACGACCGGGATCGGGGCCGCAAGCGCGCCGACTTCATCCTCACCGTGGACAGCGACTCGGTGGTGGACCGGCGGGCGATCCGGCATCTGCTGCGCGCCATGTCCGACGCTCGCGTCATGGCCGCGACAGGTCTCCCGCTGCTGCGGAACCGCCGTAAGAACCTGCTCACCAGGCTGCTGGACCTCGAAATGGTGTCCGCCTGCCTGACGCTGCGGGCGGCGAAGTCGCGGATGGGCGCCGTCGCTCCCTGTTCGGGTGCGCTCAGCCTTTATCGGGCAGATGTAGTGCTGGACAACCTGGACGACTACGTCGTGAGTGGTACCGTCGGCGACGATCGCCGCCTGACGCACTACTCACTCCAGCGGGGCCAGACCGTCGCCGTCGATGAGGCCTACGTCTACACCGACATGCCCGAGACGCTGCGAACCGCCTACCGCCAGCGGGTCCGCTGGTACCGCTCGTACTGGCTCTACGCCCTTTGGGAGGTCGCGGAGCTGCGCAAGCTCCCTGTCTTCTGGCGCACCTACACCCTGGTGATGTCCGCGCTGGCCCCCATCACTCTGGCCTGGCTCGGCGTGGCATTCGTGTTCGGCTCAGTGATTCCCTGGGAAGGGCTTGCCTACTGGCTCGGCCTCACCTATGTCATCGGCATCCGGTACGTACTGCGACATCCTGACGCCACCGTCGCCGAACGCCTCGGTATCTGGCTGCTCGGCACCCCCTTCCTCTTCCTGCTGCAACTACTGCTCATCCGCCCCGCGATGTGGCAGGCCGCCTTTCAAGCGCGCCAGACAGCATGGGCCACGCGGTGAACGGTATGCGGCAGGAACGGAAGTGCGACCCATCGCCCGGGTGATGCGGGAAGGTGACCTGATCCTCGGCTCTCACTTTTCCGCCTGGACCAGGACGCGTCCATGGCGAGCAGCAGGCGAGACCTACCCGGGCGGCCGGCTCGCGTGAACCGCCGGGGTGACCGCTACCGGAGTGGCCGTCCGCCTGGGGGGTGGAACCCGAGCTCGGCGGACAGCTCCTGGGCGACGGTGAGTGTCAGCCGTCCCGCCTCGTCGAGCCGGCTTGCAAGACGGCCCTTCGGCGCCGAAACGTTGATCGCGGCGACGATGGCGCCCCTGAAGTCCCGTACCGGTGCCGAGACGCCGACCAGCCCCTCCTCGAACTCTTCGTTGACCGCGGCGTAACCACGCCTGCGGATGCCCGCGATCTCGGTGAGCAGATCATCGGCGGCGCGTGCGCGTGGCCCGGCCGGCAGGGTGCCGGCCTCCGCCAGCAGCGAGCGCAGCGCCTGGGGTTCCCAGTCCGACACCAGCACCCGCCCCGCGGAGGTCATCGGCGCCGGCACGGTCACCCCTTCCCACCCGAGACCGCGGAAGGCGTGCGAAGGCGACACCGAGCGCAAGGTCAGCACCGCCGAGCCGCGTAGCACGCAAAGATGGGTCGTCTCGTTGAGCGCACCCACCATGCGGCGAAGGTAGGGCGTGACGATCTGGACGAGCCGGGTCTCCCCGCCACGCGCCGCGAGAGCGTAGAGCCGCCACCCGAGGCGGTATTCGAGGGTCTCGCTGTCGCGCTCGGCCATGCCCTCGGCCTCCAGCGCCTTGAGCGCGCGGGACATCTGGCTCTTCTCGCGGCCGAGAATCTCGGCGATCCGGCTCACTCCCAGCCCGCCCTGGGTGTCGGCGTTCGCCAGCAACTCGAGGATCTCCAGGTCCCTTCGCAGCCCCGCGGATGGGGCTTGGGTCCGTGAGCTGCCCAAACGATCTGGTTCACTCGACGCAGGAGGTGCCATGGGAGGCAGGTTAGCCGCTGGCCGTCTACTCGACCATGGATAATCGATTGCATTCATCGCAACTAGTATTGCACTCAGAAGAACTCCGTCCTACCGTTCCGTTACCAACGACCGGGAGGAGGAGCTTGTGAGCCTCAGCGAATACATCGCCTCGCGATGGGATCTGCTGACCCAGGCGGCGCTGGAGCACGCGCTCGTCGTCGCCATCTCGCTGGTCATCGCGACGATCATTGGCGTCGGGATCGGAATGCTGACCTACCGGAGCCCACGCTGGGCGGCGTTCGCCATCGGCACGTCCGGCGGGTTCCTGACGATCCCCTCGTTCGCGTTGCTGGGCCTGCTCATCCCGATCCTCGGCCTCGGCTGGGGACCCTCGGTGGTCGCGCTCGTCCTCTACTCCCTGCTCCCGATCGTGCGGAACACCGTCGTCGGACTGAAGGGCGTCGATCCTGCGATCGTGGAGGCGGGGCGCGGCGTCGGGATGAGCGCCGTCGGCGTGATGACCCGGGTGCAGCTCCCGCTGGCCTGGCCGGTGATCCTCACCGGCATCCGGGTCTCGACCCAGATGATCATCGGTATCGCGGCCATCGCCGCCTACGTCGCGGGTCCCGGCCTGGGCAACCAGATCTTCGACGGGCTCTCCCGGCTCGGCTCGGTCAACGCGCTCAACTCCGCGCTCGCCGGCACCCTCGGCGTGGTCGTCCTGGCCCTCGTCTTCGACCTCTTCTATGTCGTCATCCGTCGTCTCACCACCGCGAGGGGTCTCCGTGTTTGACACCACTTCCGGCGGCGCACGCATCGAGCTTGACGGGCTCACGAAGCGCTATCCCGGCCAGGCCGAGCCCGCGGTCGACAACGTCACGCTTGACATACCCGCGGGGGAGCTGGTCGTCTTCGTCGGCCCCTCCGGTTGCGGCAAGACCACGACGATGAAAATGATCAACCGGCTGATCGAGCCGACCTCGGGCGCGATCCGCATCGGTGGCACCGATGTGCTGGCCATGCGCCCGGACGAGCTGCGCCGCCACATCGGCTACGTCATCCAGCAGATCGGCCTCTTCCCGCACCTGACGATCGCCGAGAACGTCGGGCTCGTACCTGGGCTGCTCAAGTGGAGCAAGGACAAGATCGCCCGCCGGGTGGACGAGTTGCTGGAACTGGTGGGGCTCGATCCCGCGGCGTTTCGCGGCCGTTTCCCCCGGCAGCTTTCCGGCGGCGAGCAACAGCGGATCGGGGTGGCGAGGGCACTTGCCGCCGACCCGCCGGTCATGCTCATGGACGAGCCTTTCGGAGCCACCGACCCGATCACCCGGGAGCGGCTGCAGAACGAGTTCCTAAGGCTCCAGCGAGAGCTCAGGAAGACGATCATCTTCGTCACGCACGACTTCGAGGAAGCCATCAAGCTGGGTGACCGCATCGCGGTGCTGCGGGAGAGCTCCCGGATCGCGCAGTACGACACCCCGGCGCGCATCCTCGCGGCCCCCGCGGACGACTACGTCGCCGGGTTCATCGGAACCGACGCCACGCTGAAACGGCTCGCCCTGATCCCGGTCTCCGTTCTCTCCCCGTCCACGGGAAAGGACACGACCACAGGCACCAGTACGGTCGCGACCGACGGCCTTCCCCAGATCGCGGGGAGCGCGACGCTCCGCCAGGCGCTGGACGCGATGGTCGCCCACGGCCGTCAGGAGATCGTGGCCGACGGGAGGGTGGTGACGTTCGCCGAGATTTGCGCGTCCGTCACCAGGGAGCAGGCAGGCGCCGCCGGGGAGCGGCCGGTGTCCGGTGTCCGGTGAAACGCGGACGGCGTCCGCTCCCCCCTCGGCCATCTCCTCTCCGGGCGCCACGGCGGCCGAGCCCGGCGGCCGGCGGCGGCCGGCGCTCCGGTACCTCGGCACCCCGCTTGCGCTCGCGGCCGTCCTGCTCGTCCTCTACCTGTGGGTGTTGGGCCGGACCCTCGACAGCATCGAGCAGCGGACCCTGAACTGGGAGTACATCCACACCCGGGTCCTGGAACACCTCCAGCTCACGGCGGTCGCGACGCTGCTCGTCGTCATCATCGCGATACCCGTCGGGATACTCCTCTCCCGGCCGGGAGCGCGGTGGCTCAGCCCGGTCGTGCTCGGCCTCGCCAACCTCGGCCAGGCGACTCCGGCGATCGGCCTGCTCGCGCTGCTGACGATCCAGTTCGGCATCGGATTCAAGATCGCGCTGATCGGTCTGATCGCGTACGCGGTGCTTCCGGTGCTCCGGAACACGATCATCGGTATCCAGCAGGTGGATCCGACGCTGATCGAGGCCGCACGCGGCATGGGCATGACCCGCGGTCAGGTGCTATGGCGGGTCGAGATCAAGCTGGCGGTGCCGGTGATCCTCGCAGGGCTGCGCACCGCGCTCGTGATGGCGGTGGGCGTGGCCACGCTGGCGACCTTCGTCAACGCGGGCGGCCTGGGCGACATCATCGTTAACGGCATCAAGCTGCAGCGAACTCCGGTGCTGGTCACCGGTGGCGTCCTGACCGCGGTCATCGCGTTCTTCGTCGACTGGCTCGGCAGCGTCACCGAGAATGCCCTGCGCCCCAGAGGTATCTGACCCAAGACATCCGCAAACCCCCCTGATCCCTTCGGAGGGCTCACCATGTACACACCCACCCGGCGCACGATCCTGGCCGGGATCGCAGCGATCACCGCAGTCACGGCACTTGCCGGATGCGGCGGCGGCACCTCCGCGTCCGCGTCCGAGCAGGGCAGTCTCGGCCAGGAACTGAAGGCCGCCAAATTCATCGTCGGCTCCAAGGACTTCTCCGAGTCGATCATCCTCGGCCAGATCACCATGGAGATGCTGCGCGCGCACGGCGCGGAAGTCGTCGACAAGACGAACATCAAGGGCTCGACCAACACGCGCACCGCCCTGACGTCGAGCCAGATCGACATGTACTGGGAGTACACCGGCACCGGCTGGGTCACCTACCTCAAGCAGACCAAGCCGCTTGCGGACCCCGAGCAGCAGTACGCCGCGGTCGCCAAGGACGACCTGGCGCAGAACAAGGTCTTCTGGGGGACCAGAGCTCCGCTCAACAACACCTACGCGTTCGCCATCCGCAAGGAGAAGGCGGCCGAGCTCGGCGTCACCAAGCTCTCCGACCTGGCCAGACTGGTGCAGTCCAAGCCGGCCGAGGCGACGTTCTGCATCGAGAGTGAGTTCTCCACCCGGGACGACGGCTGGCCGGGCGTGGCCGCCGCGTACGGGATCGACGTGCCCAAGGAGAACGTCAAGTCCGTCGACACGGGCCTTATCTACACCGAGACGAAGAAGGGCTCGACCTGCAACTTCGGCGAGGTCTTCGCGACCGACGGCCGTATCGCCTCCCTCGGCCTCACCGTGCTGGAGGACGACAAGCACTTCTTCCCCGTCTACAACGCGGCCCTGACCATGCGCCAGGAGACCAACGCCAAGTACCCGCAGGTTGAGACGATCATGGCCCCGGTGGCGCAGAAGCTCACCGACCAGGTGATGCAGAGCCTGAACGCCAAGGTCGACGCCGATGGTCTCGAGCCGCGGACGGTCGCCCACGACTGGCTCGTCAAGCAGGGCCTCATCAAGTGAAGCGTCAGGGTCTCATCAAGAGAAGCGGTAGGTGCTGATCAAGTGGACATCGGGGAGAGCTTCATCGGCGACGGGGCCGAAGCGGCGCACGTCAACACGGTCATCGGCCACCGGGACGGCCCCGCCGGCACGGCGTGGGCCACCGCCCTCGCCACCCCCTCGGCCGGCCACGTGCCGTTCGTCGCCGTGCTGCGCCCGGGCCTGCCCGCCAAGCCGATGACGCTCTTCGTCAACAAGGCGGCCGTGGAATCCGAAACCCACGCCGACCTGACGTGGGGCGCCGCGCAGGCAGGCGTGGCCGCCGGCGTCATGGATGCGGTGGCCGAGGGGGTCATCCCGCCGGCCGAGGTCGACGATCTCGTCCTCATCGCCGCGGTGTGGGTCAACCCCAAGGCCGCCGACGCTGACACCGTCTACGCCAACAACCGGGAGGCGACTCACGCCGCGCTGCGCGCGGGCGCGAGCCGTACACCTTCGCTCGACGAGGCGCTGGCCGCCCGGCACGCGCCCGCCAACCCCTTCTACACGGCTTCGGGGAGCATGTGAAGATCACCGAGATCCGCCTGGACCGGATGCGGTTACCGCTGGACCCGCCGTTCAACGCCGCCTGGGATCCCGTGCCCCGCACCTGGTTCGACGCGACCCTGGTCACCGTGGAGACCGACGAGGGCATCACCGGATACGGGTCGGGCGACACGATGGACGGTTTCGCGGCCTACGAGCACCTGTTCGTGGGCCGTGACCCCCTCGCGATCGTCAACCACGTCAAGACGCTGGAGACCGTGAACTTCCACGCGGGACGTTACTGGCCGCTGGAGGCCGCGCTCTGGGACATCTTCGGCAAGGTGTGCGGCCAGCCGGTGGCCACGCTGTTCGGCGGCGCCGCACACCGGTTGCCCGCCTACGCCTCGTTCGGCGAGCTCAAACCGCCGGGCGCCCGGGTGGAGGCCGCGCTCGCCGCCAAAGAGGCGGGCTTCAAGGCCATGAAGATCCGTATCTCACGTGAGCGGACCGGTGAGGGAGTCGCCGCGGTACGGGCCACCCGCGAGGCCGTCGGCGACGACATCGAGATCATGGTGGACCTCAACCAGCTCTGGCGGATGGCCGGTGACATCGACGCGGCGCTCGACCTCGCCTCCGTGCGGCGGCTCGCCGAGGAGCTGTCCGAACTCGGCGTGCTCTGGCTGGAGGAGCCGCTTCCCCAGTACGACATCCCGGGCATGCGCATGGTCCGCGCCCAGACCGGCATCCGGGTGGCGGGCGGCGAGATGGTACGCACGATGCCCGAGCTTCTGCACCTGCTCGAATCGGACGCGCTGGATGTGTACCAGCCGGACGTGGTGCTGTCGGTCGGCATGCTGCGTGCCCGTACGGTGGCGGAGCTCGCCTTCTCCAAGCACCGCTGGTTCACGCCCCACACGTGGAGCAACGGCCTTGGCGTGCTCGCCAACCTGCACGTCGTCGCCGGCGTGGGTGGCGGGCCGTACGTCGAGTTCCCCTATGACCCGCCGGGGTGGACCCCGCAGCGCCGTGACTTCTTCCTCACGCGCTCGCTGGAGGTCGACCCGGACGGTTACCTGAACGTGCCCGACGCTCCGGGACTCGGCGCCGGGATCGACCACGACGCGGTACGCCGCTGGTCCCTGACCTGAGTCGCATGAGGATGCTTCCAGAAAAGGATGGACATGTCCGGACAGTGGCATGAGAGGGCGGCGAGGATCGCGCCGCGAACCGAGTTGTTCATCGACGGCGCGTTCACCGGCGCCGCCGATGGAGCCACCTTCACCACGGTGAGCCCGCGTGACGGCACGGTCATCGCCGAGGTGTCCGCGGCGGCGGCCCACGACGTGGACCGGGCCGTGGTGGCCGCCAGGACGGCCTTCGACGACGGCGGGTGGGCGAACGCCGCGCCCCGCCACCGCAAGGCCGTGCTGCTGCGTCTCGCCGAGCTGATCAGGGAGAACCTGGAGGAGCTCGCGCTGCTGGAGACGCTCGACGTCGGCAAGCCGATCGGCGAGTCGCTGCGGGTCGACGTGCCCGGCGCGGCCGGCTGCCTCCAGTGGTACGCCGAGGCGCTCGACAAGACCTACGACGAGATAGCGCCCACCTCCCGGGACGCCCTCGCGATGATCACCCGTGAGCCCTTGGGTGTGGTCGGCGCCGTCGTCCCGTGGAACTACCCGCTGATGATCACCATGTGGAAGATCGCTCCGGCGCTGGCCATGGGCAACTCGGTCGTGCTCAAGCCGGCCGAGCAGTCCTCGCTGTCGGCGCTGCGCCTGGCCGAGCTGGCCGCCGAGGCGGGCGTCCCCGACGGCGTACTGAACGTCGTTCCGGGCCTCGGCCCCGTCACGGGGGCGGCGCTCGGCCGCCATCCCGGCGTTGACAAGATCGCATTCACCGGGTCCACCGAGGTCGGCCACCGCTTCCTGGCCTACTCGGCCGAGTCCAACGGCAAGCAGGTCTCCCTCGAGCTCGGCGGCAAGTCCCCGCAGCTCGTGCTCGCCGACGCCGAGGACCTCCCCGCGGTCGCGTCCGCGATCGCCTGGGGGATCTTCTACAACGCGGGGCAGACCTGCAACGCCGGATCCCGCCTCGTGGTGGACGCCCGGATCCACGACGAACTGCTGGCCGAAGTCGTCAAGGTCGCCGAGGGCATCGCCGTCGGTGACCCGCTCGACCCCGCCACCGAGATGGGCGCCATCGTCGACGCGGCCCAGCTCGACCGCGTGCTCGGCTACCTCGACATCGGCCGCGGCGAAGGAGCCGAGGTCGTCACCGGCGGCGGGCGGATCAGGCAGCAGTCCGGCGGCTACTTCGTCGCCCCGACCATCCTGGACGGCGTGCGCAACGACAGCCGGATCGGCCAGGAGGAGATCTTCGGCCCGGTGCTGTCCACCATCACCTTCACCGGCGAGCAGGAAGGCGTCCGGCTCGCCAACGAGTCGAGGTACGGCCTCGCGGCCGCCGTCTGGACGTCGCGGCTCTCCACCGCGCACCGCGTCGCCCGCTCGCTGCGCGCCGGCACCGTGTGGGTCAACACCTTCGACGCCAGCGACGTGATGACCCCCTTCGGCGGCTTCAAAGACTCCGGGCACGGTCGCGACAAGTCCCTGCACGCGCTCGACGCCTACTCGGCTCTCAAGACGACTTGGATCAACCTGTGAAGATCGGTTTTATCGGCCTCGGCAACATGGGCGGCCCGATGAGCCGCAACCTGCTCGCCGCCGGCCACGACGTGGCGGTGCACGACGTACGGCAGGAGACGGCCGGGGAGCTGGTGAGCCTGGGCGCGACCTGGCGGGCGACTCCCCGGGCGACCGGGGCGGACCGCGAGGTGGTGATCACCATGCTCCCCACGCCGCGGCACGTGGAGTCGGTGCTGCTCGGCCCGGACGGCCTGCTCGACGGCCTCGCGCCCGGCGCCGTCTGGATCGACATGTCGACCAGCGTCCCGGACGACAAGGTCCGCGAGGCCGCCGTCGCGCACGGCGTACACGTACTGGACGCGCCGGTCTCCGGGATGGCCAAGGGCGCCCGCGCCGGAACGCTCCAGATCTTCGCCGGTGGCGACCAGGCCGTCTTCAACCGGGTACGCCCGGTCCTGGACGTCATGGGCGACCCGGAACGCGTCCTGCACGTCGGCGCGAACGGCGCGGGGTACGCGGTCAAGCTCATGATCAACCTGCTCTGGTTCTGCCACCTGGTCGCGACCACCGAGGTGCTCACGGTCGGCGTCCAGGCCGGCGTCGACCTGGACGTGCTGCGCCGCGCGCTGATCGCGAGCCCGGCGAACAGCAACTTCCTGGAGAGCGACGTGCTGTCGGTCCTGCTCCACGGGGACTACGACGAGTCGTTCGCGATCGCCCTCGCCTGCAAGGATCTCGGGCTGGCCGTCGACCTCGCCCGCGCCACGGGCGTACCCGTCGAGCTCTCCGCCATCGTCGAGCAGGTGTACCGCCGCGCCCGCGCCGCCTACGGCGACCTGGCGGGCGAGATGACCCCCGTCAAGCTGTGGGAAGACCTCACCGGCACCCCACTGCGACTGAAGGAGACGGCATGAACCTGACCCTCACCCCGATGCCGGCCGCCCACCTCGCCGAGGGCGCGGCCGGAACGCTCGGCGCGCTGACCCGGGAGGCCGGCGCCGAGCGCGTGCTGATCGTCACCGACCCCGGTATCGCGGCCACCCCCGTGCTGGACACGGTGCGGAACGCGCTGTCCGGCCTGGAGACCGCCGTGTACGCCGGCGTGCACGCCAATCCCACCACCCAGGACATCGCCGAGGGCGCCGACGTCGCCGAGCAGGCGGCGTCACAGCTGATCATCGCGCTCGGCGGAGGCTCGGCCCTGGACGCGGCCAAGGGGATCGCGGTCGCGGCGGTGAACCCTCAGCGCGGCCGTGACCTGGACTACCGCGCCGACTTCGCCGTTCCCGCACTGCAGATCATCGCGGTCCCGACGACGGCCGGAACCGGCGCGGAGACGAACGCCTTCGGCGTGATCACCGACGTGGAGAGCCACCGCAAGTTCTACGTGGGCCACGCCACCTCGCTGCCCCGCGCGGCCGTACTCGACCCCGAACTGACCACCGGCCTCCCGAAGGGCCCGACGGCCGCCACCGGGATGGACGCGCTCACCCACGCGCTGGAATCGTTCTCGTCCATCCGGGCGAACCCCTGGTCGGACGGGATCGCGCTCCAGGTCATCAGGATGGTCTCCCGGCACCTGCCCCAGGCGTACGACGACGGCGGCGACCTGCAGGCGCGCGCCCAGATGCTTCTCGCCGCCCACATGGCCGGGGTCGGCATGGCCGCCACCGGCCTCGGCATCTGCCACGGGATCGGGCACCCGCTCGGGGGCCGGTTCAACATCGCGCACGGGGTCGCGCTGACCATGCTGCTCCCGCACGTGCTCAGGTTCAACCTTCCCGTACGGCTCGCGCGCACCGCCCAGGTCGCCTTCGCGCTGGGGGTCGGCGACACCGCCAGGACGGACGAGTGGAACGCGGACGCCGCCATCGACGCGGTGGCCGGACTCGGTGCCCGGGTCGGCCTCACCGGCCGCCTGGCCGACCACGGCATCTCGGAGATGGACTTCGCGCTGCTCGCCCGGGACGCGCTCGACGACGAGGTGATGGCGAACACGCCGCGCCCGCCCAGCGCGGACGACGTCCACGCCATCCTCACCGCCGCCCACTGACCAGGAGCGCACATGTCCAACACAGTCCCGGCGGACGTACCGCGCGGCGTGTTCATCGGCGGCTCCTGGTCCGAGGGGGCGTCCGGGCGGGCCGCGACGTTCGGTGTCGTCGATCCGGCGACCGGCGAGCGACTCGCCCTGGTCGCCGACGCGGGCCCGGCGGACGCGGTCCGCGCCCTCGACGCCGCCGAGGCCGTGCAGGAGTCGTGGGCGGCGACGGCGCCCCGGGTTCGCTCGGAGATCCTGCACCGGGCGTACGAGCTGATGGCCGAGCGCACCGACGAGCTCGCCCGGCTCGCGACGCTCGAGATGGGCAGGCCACTGGCCGAGTCGCGCGCCGAGGTGGCGTACGCGGCGGAGTTCCTGCGCTGGTTCGCCGAGGAGGCCGTCCGGATCGGCGGCGACTACCGGGTGGCGCCGGGCGGCGACTTCCGCATCGTCACCACCCGGCAACCGGTTGGGCCGTGCTACCTGATCACGCCGTGGAACTTCCCGCTGGCGATGCTCACCCGCAAGATCGGGCCGGCCCTGGCCGCGGGCTGCACGGTCATCCTGAAGCCGGCCGAGGCGACCCCGCTGTGCGGGCTCGCGCTCGCCGCGCTGCTCGCCGAGGCGGGCGTGCCGGACGGCGTCGTCAACGTGCTGCCGACCGCCGACCCGGCACGGCTGACCGACGCGCTGCTGGGCGACGGGCGGCTGCGCAAGCTGTCCTTCACCGGCTCGACGGCCGTCGGCGTCGCCCTGCTGGAGCAGAGCGCGCGGCACGTGCTGCGAGTGTCCATGGAGCTGGGGGGTAATGCCCCATTCCTTGTCTTCGACGACGCGGACGTGGACGCCGCGATCGAGGGGGCGATGCTCGCGAAGATGCGCAACATGGGCCAATCCTGCGTGGCCGCGAACCGGTTCATCGTCCACGAGGCGGTGGCGGAACGGTTCAGCGCCGGGCTGCGCGCGAGGTTCGCCGCGCTTCGGGTCGGCCCAGGGCTGGACCCGGAGTCACAGGTAGGCCCGCTGATCGACGAGGCCGCCCGTACGAAGGTGGCGAGCCTGGTCTCGGACGCGGACGACAAGGGCGCGACCATCGAGGTAGGCGGTTCCACGCTCGACCGTCCCGGCTTCTTCTACGCTCCGACCGTCGTCACAGGAGTCCCCGAGGACGCGTCGCTGACCAGCGAGGAGATCTTCGGCCCCGTGGCGGCGATAGCGACGTACCCGGACGAGCCCAGCATGATCACGGCGGCCAACGCGACCACGGCCGGGCTCGTGGCGTTCGCCTACACCCGGGACCTGAGCAGGGCCATGCGCGTGGGAGAGGCACTGCAGACCGGCATGGTCGGCATCAACCGGGGCCTCGTCTCCAACCCCGCGGCCCCGTTCGGCGGGGTGAAGCACTCCGGTCTGGGCCGCGAAGGCGGCGAGGAGGGCATCGCCGAATACCTGGAGATCAAATACCTCGCCCTCCAGACCTGACCCCCCACCACCTCCGGATCACCCGATGCGAAGACTCCCCGGCCTCCCGATCCGCGACGGGCAAGGTGCCGGGAAAGTCGACGAGCCGGGCGAGAGTCGCGGCGTTGAAGGCGGCTCAATGGGTCCATGCCCGCAGCGGTCAGCCCCCCTCGTGGGAGGCACGGACTTCCAGCGGTTCAGGCGGAGCTGGTCTGGCGGGTGCGGCGGGCCTCGCGGCGTTCGACGAAGCGGGAGGCGGAGACCTCCAGGCGGGCGAGGAACTCCGACAGTTCGTCGCGGGCCTTGTCTCCCTCGCCGTCGAGGTCGGCTAGGTCGAAGACGGCCCACTGGCGCAGAACGGGCATGAGGACGTCGTCGACGTGCAGGCGCAGGTCGTAGATTCCGGCGTTCGCGATGGTCATCGCCTTGCGGGTGAAGCCGGCGATCCCGGTGCCGGGCATCTGGAAGGTGGTCACCACGTCGGTGACGGCGCGCATGGTCTGGCTCGGGGCGAGCTGGAAGGCCGCGTTGAGCAGGTTGCGGTAGAAGAGCATGTGCAGGTTCTCGTCGGCGGCGATCCTGGCGAGCAGGCGCTCGCAGTTCGGGTCCTGGGAGGCCTTGCCGGTGTTGCGGTGGGATACGCGCGTGGCCAGCTCCTGGAAGGAGACGTAGGCCAGCGACTGGAGCACGCCCTCGTAGGAGTTGCTGAATCCCTCGCCCATGTGCAGCATCCGGGCCCGCTCGAGGGCGACAGGGTCGACCGCCCGCGTGACGGTCAGATAGTCGCGGATGGCGGTGCCGTGCCGGCCTTCCTCGGCGGTCCACCGGTGCACCCAGGTGCCCCAGGCCGCGTCGCGACCGAAGGTCGTGGCGATCTCGTGATGGTAGCTGGGGAGGTTGTCCTCGGTCAGCAGGTTGACGATGAGGGAGACCCGGGCTTCCTCGGGGATCGCCGAATCGGTCTCGGCCCAGGCCTCGCCGCCGAAGACGCCGTCGTAGTCGCGACCCTGCGACCACGGGACGTACTCGTGGGGAAACCACTCCTTGGCCACCTTGAGATGCCGGTCGAGCTCCCCGGCTACCACGGGCTCAAGCTCAAGCAGCAATTCGGTGTCAGTGAACACTCGCACAGCACTTCTCCCCACGCCTTGGCTACGGAACCGTAACCTACGCTAGCGTAAGTTACGGTTGGCCGCTGCCCAGCCGGTCCGGGTTGTTCTGTCCAGCCAGACCAGCGCACCTCCCGCCGCCCGGCTGGTCGGATCGGGCGGCGGCCCGCAGGGGCCCGGCGCCGCCCCGCCCCGCGCCGGGCCCTTTGGAGAGCGTCAGGCGACGGTCAGGCGCTTGGAGAACAGGGTGTCGGGCCGGTCGAGCTTCACCCCGTCCACGATGATGTCGACGGCCTCGTTGTAGAAGGCGACGTGGTCCTTGATCTGGGCCGAGGCCGGGATCGGGTCGGGGTAGGCCCAGGCCACGTCGGGCGGAACGGTGTCTCCGCCACCGCGGAGCGACCAGTAGGACGCGATGCCCTTGTACGGGCAGCGGGTGTGGCTGTCGGTCGCTTCAAGCAGGTCGAATCGCACGTCGGCAGGGGGTATGTAATAGCGGATGGGCAGTCCTGTCTCGAACAGCAGCACCGGTTTGTGGGTGTCCGCCACGACCTGGCCCTCGATCTCGATCCGGACGTGGCGTGAGCTGGGGATCGGGTCGATCCGCTTGTACGGATCGCGGGGGTGCACGAAGATCTCCTCCTCCTCTTCGTACCAGTGGTCGAGCACCTTGGTGGGGTGCAGGAACCACTCGAACGCGATGTGCCCCGGCAGGCCGGGGTAGGTCCAGGCGGCATTGCCGACGGTCTCGGCCTCGACCACCAGATCGTGGAAGACCGTCGCGCCCTCGTGGACGCCGGAGGGAGGGTTGGCGCTGGGCTGTAGCAGGTCGGTGCGGACATCCGCCTCGGGGAAGGCGTAGCGGGGTATGGGGTGGCCTGGCTCCCAGACGAGGACTGGGCGGCGGCTGTCGACGACGGTGACGTCGCCCTTGACGCCGCGGACCCAGCGCTCGCCCGGCTCCCAATTGAACGTGCCGGACGCGGGCATCGGTTACGCCTCCGCCAGTTCCGCGACGTACGGCCGGCCCTCGCGCCATGCCGCGATCTGGTCCGGCCTGCCGAAGACTTGGAGGTACTCCTCGACCTGCCCTCTGGCCTGGTCCCAGAGCAGGGCGGGCTCGAAGTCGGTGCCGTCCTCGCCGACGAACGGGGCCAGCGGTTCGATCACCGTGTCGAGGCTCGGATGCCAGAAGACGCCAGTGGAGCGCCGGGTCACGCTGCCTCCGGCGACAACCCGGTGGCGCCCCGGCCGCAACCGTCCATTGGTCCACTTGGTCAGAATGTGGCCGGAGAAGACCTGCAGTGCGCCGGGCACGATGGGGACCGGGGTCCAGCCGCCGTCGGGGAGCTGGCCCTGCAGCCCCGCGTAGTCGCCGCGCTGGTGCAGGACGGTCAGCGCCGAGCCGTCGGCGTGCTCCAGCAGGAGAAGCTTGTCCTCGTCGCGCGTACTGTCGTCGTGGGTCCAGGTCGGGTAGTCGTTGACGACGAAACTCGTGTAGTACGGCCGTCCGGAGATCGGGAACGTGGAAAGAGGCACGCCGAGCACGCGGGCGTACAGCTCGAGCACCCGCTCGGCCACCCTGGCCGAGGCGTCGTGGTAGCGCCGGGCCACCTCCGCCAGGCCGGGCTCCTGCGGCGGCCAGACGTTCGCGTGCGCGTACAGCTGCGCGTACTCCTCAGAAAGCCCCGACGCGAGCGCGTCCTCGACCGAGTCGAACTGGCCGATGTTGAAGCGCTCCAGCTCCAGCCGGCCGAAGTCGTCCGGCCACTGACGCCATCCTCGGTAGGGGTGGCCGGTCGGGCTGGCCAGCTTGGCCTTCTCCTGCCTGGGCAGGGCGAGGACGCGGCCGATGCTGTCGTGGAAGTCGTCGATCAGTTCCTCGGGCACGCCATGGTTGACGACCTGGATGATCCCGATCTGCTCGGCCGCCTCACGGGCGGAGGCGATGAGCTCCTCCGGGGCGTCGTCGCTCAGGGCCAGTTCGAGGTCGATGACGGGGACGTGGGTGGTCATGAGTCACTCCTTCGGGTCGTGTCGAGCACTTCTCGCAGCAGTCCGGCGAGTTCCCTGTCTTCGCCGGTGACGAGCCGGGCGGCCGGCGCGCGCCGGTGGAGCTCCCGCACGGCGGGGTCGCTCAGGCGGCTGCCTTCCGCCGGCCGGACCAGGTAGATCGGCAACTGGCGGTCGGCGAGGACGGTGAGCTGCTCCCACAACGTCTCGTCGTCGAGCTGTGCCGCCGCGTCGCCGGGCAGGTTCCCCAGATGGTGGCGCCAGGTCCAGACGCCTTCGGAATCCGTGGCGGTCTCGTACCGCACATCGGTGACCAGATCCTCCTCCGACGCATGCGGCCGGGCCTTGCGCAGCCACTCCAGTGCCTCCTCCTGGGAGGCGTGGCGCCCCGGGCCGTGCTGGCCGGCTTCGAGCGAGCCGGGCAGGGTGTCCACCAGGACGAGCGCGCGTACCAGCTCGGATGAGCGGATGGTGAGCGCGATCGCCGCCAGCGCGCCCAACCCGGCGCCGGCTACGACCTTCGACTTGGGGGCGAACGAGCGGATCGCCTCGCTCACAGCGGGGGCGAGGCGGCGCGGGGAGTAGACGCCGTTCCCGCGCCAGCCGGACCGGCCGTGACCGGGCAGGTCCAGCGCCAGAGCGGGCCGGTCGAGGAGGATCAGCAGCCGGTCCCAGGAACGGGCGCTACGGCGGGCGTCGTGCAGCAGGACCGTTTCCGCCGGACCGTCGCCCCAGGTGACACCGCTGACGTGGCCGCCGCTCACGGTGGTGACCCAGCGGCGTTGGATGAGGCGGGGATCGGGCGCGGACACCCCGATGCTCTGGGCGATCTCGGGAAGTGCGGCGAACTCGTGGGCGGGTACGGTGAGCTTCGATGACAAGGTGCCTCCAGATGGGCAGAGGGTGGCCGAGTGAGGGCGTGGCTATGCCGAGGGGTCCTCCTTTTCCTCAGTTGCGCCCGGGGCGACGCCGATCGTCACCGGCACGGCTCTCCGGGGCAGGTCCCCGATGCCGAGATGGCAGCGGACCGTGTGGTCGCCTCCCTCGGTGCGCACCGGGGGGTTCTCGGAGTCGCACAGCCCGTCGATCCGGCGCGGGCAGCGGGGCGCGAACCGGCACCCTGGTCCGGTAGGACGACCGGGCTGCACCATGCCGGTGTCCTGCTCGGTGGGTTCGCCGAGCCGGGCGAGGGACGCGGCGACCAGTGAGGCGGTATAGGGGTGGTGCGGGCCCTGGAGCACGCGGCCGGCGGGACCTTCGTCCACGATCTGGCCCCGGTACATGACCGCGACGCGGTCGGCGAGGTAACCGACGACGGCGAGGTCGTGCGAGATGAACAGGTAAGACGTCCCGGTTGCCCGCTGCTGGTCGGACAGCAGTTGGAGAACCCCCGCCTGCACGCTCACGTCGAGGGCCGAGACCGGCTCGTCGCACACCACCAGATCAGGCTCGCCGGCGAACGCGCGGGCGATGGCGACCCGCTGCTTCTGGCCGCCGGACAGGCGGTCGGGGCGAGAGTCCAGCAGGTGGCCGTCCAGGTCGGCGCGGGCGGCGAGCTCTTGCGGGCTCACGGACCCCCGGAGGGTGTGCAGGGCTCTGGCCAGGATCGTGCGCACCGTATGGCTCGGATTCAACGACGCGTCCGGGCTCTGGAAGACCATCTGGACACGGCGCCTGGTTCGCGCGTCACGCCGTCTCAAGCTCGCCGGCAGCGCGTGCCCGTCCAGGCTGATCGTCCCGGTCCCTCGGGGGCCGAGCCCTGCCACGGCGCGTGCGAGTGTCGTCTTGCCGCTGCCCGATTCGCCGACAAGGCCGAGCACCTGACCATGCCCGATGGAGAGGCTGACGTCATCGACGACGGTCGTCCTGCCGTACTTCCTGGTCAGACCGCGTATCTGGAGCAGCTCGGGTGCGGGGTCGGCCGCGGTGGGCGAAAGGCCGGGATCGTCCCGGAGCCTGGCCGGCGTCTGGACGTCCACTGCGGACGACGGGTGGTACAGCCGGTCGGAGTGGTGGCAGCGGACCTCGTGCCGGGTTCCGGCGGCTTCGAGCCGGGGCAGGGTCCGCGCGCAGAGCCCGTCGGCGAGGGCGCAGCGAGGGGCGAAGGGGCAACCTGCGACATTCTCGCCGGCAGCGGGGGGATGTCCTGAAATGGCGGCGAGCCTGCGTGCGTGCCGGGACTCGCCGAGCCGGGGAACCGCCGCGAGCAGCGCCGAGGTGTAAGGGTGCCTAGGCGCGGCGAGCACGTCCCGCGCGTTGCCCTCCTCCACCAGATGCCCCCCGTACAGCACTCCCACGCGGTCGCACAGGCGTCCGACCAGGCCCAGGTCGTGGCTGATCAGCACGACGGCCGCGCCGATCTCCGCGCGCAGCATCCAGATGAGGTCGAGGATCTCGCGTTCGACCGTGGCGTCGAGACCGGTGGTGGGCTCGTCTAGGACGAGCAGGCGGGGACGGGCCGTGAGAGCCGCGGCGATGACGACGCGCTGCTGCTGGCCGCCCGACAGCTGGTGGGGGTAGCGCCGCGCGATCGACGCCGGGTCGGGCAGCCGCACCCGGGCGAGCATCCGGGGGACCTCCTCTCGCGCCCCGGCACGGCTCAGGCCCCGCAGCCGGAGGATCTCCGCCAACTGCGGGCCGACACGCATCGTGGGGTCGAGCGAGCTGCCGGCGTCCTGGTGGACGACGGCCAGGGATGTGGCCCGCCATTTCCTGAGGTCCGCCGGCGCGAGGTCGAGCACATCAACGCCGTCGAGTCGCACCCGCCCGCTTGTGACGGCGCCGTTCGGCGGCAGGTGGCGGCCCAGCGCACGGCTCAGCGTCGTCTTGCCGCATCCGGACTCGCCCACAAGGCCGTAGGTCTCACCCGGTGCGACGTGGAACGACATCCCGGTCACCGCGGCGGCCTCGCCACGTGCGGTCCGGTAGGCGACGGTCAGCCCTTCGACGGTGAGGCCGGCCGCGCTCCCGTCCGGGGTGGTCGTCACGAGGCCTCCCAGCGCCCGCGAAGCGAGTCGGCGACCAGCGCCATGCCCACGACGAGCGAGGCGATGGCCAGCGCGGGCGCGAGCACGGTCCACGGGGCGAGCTGTAGCCAGAGCCGGTTGTCCGACACCGAGGCACCCCAGTCGGGCGAGCCGGGCGGCTGGCCGAGTCCGAGGAACGACAGCGTGGCCGCCGCGAATATGGCGTCGCCGAACCGGGACGTCGCCTCTACGAGGACGGTCGTGACGACGTTGGGGAGGATCTCGCGCAGCATCAGCGACCAGGACGGCTCCCCGCGAAGCCGGGCCGCCTCGACGTAGGCCTTCTCCCGTTCGACGAGCGTGGCGGCCCGGACGCTACGGGCGACGATCGGTACGAAGGACCCCGCGATGACCAGCACCAGGATGGTCACGGAACGGCCCGACAGCGCCACGAGGAGCACCGCGGCGATGATCGCGGGGAAGACCACGACCGCGTCGAGCACCCGCATGACGATCTCGTCGACGAGCCCGCCGTGAGTTCCCGCGATCAGGCCGACCAGGGTGCCGGCGATCACGGCCAGCGCTGTGGCGGGCGGGGCGACCTGCAGCACGGGGCGGGCCCCGGCGAGCATCCGTGAGAGGGTGTCACGGCCGAACTGGTCGGTGCCCAGCAAGTGCCCAGCGCCGGGCGGCACGAAGCGGTGCAGGGGGTCCTGGAGTTCGGGATCGTAGGGCGCCAGATGCGGCCAGAGCACTGCGACCACCGCCCAGAAGACGACGATCACGACGCCGACCCCGAGGGCGACGCGGAAACGGGGGCGCGTGGCATGCCGCACGGGGAGGGTGACCGCGTTCACGAGGCCACCGCCCCGAGCCGGATCCGCGGATCCAGCAGCCGGTAGGCCACGTCGGCGGCCAGAACGATGAGCATGTACAGGACGCCCAGCACCATCGCGCTGGCCTGCAGCGTGGGCAGGTCCTTCTCGGTCGCCGACTGGAGCAGCAGGGCGCCGATGCCGGGATAGTTGAACAGCAGCTCGACGGCGACCAGGCCGCCCAGCAGGAACTGGAGCTGCACGCCGAGCGCGCTGGTGGCGGGGATCGTGGAGTTGCGCAGCACATGCCGGCGCACCATTTGGCCGCGGGTGAATCCGCGCAGCTCGGTGGCCCGCGCGTATGGGCTCTCCACGGCGGCCACGGTGCTCGCCCGTACATGCCGGGCCACGTACCCCGTGCACAGCAGGACCAGGGACAGTGCCGGAAGCAGCAGATGGCCGAGCCGCGTGGCGAGCGCCGCGCCCTCCGGTGCCTGGGCGGAGGCGGGGAACCAGCGGAGCTTCACCGCGAACACGACCAGCAGGATCACCCCCGTCACGAACTCGGGGATCGCCCCGAGGGTCAGGCCGCTGACGCTGAGGATCCGGTCGACCGGATGGTCGTGGTTGACGCCCGCGACCAGCCCGAGGGTCAGAGCGACCGGCACCAGCAGCACGAACGCCAGTGCCCCAAGGAGCAGCGAGTCCCCGAGCCGGGTGAGCACGAGGTCCCGCACCGGCACGCGCAGCAGCGTGGAGTCACCCCACCGGCCGGTGACGAAGCCCTCAAGCCAGTCGGCGTAGCGGGTCGCGACCGGCCGGTCGAGCCCGAGCTGGATGCGCAACCGTGCCACCGTGGCGTCGCTCGCCTCGCGGCCGAGGATCGTACGGGCGACGTCGCCGGGGATGAGCTCGGTCGCCGTGAATACGAGCACGGACACGGCGAGGAGGGTGAGCGGTGTTGCCGCCAGTCGCCGGAGCAGGAATCGCCTCATGCCGGCCTACAGCCGGGAGACCGAGCTGAAGTCGACATAGCTCGCCGGATGTGCCGTGATTCCGGTGAAGCGCTTGCCGTTGTACGCCCGGATGGCGCCGCTCCAGACCGTGATGATCACGGGGACGTCCTCGTTGAGCGCCTTGGCGATGATCTCGGCCTGTGCCTTCCGCTCCTCATCGGTGGTGGCCGAGTCGTAGGTCTTCGCGGCCGCGTCCAGCGTGGGGTTGGCGTACTTGGAGCCGTTCCACACGCCGCCGCTCTTGACCATGGGGATGATGAACTGGCTGGGCACCGCGCGACCGGCCCAGCCCACGAGGTTGGCGTCACTGAACAGCCACGGGGTGTCCTTGGCCTGGTCGCCCCCGTAGAAGTCGGCGGACGTGCGCTGGTCGAGGGTGACTTCGATGCCGACCTGTTTGAGCTGGTTCTGGATGGTCAGCGCGTAGTCCTTGCTGGGCGGGTCGTAGGTCAGGGCGAAGGACAGCTTCTGCCCGCCGAGCAACGTCGCGACCTTCGCCGGGTCCTTGGCCCGCTGCGGGATGTCCTTCGGGGCGACGGGGAACAGCGAGGCGAGCAGGTGGTCGTTGCCCAGGGCCCCGACACCGTCGTAGACCGTGGTGTTCACGCCCGGGCGGTCCAGGGCGTACGCGATCGCCTGCCGCACCTCCTTCCTGTCGAAGGGTGCCTTGTCCACGCGCAGGGTGAAGGCGGTGAGCCCGGTGCCGGCCACCTGGTCGACGACGATGTCCCCGAGTCCCTTGAGTGGGCCGGCCAGGGCCGGCCGGCTGAGGATCTGGGTGTCGATCTCGCCGCTCTGCAGCGCCAGGAGATCGGCCTGGTCGTCGGCGTAGAACTTGATCTGCACGCCGTCCAGGTACGGCTTTCCGGGTTCCCAGTACTTGGGATTGCGCGTGAGCGTGGCTCCCGCGGAGGGGTCGTAGGACTCCAGCAGGAAGGGGCCGGTGCCGATCGGCTTCTTGGTGAAGTCGCCCTTGTAGTCCTTCTTGAGGATCAGCGCGTTGTAGTTGCCCGCCGAGACGAGATAGGGGAAGTCGGAGAACGAGCGTTCCAGGGTGAACACGACCGTCGAGGCGTCCCGTACGCTGACGCCGCCCGCGGCGAGGACCGTGTCGAACGCCGACAGCGCGGCGGACTTGCCATCCGGGTCGAGCAACCGGTCGAAGGAGGCCTTGACGGTCTCCGCGTCAAGCGGGGTGCCGTCGGAGAAGGTGACGCCCTGGCGCAGGCTGAAGGCCCAACGCTTGCCGCCTTCCTCCGCCGTCCACTTCTCCGCCAGGCGCGGCACCAGCTTGAAGTCCTTGTCCAGCCAGATCAGGTAGTCCGCCACCAGCTGGACGATGGCGATCGCCGACCCGTCGTACATGGTCAGCGGGTCCACGGCGGTCGGTGGCGGGGGAGAGCCGGCGCGCAGGATCCCACCGCGCTTTGGCGCGGCGGGAGCGGTGGCCGCGGAGGACCGGACGGCGCCGCTCGTGCCGCTTTCGCCGGCGCAGGCGGCGAGCAGGCCGGTCAGCGCGGCAGCGCCCGCTCCGCTCAGGAACAGGCGCCGTGAGGGACCTGGCAGCCGGGACAGTACGCCGCCGTCGAGCTGATCACGGGCCGAAAGACCGACGATCTTCCGCTCGGAGGGTGCCGACATTGGGGGATCTCCTCGTGCTCACGGGTGACGATTGGTGTCCCTGGGCCACATCCGGGGCGGCCAGGACATATCCACACTATTCAGGTAGGAATAATGGGTGTCAATACTCAGCCCGCGATCAACCGCATACGAGCCTGGGGGCCTCCGGCGAACGGCACTAAACGCGTCGGAGCAACGCCCACTCGACCGCCGGGCAGCGGTTCATCACAACGTCGAGCCCGGCGTCCAGGGCACGCTGGGCGGCGGCCTCGTCGATCACGCCAAGCGGGAGCCACACGGCGCCGGCGCCCGCCGCGATCGCCTCGTCGACCGCCTGCCCGGCGTGCTCCGACCGCCGGTACACGCCGACGACGTCCACCTTCGCCGGCACGTCGGCCAGAGACGCGTATCCCGGCTCGTCCAGCACGGTCCTCGCGGCCGGGTGGACCGGGATGATCCGCTTGCCCCTCATCTGGAGCAGGCGTGCCTGGTCGTAGGCCGTACGCTGCGGGTCGTCGCCGAGCCCGACGAACGCCCATGTCTCTGAATTCTCGAGCAGCCGATTGATAACACGCTGATCCGCGAAACGACCGTCCATGTCGTCCGTCAACGCGGTCACTACCTCACAGCTTCCCGCGGAGGGAGGCGGCAGTCAGAACTGCACGCCGCGGGTCAACGCGCCGTCGACGACGAGGTTCGTGCCGGTGACGAAGCTGGCTGCCGGGCTGGCCAGGAACACCACCGCGCGGGCGATCTCCTCCGGCTTGGCCATCCGCCCGGTCGGGTTCAGCGCCAGCGCCTGGCCGAACAGCTCGGGGTCGTTCTGCTCGATGCTCTCCCACACCCCGCCTGGAAAGTAGGTGTTGCCCGGCGAAACGCTGTTGGCCCGAATGCCCTTTCCGGCCAGCTGGTGGGCAAGGCCCTGGGTGTAGTGGATGATCGCGGCCTTGAACGTGCCGTAGGGGCCGGCGGCGAAATCGATCTCACGACCGGACACGCTGGACACAGTCACGATGGACGGCGCCGAACTCTTCTCTAGCAGCGGGAGCGCGGCGTTGACCAGCCGGACGGTGCCCAGCATGTCCACGTCAAAGCTCTTACGCCAGTTCTCTTCGCCCTCGCCGATGGCCAAGGCGCTCACGTTGGCCACAACGATGTCCACGCCACCGAGCTCGGCGGCGCTGTCGCTGACCCACTGGGTCAGGGCCGGGCCATCGGCGACGTCGACCACACTGCCGGTGACCGTGGCGCCCCGCCCTCGTAGCCGCTCCGCCGCCGCGACGACGTCGGAATCGGTCCGGGCGCACAACGCCACCGAGGCGCCCTCCTCAGCCAGTACTTCCACGATCGCCCGGCCGATACCCTTGGTGCCACCGGTTACCAGGGCACGCAGCCCGGCCAGCTGAAGATCCACGATTGTCAACCTCTTTCGTTGCCTGTCACTTGCCGCTCACGGCCTCGGCTGGGCGGCGAATATGCGGTGTCGCTGCCGTGGGGACCGCCTCGGAGCCGGGATCAGCGCGGGCTGATGAGTCCGGCCGACTCGCGCAGGTGGCGGTGCATGCCGCCGTATACCTGGGTCGGCGGGAGCAGGGATTTGGCGACTTTCGTCACAACGCTGTAGTTCGTGTCCACGACATTGGCGATGGGCACCTGGCTGATCTGGGTCAGCAGCTGGTAACTGTCGAGCTTGTCCAGTCCGAACAATTCGCAGAACCACAGCACCATGTCCACCTGGCTCGCCCGCCAGGCATCCTCAAGCGGACGGCTCGACCCGATCACCATCAGGTGTTCATCGTCCTCGATGCGCGGCCACACCGGGGCTCCGCCCTTGATCAGTTCCACCACCAGGGTGGTGTTCATCGCGCCCTCCACCGCGGTGCCGCAGGACTCGCCCTCCCCTTGGCGGTAGTGGCCGTCGCCGATGGAAAACAGCGCGCCCTCCACGTTCACGCCGAGGTAGCAGGTGGAGCCGGGGCGCATCTCCGGGGTGTCCATGTTCCCCCCGAACTTGTCCGGCACGAGGGAGGTTCGAACCTCACCCGCGGCAGGCGCGACGCCGACCGTGCCCAGCATCGGCGCGATCGGCAATTCGAGACTCAGCCCGTTGCTTCGCGCCTCGAACGTAACGGTGTTGCGGGCGGAATCCACCTGGTAGATCCAGGTTCGCTCGGGCAGTGGTTCCTGTAGCGTCACCGTCCGGTCGGTGCTGGTCAGCCCTCCAAAGAACGGAATGGTCGCCGAGGCACCCCACGAGCGAGCGGGTGTCATTTCCACGAAGTGCAGCGCCAGAGTGTCCCCCGGTTCGGCGCCATCCACGTAGAACGGGCCCGTCTGAGGGTTGAGGTAGCGCGCGTCGAGCGCGGCGCTGGGCAGATCGGTGATATCGCGCAGCCGGCCGGCGAACGCGTCATCGCTCCACAGCCGCAGCACGGTTCCCGGTTTGATCCGGTGCGTGGGTGCGGTCCCGCCGAAAGTCCACGCATACTGCTCGGGCTGCGGGGTGAATTCCAGGATCTCCATCAGCGCGCGGCTCTCCTTCGGTGTCGATCGGGTGAGCTGATCGGGCGACAGCCCCTGGGGGCGAGGGACCAGCACAATTGTGACACCGAGCACAATCCCGCCAAACCCTGACCTCAGACTACCGACGACCTCTTCGCTCGGTTCCGGGCCAGAGGGCCAGTTCGTCGTCCAGCGGGGCGCGGATGAGCTCGGAGGGCGTGCCGAAGCGCATGACCGGCCGGGTGGAGTCCCAGCCCGGCCAGCCGGGGTCTCCGGTGGCCGCGAAGGCGATCCAGGCCCGGTGCATCTCGTCCGCGAGCCCCTGCGGCGCGTCCGGACCGGCGAGCGCGGTGGCGGCGGGGGACCGGAGCGTGTCGAACACGAAGCCGATCTCCATTGCGTGACAGGCGCCGAGGCCCTCCACCGGGGAGGGCCAGGCGAACTCGTACATGTGCGTCCGCCCAGGCCCGCGGGCGTCGGCGATCCGGTTGAGCGGCGCGCGCAGCAGCAGGTCTCCCGCGATGTGCCCGAGGATCTCGCCCGGCTTGGCGCCGGGCCGGTTGGCGCGATAGATCCGGGGGGCCCGCTGGGGCACGCGGAACTTCATCAGCGCGAGCCGCAGCGTGGTGTTCCCGATCCGGTCGACGGCGCCGGTCGGGACGAACCAGAGGCGGTACTCCTCGCTGTTGTATCCCACCATCAGGTCGACGCCGGCGGGTGTCGTCAGCGGCACTTCCGGGATGAGGTCTCCGTCGGCGGCGATCTGGAACCCGTTGCCGTCTCCAAGGGCGGCGCCCGACCTGGTGACCTCGACCTGCGCGGCGAGCAGTCGGTCACGGTCGACGGCGGTGAAGGCCGCAGCCGTCGCGGGCACACCGAGCCGCCTGGCGATCAGCCGGGTGACGCGCCCCGCCTCCTTGAGCGGCTTGGCCACCGGCGCGCCGCTCTGCAGCACCGCCCTGCCGAACAGGCCCTCGCCGCGTCGGGAGGCGAGCAGCGCGCCGATGGCGATGGCCCCGGCCGACTCGCCGAACACCGTGACGTTCCCCGGGTCGCCGCCGAACGCGGCGATGCCGTCCTGGACCCACCGGAGCGCGGCCAGCAGATCGAGGAGCCCCAGGTTGGCCGGGGCGTCGGGGAACACCCCGAAGCCCTCTATCCCGAGCCGGTAGTTGACCGACACCAGGACCACCCCGTCACGGGCGAAGGCCGTACCGTCGTAGACGGGGACCGCCGACGAGCCGTACCGTAGCGACCCGCCGTGGAACCAGACCATCACCGGCAGCCCGCTCCCGCCGGGCGTCCACACGTTGAGGTTGAGGCACTCGTCGCCCGGGACCGCGGGGTCGGCGAGCAGCCGGTCCAGCGGCGGGTCGTAGGAGACCTTCGGCGCGGTCGGCCCGTACGCCAGGGCGTCACGCACGCCGTCCCACGACTCCGGCGGCGCCGGCGGGGCGAACCGGTTCGGCCCGAAGGGCGCGGCGGCGTACGGGATGCCGAGGAACGCGGTGACCCCGTCCACGGTCCGGCCGCGGACCTTGCCGTGCGGCGTGTCGGCAATCACGCGATCCACTCCTCGACGACGCCCTTGGGAAGGAGGACGGCAGTGCCGTCCCGTCGCACCAGTTCTACCGGCACCGGCGAGTCGACCCTGACCCGGTCTCCCTCGACCTCGACGGTGACGAGCCCGGCTGGGGTCGGCACGGCGCCGCGCGCCCAGGCGAGATGGCCGAGCCGGGGCGCGACCCGGACGCGTTCGTAGCCGGGCTCCGCCGGGGTCACGCCCAGCGTGTAGACAACGAGGTCCCGTGACGGGGTGGACGACCAGCCGTGGCAGAACGAGCCGCCCTCCCAGCACTCGCGAAAGGCCGTGGGCCCGCTCTGCAGCAAGGCGGTCCAGTCCCGGCAGAGCCCCGCGATCTCGTCCGCCGCCCCCAGCAGAGCCAGTGCGTCGTGGACGACGTACCTGAAGAACGGCTGCGCGCCGACCACCCGCGAGTGCACGTCCCAGTCGGGTTCGTCCCGTACGCCGACGGCGGCGCCCTGCGTCGGCCCCACCGCGTCGCTGCCGTGGTCGGCCAGCGGGGATGCGGTGAACATGGCCGCCCGGTGGAGCAGGAAGTCCCGGATCCGGTCGAGGCGCCCAGCGGGAACCAGGCCCGCGCAGACGGCGGCGGCCGAGGTGTGCTCGCTGACCGCGGGCCGGACCTCCCCGTCGACCATATGGTCGCGGTAGCACCCACGCGTGTCGTCCCAGAACACCTCGAAGCCGCCGCGCAGCTCGTCGAGCAGGTCGCGGGCCCACCGGGCGCGGCCGAGGTCGCCCAGCCACTCGGCCATCTCGGCGAAGTCGGCCAGACCCCGTCCCCACAGGGCGTTGAGCGCCGCGCTCGTGCCCGTGACCTGCACCGGCGACCAGTCGATGAGCACCCACCCGGTGACGTCGCGAACCAGGCCGTGCGGATCCCGGAAGGGCAGGAACCAGCGCAGCACCCCCTCAGCGGTCGCCAGCAGCTCGGCGACCAGCGCGCGGTCGCCCGTGTAGCGGTAGAGGTTGTGCACCGAGCGGATCCAGTGCAGCGCCCAGTCCGGGATCGCCGGCACGAACGACGCCGCGAAGTCGCCCGCGACCACCATGGGCAGCATCCCGTCGGGGCGTGGCTGGGCGGCCAGGCGCGGATGCCACCGGGCCAGGCTCCAGTCCGGGTTGGCGACCAGGTCCACGGACTGGTGCACCACCGAGTCGCCGGTCCACGCCCGCTGTTCCCTCGTGGGGCAGTCCAGGTAGGCGTCGTGCGCGGTGAGGTCCACGGTCCGCAGGCCGACGCGGTGGATCTCCTCCAGCTCCGGGTCGCCGCACGCGAAGTACGGCCCCGCCGGGCGTGGCCGGAGGCGCTCGACGATCTCAACCCTCCGTACGGCGCAGCCCGCGGGCACCGACAGCACAGCGAACCGGCCGCCCATCGGGTCGGAGCTCTCGAAGACGTCGTCGCCGCCGCGCGCGATGTACCGGAACGGGGCCGCGCTCTCCAGCGCCGCCTCGCGCACGACCTCCAGCAAGGCGCCGCTGACGGCGGCCCCGGAGGTGGCGTCGAGTTCCACGCGGAGGTGTCCGCTGACGATCCGGCCGAAGTCGGCGACCATGAGCCGCGCACCCTCGGCGCCGGTGTCGACGCCCGCGCCGGCCGCGCGCAGGTCGGCCACGAGGCTCTCGGTGAGATTTGCCGACGGGCTCGCCGACCGGCTGAGGCCGGCCGGGTCCCGGCCGGGCAGCCCGTCGTGCGTGTACGTCGCCGCGACGCGAACCTCGGCTGCGAGCGGCGGGATGGGCCGGGGTGGCAGGGCTCCGAACGGCTCCGAGGGCGGATGCGCGTCACCGGACCCCACCACGGCCAGCGCGGGCAGGACCCGGGCGCTCGGCCAGTCCCGGTCGTCGAACGACGGCCGATTCCATTCCGGATCGAGCAGCCGGGCGTCGAAGATCTCGGGCAGCTGCGACAGCAGGAGCGTGCGCGGCTCGCAGGGCGTCCACGCCTCGGACTCCAGGCACCGCCACGAGCTGTCCGTGACGATCCACTGGTCGCCCTCGCCCTCGCCGTCACCGGAGCCGAGTCGGAGTTCGGCCACGAGTGACCCTCCGCCGAGCGTGAACGTCGAAGGGGACGGCTCCCACCAGGGCGTGCGGTGGCCGTAGAAGCGGGCGAGCACGGCGATCACGTTCCGACCCGGGCGGAGCGCGGCGGCGGCGTCCCCGTGGTCGTACTGAAGGGTCCGCGGGCCATGCCGTACGGGACCGCGGGAGAGCTCGACGCCGTTCACGAAGAGCACGTAGCGTGAGTCGGCCGTGATCCGGAACGGCGCGCTCTCTGGCACCGAGGCGAGGTCGAACGTCCGGCGGAACAGCACGCGCCGGTCGAACGCCGCCGGGTCCAGCGTGCCGATCGGGGACGCCGAGGTGCCGGGCGCGATCGCGATGCGCTCGGCCCAGATCCACTGCCCCCTCCACCTACCGGGCGAGAAGCTCATCGGACTCCCTTCGGCGACGGGCCAGATCGGCCGCCACCCGCGCGCTGAGCTCACGGGAGACGGGGTAGAGCATGAAGACCAGGGCGGCGACGATGGCCAGCGCGGCGGGCAGCACGGACTGCGCCACCAGGATCCCGCGCATGCCCTCGGCGGTCTGCCCCCGGCCGGCGGCGTACCCGGTGAGCGAGAGGGTGTAGCCGGTGAGTGCGGCGCCGATGCCGCCGCCCGCCTTGGCGGCGAACGAGCCGAGCGACGCGATCGCCCCCTCGACCCGATACCCGTGGGCCCACTCGCAGTAGTCGACCAGGTCGGCCACGATGACGTAGATCAGCGTCAGGGCACCGCCGCTGCCGAGGCCGGTCACCACGAAGGCCGTCAGGATCAGCGGGACCGCGTCGTACGGGATGAGCAGCAGCGTGGTGATCCCCGTGGCCTCCAGGACCAGCGCGCCCACGAACGTCGCCTTGTAGCCGAAGAACCGGGCCAGCCACGGGAAGACGATCGTGCCGAGCGCCGTCGGGATCACGACGGCGATGGCGGCGACGCCTATCAGGGCCCGGTTGCCCACGTTGTAGGTGAAGTAGTAGGCCATCCCGGCGCTGCGCGCGCCCCCCGCCGCCGTCAGCGCGATGACCGCGACGAACAAGGTGACCACGGCCCGGTTGCTGAGGAGGATCCGGCGGAGGTCCCGCAGGCTGTACCGATCGTCGCCCATCGGCCGGACGCGCTCCCGCACCCGGGACGCCGCGGTCGCGGTGAGCAGCACGGACAGTACGGCCAGGCCGCACACGAACACCGGCCAGCCGGTACGGTCCACGATCGGCAGGGTGACCGCGGTGACCATCGCGCCGCCGAAGAGGTAGCCGAACGCCTTGATCCCGGAGAGCTGCCTGCGGTCGCCGGGGTCGGCGGTCATCGCCGGGATCAGCGAGTTCAGCGGGATGTCCATCAGGTCGAACGCGAACCCCCACACGAGGTACGCGATCCACACCGCGACCAGCGGAGCCCCCGCCCAGGCCGGGGCGAGGAACAGCGCCGCGAAGCTGACCGCCGCGAGCAACCCGCCAAGGACGAGGTACGACCGGAACCGGCCCCAGCGGGTGGCGGGCAGGTGGTCGATGACATACCCCATCAGGGGGTCGCTGACGCCGTCGGTGATCCGGGCGACGAGGAACAGCGTGCCCACCGCCGCCGCGGTGAGGCCGATCTCGTCGGTGAGATAGATCAGCAGGAACGTGTTGATCGTGGTGCTGAAGATGATGTTGCCGACGTTGCCGCCGAAGAAGGCGACCTTCTCGGCGGCACCGACCCTTCCGTGCATGGGTCGCCTCCTGTTGAATCGATTTAAATCTTGTGACGAACGCGTTAACGATTGGTTTGGGTTACATACTGAGGACCGGCGAACCGGGAATCTATTGGACGCCTTCGCAGAAGTTCCGGGGGTTTGTTGTGACGCGTGACAAAGTCCTGACGATCGGGGGCGTCCCTGCCCACCAGCGGCTCACGCGGATGCGGGGCCGGCTGGCCCGGCACCTCGTCGACCGGTTCGTCTCGGACATAGCCCAGTACCGCCGGCTGCCCCCGTCCGAGCTGGCGGAGGACATCGTCGCGATCGTCGAGGACAACCTCCACGCGCTCGCCACGGTGATCAGGGACAGGCGGGTGCCCCAGCCAGGCGAGCTCGGCGGGCAGATCGCCGAGTCGGCGGCCCGCGGTGCGGAGCAGGGGATGCCCCCGGCGGCCCTGCTGAGCGCCTACCATCTCGCCTTCGCCGAGACCTGGCGCGCCCTGGTGGCCGACGCCGGTCCCGACGACCTCCCCGACGTGCTCGCCTGTACCGATCTCGTGTTCGAGTACCTCCGGCGGGTCACCGAGGCCGTGTCGGCCACGTATTTCGAGGAGCGCCGCCGCATGTCCAGCGAGGACCAGGACGCGCGCTACCGGCTCATCTCGGCGCTGCTGAGCGGCGAGCCGAGCGAGGGCCTGGCGGCCAGGGCCGGGCTCAGCCTGGCCCCTTCCTACCTCGTGATGAACCTGGCGATCGAGGAGAGCGGCACGCTGGCCGGACGGCGCAGGCTCCACCGGATGCAGCACGAGCTCGACGGGTTCGGCGACGAGCCGGTCCTGTCGCTCCTCGACGCCGCCGGTGGCACCGTACTGGTCCCGTGCCCCCTCTCGGGGGACGTCGGCACGCTCGTGGAGCGGCTGTCCACCGCCAGCCGTACTCACGTGACCGCGGCGGTGGCAGAGGCCACCCCCGACCAGGTGCCCGCCCAGGTGCGCCAGACACAGGAGATCCTGCACGTCGTGCAGGCGTTCGGCCGCGGTCCCGGGGTGTATCGGCTGTCGGACGTCCTCGTCGAGTACCAGCTCACGCGCCCCTCGGCCGCGACCCCAGAGCTGGCAGCCGTCCTCGACGCCCTGGACGACCATCCCGAGCTGCTCGGCACGCTGCGCGTTCACCTCCAGTACGGCAACGCCCGCCGCAGGACCGCCGCCTCCCTGCACATCCACCCCAACACCGTCGACTACCGCCTCCGCCGGGCCGCAGAGCTGATCGGCCTCGACCCCGCCGACCCAGCGCACCTTCAGAAGATCGCCGCCGCCTTCGCCGCACGGCGCGCGATCGCCTGATGTGGATCACGCCTACTTGACCTCGGCCGGTCGAGACGCCCTTCTTCGACGTGATCGGCACCCGTATCGCAGCGAGCTGAGCAGCAGGTTGGCGATGGCGCCGAGATCACGCACGGCCCCTCACCGTGTAACTCCAGTGCGAAAAGTCACATTTGTGGTGTTTTGGGATAGATGTGCGCTGATGTGAAGTTAACCCCCTTGTAACAACCACGCGCCCACCGTCCAGAGTCATCGGACAGAGGGCGCACCAAGGGGGCAACACCATGAACAACATCATGAGACGCGTCGCCATCGCTACCGCTACGTTGGCGGTCGGGGGCGGTGCTCTTGTCGGGGCCGGCGGTTCCGCCTCAGCGGCGACCAGCGGGGCCGGCGAAGTCAAGGGGACGACTTCGACCGTGCACGTCGTCAAGAAGGCCGACAACTACAAGGACCGTTACGCCAGTGAAGGCGACCGCGGCAAGCAGGGTGACCGGTACAAGCAGGGTGACAGCTACAAGCAGCACGGTGACCGCTACAAGCAGGGCCACGTCTACCGTTACATCGACGGCCGTCTTTACCGCCTGACCCATCATGGCTGGGTGCGCGTGAAGGGCGGCTCCGACTACCGGCACCAGCACTGAAACAGGGGCTATGGGGGTGTCCGGCTGCGTGCCGGACACCCCCATTGTGTACGCAGCCCGGGTGCCCGTTCGGACTTCAGGTGAAGGCTCGGCTCAGGATGAAGAGACCGTACGACGCGGTGCCGGGCTACGGCATGTCGCTGGCCGGTACCACGATCACATCCAGGGGGAAGTGTCCGTTGTAACCAAGCCCGTGTTGATTCCAGGCGACGTCCTCGGGGCGAGGCTGGACGTTCCCGGCCTTGTCCTTGGCACGCGACATCACCCGGTACTGTCCCGGTTTCACTCCCTGCCACGGTACTTCGAAGCGCACCCACATGTAGGGCTCAGGCGTGGTCAGGAGCTTGGCCGCTCGCCATGGCATCTCCGAGACCCACCGTCCTGGCCTGACGAGCTTCTCCACAGCGACGTCGACTCGATCGATCGCCCCGGCGCCGGACCAGGCGCGCCCATGCAGCGTGATGTCGCCGGGTATGAGGGTGATTTCCGGGTTGTGCTCGATGGCGCTGCGGACGCGGCCGACGGTGGGACGGATCGGGTTGGGGTACGCGGGTCCGGTGAGCACCTGGTTCTTCTGCGGATAAGCCGCTGGAATCGGTTGCTTGGACGCCTCGATCTCACCGAGCCACTTCACCATGGTGTTGCCGCCCCATCCGGAGACGAGGAGGCGCATCGGGTAACCGTGGTCGATGGGCAGGTCCGACCCGTTCATGCGGTACACCAGCAGGGTGTCGTCCTTGAGAACCTTGTCGGCGGAGATGACCTGCGAGTAGTGGACCTTCGCGACGGGATAGCCGGGGTCGGAAATGGTGTCCAGGCCGGTGAACTTGACGTCCACGGGGTGGTCGGCCCCGGCTGCGGCGAGCACGTCCTTAGCCCGTACGCCGGTCCATTCGGCGGCTCCCACCGCGCCGAAGTGCCACTGCGTGTAGCCCACCGGAAGCCATCGGTTGTCGGGCCCGGAGGGCGGGAGCTTGGGGAAGAAGGCCGCGCAGTTGGCGCCGCAGTCGAGCGTGCGGCGCAACGTCACTTGAGGCAGCGCCAGCAGGTCCTCGTAGGTGAATGACCGGGGGCGGGCGATCGCGTCGCCGGTGAGCTTGAGCCGCCACGTCCGGCGGTCGATGTCGGGCGGGCGCGCCCGGTTGTGGATGTAGAACCGGTCACTGGGAATCGTGTCCCCATACTCCTGCGGCGGGCCGTGCAGGACGGACCTGCCGACCGGGCCCCACTTCATCTCCTCCGAGCCGTTCTCGCGGTGGATGAAGTACCAGGACGGCGTCGGCTGGACGACGAAGTCCGTCCGCTCGGACGATGGCTGTACGACAGTGCCGGCACCGGCAGGCCCGCCGCTGATGAGGAACGATCCCGCGGCACCCGCCGCCGAGTACATGAGGAACCAGCGGCGTGAGCACGCCGCCTCGGACGAGAGTTCCTCGACGCGGTCGGAAGCGTCCTCGTTCTGGTCCCGTGGAGGATGCGCTGCCATGAGCCTCACCCAGCTTCTGGGCTACCGACAGGTTTTCACCGGTATGCCCTTGCATTCGGGATAAAATACCCCAATTCAGGCATATTTCCTTCTGGTGAGCTCACCTAGAGCAGCGCCATGGCGGCGGCGTTGCTGAGCGGGGGCGATCGTCCGCTAGACGAGTAAGTCCAATGTGATCAGTGTTCATAGGCGATCAGTGATCGGGTGACCGGGGCTGCGGTCTTGTTGTTGTGCCAGATCGCGGCGGCCATGGCGAGGATGCGCTGGGCGACCCAGATCGCGAAGCCTTCGAAGGTCCATCCGCCGTGTTGTTCCAGGTCGAGCTGGCCCTTGAGGGTGTCGTTGACCCACTCCATCAGCTGGCGGCCCTTTGTCCACAGCCAGTTCCCGGATCATGCGCTTGAAGTGAGCCGGGGTGGCCGCCCCATCCATCGGGTTCCTACGACCTCGTCGATCTTTACGTAGAGCGAGGTCAGGGTCTCAATGTCTGTCGCCACGTGATCAGTCGTTCACGCACCGGTAATGGGTGGTCAGCCGTCCCTCGTCGTCCAGGACGTGGAAGGCGAGTGCGGGCGGCTGGTCGAGATGGACGTAGTCCTTGGGGTGGGCGTGGTGCTCCCAGGGGAGCCGGGTCGTGGAGACCACCCCCGGCGCCACCAGCAGCGGGCGTCCCGCGAAGGTGGTCGCCGCCGCTGTGTGCGCGTGGCCGGACAGGAAGGCCGTGAGGTTGGGGTGGCGGTCCGCGAGCGCGGAGAGCCGCTCTGCTCCGAACTGACGGATGCCGTCGACGAAGGGGACGTGCAGCGGGGCCGGCGGGTGGTGGAAGCCGACCAGTACGGGGACCTCGTCCGGGGCCTGAGCCAGGATGTCCTCCAGCCACGCCAGCGTCTGGTCCTCGAGGGAGCCCTCGTCCTTGCCCGGAACCGAGGAGTCGCACAGTGCGATGACGACTCCGGCGGCGTGGTGCACCTGGTTGATCGGTGCCGCCGATCCCGGCTGCTTCAGCAGGTACTGCCGGAATGCGGCACGCTCGTCGTGGTTGCCGGGGCAGACCACGACCGGGTGTCGGGACGTCAGCAGGCGTCTAGCCTGCTCGTACTCGGCGGGCAGGGCGTGGTCGGTGATGTCTCCGGTGACCAGGATCGCGTCCAGGTCATACGGGAGGTCTTCGAGGTAGTGCATAACGGTCCGGGTGCGCTGCGCACTGCGCCGGCCGCCGTCGAGGTGAGTGTCGCTGAGGTGGGCGATCACGATCATCGCTGGAGTCCCTTCGTCGCGGTGTGCAGGATGTGGGCGAGGACGGCCGAGTAGTCCTGGTGGGCGCGGCCCAGCGCCCGCCTCCTCCAACGCCGCCACCCGCTGCGGCGAGCGATTCCAGACGGTGATCCGGCATCCAGTGCCCAGCAATCGGTGGGCGATCGGCGCCCATCGCGCCAAGTCCGATGACAGCGACGCGTTTCACGCTCATGCCCCCTTCGATCAGGCCTCGGCCTCGAACCTAGAGGCTTACCGGACCAGGATTAAGATCCAGTTCTATGCTGAATTCTTGGTCCAGCTCCCGGCTTGACCTGCATATCGAGCTCGATGCCACAGGCGGGCGGCGCTCAAGCCTGGAGTCCGCGCTGCGGGCGGCGATTCGCCAGGGGCGGCTGGCCGCGGGGACGCTCCTGCCGTCCACCCGTGGGCTGGCCCAGGAACTCGGACTCTCGCGCGGCACGGTCAGCGCCGCCTACGACCAGCTTGTCGAGGAGGGCTACCTGACCACTCGGCCGGGATCGGGCACCACCGTGGTCGAGGTACCGCCATGCGACCCCGTCCCCGCACGCCCCGCACCGGCGCTGACGATTCCCCGCCACGACCTTCGCCCCGGGCTCCCCGACGTCAGCGCCTTCCCCACCCGAGCCTGGCTCGCCTCCACACGCCGGGTCCTCACCCACGCCCGCCCCGAGGTCTTCGGCGCCGGAGACCCGCAGGGCCGCATCGAACTGCGCAACGCGCTCGCCGACTACCTGGGCCGCACCCGCGGCGTGATCACGACCCCGGACCGAATAGTGATCACCTCCGGCTACTACCAGGGTCTGGGCCTTCTCTGCGGCGTGCTGGCCGCGGGCGGCACCAGCACCGCAGCCGTTGAGGACCCGGGCCACAACGTCTTTCGCGACGTCGTCCAACGCGCCGGGTTCACCACCCTTGCCCTGCCCGTTGATTCCCACGGCGCCCGCGTGGAGGCCCTGACACAGGAGGCGGGAGCCGTGTTCCTCACCCCCTCGCACCAGTACCCGACCGGCGTTCCGCTGCATCCGAGCCGCCGTCAGATCCTGTCCGCATGGGCGCGCTCCACGGGCGGCCTGATCGTCGAGGACGACTACGACGGCGAGTACCGCTACGACCGCCAACCCGTCGGCGCCCTCCAGGGCATCGCTCCCGACCAGGTCGTGTACTGTGGCACCGCGTCCAAGACCCTCGGCCCCGCCATCCGCCTGGCTTGGATGGTCCTACCGCACCACTTGGTGCCACCGGTGGTGCGGGCCAAACAGGAAGCAGACCTGTACACCGAGACCCTGGGTCAACTCATCCTCGCCGACCTGATCACCACCCACGCATACGACCGACACACCCGTACCGCCCGCCTGCGCTACCGTCGCCGTCGCGAACTTCTCTTTGACCGCGTAGCCGCCATCCCCAGCCTTACCCCCCACGGAGTCCCCGCCGGCCTGCACACCCTCATCACCCTCCCTTCCGACGGTCCCACCGAACAGCAACTCCTGACCAGCTGCGCTCGCCACGGCCTCGCCCTACGCGGCCTCACCGAACTCCACTACGACCCTGCCGACCGCCCCCAGGGCCTGCTGATCGGCTTCGCCGCCTCGTCAGAACACGCCTACCCGGCCGCCCTCGACACCTTGTTCACAGCCTTGACCTCCGACAGAGTCGGTGCTCCTGCCAGTGAAGGGGCCTACGTCAGCGCGACTTGCTCCCAACCGCATTAGGACTTACTCGTCTAAGTCCTGTATGTGTTCACAGTGCCTGCCGTATCAGGGTGAACGGTGCTGCCGCGGTCCCTATTGCTGGGTCATCCGCCAGTACTGTCGTTTGTTCTCGTCGCGCACGACGACTCCGAGCCTCGCCAACTCCTCGCGCAACTCCCGGGCGTCCTCGGCGGTCTCCGTGTTGTTCAGTGCCTGAGCACGAGTCTTCAACAGGGCGTTCGCCCCCTTAGGCAGGCCCGGGGTCACCGGGACCCAGCGCCGGAATTCGTCCTTGTGCGGATCCTCCTCGGCCCAGGGGTAGCCGTGTCCGGAGAAGGCGTCGGCGAGACGCTGGGCGTCCACGTCGCAGTCCTCCCTCGCGATCTCCTCGCGGGTGCGGCCGAGCAGCACGAGTTGCTTGCCGTCGCGGAACACCAGGCCGATCTCATCGTGCGCGTACTCCCGGGGTTCGTCCCTGATGGTGAGCACCACGCGACTGCCGGAAACGCTGACGGAAAGCGACTCGTGCAGATGGCCGAATGCCACCAGCAGGCCCAGAACCGCGCCCGCCACCACGACCACGATGGTGAACCACGGCTCCGGGATCGAGGTCAGGAGCTTGGCCGGTCCCTCGAGCGGCGACCAGGGCAGGGTCACCAGCCAGTTCGCGAGGAGCTTGACCAGCCAGCCGATCCCGGCTCCCAACACGACAAAGAGAGCGCGATCCACGCCGGTTCAGCGAGCACAGTGGGCTCGTCGCTCCGCTCATGTTTCCTATTCACTTGATGCTCCTGTTGCGCGCTACCGTCTGCGGTTGGGCCGCGTTCTCGCTGTCCGCAGCGGCACCGCTTTCGGTCCCGGTCGTGGCTTCGGGGTGGCGCAGCCGGTGGAACGCCCAGGCCAGCAACGCCAGCACGCCGAGCGTCATCACGGTGTTGGCGGCGTACTTGGCGGCGTACGACGGGTTGCCCAGCGGCTCGACCCAGAACGACGTCACCGCGTTGACCACCAGTGCGGCACCGGCGACCGTCAGCACATGCTTGCGCCCCCACCGGGTACGCCCGGACCAGAACAGCAGCAGCGCACCGAGCACTCCCAGCGCCAAGACATCCATGGCAGCACCGGCCCACGTCCCTGGCAGCTGCTGATGGCCCGCGAGGACCGCTGCGGCGCCGCAGCCGATCAGCCATGGGGGCGGGACCCGCCCCGGCACGGGCGCGGATCGGCGTGGGATCGCGAAAGCGGCCACGGCCAGGGCGAGCACGGCCGCTGAGGTGCCGATCATCTGTGCAGGGGTGGCGCCGAGAGGGGAGTTGGACTCGCTGAAGATGATGGCCGCAGCCCCCAGGTACAGCACCACCATCACGGACAGACCGACCCGCCCCAGCCACGGGCGGTCGGCCCGCCGTGGGACACAGGATTCGACCACGGCGATCGGCGCGGCGAAGCTCCAGATCATGTGGCCGCCGACAAAGTTCAGCAGGTTCCGGGCGTCGATCCGCAGTCCGGGGATGGGGGTCGCCGGCTGCTCGGTCGCCCAAGCGGGGTCGTCCGCAGCGAACTCCAGGTGGAACAGGCTCTGGTCGATCAGCCCGGCCTGGACCAGCCCAAAGGCCGCGCTCAGCAGCAGGATCGTCGGCCAGCCGCG